>CANQWD010000005.1 GCA_947627465.1 uncultured Clostridia bacterium
GAAAAAAGCGGCTGACATTGCCGCAGCGAAGCGTAGGAGATGTCAGTCGGCTAGCGAACGGAGCGAAGCGAAGAGAGTGGTTTTTCGCTTTTTTAAGATCAGCAAAGTGAAAAAAGCGGCTGACATTGCCGCAGCGAAGCGTAGGAGATGTCAGTCGGCTAGCGAACGGAGCGAAGCGAAGAGAGCGGTTTTTCGCTTTTTTAAGATCAGCAAAGTGAAAAAAGCGACTGACATTGCCGCAGCGAAGCGTAGGAGATGTCAGTCAGCTAGCGAACGTAGCGAAGCGAAGAGAGCGGTTTTTCGCTTTATTAAAATAAGGAGAATAGAAATGCCTAATATGAGTTTGAAAAAGAACGAAATGCCCGTACAGGAGCCTGACGTTCGGAATAAAAATTTCCAAGAGGTAGCTCTCGGCTATACCGAGGAGATGGCTCTTGACGAAGCGGAGCGCTGCCTGCACTGTAAAAATATGCCGTGCAAAACGGGCTGCCCCGTTGGTATAGATATCGGCGATTTTATCGCCAAGGTTAAGGAAAAGGATTACGAGGGTGCGTATCAAATAATTTCCAAATCGAGTTCGCTGCCCGCGGTGTGCGGACGCGTATGTCCTCAGGAAACGCAGTGCGAAAGCAAGTGCGTTCGCGGAATTAAGGGCGAGCCTGTGGGTATCGGACGTTTGGAGCGCTTTGTAGCCGATTGGCATAACGCTCACTGCACGGAAGCACCCCAAGCCCCCGCGAAGAACGGTCATAAGTGCGCGATAATCGGCGCGGGACCTTCGGGTTTGACTTGCGCGGGCGACCTCGCAAAAATGGGCTACGACGTGACGATTTTCGAGGCTCTGCATTTGGCGGGCGGCGTTTTGGTTTACGGAATTCCCGAATTCAGACTTCCGAAGTCGATTGTTCAGCACGAGGTTGATAATCTTAAGGAGCTAGGCGTTAAGGTCGAGACAAACGTTGTTGTAGGTCGTACTATCGAAGTGGACGAGCTGTTCGAGCAGGGTTTTGAAGCGATCTTCATAGGTTCGGGCGCGGGTCTGCCGAGATTTATGAATATCCCCGGCGAGAACCTCAAGGGCGTTTATTCGGCGAACGAGTTTTTAACGCGCGTAAATTTGATGAAAGCGTACAAGGACGACTCGGATACACCTATTAAAAAGAATACTTCCGTAGCGGTAGTCGGCGGCGGTAACGTTGCTATGGACGCGGCAAGATGCGCAAAGCGTCTCGGCGCGGAAACGGTCTACATAGTTTACAGAAGAAGCGAAGCGGAAATGCCCGCGCGTAACGAAGAAATAGAGCACGCTAAGGAGGAGGGAATTATCTTCAAGACCCTCAACAATCCCGTTGAGATCCTTGGTAACGAGCACAAGTTCGTTACAGGCATGAAGTGCGTTGAAATGGAGCTTGGCGAACCCGACGCTTCGGGTCGCCGCCGTCCTGTTGAAAAGCCCGGCAGCGAGTTCACGCTTGACGTGGACTGTGTGGTAATGTCGATAGGCACGTCTCCCAACCCGCTTATCCGTAACACCACAAAGGGTCTTGATACGAATAAGCACGGCTGTTTCATTGCCGACGAGAGCGGCGCGACCTCCCGCGAGGGCGTGTTCGCGGGCGGCGACGCGGTTACCGGAGCGGCTACCGTAATCCTCGCTATGGGCGCGGGCAAAACGGCGGCTAAGGCTATGGACGAATATATCAAGAATAAGTCGAAGTAAAGAGTATTCGTTAAATGAATATCCCCCGACAGGCTTTATCGCTGTCGGGGGATTTGTTGTTGCCGCAAGTTATTTGAGATGATTGTAGCCGCCGTCCAATATCAGCTTGCGGTAATTTTTCGTGCAGATATCAAGATCGACGTCTATTTCTTCGTCAATGCCCGACACCTTGCCCGCGGCGGTATATTGCCATATTCCGTAATCGCCGCCGTAGGTGGGGCTTGACTGCCATTCGGCTACCCACAGGTCGTATTCGGCAAGCTCGTCCATATCAAGATAGTTTACCGCCCAGTTCTTGTTGGTGTAGAGCATGGGGTAGTATCCCGCTTTTTCGACCTCTTCCATAAACGCTTTCGCTATTGCGGTGCGCTCGGCGGTGGTGAGATTTTCCTGTTGAGACGGCTCCTCAAAGTCGAGAACGGCGGGGAAGTCAAGCTTGTGGGGCGAAATGGTCTTGATGAAGAACCTCGCTTCTTTTCGCGCGTCGGCGACGGTTTCCGCCCAAAGATAGTGATACGCGCCCACCATAAGCCCCGCTTCCTTTGCATCGACGGCGTTTTTCGCGAAACGAATATCCTCGCCCGATATATAATCCGAGCCGTCGCCTATCGAAGAACGCAGAATAACGAAATCCACGCCCGAGGCTTTCACGCGCTCCCAGTTGATAGCGCCTTGATAGCGCGAAACGTCAATGCCTTTCCACGCCACTTTCTCCGGCTCCGCGTCATATTCGGAGGGCTTGTCCGTTATTTGAGCGCTGTTCGCGGAACGTTCTCCGCGGCGGTCGATCAGCTTTCCGCATTTTGTCAGCGTGATTTTTCCGCCGTCCAAACGGTGGAGCGCGGACCCCGGTTCAAGCGTTACATCGCCGCTTACCACTGCGTTGTTATATAAATAAAGCGCCCCCTCGGAGCGTATTTCTCCGTTCATTGTGACGGTGAGTGCGCCTTTTTGGAAGATCATTCCGTTTTTCGCGCAGACCATCTTGCCGGAAACCGTCGTCTCGGATTTTTGCGCAAACGTCAGTCTGCCGCAGTTTGCCGCCGCGCCCTGCCCGTAAATTTTCACATTTCCCGAGAAAGCGGATATACCTTTGTTCCCCGTAAGAAACGTTGAGGAAATGTGAGCCGACGAGCTTTTTGTCGCGCAGAATGTGCCGTAGTTCATTATCTCGGAGCCTTGCAGCGCGGCAAGTTCACCCGAAACGGCAAGTTTAGCGGACGGCTCTATGATAAGCTGTCCTTTGATATCGAGCTTGCTGTCGGAATAAACCGTCAGCGAGCCGTTGTTCCTTATAACCAGCTTGCTGTTTTGCGGGAGTTTTATGTGCTTTTCCTTTGAGAGCTTTACGGGTTTGTCTATGTAGTAATCTACGCCGTCCTTAAACGCCGTTGCCCCCGACCACCGCTGATATTCTCCGTCGTCGGGAACGTAATCCGCGCTGCCGTAAAGACTTTCAAAATCTTCTCCGCTGCCGTCGATTTCGTTGGTTTCGCTTGTACCGTCCGACGCTTCGGCAAACACCGTAAGGCTTGTAAAACCCGCTGTATTGAAGAAAGCGAAAAGCAGCGCCGTCAACAGCGAAATAATTCTTTTTATAAATTGCATGATCAACACTCCAAATGTCCGTATACTTTAGAGACAAGAGATAATCTTAAGGAAGTTTAACGGCGGCTTTCCCCGCCCGGGGCGGGGAGAACCGCAGATAACCCTAATTATATTGTCTCATATTTCTTCTCGTTTGTCAAATGTTTTTTTGTAATTTTATCGCTTTGTTCAAAATATAACACTAAATATAGTATATTTTGCACAATATTCCGCCCGATTTTATAGTAAACGGCAAATTTCGTTTACTATTATGTAGCCGCGAAAGGCTTCGCGGCGCCCGAATTACGATCATTCTTCCGAGCGTTTCACAACGGAGAGCGGGTCTATCCAATTTCCGCCTTGTTTTACGCCTAAGTGCAAATGCGGCGGCTGGAGTATCTCGCACTGGTTGGTGTCCGAGGTCTTGCCGAGTATCTCGCCCTGCTTCACCGCCTGTCCCGCTTTGACGTTAAGCTCCTTGGCGAGACCGCAGTACTGAACGTCGAGACCGTTGTTCTGCTCGACGAGCACATATACTCCCCAAAGCGGGTCGTCCTTGATCTCTTTCACCACGCCCTCGGACATCGACTTCACGTCCGTGCCGATATCGCAGAGGATATCGCAGCCGTCGTGAGTTTTCCAAACTCCGAGCGTTTCGGACTTGACAAGCTCGCCGTTGCTGAACTCGTGAGAGATCTCGCCTTCAACGGGCATAATATTACCAACGTCGGCGACTATGGGTTTGTTCGCCTGCACCGCGCCGCTTTCCGTCGGTTCGCTGTCAGCGTCTCCGTTTATCGGAACGTCCGATACCGTATTCTGCACGGGCACGTCGGACGCGCTCGGCGCGGGGAACGAGAACGTCTGCTCCAAGACGGAGGACGGCTCGGGCAGGCTTGTCGGCACGAGATCTTTTACCGTTGAGCGGTAAGCCGCGATCATCGTCACCGCAACCACCGCCGCGCCCGCCGAAGCCGCGATTATCCATGTGGTTTTAGATGAGTTGTTTTTCCTTTTCATAGCAACATTCCTTTCGCTTTCATAAATTCGGGCTAATGCTAGTTTTGCCCTTTTTTGGAAATTTATTCAAGCCCATTTCTAAAAACCTTTTCCGAATTTTGCGCCGCAATTTAAACGTTCTAACGAAAAAACACATTTTTTTGCAAGCCGACGCGCTTTTCGGAGTTTGCAAAGAATTATTCGCAAAAGCTGTATTGGAACGTGTGTATTCGACAATATGAAAAAAATCGAAAAAACCCCTTGATTTTTTTGAGAAAAAGTTGTATAATATAAAAAGGTATATTGCAAATGCTTCGGATCATGGGGGCAGACCCTGTGCAACAAGGTGCTGTGAACCATGTCAGGCGGGGAACCGAGCAGCATTAAGCGGATTTCCTTGTGTGCCGCAGCAAGTCTGTTCCCATGATCGGGAGCGTTTGTTATGCCGCGCCGAATACTGTGCGCTATGGGGGTGATGGGTTGTATCTTGCGCTGTACAGAAAATACCGTCCGAGAACGTTCGACGACGTTATCTCGCAGGAGCATATTACAACGACCCTGAAAAATCAAGTGGCAAACGGCACTGCGGCGCACGCCTATTTGTTTACAGGCTCGCGCGGAACGGGCAAGACCACGTGCGCCAAAATAATGGCGATGGCGGTGAACTGCTTAGATCCGCAAAACGGCAATCCGTGCCTTGAGTGCGAACGCTGTAAGGAGATATTAGGCGGAGAAGCTACGGATATCGTGGAAATGGACGCGGCTTCAAATAACGGCGTGGACGATGTGCGCCAGCTTCGCGACGAGGTGGCGTATACGCCGGTAAGCTGCAAATACCGCGTTTATATAATCGACGAGGTGCACATGCTGTCGCCCGCGGCTTTCAACGCGCTGCTGAAAACGCTTGAAGAACCGCCGCCGCATGTCAAGTTTATTTTGGCGACAACGGAGCTTCATAAAGTTCCCGCGACGATAAGCTCACGCTGCCAGCGGTTTGAGTTCAAGCGCGTGGACGTTGAGGAAAGCGCCAAACGGCTTCTTGAGGTCGCGGAAAAGGAAAACGTCTCCTTGGATAAGGACGCCGCGGAGCTTATTTCAAGGCTCTCCGACGGCGGAATGCGCGACGCTCTGTCGATCTTGGATCGCTGCGTAAGCGCCGATGAACATATTACTTCGCAGACCGTGCGCGACTGCGCTGGCGTTGCCGATAACAAACACCTGTTCGCGTTTTCGGAAATGGTGGCTCAAAAGGACGCGGCGGGCTGCATAAGACTTCTCGGAGAACTGCATAAAAATTCCAAAGACCTCGCGCTTGTAATAGACGAGCTGTCAACGCATTACCGCGATCTTATGCTTTTTAAGACCGCGCCGAGCGATACCGATCTGCTCTCCGCGCTTCCCGAGGACTACGAGAATATAGCTCGCACCGCGAACCTTTACGATTTGGAAAAGATACTCCGCTGTCTTACGCTTTTGCAGCAGTGCGAGGATAACATAGGGAAAACCAAACAGCGCAAGACTTTAGCGGAGATGTGTCTCGTTAAAATGTGCACGGGCGCGGGTGTTTTCTCGGAGGGATATTCTCCGAAAGTATCTCCGCAGTCGGCGAAGCCCGCACAGCCCGTAATTCGGATACAAGAACCGCCAAAGGACGATTTCGTTCCGAAAACCTACGAGGAAATGTCGGAGCGCGAGCGTATGGCGGCGAAGCGCACGCAAGCGCTTATCGATCAGACGACAGAGCTTCTGTCGGGCGCAAAAAAACAAACCGAGCCGGCGGAACAAACTCCGCCCCCGCCATGGGAAGAACCCGCGCCGCCGGACAGCTTTTTAAGCAACGATTATCCGATAAATTCGGACGAGCCGCCCATTGAGGAGGCTTCCGCGCCCCCTGTTGAGGAGGCTTCCGCGCCCCCTGTTGAGGAGGCTTCCGCACCGCCCATTGAGGAGGTTTCCGCGCCGCCTGTTGAGGAGGTGCCCGCGCCGCTTTCCGATGAAGTTCCCGAAACAGCAGGCTCTTTTGAAGGATCCGTTAAAGAAAGCTCGGAAAGCAAAGAACTCCCGAACGAGATCACCGAAAAGCAGTGGCAGGCAGTGGTCTCCAAAATGGATATGATGAACGCGGCAATGTTCGACGGCTCTTTGGCGAAGCTTAGCGGAAACGTTTTGGAGGTCTTTTCTTCAAACGGGTTGTTGCTGAATAATGTCAAAGACGAGGAGCTTGACAGCGCGGAGAAAATGATCTCGGAAAAATTGGGATTTCCCGTTAAGCTGAAAATCACCGCCGCGAAGTCGGACGACGGCTCCGAGGAAAATAAAAGTAAGCTGGAAATACTGTTGGGCAAGGCTCGGCAGTTTGGTATAGAAATTCAAGAAAAATAAAACGGAGGACATTTTATTATGAAATCAAGACTTCCCCAGGGATATCAGGGCGGCAACGCCAATATGAACCAAATGGTAAGAAAAGCCCAGAAAATGCAGGAGGACATCACCCGCGTTCAGGACGAGCTTGAACAGAAGGAGTTTACAAAGCAAGTCGGCGGCGGAGTTATGGAGATCGTGATGACGGGCGACAAGAAAATTAAAAGCGTAACGATCAAGCCCGAGGCGGTTGACCCCAATGATATCGAGATGCTTCAGGATCTCATTATCAGCGGCGTAAACGAGACCATTCAGGAGATAGAGGATTACGGCGCGGCAGAGATGGAAAAAGTAACAGGCGGCGTAACGCTCCCCGGACTGATTTGACTTTAAGTCTCAAGTGATTGAAAGAGATAAGTCCGTACTCATTTCTTATCCATTTGTGAGATTTGCGCCGTTTTTCGCGGCGGGAATGTTGACGGTATATTTCGGCGGCGGTGTGTCGGGTGCGATCGTTTTCGCAGCCGCTCTCGCCGCCTTGATTTATTTTGCCGTAAAAAAGCGAAAAGCTGTTTTGTGCGCCGTGGGAGCGGTGTGCGGCGCGGTTGTTATGATGTTGTATACGGCGCTTTATGTCGAACCCGTTTTGGAATTCGCAGGAAAAACCGTCAGCGCGCGGATTTATGTACAAGAGGTCGCCAAGTCGTCGGAGCTTGCCGAGGAGATCATTGCGGGTATCAAGCTGGACGGAAGATCAACAAAGGTTCGGCTAAGCTGCCCCGAGCCGCTGGCGGAGGACAGCGTCGCCGATGTGACCGTATCGCTTGAAAAAGCCGAGGACAGTTCTGAAAATCTTGCGTGGGGCATTCTTCTTTCGGGAACTGTTGAAAGCGTGAGCTTTGAAGAATATAGGGGAACGGGCGCGTCGGCGTTTTTCAGAGGGCTTCGCGAGGAGTTTTGCGGGCGGCTTTACGGAAATCTGGACGGTGAAAGCGAGGAGATGGCCTCGTTGATACTTTTCGGCGAGGAAAGCAGAGCCACGCCGAAAATCAAGGAGCAGCTTCGCGTGAGCGGCGCGGCGCATTACACGGCGGTTTCGGGTTCGCATTTCGCGGTGCTCGCGGCGGCGGTTCTTATGCTTATCCCAAACCGCAGGCGATGGCTGCGGGTTTTGTTTTCGCTGATGTTCGCGCCGCTGGGACTGCTGTTTTACGGATTTTCGCCGTCGGTCGTCCGCGCTTCGGCGATGTTTTTGGTTCATGGCGCGGCGGAGCTTCTGCACAGAAGATCTCATCCGCTGAACTCGTTGTGCGCCGCCGTTTCGGTAATATCGTTTTTCTCGCCGCAGACGGTTTTGGACGTTGGTTTTGCGATGTCAGCACTGGGAGTTTTGGGCGTGGGAGTGATAGGTCCCGCGCTTTCCGAAAAGCTGCGCGAGTTTATCCCGAACAAGGCGGAACCGATTTTGCCGCCTGTCGTCACGGTCGTTTCCTGTTCGGTCTGCGCGTCGGTCTGCACGGCTCCGATATGCGCGGCGGCGTTCAAAAGCGTTTCGCTCGTCGGTTGGCTTACTTCGCTTTTTTTCGCGCCGATCATGGCGGTCTCGATGATATTTATGCTGATTTTGGGTATGTCGAATTTGGTGGTCTGCGCCGTGCCCATTCATTGGCTGATGAAGCTTGCGGCAGCCGCCGCGGAGCTTTTCGGCGGGAACAGAGCCTTGTCGCTGCCGTTGGGATATAAGGGCGCGTGGGTATTGCCGACGGTGCTGGCGCTCCTTATTGCAATAGCTTCGTTTTCGGACTTGAAAGCCTTTGTGAAGCTGCTGAAAGTGACGGTTTTGCCGTTGGCGCTCATTGCGGCGGCTTCGGTAATTATTGTTTCAAACCGCTGTGAGGTTCGTTTTGTCGGAAATACTTACAGTTCGGCGGCAATCGTGTTCAATAAGAACACTGCGGCGGTGTTTATTTCGGGCGGCGGCGACGGACTTTCGGAGAGCGTTTCGAGCGTTCTTCGGCAGTACGGCGCGGTTAAAATCACGAGAATTGCGGCTTACGACGCGGATTACGGCGGCGCGCTGGCAGTAAAGGAGCTGTCGGAGATGCTGCCTGTGGAAACCGTTTTGACGAACGACCTTGCCGCGGGTCTGCTTCCCGAACTGAACACCGAGCCGCCGCCCGAGGACAGTTCTTTTTCGGAATGCGGCGCCGGTTTCGCTTCCGTTTCGGCGGACAGCCCCGATATTACCGCTGACATCGCGCTTTATTCCGGCGTTCCGAAGATCGGCGCGGAAAACTCGTCGAAGATCGTCGTTTATTTCGCGAACGCGGAAGAGGAGCTTCCCGAAAATTTCCGAAACGCGCGTATCGACCGCGAGTTTCGTGTTAAACTTAAGCTTTTTTAAGGAAAGGAAAATTATGTCGGAATTTGTATCTTTGCCGCTGGCTTTGGCGGCGGAGCAGTTTGCGAAGCTGCCCGGAGTTGGAATTAAAACCGCTCAGCGGCTCGCGTATTATATGCTGAATTTGCCCGAGGGGGACGTTCGGGAATTTGCGGAAAACATTGTGAAAGCGCGGAAAAGCGTCAAGCTTTGCAAATGCTGTCAAAACTTCACCGAGCGCGATATCTGTGAGCTTTGCTCCGATGAAAACCGCCGTCACGACCAGATCTGCGTAGTTGAAAGCCCCAAGGACGTTTCCGCGTTTGAACGCTCGGGCGGCTACGAGGGCTTGTATCACGTTCTTCACGGGCTGCTGTCTCCGATGGACGGCGTTACCGCGGAAGATCTGAAAATAAAGGAGCTTCTCGCGCGGCTTGGCGATGTAAACGAAGTGATCATGGCGACCAACCCCACAGTTGAGGGCGAGGCGACCGCAATGTATATCGGCAGACTGATAAAGCCCATGAATATTAAGGTGACGCGGCTGGCATACGGCTTGCCCGCAGGCTCCGCGTTGGAGTTTGCTGACGACGTAACGCTTGTTAAGGCTCTTGAAAACCGCAGCGAGATATGATTTGAACGCAGAAAAACAACCTCGGGTATATTTTTTCGCTTTCTCCCCCGCGAAGCGTGGGAGAAAGCGTTGTTTTTATTTGAAACAAATTTTAGCCGCGCAAAAAGAAACCCCCGGTATCTTTTGATTTCGGGGGTTTTCTTATAATATTTAATTGTTAGGATCAGTTCTCGGCGTTTGCTTTATTAGCTTCGTCGCGTTTTTTAGCCTTGTTCTCTTGATGCCATATCCAAAGCGGTCCCGCCAGACACAGCGATGAGTAGAAGCCCACCAACATACCGAAAGCAAGCGGAATTGCGAACGAGAGTATCGAGGTAACGCCGCGCAGCGAGCAAACTATCGCAATGGATATCATTGCCGTAACGGTAGTCGCCGTTGTGATGATAGAACGTGAAAGCGTCTGATTTATCGAGAGATTTACCAAATCTCTGTCGGAGATCTTGCCGCCGTGTTTAGCGCGGTTTTCACGCAGGCGGTCGTAAGTGATGATCGTGTTGTTAATGGAGTAGCCGAGCAGCGTCAAGATTACCGCCATAAAGTTGGAGTCGAGCGACATTCCCGTTACGATGTAAACCGCGTAGGTGAGGATAACGTCGTGAAGCAGACAGCATATTGCGATAATGCCCGCGCTCCAGCCGCCGATTTTCTTAAATCTGAACGCTATATAAATTACAAGCAGTACAAACGCGATTGCAACCGCAATTACGCAGGAAACCAAGAACTGCGAACCTGCCGACGCGGAAACGTTCGTGGTGTCGATATTTGCGATCTTGTTGTCGGGATATGCTTCAACAAGCTTGTCGGAAACCTTTTCCAGCATTTCATCGTCCATTTTCTCGTCTTGAGCGAAAGACACCGTCAAAGTATTCAATCCGCCCGTAAAGCTCGTACCCGTCGTCACCGTAGCGCGAGGCGTGCCGAGTTCTTCCACCGTTGCCTTGATATCATCTGTGGAGACTTCACCCTCATAAGAGTAGGTCATGATCGTACCGCCCTTAAAGCGAATGTCAACGTGAACGCCCAAAACAAACGAGAACAAGAGCGTCAAAGCGAACGCCGCAGCCGATATAATAACGAAGATCTTTCTCTTGCCTACGAAATCAATATTGGTTTTCGCCTTAACTTCAATAGTCTGAACGGTATCCTTGCCCTTTTCGGCGTCGCCCTGCTGAAGCTCCGCGGAAGATACGCCGTAGAAGCCGGGCTTTCTGAAGCACTTGAACTTAGAAAGACCTATCGTCATTATACGCGTAGCCCAGCAAGCCATAATGAAGTTCATGATAACGCCTGCGAGCAATGTGTAGCCGAACGAGTAAACCGTACCCTCGGTGGAAGCGCCGAACCATGTTCCGAACACCGCCATAAGGATAAGAGCCACGATAATAACCGTGAGGTTGGAGTCGAGTATCGCCGTAAAGCCGCGCGAGAAGCCGTTTTTGAGCGCGCCGTCGATCGTGCGCCCCGCTTTAAGCTCCTCTTTGATACGCTCCGCCGAGATAACGTTCGCGTCAACGCCCATACCTATTGAAAGTATGATACCCGCGATACCCGGAAGCGTAAGCGAGGAAGCGTTGTTAAATCCGAAGAAGCCCGTTATCGCCGCGAACATACCCGCGACTTGTCCCGTAAGTGCGACAACCGCCACAAATCCGGGAAGTCTGTAATAGATTATCATAAATATCGCGATAAGTATAAACGCGATAAGACCCGCTATCGCCATAGCGTCGCGCGCACCCGTGCCGAGTATCGGCGAAATGGTCGAAAGACTGCTGTTTTCAAGCTTGAAAGGCAGCGCACCGCCGTTTATCTTGTTTGCAAGCTCCGTCGCTTCGTCGGCGGTGAAGTCACCCTCTATAACGGCGCTGCCGTCGGATATCTTTGAATTTACTGTCGGATAGCTTATGCAGACGTCGTCCATCCAAATGGAAATGGATTCGCCTATAAGTCTGCCGGTAGCCTCGGCGAATTTCTCCTTGCCCGAATCTTTAAAATTCAACTGAACTATGTACTGTCCCGTGGAGTTGTTGTCCGAATTTTGATAGCCCGCTTTCGCGCTTTCAACATCCGAACCCGTAAGAATTATGTTTTCCGTGTCTCCCGTGGGAAGTCCCTCGTCGTCCACCTCGTGCTTTTCGCGGAACGTCAGCATAGCGGTCTCGCCTATCTCGCGCACCGCCTGACGCGGGTCGAACGACGTGTCGTCGCTCTGCCACGGGAACTGTACGATTATGGATTTGGTAGCCGAATCCACATACACGTCGTAATCGTTGATGTTTTTGCTTACCAAACGCGTCTCGAGGATCGCTTTCGCGGCATTAAGGTCGTCGTCGGTTATCGTGTTTTCCGCCGCGTAATCCTCGGGCACCGTGAACGTCGCGTTAACGCCGCCCCTGATATCCATTCCCCAGCGGATATCGTCAATTCCCCAGACTATGGAAGTTTTGTTGTCGCCGTCGTATGTGCTTATTCCCATAGTGGACAGCACCGCGAAAACGATTATCAAAATAAAGACAATAAAGAACGCGGGTTTTCCGATTTGTTTTTTCATTAAAAATTTTTCACTCCGTTTCTTGATTCCTGCGGCATTTATGCCGAGCGTTTATGTTGGGCAATCTGCCGATTTTTTACCTATACTTATCTATTATAATACTTTTTTGCCGATTAGTCAAGTATTATTTTTAATTTTTTACCCGTTTGTTTACAGATTATCACCAAATCTTTGTTTGAGAGAAAATCGGTTTGGAAAACGCTCACAAATTGTGCAGAATGCACAAAAAATCGAATTATTTTCATCACTATATGAAAAAATTTCTAAATCCGTATTGAAAAACCTATATGAAAATGTTATAATAAAATATAGGCTTGTAACAATTGACAATTGACAATTGACAATTGACAATTGACAATTGACAATGTACAGTTGACAGTTACGGCTGCGCGCTGATTTAATAAATTATGCGACGCGAAGCGGCATACCCTAATTGTAAATTGTACATTTCCATATTTAAGGCAAGCCGTACTTTTGGAGGACTTTTTGATGACTAAAACTCGCAAACCGAATGCGTCGGCGGCAATAACCGCGATCATTATGCTGCTGTCGGTGGTTTTTATTTTGATTCGGCCGGAATGCGCCTTTGCTGCGGCAAAGCCCAAAACCTATAAGGTTGGTGCGAACCCGATTTTTGGCGTAAACAAAGCCGAGAACGGGTATTCGGGATTGGCGTGCGACTACTTAAACTCTATCGGAAAATATACGGGCGATAAATACATTTACGTTGACGGCACCGCCGAGGAGCTTTTTTCTATGCTGAAAAACGGCAAGATCGACATTATCCCCTGCGTTACCGAGTTTGAGCGTGAGTTCTATGAAAAAAAGCTCGGAGGTTCGGACGGCAGCTTGTTCAAAACAACGGGAAATTCGCTTATCTCGCGGTTCAGCGCGGTTTACGTTTACGACAAGGGAGAGTACGCGGATACCGTTCTAAATGACGCGGCGACTATTCGCCAAATGACGATAGGCTATCTTAAGAGCGACGAACAAAACTACTTTATTGATGGAAAATTCTTTTACAGCGAGATTGAGGGCGCGAATTTTGTACCTTATGAGGAGCTGTCCGAGATGTATTCGGACTTTGAGTCGGGCAAGATAGACGCGGTGGTAAAGGACTGCCTGAGACCTTGGCATGATGAGACCATAGTTTATCGGTTTACCGCGGCTTCCGGATTATTTGTTGTACGCAGCTCGGACAAAGACGCCGCCGCAAAATTGGAAAGCGGGCTGCTGACGCTGTTTACGGATTATCCGATGTTTTACGGCGACGTTTATGAGCGGCATGTGTCGAACTTCGGTTCGCAGAAGTTCGCTTATAATAATGAGGAAAGTGATTTTCGGAAAACTCATTCGGAGATAACGCTCGGTTTTAATCTGCAAACCGATGTTATGATGTGCTACGATCACAAAAACGGGACCTTGGGCGGCGTTGTCGGTTCGCTTTTAAAAAGATACACCGAAATGACGGGGCTTAAAGTAAACGTCAAGGTGTTTAATGATCTTGACAGCTGCTTTGAGGCTCTCGACAAAAAAGAAATAGATATGATCTACGGCGGAGTTACACTGCTGGAGACGGAAAAAGAGCGGGATTGTTATGCGACGGCTCCCGCGGTAAATTCTCCGCTGGTGCTGGCGGGCAAAAAGCCCGAGGACGGCGCGGAGGAAGTGACAAGCATAGCGGTAGATGAGCGAAGCTATTACGTTTCCAAGCTGAGGATGTTTTATCCGAACGCGGAGATCACGCCCACAAAATCCATAGATGAAGCTTGTATGCTTGCACAAACAGGAAAATGTGACGCCGTGTGCCTTAACAGCTATGACGCGATGTCTATTAAGAGCGGCGATTATCCCGACTTTGAGATATTGAGGGTGCTGCCGATCTATTCCACCGAGTGCTTTGCGCTGCGCACGGAGGACAGGGGTCTGGTGGGAATAACCGAGAATGTTCTTCTTAGAATAAACAGCTCCGATCTTATCGCGGAGGTTTACAACATCGTGGAAACAGTCGAGCACATTTCATCCGGGGACGATTCCAAAACGGGGCTGTTCGTGGCGATCTTGTCCGGCTCTGCGGTCATAGCGGCGGGCATTATAATCCTGATAACGCTTGAAAGTAAACGGCGCGTTGAGATTGACCCGCTTACGGGCGGCGCGACCAAAAAGACTTTTATTGAAAAATCAATGAAAGCCATCAAAAAATCAGGCACTCTTAAATGGACGCTTGCCATTATGGATATCGACAAGTTCAAGTTTATAAACGACAGGCTCGGCTACGAGGAGGGCAACCGTATGCTGGAGCGTATGTACAAGACCCTGAGCGATCACATGGAAAACGGCGAGACCTACGCGCGCATTTCCGACGATAACTTTGCGTGCTGCTTCCCCGATATGCCAGACAGCGATGTCATCGGTCGTTTAAACAGTATTTTTGAGGAATTCGGGCGCAGAAATTCGTTGTTTGTGTCCTATCCCGTTTTGTTCAGCGCGGGCGTCTGCAGGCTGGAGCAATGCGTAGAAAAGTATGGACTTATTGATTTCAACGCGGCGATAGACTGCTGCAACATCGCCAAAAAGACGATAAAAGGTTTGCATCGCAGCGCTATAGCGTTTTATGACGGCAAGATACGCGAGCAGGCAATGCGCGAAAAGGATTTCGAGAACGTTATGCCCGCGGCGCTTGAAAACGGAGAGTTTATGTGCTACATTCAGCCGAAATACGGTGCGCGTTCGCGCCGTATAGAGGGCGGAGAGGCACTGATACGCTGGAAAAGCTCCGATTTCGGCTTCGTTTTTCCCGATCAATTTATTCCGATAGCCGAGAAAAACGGTTTCGTGGTAGAACTGGACTTTTTCATTTTGGAGGAGGTCTGTAAGGCGATGCGCCGTTGGTTTGACAAGGGACTTAAACCCGTGGTCATTTCCGTAAATCAGTCGCGTATGCACTTAACGCATGACGATTACATCTGGCGGCTGCGCGAGATCGTTGATAAGTATTCCATTCCTTATGATTGTTTGGAGCTTGAGATCACGGAAACGGTATTCAACGATAACGCCGAGCTTTTGCTTCAGGTTATGCAGAAGCTGCACGATATCGGATTTCAGCTTTCCATTGACGATTTCGGCTCGGGCTATTCCTCGCTGAATATGCTTAAAGATATACCAGCCGACGTGGTGAAAATAGACAGAGAGTTTTTTAACGGTACGGTGAACAGCGACAAAGGGCGCGCCGTTATCACGACAGTCGTCGATTTGGCGAAAAAGCTTCGTATGCACGTCATTTCCGAGGGCGTTGAAACGCTCGATCAAGTGGAGTTCCTCGACGAAATAAACTGCGATCTTATTCAGGGTTACTATTTCGCGAAGCCCATGCCTATGAAAGACTTCGAGGAACTGTGGTTTAAGGATCTGGAGGAACATTCCGAAGAACAATAAACTCATGATTTTTACGCAAATCAAGTAATTATAGACAAAAACAATTTTACATTTCTCTGTTTGAACATTAGTTTTTGTGCAAAATCCATAAAATTTCGCAACCGCTTGACATTATCATTGTAATAAGTTATAATGATAATATGGGCGGTTGTGTTTTTCGTCCGGAGACAACGGAAAAAACGCTTATATAAAAAATAAATAATCGGGGGTGATGGCTGTGTCCGAAGACATTTTGGAGGAGTTTGAAAAAGCAAAACAAGAGATAAAAAGATTGAGTATCGCACTTCAAGCGGAGCAGCTTAAAACAAAAATATCGTCGGAATACACAAATTTCGGGCTGTGGGAGTATGATATCGCCACCGATACTTGCTATCAATACAAAAAACTGAACGGAAGATTTGAAAACAACCTTGAGCCTATCGTGCATTTTCGTGATTCGATATTGAGCTGGGGATTAGTCTGTACGGACGACCTGCCCGTGTTCAAGCGCTACTGCGACGAACTTAAGCAGGGAAAAAAAGAGGTATTCTGCGACGTTCGCGTAATAAGCGACAATTGCAGCTTGATATGGCTTAGATACGAGGGCAAAACCGTTTATGACGACGCGGGCAATCCGGTTAAGGTCGTGGGGCGCACGCTTGACGTTACTCAGGAAAAGGGCGGCGTTACCGACAACACCAACGACAGACGAGACGAGCTTACGGGAATGAGTTCTCCGGACTTGTTCCGCGACTGCGTCGCCGAAAAGCGCGGCGGCACAAGACGCTATAACAACGCGGCGCTTTTGTGCATAGGGATAGATAAGTTTCGGGATGTTGTAACGCGTTTGGGTTTGGAATACGGCGATTATCTGCAAAAGGTCATCGGCAAAATAATCTCGGGCATTTGCGCCACGGAACGAGACAGCGTGGTTACGCGTGTGCGTGACGGCGAGTTTTTGATGTATCTCAGCTTTACCGAAACAAAGCAGCTCGATAGCACCGCGCGGCGTGTTGTCAACGTTATCCGCGACTATATTTACGAGGGCGAGCCGGTTACGGTAAGCGTCGGCGTTTCACGGTTTAAAACCGGGGAAAAGACCGAGGAGGTTTACAGAGAGGCTTCCGTTGCCATGTCCGAGGCGGCGAAGAGCGGCGGCGCGTGCTTTATGCACTATTCGCTTACAATGTCGATGGGGCTTTACAACTGTTCCCCCGATCCCAACGGATTGGACTCGCTGAATATGTCGGGCGGCGCGGCAAAGGTCTACAATTTGATGATAAGGGCGTTTTGCCGTCCCAAGGAGCGCACCGCTATGCTTATTGAAGCAATGAAGGCGGCAGGGCAGTGCATAGGCGCTTCAAATATCTTTATTTTTTCAAAGAGAGACGGCGGCTACAAGCGTTATATGGCGTTCAGCTCCTGCGACCGACCGGAGAACGAATTTCCGGCGCTTGAGATAAGCTGTTCGGATGACGGACTTTCATCGGCGTTCGGCAAGAGCAACGCTCTCCGAATCGTCGATCATGTAAACACCAATGCAGGTATACGGCTGATAAACGGCGCGGTTTGCGCCGAGTGCCGCGCCGTGCGTTTCGACGGCAATATTGAGATTGCGTTCGCCATAGTATTTGACAGCCGATTTGAACTGAACGAACAGGATATTCAAATAATAGACGTTATCGAAAACGCGATCACGGCAATGCACAGATCCTATAAACTGGAAATGGCGGACAAAACCTCGCAGCATTTGCGTTCCACAGCTATCAGCAACCACAGAATGGAGGGCTTTTCCATTGTGCCCTCAAGCTTCGAGGTCGACGAGGTAGGCAGCAATGCCGCGGAGCACTACGGTTTGTGCAAGGGAGATATCTGTTATAAAAAAATTCGCGGCCGCGAAACGCCATGCGAAAATTGTCCCGCGATCCAGCTAAGTCAGAGCGGCGGTCTGTTTGCTTCCTCGGCGTATTATTACGACAGCGAGCGGCGCTGGCTCGATGTTACGGCTTCCGTAGACGAAAACGGCAGCGGCGATATGCGTTACATAATAAGTTCTACGGATATCACGGACTGCCTCGGAAAAATACAAATGACAGACAGTCTCACCGGGCTTATGACGTTTAACGTATTTACCGCGGAGGCTTTGCGGCTTACCGCCGAATGCGACGATCTGAGCGGATTTTTCACCGTGGTAATAAACGTCGCGGATTTTAACAGAATTAACGAAGAAAAGGGTTACGAAACCGGCAACGCCATTCTTATCGCCATGGCGGATATTTTGCAAAGGTGCATAGGTCCCGGAGAACTGTTGTGCCGTTCGGAGGATTCGCGCTTTACCGCGCTGTTTAAAAACGCCGATCAGGACGAGTTCAAGGGAAGAATGAATTTACTGCTGAACAGTCTGCAAAAGCAGATCTACGAAAAGCTTCAGGTGCACATTTACCTGCTTGTGGGCGTATGCGATATGAGCGACGATCCCGTGGGAATTATGGGTTCGATAGACCGTGCGATCATGGCGCAGAAAACCGTCCGCGACAAAGCGTTCTATAACGAAAACCTTATGGTGTACTACGACGGCATTATGCGCGAGAGGATAAAGGAGCGCCGATTTATTGAGGCGAATATGCAGAGCGCATTGGAGCACGGTGAATTTCATGTTTACTATCAGCCCAAGGTGTGCATAGCGACGGGAAAGATAGTAGGCGCGGAGGCTTTGGTGCGCTGGATACGCGATGATGGAACGATCATATCTCCGGGTAAGTTCGTGCCGATATTCGAGGAAAACGGTTTTGTTACCGAGATGGATTTCGCCATTTACCGCCGTTCCATCGCGGATATCGCGAAGTGGCTGAGAATGGGCATTGACGTGCCGCTTATTTCGTTGAACGTTTCAAGGCGGCATTTGGCGGACGAGGATTTCTGCGTGAAATTCAACGCGCTTGTGGACGGCATAGGAGTTCCGCACGAATACATAGAGCTTGAGATCACGGAAAGCCTGCTTACGGAAAATCTTGATAAGCTTATTGAAGTGGCAACGTGGTTCAAGGCGCGCGGTTACCGCATTTCGATCGACGATTTCGGTTCGGGATATTCGTCGCTGAACCTTATCACTATGATGCCGTTCGATACGCTGAAAATAGACGGCGGCTTCTTCCTCCGAAACGATCTCACCGATAAGAACCGCAAGGTCATTACATCCGTAGTGTCGCTGGCTAAGAGCCTTGACCTCACCACGGTTTCCGAGGGCGTTGAAACGCAAACTCAAGTCGATTTCCTTAAAGAGCTCGGCTGCGATATGATACAGGGCTTCTTCTACTACAAGCCCATGCCCTGCGAGGACTTTGAGAGGGTCATTGAGACGCAGGACGGTGCTATCGAAAAATAAGTTTTGCCGCCGGTCGTTCGATCGGCGGTTTTTGGGAGTATAAAAAATGAATATCGACAAACTTTTTCGGTTTGAGAAAATCGAGGGCGGCTATATTCTAACCGAATTTTCCCAAAAAGATTATTTTGATGATGAGAAAACGAAGATCATCAGCGAAATAACGCTCCCCGCAAATCACAGGTTGAGACCCGTTGTTGAGATAGGTAAGGACGCGTTTCGCAGCGCGTGGCATTTGCAAAAATTGACGATACCCGAGGGCGTTCGGCGGATAGGCGAAAGCGCTTTTCAAAACTGCAAAAATTTGCGCTCCGTGAGCCTGCCGTCAAGTCTTGAGGAGCTGTGCAATTGGTCTTTTATGTTCTGTGCGAAATTGCGCGAGGTGGAATTCAACTCCGAGCCGAACTTTGGAGAATTTGTATTCAGCAACGACTTTGCGCTGCCCGCCGAACTTATTCTCACCGGGTTGGTGTGTTCCCGCGACCTTACAAGACCGCTCAACAAGCTTATGCTGGACAATGAAATTAGTTTGCAAAATGCTCCGGGGGCGTTTCGTATGACTTTTTGCGAGCGTCCCGACGTTTTTGAACTTGCCGCCAAAAACGGCTGTCTCGCAAACGCCGATACGGTAAGTCTTTTCAAGATTTTTATCGACAAGGAGCGTTTTGACTTGCTTCGTATAGCGGAGCGTTATGGCTTGCTTGATCGAGCGGAGCTTATTGACAAGCTTACGGCTTATTGTGCTGATAATAACAAGACCGAGCTCGCCGCGTATTTTCTGGAGCTGAAAAAGCGTAAATTCGGCTTTAACGGAGATGATAAATTTGAATTGTGACGAACTTTTCCGTTTTGAGGAAATCGAGGGCGGCTTCGCTCTTGCGGAGTATCGTCAAAAAGACAACAAAAAAATAACCAAGTTTGAAATTCCTGCCGAATATAAAGGTTTACCCGTTGTGGCGATCGCTCCGAACGCGTTTGAGTGCGCGGAGTATCTAACCGAAGTCAAAATTCCCGAAACGGTAGTTCAAATAGGGCGGAGCGCGTTTAACGAAGCCACAAGGATAAAACGGATAAATATACCGAAAAAACTGAAAGAAATTGCCGATTATGCTTTTCGTAATCTTTTTGAACTGAAAAGACTGGAGATACCCGAAGGTATTGTAAAAATCGGGAAATTCGCTCTTAAAAACAGCTCGCTGAAAACCGTGGTGCTTCCAAAAAGTCTCGAGGTTCTTGACAACGGCGCGTTTGAGGATTGTATATATCTTGAAAACGTGGTTTTTAACTCCGCGCCCCGACTGGGACGGCAGGTGTTTCGACGTTGCTCTTTTTTGCCCGCCGACGTTACTGTTATGGGCTTGGTTGACTCTTGCGACATTACTAGGCCGCTGGAAACAGAGAATTTCAATTGGATGTTTAAATACCCCGAGATCAACGAATTCAAGCGCCGTGATGTTTTTGAGCTTGCCGTGAAAAACAATTGTTTTCGCAACGTGGATCTGACCATAGTATTCAATTATATAATAAACTCGGGATATTGGGATTATTTTGAGATCGCCGCACGGTATGGTATGCTTGAAAGCGCCGGAGCCGAGGTCTTGAATAAGGTCGTTGAATATTCGGCGCAGCACGGTAAAACCGAACTCACAGCGTATCTTCTGGAACTGAAAAAACGTAAATTCGGCTTTGACGGAGATGATAAATTTGAATTGTGAACACCTTTTTGATTTCAGAGAAACAGAGGGCGGCTGCGAATTGTCGTATTACTTCTATCGCAGCGACCCGAATATCACCGAGCTTGAACTGCCCGCCGAGCATAACGGCAGACCTCTTGTGTCGATAGCGGATATCGTTTTCAGCAACGCGGCGTACATAAAGCGCATAACAATACCCGAAAGCGTGCGAACCATCGGCAGCGGCACGTTTGCTAAGTGCCGATCGCTGACCGAGATCGCGCTGTCCCCGTTAATCGAGAAAATCCCCGACAGCGCGTTTCGAGACTGCACGTCGCTTGAGGAAATTACACTGCCGAATGTTCGGCGTATCGAGCGGGAAGCGTTTTCGCGCTGCGAAAATCTTCGACGCGTCACCGCCCCGAAACTCGAAATGATCGCCGACGGTCACGATATGAACGACGGCGCGTTCGCGGTCCGTGACGCGCTTGAAACTCTCGAATGTGATATCAACGCTGTTTACGTGGGAAAATTTGCGTTTTCCGCAAGCCAAAAAATACCCGCCAAACTCGCAATGCTGTCGCTTATTCCGGGGCGCGATATTACGAAACCTTTCCCCGCGCCGGAATTGGACAAGTATTTCGATTTTGTAACGGCGTTTCGGCTCGATGTGTTGGAACTCGCAATAAAATACAACAGCTTTCGCAAATTCACCGACGAGCAGCTTTTCTCGCCGCTGCCGTATTATCCGAACGCCGCCGCGATATTCTCCATGCTCGAAAGCGGCGGCCGTTCGCCCGACCTCCAAACGACAGACGAAATGCTTGACGTTTGCGCTGAACGAAACAAAACGGAAATGACGGCGTGTCTGCTTGACTATAAGCGCCGTAAATTCGGCTTTGACGGAGGCAAAAAATTTACATTATGACAAAGAAAATGTTCGATTTTGAAAAGCTCGACGACGGTTGGGAGCTTGTCAAATACAACTACAACGCCGACCCGCGGATAACCGAGTTGGAAATTCCGGAAAAATACAAGTTTAAAAAGGTGAAAAGCATAGGCGCGAAAGCGTTCAGTTCCGCGAGTTTTTTAAAGAGCGTTTTTATCCCCGATACCGTGACGAATATCGGCACTTCCGCGTTCGAGTATTGCGAGGGTCTGGAGGAAGCGCGGCTTCCGAGAAATTTGAAAATCGTCGATCACTGCACATTCAAGTTCTGTACCTCGCTGAAAAAAATCGCGCTCCCCGCGAAATGCGCGGTGATACGCTCGTTCGCATTTTCGGGGTGCGCGTCGCTGGAGACGGCCGAGCTGTCCGAGATGATGTGCGTTATCTACAACGGCGCGTTCGAGAACTGCTCCGCTCTGCGTGATGTGATTTTTCCCGAAAGCGAAGTGACGATACTTGGCAAGGCGTTCGGAAATTGCCCCGCGCTTTCGACCGATTGCGCCATGTATTCGCTTATCGGCGCAAACGACCTACGAAAGCCGTTTTCGCCCGACAATATGAACTGGGATATCGCCCTGCGGGAAGACATTTTCGGGAAAGCCTGCGCTCTGGGCAGCTTTGAGAATGTCAAGAGCGCCCTTTTCAGGGAACTTATCGACCGAAATTTGATAGACTATATGCCACTTGCCGAGGACTTGCTGAACGATAAAATTCTCGCCGAACTTATAGACTATTCATCGGCGCAAAACAAAACCGAGTTCACCGCGCGGCTTGTAAATTTCAAGAACGGCGCGGAAAACTCGGCTGTCGAGGATATTATAAATTCGCGGTTTGAGCTTTAGCAACGAGCGGGAATGAATTTCACAAATAAATACAAGCCGCCGTCAATCCGCGTGTTCGGTATTATCGCGATCGCGGAAAATCCGTGAACAAAATGCCCGCGTCGCAATTACCTTATTCTGCAATAAAAAATGCATTTTCCTTTCTGTCTCCACATAATTTCTTCATTTTTATTTCTGCTGCTTTAAGGACAAATTTATTTATGTGTCTCGCTTGACGCGGACATTTTGCAACGCATTGCAAACAGGAAATGCATTTGTTTTTATCTGTTTTATTTAATCTTTGAGGGTCAATTGCCTTAACGGGACATCTTTTTGCACACAATCCGCACTTGTTGCAGGATTTATCTGCTTTGGGTTTGATGGGGATGGATTGATACTTTCGATAAGGGAAGTTTCCGGGAAGTGCAACAGTATTCACGCGTTGAACAAACTCATTACGGCATTTTTCGGAAAATTCTTTTATTTGAGATATATCGTCGGAATCGGGTCTGCCATTGCCGTATTTCGGCATAACCGAATGTCTTGTTACCGCAGCCATTGCCGCGAAACAAATGAAATCCGCTTTTGTCATTGTATTAAACAGTTCAAGCAATGTATCGTCGAACGCTCTGTTTCCAAACGCTGTTATCAAAACAGCTTTAGCCCCCGCTCCGTTCAGCTTTGATATTTTAGGAATGATAAATTGCGGCACTCTGCCGCTGAATGACGGAACCGCAACAACACAGACATCATCTTTTTTAAAAATTACATCTTCCAAATTCGCGTTGTTGTCGGATAAGTCGGTTAAAATTTTATCGCAGTTCCACTTCGATAAAAAAATATCCAGAATATTTTTTGTTCCGCCTGTGGGGCTAAAGTAAAATGCATATAATTTAAAGTTTGGCATCGTTTTTCCTCCAATATCATATTTCCGTCAAAAGTAAGCCTTAAAAACAAATGTCACAATCTTTAAAGTTTTCCCCAAAAGAGAGTATGAAAAAATAAGGTATATGCTTTATTTTATCATAACTATTGAAATTTGTCAAGCGAGCGCGGAAAAACCGAGTTCACCGCACGGCTTGTGAATTTCAAGAACGGCGCGGAAAACTCAGCTGTTGAGGATATTATAAATTCGCGGTTCAGTCTTTGACCTTTCGTTTGCCGTAAACGGCTATCGAGATAAGCCACGACAGCGCGTAAATAACGGCGACAATAGCAACAGCAATCCACATAAACGCGGGAGTTATTTCGGGAAGTCCCACTCTGGAAATAATCTGCCAAATGACCGCCGACAAAACGCAAATAGTCACGAAATACACGTTTCTGCCAATCTCCACGCCCAATCCGAAGCAAAGAGGAAGATTAAACGCCGGCAAAACAACGGAGATAAGGGAAAGCGTTCCGATTACATAGCCGGCTTCGGTGAGCGTCAAGCCGCCCATAGCGTTTATCCGTACTACCAAAGCGATAAATACCACTCCCGCCGTTATCGCCTGAACGATAAGCCCGAACAGATATTTCGCCGAAACGAGCTGCGCGCGGCTGTACGGCAAAGAGCCGCTGTATTTTCTCCATTTGGATTTTTCGTCAAGCGACAAGAGCGTTATCGGAATAACTCCCGTCAGCAGTATAACGGGAAACAGCAAAAACGCGTAATCCTTTCCCGCAAAAAACGATACGCCTATAAAAATCAAATCAATAAGAAAGCTCAATCTGCAATATCTTACCGCGACATAAAGCTCCTTTAAAAGCAAACCTTTCATTCTTTCCCCTTTCATTCTCCGACCTTGCGCTTGCTGTAAACGGCAATTGAAATTACCCACGACAGCGCGTAAACAACGGCGGCGGACGCAAATACTATCAAAACGGGAAGTTTGGTCATATCGGGTATTTCGCCTTTGGGGATAAAATTCCAAATCGCGACCATCAATCCCAGCATTACTATCATATTGGCAATTCGTCCTTTCGCGTTGCCAAATGCAAAGCAGAACGGCAGACAAAGCGCGGGCAATACAAGCGACATAACCCAAACTCCGCCGATCATCTGCGCGCCCGCCAAAAGAGTTACGTCGCCGATAGTATTTACCCGAATGATCATTGCGATAAACACGATCGCCGCCGTGAACGCTTGATACAAGGGGGCGAACAGGTATTTTGACGATACGATCTGCGCAGGGCTGTACGGCAGAGCGCCGCTGTATTTTGTCCACTTGAACTGCTCGTCGAGAGCCAACAGCGCGCAAGGCACCTCGCCCGAAACTATAAGCGGCAGCATCATAAACACAATGTTTCCTTTGGCAACAAACGATACTGCAATAAAAAGCAATGAAAAAATAATCATATTTTTGCAATATTTCATCGTTACGTAAAAATCCTTTAAAAGCAAGCCTTTCATATTATATTCTCCTTTCACCGATTAACGCGGGGCAGAGAGCAAAGCCGGATCAGGCATTGTCTTTCGCCGTCTGAACGAACAGTTCCTCAATAGACACGGGGCTTATCTCCGTGCCGCTCGGAACAGCGCTTCTTTTAACAATAGCCTCCGCGCCGTAGGGCGTGATTTTTTTGTGCTTTATCGCGGTTTGGTCAAGCTCCGAAAGCCGCTGTTCGGTGCAGTGGATTATTCCGTACTCGCTTAAAAGAACGTCCTTTTCCTCAAACAATATCAGCTTTCCCTTATGAAGAAACGCGATGTAGTCGCATATCTTTTCGAGGTCGCTTACGATATGCGAGGACAGCAAAACCGAGTGGTTCTCGTCGCGCGTAAAGTCGTTGAGAATATCCAGAACCTCGTCGCGGACGAGCGGGTCTAGACCGCTTGTCGCCTCGTCGAGGAGCAGTAATTTCGCGTCGTGCGACATAGCGACAGCCAATCCCAGCTTCATCTTCATTCCGCGCGAAAACTCGCCGAACGGCTTATCAAGCGGCATAGAGAGTTTTTTTAGCAAGCTCTCGTATTCTTCGGCGTTCCAGTTTTTGAATGTACCGCGCATTATTTTCCCGACCTTACGCGCGTTCAGACATTCGGGAATTCCCACTTCGTCGAAAACCGTTCCCACGTCCTCTTTAATAAGACGAATTTCCTTTGCGTTATCCCTTCCGAGTATCTTCACCGAGCCGCCGTCCCGCTTTATCATATCGAGAATAAGCATAATTGCGGTGGATTTTCCCGCGCCGTTTTCTCCGATAAGTCCGAGAATACAGCCGCCCGGGAGTGTGAGATTTAGGTTGTCGAGCTTAAATTCCCCGTAGTTTTTGGTTAGATTTTTGATTTCAAGAGCGTTCATTCTTTTTCCTCCAAAGCGAATTTCAAAATTTCAAGAAGTTCTTCGCCGCTCATTTCGCACGCGGCGGCAAGCTCAATGATTTGGTCGATATGCTCCTCGATTTTTTTAAGGTTTGTCTCTCGGATAAGCTCGAGATTTTTTGGCGCGACATAACAGCCTTTAGCCTGAATTGTGTAGATGTAACCCTCTTTTTCAAGCTCCTCATACGCGCGTTTTGTGGTAATAAAGCTGATTTTGAGGTCTTTCGCCAACCCTCTTATCGACGGGAGCGGTTCGTTTTCGGCAAGCTCTCCGCTTATTATCTGCTGCTTTATCTGCGAATATATCTGGTCGTAGATAGGCGTGCCGCTTTTTACGTCTATAAATATGTTCAATCATTCACCGCCTTTATCTGTATATATTTCATTATACACAGTTTATACAGTTCTGTCAAGTACTTTTTAAAATTTTTATAAAAAATTTTAAGATTGGCTCTGCAATGAGTTTTTCACGCTTTTAACCGAGTTTTCAACAAAACAAAGGGCTGTACAGCGCAAAATTGGGGAAAAATATGCTAAAAATGTTGAAAACTCTCCACTTTCCGAAAGTTTTCCACCCAATTCAACAGGTTTTCAACCAAGTTTTGGTTGAATGTGTGGAATATTTTAAAAGAATTTTAACATAATGTATAAATCGGCAGGCTTGTTCGGATTTTTTGGTAAATATTTCCTACATACTTGACAATTTTTTCGCTGTATGTTAAAATTAGTATAGAAAGTATACTTTCGGAATGCGGCGGTATGGAGGGTATGATTATGAACAACATTTCAAGCGTGTTATATTACAAAAACCGATATGAAAAAGATTGATCCCAGACGATTCGGATATTATGTAAAAATAACTATAACTATAGTTTTTGTCGTTGCCGCGGTGATAGTGTTTTACAGATTTAACCGGGCTGCGCTTAATAATTCGGTAATTATAGAGAACGTTTCAAGCGAGCCGGGGAGTTTTGCGTATTCGTCGCATATTTCAAGCGCCGTTGTGCCGGAGCCGTTTGAGATCGAAAACGTCAAGCCGCCGAACGAAAGCTCTCGGAAAGAGATCTCAACTCTCCAAAACATGGAGCCGCAGTTTTCCGAACCCGAACTTTCATGCGATGAATTTTCAAAGCCCGAAAGTTCCGAAGAATATATTTCAAAGCCGGAAAATTCCGAAGAAGATGTTTCAGAGCCGGAAAGCTTCGAGGAAGATTTTTCAAAGCCAGCGATCTCCGAAGCGGAAAGTTTTGATACGGATATTTCCGAGAGCGGTTCGGGCACGTCCGTTGAACCGCAGCAAAGCACGCTCATAAACATAAACACCGCCGATGCTGCGGAGCTGCAAACGCTGCCGGGGATAGGCGAAGTCAAGGCTGCGGCGATAATCGCTTACCGCACTGAGCACGGCGCGTTTACGGATATCTCGCAGATAATGAACGTCAGCGGTATCGGCGAAAAAACATTTGAGAACATTCGCGATATGATCACAGTCGGCGAAGCAGCCGCGCCGCCCGCAGACAATTCGGATACGGAAAGCGGGGACGAGGTTCAAACGGGCTTGGTAAATATAAACACCGCCTCCGCCGCGGAGCTTCAAACGCTTAACGGTATCGGAGAAAAGAAAGCCGCCGCGATAATCGCCTACCGTGAGGAACACGGCGCGTTTACGGATATTTCTCAGATAAAGAACGTAAACGGTATCGGCGAGAAAACTTTTGAAAATATCCGCGATAAGATCACTGTTTGAGGAAATAGTAATTATGTTTGACAAAAGGCTCGTTTTATATCGTATAAAGAATTTTGCTTTGGGCGCGGCGGCTTTGGCTTTGACGCTGCCAATGTACGGTGTGATGTCGGACAGATACCGCTTAAACCGAGAGATGACGGCAGCAGATCTCGACAGTCTTTTGCCGCCCTCGGTGAATGATGTGAGCGCACCCGTTATTGTGAACGTTAACACCGCTTCGGCTCATCAATTGGAGCGTTTGGACGGTATCGGCAAAACAACGGCGGCGGCAGTCGTTGAATACCGCGAAAAGAACGGTTATTTCCGCTCCGTCGAGGAGCTTTTGAACGTGAACGGCATCGGAAGTAAAAAGCTCGATAAAATACGCGGTAATATAACGATATAAGGAGCGTGAGAAAATGAAAAACGGCAGACCGCAGATCCTGCTTCTCGGAAACGGAATAAACCGCGCGTTTGAAAGCGATTCGTGGGACGACCTGCTTAATTCCATAGACCGCCGCGGCGATCGCTACGACGTTTACGATTATCGCTGTCCCGAAACGCTGAAAGCTATTTTGATTACCGAGGACAACGTGGACAAGGCTCTGCAAAGCCAAAAGGAGCGGCTGGGTAACTTGGGTACGAAAAAGCCCGCCGAGCAGATGGCGCTTTTGCGGCGGCTGCTTAACGCGGACTTTGATGAAATTCTCACGACGAATTACAGCTATGAGCTGGAGACCGCCGCGCTGGGACAGGACAAGGTAAACGAGCGCGCGTTAAGGCATATGCAAAGGCATACCAACGAAGTGAAGCGCTGTGAAACGGGCTTTATGCTGCACACTTACAACAGCGTTAACTGCGGCGGCGCGGAGCGGCATATCTGGCACGTCCACGGCGAGGCGAGAAAGCCCAATTCAATGATATTGGGCGCGTATTATTACGGAAATCTGCTCGGCAAGATTATCGAAATAAACCGCAAGCGCGGCAATTATTACGAAAAAACGGCGGCAGCCGGAGGCAAACCGAAAATCCGTTCTTGGACGGATGCGTTTATATTCGGCGACGTGTATATCCTCGGCTTTGGGTTCGGGTTTGCGGAGAGCGATATGTGGTGGCTTTTGAACCGCAAAAAGCGCGAGGGTTTGAACGGCGGCAAAACCTATTTCTACGAGCTGAAACCGAAGAACGACATAAACCGCGCCAAAATGGATCTGTTGGAGCTTATGAATGTCGAAATAATTTACAAAAGCGCGGACGGCGGCGATTGGAAAAGTATTTATGATTGGGCTGTCGGGGACATTGAAAAAAGGATGGGTAAATGAAATGAGCCTTGAGATAATTCATGGAGACATTACGAAAATCGCCGTGGACGCCATTGTAAACGCGGCGAACTCCTCTCTTATGGGCGGGGGCGGCGTGGACGGCGCTATTCACCGAGCGGCGGGCGAGGAGCTTTTGTATGAGTGCCGCTTGCTCGGCGGCTGCAAAACGGGCGAGGCGAAGATCACAAAGGGTTACAATCTGCCGTGCAAATACATTATCCACACGGTGGGTCCCGTATGGCGCGGCGGCTCTTTCGGCGAACGCGAACTGCTGATTTCGTGCTATAAAAGTTCATTGGAGCTTGCGAAAAAACACAATTGCAGGTCGATTGCTTTTCCGCTTATCTCCGCGGGAATTTACGGTTATCCCAAGGACGAGGCTTTTCAAATCGCGCAGGATACGATATCGGAATTTCTTGAAAGTAATGATATGCGCGCTGTTATCGTGCTGTTCGATAAAAAATTCCCTTGACATTTCGGGAATATTGTGCTATAATAAGCGAGTGACAAAATTTAATACGGTGTTTTCTTGATTAACCACCGTTAAAAAACAAGGAGTTTTTTTATGCGTAAAAATGAAATCTTTAATGTGAAAAATCTAACTAGGCTCGCGCTTGTCGCGGCGATGTATGTGGCGGTGACGCTTGCCATACCGGGCTTGTCTTACGGAGAAGTGCAGTTTAGATTTGCGGAAATTCTGGTGCTGCTGTGCTTTTACCGCAAGGACTATGTTCCCGCGATGATTTTGGCGTGCCTTATCGCTAATTTGCCGAGTACGCTCGGTTGGTTTGATTGGGTGTTCGGACCTCTCGCGACGGCGGTCGCGGTAATTCCGATGTACCGCTTTAAGAATATTTGGGCGGCAATGCTTCTGCCCGTTATCAGCAACGGAGTAATTGTCGGGATAGAGCTGACGTTGGCGTTCGGTTCGCCCGTACTTATCAATATGGCTTCGGTAGCCGTCGGAGAGCTTGCGGTAATGATAACCGGCGCGGTCATTTTTAAATTCGTGTTCGAGAATAATCACGCGCTTATGCGGCTTATCGGCTCAACTCGGAGCGTTGATAAAAAGACGATTTGAAATTTCTATATCGGCATAATTGGGGCAATCAAGTATGTATCAGATTGTAGAAAAGTTTGTTTTTCGTTCTCTCCCCCGCGAAGGGGGAGAGAACGTTATTCTAAAGTACCATTACTTGTATACAATGCATAAACAAAAGCTGAAAAATTGTACAAAAATTACATTGATTTTTTATGCATAAAATTGTATAATAAACATAGTAAATGTTATAAAGAACCGCGTGGTGCTGGATATATTCGATTTGAGAGGCACTAAGAGCGTGTATTCATAGAATATTGCACGCGTCTTTTCGGCAAATTTTCCCGATAACTGCGTCAAAATTCCTTGTTCTCGGAAAAATTATGCTCGAAAATTCGCATACAAATTCTATGAACACAAGCTCTAAGACACATCACGGGATATTATAGCAATCCACACAATTAAAGCAACAAGAGTGCTTTTAAGCCCCTGCCTCGCTATAACGTTTAATTGAACAGTAGCGTTATTTTCGTGGATTGCTATAGGCAAAGTTGAAATCTCGGAAGGATAAGCCGCAATGCTTCGAAGAGCTTACAATTTTATAGACAGATTTGACGCAAGCGTCAGCGAAATAATTTTCGCGATACCGCTTGTCCTTTTGACGGTTTTGATTTATCGGGTAATTATAAGAAAACGCTTGAAAAAAATACTGCCCGGTTATAAGCAAGCCTTGAAAAGCGCCCGATTAAACGAAGTCGTTACAACACTGTTTATCGCGTGGGCTGCGGGCGCTGCTTTTCTGACCGTTTTGCCAAGCGGGTTTTGCGGTAACTTTTGGGGAGTTTTAATTTTCCAAACGTTTCCGCCGTTCGAATTGCCACACAGTTTAAGGTGGAAGTTCGTGCCCGCGGTTGTGAGCTATGCTGTGGAGGGCGTTCCGATACCCGCCCCCGAGCTTTGGCATTTGGTGCTGAATGCTTTGCTTTATGTTCCGTTTGGACTGCTTTTCCCGTTTGTTTGGAAAAAGGCGAATTTCGGGAGAACCATGCTTTTCGGGTTTGCCTGCACGTTAGTCATTGAGACGGTTCAGCCTTTTTTTAGGCGCGACGGTGATATCGATGACGTTATCTGCAACACTCTGGGCGTGCTTATAGGTTATCTTTTTTATCTGCTTATAAAAAAGCTGTTCCCGAGATTTATCGATAAAAGCAAAGTCACAGTGAAAGAATTTGCCGATAGCTGATAGCCGCGTATTATAATCAAATATAAAAAATCAAGGCCGCCCCCAAAGGAGCGGTCTTGATTTTTAAACCGACAAATACGCTTCTAGGTGATACGAGAATTTTCAAGCTTTTGCGGAAATCTCCTCCGATAGTTGTGAGGCGGCTCTGAAACCCTCGAAAAACATACTTTTCCCGTTCATATCGAGAATATCAAAAATTGCGCTTTCAAATTTCTCGGCTTGTTCGTGAATCGTTTTGTATTGCTTTTCAAGCTCCAATATTTTTTCGCGAACGCTCGATTTTGCGCTTTGGGGCTTGATGTTCAGTTCGCCCGCGATATACGCTTCATAGATTTTTTCCATAATGCTCATTGTAATTACCTCCTGTGTGCCCTCTATCCTTGATAGAGGGTTTATTTTTCGCCTTATACCATAACGGTATGTTAATATTATACCATTATGTCATACTATTGTCAAGGGGGGCGATTAAAATTATTTTTAGATTAAGGGAATTACGAGAAAAATGCCACATGTCACAAGTGAGATTAGGTGTAGAACTTGACATAAATCAAAATGTTGTCAGCCGTTATGAAACTTTAGCGCGTGAAGCGGATTATCAAACCCTGCTTGACATTGCAAACTTCTTCAACGTCTCGCTCGATTACTTGTTCGGGAGGACAGACAACCCGAATATCAATAAATAACGAAAAATCTCCGAAAATCCTGCTTTTCGGGGATTTGCTCTTAAAAAGTGGGGTTACAAAAAATGACTTTCAGATTAAAGGAATTACGGGAAAAGCGTCATTTGTCGCAAGTGCGTTTGGCGGTAGAGTTGGACACGTTTCAAAATTCGATAAGCCGCTATGAAAATCTTGAACACGAAGCCGACTACCAAATGCTAATCAAAATCGCGGATTATTTTGATGTTTCGCTCGATTACTTGTTCGGAAGAACGGATAACCCGAATATCAATAAATAACGAAAATATCCCCGAAAATCACTCGTTTTCGGGGATTTTCTCGCGATATGTCTTGCTTTTGCGCATTTCCCGAAAAGTGAAATGAACTTTAAGAAAATGAGAAAAAGAGAGCGATTAAGAGAGATTTTAAAAGAAATCGGGATATATTTGAATTTTGAGCGAAAAAGTCCTTGACAAACGGTTGAAAGCGTGGTATAATAATAAAGTTGCTAATTGCGAAATTTGTTTTTTCCCGCTTTGCGCGGGAGAAAAGGAAAAATAATTTTACAGGAGGAAAACACAATGTCAACTTATATGGCAAAGCCCGCCGAAGTTACGCGCACTTGGTACGTTCTCGACGCGGCAGAAAAGCCGCTCGGACGTGTAGCTGCGGCGGCGGCGCATCTTCTTCGCGGCAAGCATAAGCCCACGTTCACTCCTCATGTGGACTGCGGCGACCACGTGATCATCATCAACTGCTCTAAGGCGGTTCTTATCGGTAATAAGCTCGAAAAGAAGTTCTACCGCTATCACACCGGCTGGATCGGTCACCTCAGAGAGGTAGGCTACGACAAGCTTATGTCGGAGAAGCCCGAAAAGGCTATGACGCTTGCTGTAAACGGCATGCTGCCCAATAACACTCTCGGAAGAAAAGCTCTCACAAGACTGCGCTGCTACGCAGGTGCGGAGCATAATAACGCGGCTCAGAAGCCCGTTGAATACAAGTTTTAAGGAGGGCTTTTTATGTACGAATCTAAACCTTACTACTATGGCACGGGCAGAAGAAAGCACTCTGTCGCTCGTGTAAGAGTATATCCCGGAAGCGGTTCGATCACTATCAACAACCGCTCCATTGACGATTATTTTGGTCTCGATACGCTGAAGCTGATCGTTCGTCAGCCTCTCGCGCTTACCGACCTTATGGAGAAGTTCGACATCGTTTGCACTGTTGCGGGCGGCGGCGTTACCGGGCAGGCGGGCGCTATCCGTCACGGTTTGTCACGCGCTCTGCTCCAGTACTCCGACGAGTTGCGCCCCGTTCTTAAGAAAGCGGGCTTCCTCACTCGTGACCCGAGAATGAAGGAACGTAAGAAATACGGTCTCAAGGCTGCACGTCGTGCACCTCAGTTCTCGAAGCGTTAATCAACGTTTTGGCTGTGCGGAATTTCATTTTAAAAACAGTCAACGATTGGTCGGAATGAAAGCGGCATCATGCCGCAGTTATCGAAGAGATAATTATTCCGTTATCGAATTTATTTTCTACAAAAGGCTCCCGTCAACCGACGGGGGCTTTTTAACTATACCTTAGCAAGGTTGATTATAACCTTGCCTTTTCTCTTAGCCTTTTCTGCAAACTGTGAAGCGCCGCCCCAATCGCGCGTAATATAGCAGACCACGGCGTCGCACTTGTTGACCATATAGTTGTTGCTGAAAGATATTGCAAAACGTTTTAGAACGTTCTCAATGCCTTTGGGAACAAGCGTCGGCAACGCGTATTGTTCACTGTTTTTGTCAACCGGAATATACGAAAGCACAATATAACAGGTTATCTGCGGGTATTTAAGTAAAGCCTGCCCGAGAACACTTTGCACCATTAAGTCAAATGCTCCGTGTGTGCCGACAAGAAATGTTATTTTCTCATTTTCCTTTATCAATTGCTGTACTGTTTGCTCCAAGAGCGGCTTAACCGAGCTTGGAGTATCTTTATGTCCAAAAAACGTTACAATCATAATAAAAACTCCTTTATTTAATTACTATTTATATAGTAACATATATATGTACTTTGTCAATAACGAATTACATTATTTAAATACATTTAAATGTAGTAAACAAATATGTATATTGTAAAAGCGAACTATTATAATAAAATAATATTGAGGGGTGATTTTACGGAAAAAACGGTTTCTATCATAACAATAAAGGATTACGGCAAAATAGACATCTGCTTAAAAGAAATTTTAGATGAGCGCGGCGTAACAAGAAGCCATATTGCAAAGGCTTCAAACACACGCTTTGAAGTTATCAACAAGTGGTATTCCAATAAGGTCGAGAAACTTGACTTAGATGTTTTGGCGCGGATTTGCTATGTTCTTGACTGCTCTCCAAGCGATATAATTAAGTATAACGGCAAATAAAACAGGCTCTCGTATTATTGAGAGCCTGTTTCTATATTCGTTTGCTTATGTAAAAAATTTATCGGCAGTGTAAGAAAGCGGCGCCAAAATCGGCGTCGCTTCAGTTTGTGGAAAAAGTAAATTATAAAAGAAGCCCTCAAAAAATACAGTCAGCTAATTGAGCGTGTTAGGGGGAAGTGGGGGAGGGAAAGGGGAAAAGGGAGCGCGAGGGGACAACTCCACTTCAACATAAAAAAGAGAGAAAATTTTTTATCAATATCCGCCCGCGAGATAACGTTTGAATTCCGTAGGATCCTGACATCTTTCACGTCCGACTTCCTCGGCGATCTTGCCCATTCTTACAAGACGCGCAAGGTCTTGGTCGAGCGAGAACATTCCGTCCTTTTTGCCCGTAGCGATAGTCGAGGGGATCTGATAGATCTTGCCCTCGCGTATCTGCGAACTTACCGCGTCCGTTCTGCAAAGGACTTCCATTGCCGCGCAGCGCCCCTTGCCGTCCAACGTAGGAACAAGCGTTTGAGAAATAATGCCGACAATGTTTCCCGCGAGCTGCGAACGAATTTGTCCTTGAGAATGCGGAGGATAAACGTCGATTATACGGTTTATCGTATCCGCCGCGCCCGTCGTATGCAGCGTTGAAAGTACCAAGTGACCTGTTTCAGCCGCGGTAACAGCCGCGTTGATAGTCTCAAAGTCACGCATTTCTCCGACGAGTATAACGTCCGGGTCCTCACGGAGCGCCGCACGAAGCGAGCCTGCGAACGAATCCACATCCGCGCCGATCTCGCGCTGGTTTACCATTGCCTGTTTGTGTGTGTGAACATACTCGATAGGATCCTCGACCGTAATTATATGACAGCTCTTTTGGCGGTTGATGTGGTCTATCATGGCGGCAAGCGTCGTGGATTTACCGGAACCCGTAGGACCGGTTACAAGCACCAAGCCGCGCGGACGCATTACGAACTCACCGAGCGTTGCGGGGAGGTTAAGATCGGCAAGCGTGGGTATCTCGTCGCTCAGCAAACGTATAGCCACGGCGTGATAACCGCGCTGTCTGTATACGTTGACACGGTGACGGAAGCCTGTCGCGGATGTGTACGAAAAGTCCGTATCCAAGCCTTTGGAGATTTGTGATTTGTGCTTGATCGACGTGATCTGATTGATGATATTTACGATAATAGGCTCTGTGCAGTCTTGATAGCCCGACATTTTTCTGAGCGAGCCGTGCTGTCGAACGATGGGCGGAAGTCCTGCTGTAAAGTGTAGGTCCGAGCATTTCAGCGCGCGTGCCTCGTCCAAAATTTTGTTGATGTCCATTACATTGTTCGTATGTTCCACTTGTCATTACTCCTTATTATTACAGAATTCTGTCGTTTATACGGTGTATGTTGCCTTAACAAGCTCGTCTATTGACGTTCTTCCCGCCAGTACCATTTTGGTTACGTTATCGCGAAGCAGCAGTGTGCCGTTCTTGGTCGCTTGAGCGCCAATTTCCTCCGCCGTGGCGCCCGACGAGATAAGTTCTTTGATATCCGGAGACGATACTATTATCTCGTGGATCGCGGTACGTCCCGCATAGCCCGTGTTGTGGCACATGCGGCATCCGCCCGGGTGAGGTCTGCATATTTGCACAGGTTCTGTAAGGTTCATAAGCTTGAGATCGTCGGGGCTATCGCACAGAAACTCCTCCTTACATTCCTTGCATAAGAGCTTTACAAGACGCTGTGCCACGATACCTACGACCGAGGAAGCTACCATGTACGGCGCAACGCCCATATCTACCAAACGGACTATGGTACCCGCCGCGTCGTTCGTATGCAGCGTAGACAAAACAAAGTGTCCCGTAATAGCGGCACGTATCGCGATGTCGGCTGTCTCGCCGTCACGTATCTCGCCGACCATTATGATGTCCGGGTCCTGACGGAGTATTGAACGCAGCGCCGCCGCGAACGTCATTCCGGCTTTTGCGTTTATCTGGCACTGATTTACGCCGTCTATCTTCTTTTCGACAGGGTCCTCAACAGTTACGATGTTTACGTTCGGTTTTGAAAGCTCGCCGAGCGTCGCGTAAAGCGTCGTGGATTTACCCGAACCCGTAGGTCCCGTAACCAGCATAACGCCGTTCGGGCAGCGGATTATCTGTTCAAACATCTCGTAGTTATACTCAGTCATACCGAGGTCGGTTATCTTTCTTGCCTTATCATCAGCCGTTGAAAGCAGACGGATAACGCATTTTTCGCCGTATACGCAAGGGATAGTCGAGACACGCATGTCGAGGTTTACGCCGTCGATACGCGTTCCGAAACGTCCGTCAAGCGGGATACGTTTTTCGGCTATGTTCATACCGGCCAGGATCTTTATACGAGTTATTATCGAGTTGTGGAACGTAGGCGGAATCTTCATTTCCTGCTCTACAAGTTCGCCGTCTATTCTGAAGCGTATGCGCGTTCTGTCCTTGAACGGCTCTATATGAATATCCGTACATTGGTTTCTGAACGCCGTCTCTACCATCATATTTACAAGTTTTACGATAGGCGCGTTATCGATACGACCCTCGGATTCCGCCTTTTCGAGGTCAAGATCATCGTCCGCTTGCTTTTCGTTTTCCAGCTCCGTCATCGTGCTGTCGATAGCCTGCGACGAATAATACTTGTTAATTGCCGCTTCTATCATCGTTTTTGTTGATATCTGCGGTACTATTTCCATTCCCGTGGTTACTTTCAAGTCCTCGAAGATGTAGAAGTTTACGGGATCGTTTGTCGCGACCATCAATCTGCCGTGGTTTATTTCAAACGCGAAAACAACCTTTTCACGCGCGATCTCCTCAGGGATCTTTGCTACCGCGTCGGTATTGATCTTTCTTGAGGACAAGTCAATAAACGGCACTTTCAGACGTATGGACAATGCCTGCGCCAATTGTGTTTCGGACACAAGTCCCATTTCCAGCATAACGTCGCCGAGCATCTTTCCGTTGCTTGAACGCTGAGTTACCAGCGCGTCGTTAAGCTGTTTCTCGCTGATAAATCCGTTTTCAACGAGTATTTGACCGATTGGTACGTTTTTAATTGGTCCCGCCATCTCTAATTCTTCCTTTCGGTAAAAGCTTTTCCGAGAAATTCGGAATTATATTATTGCAAAATCACTTGCAATATTTGTAATTATGTGCTAAAATAGTATTATACTATTTTAAGGAGGTTTTTTTATGCCCATTGGTTTACACATTTTTTACGCGGTTTTGGCGTTCGTTCTCGGCTCCGTTATCGGCAGTTTTCTTAACGTTGTCATTCTGCGTACCCCGCTTCATCAATCCATCGTCACCGAGCCGTCGCACTGCTTTTCCTGCGGTCACAGGCTTGCTTGGTACGACATGTTCCCGATCTTCAGCTGGATCTTTCTGCGGGGGAAGTGCCGCTATTGCGGTTCAAAGATATCGCCGCGCTATATGATAATCGAAGCGACGACCGCCGTGCTTTATTGCTTATCCTATTTGATATTCGGATTAAAGCTTGAGCTTGCGTTTTCCGCTGTACTTATGGCGGTGCTCATTGTTTTGAGCGCCATCGACATCGACCGCTTTGAAATACCCTATTGGTGCAGCATTACAGTTGCTGTCTTGGGCGTAGCGGCGATCTTTGTTTTCAAGGAGACGCCGTGGTATGAGCGGCTTATCGCAATGGGAATTATTTTGGTTGTATTTGTTCTTCTTGTTCTCGTAGGCGGAATGGGCGGCGGCGACCTTCAGCTTATGCTCGGCGCGTCGCTTCTTCTGGGCTACAAAGTTTTCATCGCTTTGTTTATCGGCGTATTCTTCGGGGCGATCTACGGCACGCTAAAGAAATTTCACGACCGTGAAGCCGAAAAAGAGGTTTCCGAAAAAATCAAAGGGCTTGTTGAAGAATGGTATCAAAATCAGGTTGACCTTGGCTGCGGTTACGTTACCGAGGGCAACGAAGATACTATTGTCGGCAGTATAAGTGAGGGAGATCCCGATATTGAATGGGAATTTCTTGAAGAAAAGGTTTGGAAAGGTCTGCCCGAAAAGGCAGCTCTCAGTAAAACCTTGCGTGAGAATGTTACCGACGAACGCGAGGGAGGTTTTAAGATCATTATCAAAGGCGATAAGATCGAGCGAGTGAAATACTCGCGAAGAATGGTTTTCGGACCGTTCCTCGGTCTCGGCATTGCGGCTTCATGGCTTGTTGGAACTCAGATCCTCGGTTGGTATTTAAGCCTTATGCACTAATTTGAAAACGCGAAAACGCGCAGCTGTTAAAAATTTACAAACATTTCGGGGCGAGCTTGTCGCCCCGATTTGTTTGTATAAGTTATTTAAGGTTCTTTAGGAGCGATGTAGTAGATGTATGTGTCGGGATAGAAGAACTTTGTGCCGCTTGAGTCGGTGTATCCCGTGCCGGCCGACATCGACGACTGCAAATCGTTTATTTCCTTGACGTCAAAGGCGGGTTCGTTCATGTTCAATCCGCAGTTGACGTAGGTTGAGCCTTCAAAGGACATGTGGCTTTTTTTCCTTGCCAATTCGCTTGTCGCGTTATAGCATTTTTCATCTGTGTAAACCTTAGTCACTACCTTATAGCCCAAAGCGTTAACGCTTGATGACGTTTGAGTAAAGTTCTCAAGATGGATGACCGGGTAAAGCCCCTTGTACATCACATCGTCAAATACCTTTCTGGTATCCGCCGGGTTTGAGGGTTCTTTGATCGACAGCGTATAAACGGGATCCTGCGTAAAGTTGTTGTCTACGACCTCGTTTGTCAGCATAAGCTTTTGCTTTCCGCTGTTCGTTGCGTCGTCCAGCCAACGTATACCTATGCAGCGCACCTCGTAATTTGCGGCGTCGGGATCGGTTTTCATAAAGGTGTTGAATTTATTAAGTCCCGTATTGGCGTCAGTCGACGCCTTAAGCACCAGCGCACCCGAATATGTTGCCGCGCGCGGCACATTTTCAAAAGGCTGAACATACTTTGCGCTTTTCAGACAGCCCTCGATATACGAGTTGATCGTTTCCGCAAGCATTGTTGCGCGGCCGGCTTTCTGGTTTCCGGCGATAAGCTCCATTACCGGACCCGCAAATGACATTACGCCGAGCACCAGTATTGACAGCAAGGCGACGGAAATTACTACTTCGACCAGCGTAAAGCCGCCCTTGTTGCGTTTGCTTAGCAAACGCTTGAATTTTGTTTTCATTTTCATAATTCCACTCCTTTCTTACGGTGTTGAAGTCGGGGTCGAGGTGGTTGTGTTTTTGGGATAAGCGCCAAAAATGTTCACGTATATATACGTAGTATTCGTTGATGCATCTAAGTATTCATACGGTGAGTAATGACCGGTGCCCGTTACATTATTACCAAACGATTGTGCGGAAAAACCGGGTATACTGCGGTCAAGCTTTACAACAAATTCCATTGTCGTGCTCGAACTGAAGCCGGTGCTTGAGCTGTGAATATTTACGCCGTTTTCGCCGCACTTCTGCACTCTTGCGCCGGTGGGCACTACTACGTTGCTGATTTCTACTACTTTGGCAAGTTCGGCGTTGGCTTGGGGTGCGCCGAAGAATATTGATACCTGCGAGTGAGGCACATCGTCGGGGTCAACTCCGCCCGATCCGTCAATGTTCACTTTCAGCTTATACTTACTGGGATCACTCGCATCGTTTTCGACGTCGATCGAAAGACCGCTGATTCCTTTTGTGCCCGTAATTCTCGTATCGAAACGATTGGTTACTGCGCCTGTGCCGATACCGCCGTTGCCGCCGGAGTTTGTGCCGCCGCTGGTGGTAGTCTCTATGCCGCCCTCGGGACCGTTGTAATCCAACTCGCCCACGATGTAGTTTACGCCATCCGTACCACCCGCTTCGCCGTTGGCGTTTTTAAGCTGATAGTTGATGTGCATGGTATCCGTCAAACCGTTAAATTTGAGGTCAAGTGTTCCGTCGGTGCCGTGGGCCGAGTCAAAATTCAAATCCTTGCCCTTTGCTATAAGCGTCTGCTCCTGCTGCTGCAAACTTTTGGAATAATCCATATTCCTTTGACGGCGGTTGATCGCCAGATTCAATATCTGAACGATCATCGCTGCCATGACCGCAAATACGGCGAATGCAACAACAATTTCAACCAAAGTGAAGCCGCTCTTTTTAAATATTCTTTTCTTCATAATAAAGCGCCTCCTTTTATTATCTGTATCCGCCGATAGAGATCTTCCATGTTCTTGTTGACGAGGAGATCGGACCTCCGCTCATATCGCCGCCTCCGGTAAGTCCCGACAATACGTCCGGCATTTTTTCGGGATACAAGCCGAGATAGGAGTTCGTACCTTTTATGTCGTAGTCGCCGACAATAAGTCCGCCGCAAAGCTTTACAAAGCCCGTGTTGTTTCCGCCTGCCGCTCTGTATGTCATATACGGAGCGTAAACAAATCCGAACAGAGCGTTCTTGGATATTTCGGTGCCGTTTGCCGCTTTCGCGAAACGCATATCCGCACTTTCATCGCAGGATACGAGGAAGATATTGGTCGTCGGGTAAACTATATCGCCGTCCGTGCCTTTCCACCTTTCCTTTTCGTTAGGGTCGGAAATGGCGTTGTAGTATTCGTCAACCTTTGTTTTATTTACGTGGTAAGTACACCAGCCGCTTGTCTTAGCCGCTTTATCGGGCTGGCATGTCGGACAATATGTCTCAACATCGCCATGAACGCTGCAGCTTGCGGTTACCATGTTGTGGTTGTTTGCACACTTCTTTGTGGAGGGCTTGGTGGTGTATGTACAACCGTCGCCGTCAGTGCAGTCATTGTGGATATACGGAACCATCTGCGAGGATGCCGAGGTATTGTTGTACAAACTGCCGCTGTCATAAACAACGTGTCCGTTTTCTTCTCTTACTCTGCCGCCGAGGATATTCCACCAGCCGTAATGCATGATAAACTGACCCTCTATATCCTGATAAGTAGTGCCGGAGGGGATATCAAACAAAACAGTACCGCGCCCCTTGAGGATAACATTGCGTCCTACCGTAACGTTTGCGCCGCCCTCGGGGAACCACATAAACTTCGTAGAGTCATAATTCGGCTTAAGTTTTATCGTTATAATGTTTTCATCATCATCGCCCGTGTCGATAACGATAGTTCTCGGTATGTAGCTTTCGCCGCCGTGTATCTTAATATCGTCGATTATAAACGATTTGCCGATCGCTCCGTTTTCCGCTGTGCCCGTATGAGAAGCGTTCAGGTGCTCTTTAGCGGATTCGGTATTTTCGTCGTAGCTTAGGAAATATGTGCACTGCCATTTGTCAAGTCCGTCCGCACTGCCGCCGGAAGCGTTAAGATCAATTGTTATGTGCTGAGCGGAATCTGCCTCGTTGGTATTGGCGCTGAGATCCCACTTGTAGTAGTTGACTGTCACCGTGTGCAAGCCAAGATGCTCCCACGCGCTTGCGGGGTCTTGATCGATGTTGAAGGCTTCTTTATCGGCGGGGGTAGGTACGTTCCACTCATGAACGTTCTGGAAGTAAGAGTCCGCCTTAGACGTGTCTGTCATATAGAACGTAATACCGTTACTGTTCATACCGTTAATACCGCCGCCGTTTGTCGCTTTTTTCAGGCTGCCGTTTATGAACATTTTGATGTTCTTGTTGTCGAGGTTCAGCCAGTTGTTGCCGTCAACAACAAAGTCGCCGTTCACATAGATACGTATCGCCGCGTTCGCGATGTCCTTATCGCCGGAGTAATTGCTGTCGTTTCTGTTTATAAAGCCGCCGTTCTTAACAACGAAATCGCCGCCTACATAAATGTTGCTGCCGCCGCGGAAGTCGAATACGTCCGCAAGCGTCGTGGTGAAATTGCCGCGAATAGCCCAAGTAAGCGGACCTATCTTGCTTACATCCGTTGGGGAGATAGCGCCGCCCGTTGCCGATTTAACAACGGTCATCGCGTTTGATCCTATTTCGAGATCGCCGCCCGTGTAAAGGTTGTAGCCTATTCTGTTCTCGCCGCTGCCTGAGTCAAACGCGTTCATATATGTATACTGAGTATCATAGAACACGTCTGTGAGGTAGTAGCCGCCGTCGATGTACGCGTCGTTGGGGATATATCCCGTTGCCGCGAACAACTTTGAGGAACCGCCGCCGGTGTTGCCCTCGCCGTTGCCGCCGGTCTGAGTGTCCTCATCGTATTCTATCTTCATATGAACCGCGTCCTTGTTGCCATCTACGGACGAAATTACGCAGATATCATACCACCAAACATTTTTTCCCAAGCTGTTGGGACCGTTGGGCAAACGTGTTATGGTCACGGAATACGCGCCGAGATCGCTAACGTCCTTACCCGTAAGCCCGCTGTTCGGGTCGAGGCTCTTGAATCCGTTTGCGTCGGTCGATATCGATTCGCCCACATTCAAATCAACCATTTTCGCCAAAAGCACGCCGCCGCCGTTGCCGTGGTTTGCGCTTCCCGCTATACTTTTGTACACGATATCCGCGATGGACTTTGCGGACTGCGCCGACTGCATTTTGTTAAATACCGCATACTGTGCCGAATGCGACGTCACAAGCGTAAAATACATCGCCATACTTGAGATCAAAAGCGCTGTCATCGTACTGATTACCATAAACAAGGCGCTTCCGCGATTACTCAGATATTTCCTGAATATATGAAGCATATTCGAACTCCTTTCTTACAAATAATCCGCTCTTTTTCCTTATATTGCGGCTATGGGCGCGGGGTTTCCCGCGCCTTTCGCCTTAAATTACGATGCCGAAGCGTCGGAAGCTGCCGCAGATGTTGCGTTCGATTCCGTACCGCTTGTTGTTGCCGCAGCTGTTCCGTCCTGCTCGTTGAGACGCTGGGTCGGATCCTGCATACGCTCTATGCTGTAAAATGTTATCTTACAAGGCATACCGTAGAAATATTCCGACAAATTTCCGGCTTCGCTCTCGTCGCTTTCCGGCGTGTCGATCTCACTTTCGGTTTTGCCGCCGCTAAGCTCTTTTTTGGTTTTCTCTTTAAAGATAGTCGACGCGCTCACCTCGGCTTCTTCAAGCAGACTGCGAGCCTTTGTCTCATATTCTCTTTTTACCAAATTATCGGTGAACGAAAGCGAGTCCAAAGCCATTGCTTTTCTGATTGCTTTTCCGTTTTCCTGCTTTTGATAGTTGTTGATCTCGTCCGCAAATTTCAGCAGATCTTCCTTTTCGATTGCTTTCGCAGTGAATTCAATGGATATCGAACCGATCGTTTGCGGTGTACCCAAGTATTTCTGGATCAAAACCTGACGCGCGTAACCGGGGTCTGTCTCTTCAATATTGCTGGTCACACCCTGATTTACATACTCTTTAAGAGCGTAGGTTATTTCATTGTGTTCGTACATATTAGCTGACAAAATAACTGCCTGAGGCTGATCTATCGTCACATCCTCCACCAATATATTGGATTCGCAGGTATCGAGGAAAGCTCTCAGCTCGTCGTCCGCCTGATATGTCGTGAGATCCGGGAAGAACATATCCGCCATATTCTTGCCCTCGTCGTATGCCGTAAGTATTTGTTTTTTCAAATCGTCCTTTGTCGCAGCCTTTGCTTCATCGGAATTATACTCTTCCTTCTTATCGTCGAGAGTTGCCTTGGTTTCTGCTATGGTCTCGATATTGGGCTTGATGAAAAGGAATACGCCCGCTACCAAAATCAGCAATATTACGATAACCATCGCCGCTATACGTTCTTGTTTACTTAATTTCATTATTCTGCCCCCTCCGAATTGGTGGTCTCATCGCCTTCTTCGGTTCCTTCTGTTCCCTCGGGCTGATCGACTTCGACCTTTATATCTTTAAAGTCGCTGCTTGTGTTGGTATTGTCCTCGTCGCTGCCCATTGGGAGCGTAGCGGTAATGGTGAACTGGAATATCGTATCATAGGATTTGTCTCCCTCCGACGCGATGTAACCGTAAGCCGCGGCGTCCGACATGTTTAGCTTTGAAAAACCTTCATAATTAACGTTTACAAAGTACGAGTCGCCGTATTTGTTTTTTACCCGGTTGGCAAGATAATTGGCGTATTTGGCGGGGACTCCGGACGGGTCGCCATGGCTTACGCCCATAAGCGTTGCCGTGACCTCCGAGCCGGTGCTTTGGAATTCCGTTATTTTCAGTTCCTGCTTATCTTCAAGGAAACCGTCTGCCTCGATTGGCTCCATCATCTTATTGTAAACAAGAGCCTGCGCCTTTGGCTGGTAATTGAACAGCAGCTTCGTTCTGGTTATGGTGTCGTTGTAGTTCTTAAAGCCGGTGAGCATTGCGGTACGCTGATCTACTATCTGAAGATCGGGCTGCAGATCTTCTATCTTTTTCGAGTAATCCTCGACTTTCGAGTTCAAAGAGGCGTTGATGATGCCCGTTACCGCGCAGATACCGCCGACTACCGCCGCTGTGAGCACTGCCGAGCCGAGTATCGCCAAGCCGAACGCGCCCGAGCCTTTTGATTCCTTTGCGGAAGTCGCTTCCAAAAGGTTGATGTGCTCAAGTTCTTTGTTGCGGCTGTACAGTGCGCCGATAGCGTTCGCGAACTTTGAGAAGTCGAACATCGCCGAGGGCGCCGCCACTATCGAGCTGGGCATAGTCAGCATATTCGTCGGAACGTTAAACGAGGAGATAGCGTTGGTGATCTCGATAAAGCTGTCGATCTCGCCGTAGAACAGGATTTCCTGAAGCGGTCTTGCGTTCTTTCTGCCTCTGATGAAGTTCATCATACCGAACAGGTTGTCGTAAACCGCCTGCGATACGTAGTTCAACTCTCCCGAACCGTCGTCCTCATACTGCGACGGGTCAATGGTGGAGAAACGCGAGAATGCGAGCTGATTTCCCTCGTAAAGGTTCATGTTAATGAAATTCTTATCGATTTGGATAAGCAGCAAAGGCATTCTGTCCGCCATCTTCGGAATATTGGTAATAAGGCGCGTAATAGAGTTGTTCGCGATCATTACGCTCTTAAGCTGCAAGCCTATCTGCGAGAACAGTCTTACATAACCGTCAACCAATCTTTGAGGACAAGCCGCCGCCATTACTTTCAGCATCTTGTTCTTTTCCTCGTCTTCGGTCTCGCCTGCTATGGTAAATGATATGTTGTACTCCGAGCTGATGTTCATCGTGGACTGTATCATTGCCTCGATGATTGCCGGGTTCTTCATATTTTTCGGTTTTGCTATCGTAAGCTCTTTATATACGATAGCGCTTGACGTAATGGATACGATACACTCTTTTTCCTTGATGTCTTTGGATTTTATGATGTTGTTCAGCTCTGCCGCGACCATAGGCACGTCGGATATGTAACCGTTGGAAACCATTCCGATCGACAGTTCGCGCATATCCGCGTCTTGCACCTTGATCTTGCTGCCCGAGTGAGCGCCCCTGACAAGCTTTATTTGTCTGTCGGTAATATCTATTGAAAGCATATTTTCACCTCATACATAAATTGTTTTTGTTTTGCCGCGCCGCCGTGCGTTCGGGCTTTCGCCGGAACAGCCGAACGGCTTCGCGCCGAGAACGCGTTAACCCTGCTGATCTATGTTTGTCATTCCGCCGTAGAGCATCGGGAATACGCCCGCGAGGAAGAATCCTATTACGATACCCAAGATGATGATCATCAACGGCTCGATCATACTTACCAGTTTAGTTACCGCGGTATCCGCTTCCTCATCGTAATAGTCGGCTGTTTTTTCAAGGATCGTATCCAATGTACCGGATTCCTCGCCGACATATATAATTGAGGTGAACATGCCCTCAAATATACCTGTTTTTTCTACCGCTTTCGACATCGGTTCACCGAGCTTTATGTCGTTTACTACGTCCTTGAACCGCTCGTGGACGTACATATTGTTGATTACAGCCACGGATTTTTCGATACACTCTACCATTTGAAGACCCGCGCCGTAAAGGTTCGACATATTACGCGCAAACGACCCGGTGTACATCGTGCTGACCAGCTTGCCGACTTTCGGCATCTTCAGCTTCCACTCGTCTAATTTCAGCTTCGTGACGGGCGTTTTGTTCAAAATGACACATAATCCGACAATCGCGCCTATTACTATGATGTATACGTACCAATAATTTATCATCGAATTTGATACCGCGACCAACGCCTTTGATATCGGCGACATTTCGCCTTCCGGCATCATCGCGATAAACGAAGGCATTACCTTTGTGAACAGCAATATCATGACCGCTATCAACAATACGCCCAAAATAATCGGGTATACCAAAGCGCTTTTCAGCTTGTTCATTGTCTTGTTTGAGTTCGCGTAGTGCTCGGACAGACGGTTGAACATTACGTCCAGCGTACCGGACGCCTCGCCTGCCGCCACAAGGCTCACGAACATTTCTGGGAACACGCCCGGCTTCGATTTCAGCACGTCCGAAAAAGATTTACCTTTTTGAACTTCCTCGTAAATGTCGAGAAGCGCCGCTTTTGCCTTTTTGTTCTCCTGCTGTTCCTGCAGTATGTACAGCGCCCTTACAAGCGACAGACCCGCGCCCGTCATGGACGCCAGCTGACGGCTGATAAACGATACCTCGTTTACTTTAAACTTGTACTTGACGTCCGCTGCGCCCGCGCCCAAATCTTTGTAGCTAGTTACAAAGAGATTTCGCGCTTTCAGCTTTGCCTGAAGATCTCGATAATCTTCGGCTGTTTCGGTGCCTCTTACAGATCGCCCGCTGACATCGGTAGCGACATAAGAAAATTTATTCACCTAAAAACCTCCGTTCTCCAACAAACGATGTTGTGAATTTTAAGCGGCAAATTTCATTTTTGGGCGCAACTTACCCATAAGCCGCCTCTTTAGTAAATAAATTATACCATAAATTTTAACTTTTTGCAAGAGTTTTTGAATGTTTTTTTTAAATTTAAAAGAAAATTTTCCGTTTTTGACGTAGAATTTCAACACTTATATATGTGCAATTTGCCTAATCAACTACATATTGTGGTGAAACAGAAGTTACATAATATTTTAAGGCTGTTTTAAGGCAACACCGCACAGAGATTGTCGTCCGATTGCGTCGCCTAATTTTTCGTCAGATTGCACAAAATCGACGAATAAGGCTGGCGCCTATGAGGAGATTTTGGGCAAAAATGACGGAAAATTTGCAAGCGAGCGGGCGGCAAAGCCCGTAGGGCGGTCTTTGTGCGGTGTTGCCTTAAGCATTATTGTATGGGAAGGCGGAAGAAATTTATAAAATGTTTACAAAAAAATTCTTGATTTTGCGGGAAAATTGTGCTATAATATAATATGTATAGAAATTATGCAAAAATACGACCCCAATTTCTGCGGTTTGATTTAAGGAGAACGCTATGATCGACAAAACTTTATTGAAAAACGATTTTGAGGACATTATGCGCGACGCGCACTTCCGCGGCGGCAGACGCACTCCCGTTCAGCTTCACAACGCGCTCGCGAAAGCGATCATGAAGCAGGCGGTGCCTATGATGAGCTGCTGTGAGCCGTCTGGCAGAAGCGCGGCTTATCTTTCTATGGAATTTCTTGTGGGCCGCGCGGTTTACAACAACATTCTGTGCTTGGGACTGCACGATTACACCGAGGAGCTGCTCAACAGCGCGGGCGGCAGCCTCACCGATTTTGAGGAGATAGAGGACGCCGCGCTCGGAAACGGCGGATTGGGACGGCTTGCGGCGTGCTTTTTGGACAGCGCGGCGACCATGAAGCTGCCGCTTCGGGGTTATGGTATACGTTATAAATACGGACTTTTTAAGCAGACTATCGAGGACGGATTTCAGAAAGAATATGCCGATGATTGGACGCGCTTCGGCGACCCGTGGAGCGTCCGCGTTGAGGACGAGGCGGTGACGGTGCACTATTCGACGGGCGATGTGAACGCCGTGCCTTATGATATTCCGGTATTCGGCTACAAGAACGATTTTGCGGGCACTCTGCGCTTGTGGCAGTCCGAGCCGTTGGACGATTTCGACTTTGACGCGTTCAACCGCGGCGAATATCTCACGGCTTCAAAAGGGCAGATAGAAGCGGAGAACATCTCCTGTACGCTTTATCCGAACGACGACACAAAAGAGGGCAAACTCCTCAGATTGAAGCAGGAATACTTTTTCAGCGCGGCTTCCATGGCGGATCTGGTAAGACGGCATCTCGCCACAGGCAGAGACATCAAGAGCTTCGCCGAGTTTAACACGGTTCAGCTCAACGACACGCACCCCGTGATAGCTATTCCGGAGCTTATCCGCATATTGGTGGACGACTACAACATTCCGTTCGCTCAGGCGTTTGAGATCGCGAAAAAGACGTTCAACTACACCAACCACACGATTATGTCGGAGGCTCTCGAAAAATGGGGCGCCGACCTTGTCGAGGAACTGCTGCCTGAAGTTTACGCGATAATTCTTCAAATAAACGAGGAGTTCATCTCGGATATGTACCGCCGCGGCATCGACCGCGGGCGCATTGAAAGCATGCAGCCCGTTGCGGGCGGCACTATCCACATGGCAAAACTTGCGATTTTCAGCTCTCAGTTTATAAACGGCGTTGCTAAGATACACACGGATATTCTCAAAAACAACGCGCTTCACGATTGGTACGAGCTTTTCCCCGAGCGTTTCCAAAACAAAACGAACGGCATTACGCCGCGCCGCTGGATAGCTCTTTGCAATCCGAAGCTTTCCGCGCTTATCACCGAGCTTCTCGGCAGCGAGAACTGGATAACCGACCTGTCGCAGCTTGGAAAACTTCGTCAGTACGCCGACGATCACGCGGTTCTCAAGCGTTTTGAGCAGATAAAGCACGCGAATAAATCCGAGCTTGCGGATTATATCGAACTTCACGAGGACATTCAAATAGATCCGAATTCTATGTTCGACATTCAGATAAAGCGTCTGCACGAGTATAAGCGTCAGCTTTTAAACGCATTCGGGATACTCTATATTTATTATGGTATAAAGGACGGCAGTATCTGCGTGGCAAACCTTGCGCCGATGACGTTTATATTCGGCGCGAAAGCCGCTCCCGGATATGCGCGCGCAAAGGCTGTCATTAAGTATATCAACGAGATAGCCGATCTTGTAAACAACGACCCGACCATAAACGGACTTTTGAAAGTCGTGTTTATTCAGAACTACCGCGTGACCTACGCGGAGAAGCTCGTAGTAGCCGCCGACCTGTCCGAGCAGATCTCCACGGCGGGCACCGAGGCTTCCGGCACGGGCAATATGAAGTTTATGCTCAACGGCACAATGACGCTCGGTACTTACGACGGCGCTAACGTTGAGATATGCGAGGAAGCGGGCGAGGAGAACAACTACATTTTCGGCGCGAGAGTGGACGATCTGACGCGCATTATGCCGAATTACGACCCCCGCAAGCTTTATTCCGAGAACACGCGTATCGCGAGAGTGCTAAACACGCTTATCGACGGCACGTTCGACGACGGCGGTACGGGCGCTTTCAGAGAGCTGTACTTCTCGCTTCTCGACGGCGCTTCGTGGCACAGACCCGATCATTACTACGTTCTCGGCGACTTGGAAAACTACGTTCAGGCAAAACTCAAAGCAAACAGCGATTTCAAATTCAATCACGACGAGTTTATTAAGAAGTCTTGGATAAATATGGCTTCGGCGGGCAAGTTTAGCTCCGACCGCACGATTGCCGAGTACGCGAACGATATCTGGAAGATAGTTCCCGACAATGACAAAAAAGCGTAATTTTTAAATTTGGCTATCACTTTTGGTCAATGCGCATTATCTCAATTGACGATGTACAATGTACAGTTGATAGTTACGATTGCGCGCTTCGTGCGCTAATTTAATAAATATACGCCGCGCAGACCCGAGATATCGGGTCTGCGCGGCGTATTTTTTTACAATTCGGTTATTTCTTAATTCCGGTACATTGTCTATGAAAATTTATTATCCCGTACAGCCCCCCATACTTTCACAAGTTGCCGAAAGCATAATAATAAATATTATGAACGAGCAGCCGAGGAACATTCCGGCGAAATCGCTGAAGTTAGACCAATCGCTCGCGTGTTTTCCTGTAACTTTATTAAAAAGTAGCTTCAGTAGGACCGTAAGTATCAATCCTCCGACGAGGGAAACTATTAAATACATATAAAACGGCATGGCGTTTTACCTCCTTTCGATTTTTGCGTTAATCTTCGTGACAATTATATAATAACACATAATTTTCGCTTTGTCAAGTAATATAATCAAAAATGTAAGTCACATTACATTTGCTGATATACAAATTCACCTATTGGATACATTATAATATTATCACGGTTGTAAGTTGTTTTAATCACGGTTTGGACTTCGCAGTCAGACAAGCGACTGTTTGACATCAAAAAAACGTACTGCACCGCCGTTTTTTGAAAAATCGTCCGGGCGTGGAGGAAACTGTGATAAAAAGTCAAAAAATTCAGCGTAATGCACAAAAAATAAAGCGGAGGTTTGTAATGAATTACAATTTATGCCAGCAAATAGTAAACAAGCGTTTTGAGTTTGGAATGTCGCAGGCGGAACTTGCGCGGCGGCTGGACGTTTCAAGAAGCTCGGTGAACGCGTGGGAACTCGGTTTCGCCACGCCGCAGCTTAAACACGTCATTGAAATGGCGAGGATATTCGGCACGACGGTCGACAGTATGCTTAATATTTCGGAGGATGTTACTATTAACATCTCCGAATTAAACGAGGAGGAACGTCAGGTTGTATTTAATCTGGTGGACTGTTTGAAGAAGGCACATTCGGAAGAAAAATAAAAAAGTTTCCTCCCCGCGTAACGGGGAGGAAACGACAGTATGCGGAAAATTTTACGCGGCGTTGTTTTCCTTTACTTTTCGGAACCCTCCAAGAAGTAACTCGCTTCCATATCCGCGACGGACAGCGCGAACGCGAGAGGATACGTTTCAAAAGCTCTGCCTATGGTGTTGCGTTCCTCAACTGCGCCGTAAGAAAAGCCCATGTGCCAGCGTATAGCCATAGCTTCCTCGCGCGAAAGCCGCATGAAGCCGCTTATCATATAAACGCTCTTTTCGCCGTGACCGTAGGGCAGGCGGTCGTTTATCGTGTAGTACGGCACTTTTTCCCATTGCCCCGTTTGTTCGTTTTTTGCGTTCCGCATAGATACGGTGTAAAAATTCACCTTGCAAATATCGTGAAGCAGAGCGACTATCGCGGCGGTCTCCTCGGAAACGTTCAGCCCGTACTTTTCCCGAACGCGCTCCCGCGCCAGATATTCTACAAGACACTCGTAAACGTTCAGCGAGTGCCGCAGAAGTCCGCCCTCGTAAGCGCCGTGATAGCGAGTTGAGGCGGGGGCTGTGAAGAAATCGCTTTTTTCGAGAAATTCCAGCAGCTTATCCGCTCCGTCGCGCGTTATTTTTTCATTGTAGATCTTGATGAAATCGTCCTTGTCCGTAAGTTTTGGTTCGTTTTTCATAGAGCCGCTCCTTAATTTCAGTCGTCCCAGCCGTAAAATCTTACTTGCTGTTTGTTTAGGCGTTTGTTTTCAACGTCGAATGTGTATTCGTACTTTATTATCTTATAGCCGTCGCCGTCGGGCACCGTCAAATGCTGTACGGCAAGCCCCGCGCTTTTCGGCTCCAGCTTCGCGCCGCGCGGCGATACTTCGCTGCCGTTTTCGTAAATGGGCAGTTCGGCGAGCTTTCCTCCGAATATCGAAAAAAACCGCTCGTAAACGGGAACTGCCGCCTCGTCCTCGCCCTGAAAGACCAGCCCGAAGATGTCGGGGTATTCTTCCGCACCGAAAAGATCTTTGTTTGAGATAAGGTCGCAGCCGTATGATAAGCCCTCGGCGGCGTTTTCGAGGATAATAAAGCGCACATCGGCGGGGATCTCGGGTTTCAGCCGGCTGATGAGTTTTCCTCCGTCGTAAAGCGAGATCGCGAAGTTGTCATAAAGCGTGCCGTTGATCTTCAGGGCGTTTGGATTTTCGGAGGTGCATTTTGTGCCCGAAATAACGACGTAGTAGCTTTTGCCGCCCGAATAAACGTCTTTCAATATGTACGCAAGTTCGTTCTTGCGGATCACGGGCGCTTTGGGCGTTTCTTTCGCGGCAGATTTTACCGAGGAACTTTTTACGGATCCCGCCGCGCCTGAGGAGGAGCTTTGTCGAGCGGCGGAGCTAGTGGAGCTAGTGGAGCTAGTGGAGCCGGCGGATATTTCCGAGGAAATGCCGCGGCCGGGATTTTCGGCGTTTTGCGTTTCAGCGGAAATAGCGTACTTTTCGGGGGTGTAGGTCTCGTCCGCCATTTCGCAGCCGCTTAAAAATATTATCGCGGAAACCGCAAGACCCATGAGTTTTTTCAAAATACCACCCCCTCGTTCGGGTTCAGCGCATAAAGCGAATATAATTGCCGTTTTGGTCGGGAAGAAGCAGAACTGCGTGCTCGTCGGTAAACGTAAAGATCGCGGGAATTGCGCCCAGTTCTTTTTTCAGAGCGTTTTGTAGTTCGGTTATGCGCTCGCTTGTCGGAATAAGCGAGAATTTTTGGGCGGCGAAGTTTTCGGCGGCCCATTCTGCGGCATTTTCGGGGAACTTCGCTATTGCGGTCGTTACCAAAAACGGCTGTACCGCGTCGTTCAGCATATCTTCAACGTCCTCTTGCGTCTGCATATCCCCGTTCGTATCGATAAGTATCGGAACGGCTTTCATTCCGCTTGCCTTTGCCATATACGCTATATTTTTGAAGTCGTAAGCAAATTCGCCGTGCTTGGGAAGAACGACGCCCGCCCCGAGCGCTTCTTTCGCCGCGTTAACGGTTTTGAGATCCTCGTCGTGACGGTATTCGGAGAAATCCTTGAGAAAGTCATCAAACGCGCGGTCGATATATTTTGACAGTCCTTTGTAATATTCCTCGTCAAACGGCACGAAAAGATACGCTTCGTCTTGGAATTCCTCGCTGTTGTATTTTTCCGTTCCGAAATAGCTTTCAGCGTATTTATCGACGTCCGACGGGTAGAAATGCTCCGGGTCGCGTCTGTCCCAATTATAATAGTAGTCGGTGAAGCACGCGCCCATATAGCTGAACAAAAACAGTTCCAGATATCCGCCCCAGCAGTTTATGATAAACTCGCGCAGATCGGTTTGTGCGCCGTTTTTTACGTTGTCTATGATCTCGGGGAAGTGATCGTAAAACTCGGGCGCGGTAAGATCGTGTTCTACGCACCAGCGCAGAAAAATCGCCAAGTGATTGCAGCCGTTTTTCAGATTGAGCGGCAGATTTTTATCGGTTATCTTGTCGCCGTGCATTCGCGCGGAATCGATAGGACGCGGCTTGCTCTCGTCCTGAAAGCCCTCGCAGCAGTTTGGACGGTTTATATCCACAACGTGGCTTACGTTTTTCATGCGCTCCAAAAGAGCCTTCGTGTCGTTCGCTATTTTGAACTCCATTTCCTCGCGGTACAGAGGAATAACCTCGAAGAAGTTGACGCGGTCGCCGTTTGGCAGAACGCAGTATTCCGCGTCGTCGGGAACGCCCTCCGGGTAAAGCAGCAGCGAACCGCAGAAACCGTTGTTCGGCGCGAGAAAATTCTGATGATCCACCGAATGTCCCCAGCCGAGCCACGAATCGGTGTTCAGCGGCAGTTTTGCCAGATCTTTCAGCAAGGCGATCGGCCAGAACCAATTTTCGTCGTTTTCTCCGAGCTTCCAGTCGGGCGGCAAGCAGATAAGCAGTTCCGCGCGCGCGTTTTCATCGGCGGACAGAGCGTCGGGGATATTCATAAGGTGCGCGCCCATGCCCATTGTCACAAGCGTAAAGAAGTTTCGCTCCTTGGAGGGCGGTATGCAGGCGATATCAAGGACGAGGTCACGCGAGGTTATTTCGTGAAAAACCGTCGGAAAATCGCCGTAATTATCCTTGATATGTTCTTCCAGAGCGTCAAGTTCGTCGTCGTCGTAAGCTTCGACGTCATCGTCGTAATCTTCTTCGGGAGAACCGTTTATCTCATCGAGCAAGCCCTCGATCTCCTCCATAAACCTGTCCGCGGAATCGAGAACGTCCTCGGGCGGATTCATGTTCATTCCGCGTGCCAGACACACCTTTGCGCGTTCGAGAATATTTCGGCGAAGCTCGTCGTCATCCTCGCACTCGTCGTCGTCTGCAGCGCGCAGGAGAGCAAGTCCCATCATAAACTGCCATTTGTAATCGCCGTCCATACGGTCTTTCGTGCTTTCCAGCACGGCAATGGCACGCTTGTACTCCTCTTTATCAATATATGCCTGCGCGAGCCAGCTTAGAATTTCATCGTCCACGCTGTTTTGGGGGAGCGCCATGACAGCCGCGATGATTTTCTCGTTTTCGTCGTCGTCGCGCCATTTTCTGAAATGTCTGATAAGCTCGTCCTTATTCATCGTACAAATCACCGCCTCGTAACATTTTATAGTAAACGTCAAATAATTTTGCCGTTTACTGTAAAGAATTTGCCTTGCACATACGTTCGCTGTCGCTCATTCCGTAAACGACAATTATCATTGCCGGTTTTTTGTTATTGATCGTCGGTCGGAACGTTGTGCTCCTTGCAGCAGAACTCTCCCGCGGTAAGCTTCAGCAGCGCGAACGCATTCAGAAGCTGTTCGGGCAGCTTGCCCTCTTCCGGTTTTTCGCCGTATTTTTTCATAATATAGTCAAGCCCCGTGATTTTTTCAATTCCCGTTATGACCTCAATAACTCCCGTGCCTGTGATGCTCTTGTAAGAAGGCACGGTAAATCCGTAATATTTGTCGGTTTTAACGATATCGCGGAGCTTGTCTATCTCGAACGCGGCGTTGCTGTTGTTTTTTATAAGATCCAGCTTTTTGCCCTTTTCCTCGCAGCGGAAGAAAAGCTCCAGCTTGCCGCCCTTAAGATTATAGCCGAAGCACATCGGCACTATGTAGGGCCAGCTGCCGTCAAAAAGCGCGATCCTGCACACTTTCGATTCGCTTAACACTCTGTCTATTTCGTCAAAATCGGTTATTTCTATTTCGTCTCTGTTCATACTTATCCAATGTCCCCTTTTATAATTCTACACAATTCTACATAATGTAACGGTTTTCGCCATTCAAAAAATAATCACCCGCATACCATTAAGGCTGCGGGCGTACATTTAAGCGTTTGCTTTCTTCGCGAGCTGCGATTTCAGGCGGGCTGCCTTGTTCTTGTGGATAAGACCCTTGCCTGCCGCTTTATCAACGTTAACGCTTGCCGCTTTGATCGTCGCGGCGTCGGCACCCTCGGCGCGAGCCTTTCTGATCGATGTTCTCAGAGCGGACTTTGCTGCCTTATTTGCCTCGTTTCTTGCCTCAGAGATGAGAACTCTCTTCTTGGCACTCTTAATATTCGGCATTTCTTTTCACCTCCGTTTTTAAGGTTTTATCGAAATCAATGAAGCTCGGGTATTTTGCTCGTTTTTTGGGGTATTATTTATTTATATTCACCAAAAACTTTTCGTATTTTCCCGATTTGTTGGTGTTTCGATTTGTTTTTTCTCATAGTACATTTTATTATAACACACTTAAGGGAAAATTTCAAGGGGTTTTAAAAATTTTTTTTCAAAATCTGTCGATACAGCTTGAAACGCTCGCGCTGCAAACCGACGGATAAGCGATTTTGAAAATATGCTGAAATACAGGAGAGATTATGGACAACAGCGGACTTGCGTTTGAAGCGGCGCATATACTCACGAAAAATGACGGCGTAAGAGCGGCTTCGCGGAAAATAGGCGAGGTGAAGATCACCGACGTGCGCCTTTCGGCGTCCGCCGCCAAATCGATAGGACGGCGCGCGGGGCGATACATCACATTGCACGGAGACCCGCACACCGAGGGAATGACGGCGCTTCTTCGCCGCGCGATCCTGCAGGTAATTCCGCCGCGCGGAAAAATACTCGCCGCGGGCTTGGGAAATCCCGATGTTACGCAGGACAGTCTCGGGGCAGAGAGCGTAAGGCGGCTGGCGGCGCGAAAGGGCTGCCGATATTCGCTTGCGGCGATAGAAACAGACGTTGCCGCGAAAACGGGCATTGAGACCGCGCGTTTGGTAAAAGCGGCGGCGCGCGAACTTAAAGCGGACTGCGTTATGGCGATTGACGCGCTTTCCTGTGAAAATCCGCGTTATATAGGCAAAACCGTGCAGATAGGCAGCGCGGGGCTTATCCCGGGTTCGGGCGTGGGTGCGGCGAGCGGCGGTCTTACTGAGCACGAAATCGGCTGCCCGGTAGTTGCCGTGGGAGTGCCCGCCGTTTCCGCGCTTTCGGGCATTTCGCACAGCGCCGCGGATAAAGAGTTCCTTGTTTCGACTGCCAATATAGATATTATAATAGGTATGTGGTCGGAAGTCATCGCCGCCGCGATAGACTCCATTGTCGAAAACTGACTGTAAACCGTTTTTGATTAACAAACAGAACCGTTGCTTTGCACAAATGTTTTTGTCGGTTTTAACAAAATTTGCCGAAATGCATTGACGCAACTGCCGAAAAAGCGTATAATGGGGTTGAAAACCGAAAGGGTTTTGCTTGGTATGGGATTAAGGAACGCAAATTGGTTAAAGTTGGCGATTGCCGCCCGGATTTTTTGGCGTACCTTATGGAGTGATTAAGAAAGGGTAATGGTTATGAAAAAAACGATACACAAGCTGTTGCAGATGATCGTATTGTTGTGCGCAATGATTGTTATAGCCACAGTAACGATAGTGTCGGACAGCTTTAATAAAGTGAAGTCGCCCGTTTTGGAGCCGCATTATTTAACTGCAAGCGAGTTCGCACAGTGGGAGGCGCTTCAAAACGAGTATGAGACCACGCACTTTGATTATATGATCCTCCACCAGACAATTACCTTGCAGTCGAAGCTTTTGAATAAGAAGCACCCTACCGAGGAGGACAAGGCTATGATTGCCGGCTATGACAAGTCGATTGCGGAGCAGTCGGGCGAGCTTGCAAAAAAGCCGTCTCTCGACGAACTTCAGGCGCAAATGGATTTGATCGGCTCGACCGAACCGATAGACAATGAATACGCGCGGATTATGGTTAAGGTGAAAGATACCGGAGCGGCGGCGCAGTCCATGGCTTGAACAAAGATAAATATATTACAGAGCGGCATTTTCGCGGGAAAACGCCGCTCTTTTTATACTCGGTGGTGAAAAAATCCTCATTTTTCGTCGAAAAACGCCCCAATTGTGGAACTTGCACAAAAACGCGGGCTAAATCCGCGAAAAATTCTCTGCTAATTCGGAATAATATTTTACTTTACCGGTTGAAATTGGCGGTTATTTGTGTTAAAATAACATTTGGCGGCTGCGATAGCAATACGGAGCCGCAAGGCGATGAAGTCGGAGGTTGCGCGGACGGTAAGTCACGCGGTAATTTCGACGGAGTATGTCCGGGTTAAACTCGGGCGAAAAATTTCGAGCGGTTTTTCGCGGGAGCGTTAAAGTGTTCAATTCATTGGATAACTAACTTCTCTCGAAAATGTGAAGCGGAATGTAAAGCGGTATGGATAAGGATTTTATCTCTTGCCTCTGTATTTCTCTTACATCTAAGAAACACCCGGCTCGGTGGATTTTTCAAAATAAGCCTTCGCCGGCACTTTGGAGGGCGTTTGCGCAAACGGCTTTCAAACAATACTAAAAGGTCGGGCGAAAAGTTACTCAACCCGACAAAAACGAAGAAAGGTTGAAAAATCATGGCAACAAACGAGAAGGTAAGAATTAAGGTAAAGGGTTACGAGCACAGCGTTGTGGACGCAGCGGCTCAGAAGATCGTCGAGGCTGCAAAGCGCGGCGGTGCGAGAGTTGCGGGTCCCATTCCGCTGCCGACCGACAAGCAGGTCGTAACCATTTTGAGAGCGGTACACAAGTATAAGTACAGCCGCGAGCAGTTCGAGATGAGAACTCACAAGCGCCTTATCGACGTTATCCGCCCCGACAAAAAGACCATCGAGGCGCTCCAGTCTCTGGAGCTTCCCGCTGGCGTAGAGATCTCGATGGATATTTGAGATCTTGCAATCAATCGAATTTCATCGACATCTTAAATATAGATTCGTTGGAGTTATGTTGGCGGCAGACTTAGCGGAGCCGTCAACCGCTAACCGCGCGCCCTTAACCCAAAGGCGCGGGGTCATGTTGGCAATAGCCAACCAATAACCAAAGGAGGAAAAGCCGAATGAAAAAAGCAATTATCGGCAAGAAGATCGGTATGACGCAGATCTTCGACGAAGCAGGCAAGGTCGTTCCCGTAACGGTAATCGAAGCGGGTCCCTGCGTGGTCGTTCAAAAGAAAACGACCGAAAACGACGGCTATGAAGCTGTTCAGATCGGTTTCGGCGACGTTTCCGCAAAGCACGTGAACAAGCCGGAACAGGGTCACTTCAAGAAGAACGACGTAGCTTTCAAGAAAACCCTTAAGGAGTTCAGACTTGACGACATCAGTGCCGTAAATACGGGCGACATCATCAAGGCGGACGTTTTCGCCGAGGGCGACGTTATCGACGTTGCGGGCGTATCCAAGGGTAAAGGTTACGCGGGCGCTATCAAGCGTCACAATCAGCACAGACTGAGAGAATCGCACGGTACAGGTCCTGTTGCTCGTGAAGCTGGCTCCATGGGCGCTTGCTCCAGCCCTTCGAGAATTTTCAAGGGCAAGAAAATGGCAGGTCACCTCGGTGCGGAGAACGTTACCGTACAGAACCTCGTAGTAGTAAAAGTTGACGCGGAAAACAACCTCATCGCGGTAAAGGGCGCTGTTCCCGGACCCAAGGGCGGCGTTGTTACTATCTGCGACGCGGTTAAAGCTTAAAGAAAAGGAGGACGATTACTATGTCAAAGATAAACGTAGTTGATATGGCGGGTAAAGTCGTTTCCGAGCTTGAGCTTAACGACGCGGTTTTCGGTATCGAGCCGAATAAGACCGCAATGCATTCCGCAGTTGTAAACTATTTGGCAAATCAGCGCCAGGGCACGCAAAGCACGCTCACGAGAACGGAAGTTCGCGGCGGCGGCAGAAAGCCTTGGAGACAAAAGGTTACGGGTCACGCAAGACAGGGCTCGACGAGAGCGCCTCAGTGGAGACACGGCGGTATCGCGCTCGGCCCGAAGCCCCGTTCTTACAGATTTGCGATAAACAAGAAAGTAAGACAGCTTGCCATCAAGTCCGCTCTTTCGGGCAAGGTTATAGACAACGAGATGATCGTGGTTGATAGCATTGCAACGGACGAGTTTAAGACCAAGAATATGGTAAATATGCTCAAGGCTATCGGCGCGGAGGACAAGACCCTCATCGTGCTCGACGGCGTTGACAATAAGGTCGTAAAGTCGGCGGCTAATATCGCTGACGTTAAGACCACGCAAGTAAACACGCTGAACGTTTACGATATACTCAACTGCAACAAGTTCGTTATCGTAAAGAGCGCTGTTGAAAAGCTTGAGGAGGTGTACGCATAATGGAAAAGGTCGCACAGGACATTATCATTAAGCCCATCATCACCGAGGCTTCCATGGATTGCCTGAAGCAAGGCAAGTACACCTTTAAGGTAGCGAAAACCGCTAACAAGATCGAGATCGCCAAGGCGGTCGAGGCATTGTTCAAGGGCGTTAAGGTCGCTAAGGTGAACACGGTTTCCGTTCGCGGAAGAAAAAAGAGAATGGGCAGAAGCGAGGGCTACACTTCCGATTGGAAGAAAGCTATCGTAACCCTTAAGGAAGGCTCTAAGACGATCGAGTTCTTCGACGGAATGATTTAATTAAGTAAGGAGTGAACATCCACAATGGCTATTAAGGCATACAAGCCCGTCAACAACAGCCGCAGAAATATGACTGTTACCGACTACAGCGGGCTTTCAAAGGTAGCTCCCGAAAAAAGTCTTCTGGAGCCTATCAAAAAGACTGCCGGCAGAAACAGCTACGGCAGAATAACCGTTCGTCATATCGGCGGCGGCAACAGAAAGAAATATCGCGTTATCGACTTTAAGAGAGATAAAAGAGGCATGAACGCCGAAGTAAAAACTCTTGAGTACGATCCGAACAGAAGCGCGTTTATCGCGCTGGTTCAGTACGAGGACGGCGAGAAGCGCTACATCATCGCGCCGGACGGACTGAAAGTCGGCGATACGGTACGCGCCGGCAGCGATGCGGACATCAAACCCGGCAACGCTCTTGCGCTCAGCGATATCCCCGTTGGTACCGTAATTCACAATATCGAGCTTTATCCCGGCAAGGGCGCTCAGCTTGTAAGAAGCGCGGGCAATATGGCTCAGCTTATGGCAAAGGAGAACGGCTACGCGCTGCTCCGTTTGCCGAGCGGCGAGCTTAGAAACGTATCGCAGCTTTGCTACGCTTCTATCGGAACGGTTTCCAATCTCGACCACGAGAACGTAAACAGAGGTAAGGCAGGTAAGACCCGTCACCTCGGTATCAGACCGACCGTCCGCGGTTCTGTTATGAACCCGAACGACCACCCGCACGGCGGTGGTGAGGGTAAGTCCCCCGTTGGACGTCCCGGACCCGTTACCCCGTGGGGCAAGCCCGCGTTGGGCTACAAGACGCGCTCTACAAAGAAAGCGTCCAACAAGTTTATCGTTAAGAGAAGAAACGGAAAGTAAATTAGAAGCAAGAGAATAGAGGTAAGAAGTAAGAGAGCGGCAGTCGGATAACGACCATAGTCTCAAAAAAGCCTTATCTCTGAGGATCTGATTTCTGAAATACTATTCACAATAACATTCGGTTGCTGTTAATAAGAGTGAACACGTAAATGTTCGGAGGTCTTACCTCTTAAACATCTTACCTCTAATTCACTAATTAACTTGCAGCTTAACTGAAAGGAATAATACAATGGGAAGAAGCATTAAGAAGGGACCTTTCGTGCAAGAGGCTCTTATGAAAAGAGTGCTTGACATGAACGAAAAGGGCGAGAAGAAGGTTCTGAAAACATGGAGCCGCGCTTCGACGATTTTCCCCGAATTCGTAGGTCACACATTCGCCGTTCATGACGGCAGAAAACACGTTCCGGTATACGTTACCGAGGATATGGTAGGACACAAGCTCGGTGAGTTTGCTCCCACGCGCACCTTTAAGGGTCACGCGGGCAGCAAGACTACAGCCAAGAAGTAAGGAGGAGATAATATGGAAGCTAGAGCAAGTCTCAGACAGGTTCGTATTTCTCCGAGAAAGGTCGGCATCGTGCTTGATCTTATAAGAAATAAGCCTGTTGAATACGCAATGGCAGTGCTGAACAACACGCCGAAGTCCGCTTGCGAGCCGCTCGCGAAGCTCTTAAAGAGCGCAGTTGCGAACGCGGAGAACAACCACAATATGGATACCTCCAGACTGTATGTTTCGGAAGCGCACGTAGGTCCCGGCATTACGCTTAAGCGTATCAGAGCAAAGGATCACGGACGCGCTCACAGAATTTTAAAGAGAACGTCCAACATCACGCTGGTTGTTAAAGAAGCTGAATAAGGAGGAGAATAACAATGGGTCAGAAAGTTAATCCCCACGGACTCAGAGTGGGCGTTATCAAGGATTGGGATTCTCGCTGGTTCGCGGGCAAAGCAACCTTCGGTGATACACTCGTTGAGGATTATAAAATTCGCGATTATCTTATGAACAAAAAGAAGTTCGTAAGCTCTAAGGGCGACAAGAACGCGCAGACGCTCTCCCGCGCCGTTGGAATTTCCAAGGTGGAGATCGAGCGCACGGGCGCGGATAAAATTAAGGTCTACATTCACGCGGCAAAGCCCGGTATGCTTATCGGCGTTAAGGGCGCGGAGATCGAGAAGCTGAAAGCGGAGCTTGAAAAGCTTGCTCCCGGCAAGAAGGTTTCGCTTGATATCGTTGAGATAAAGAACCCCGATTTGAATGCGCAGCTCGTTGCGGACAATATCGCAATGCAGCTTGAGGGACGCGTTTCGTTCCGCCGCGCTATGAAGCAGGTTATCGGCAGAACGATGAAGAGCGGCGCAAAGGGTATCAAGACAATGGTAAGCGGTCGCTTGGGCGGCGCTGAAATTGCAAGAGCAGAGAGCTACCACGAGGGTACTATCCCGCTTCAGACTTTGAGAGCGGATATCGACTACGGCGTAGCAAGAGCAAATACCACTTACGGCGTTATCGGCGTTAAGGTTTGGATTTACAACGGCGAAGTTTTGAAGGGCGAAATTCCCGCTAATAGAAACGAGCAGCGCAATGATCGCAATGACCGCCGCCGTAACGACAGAGCAAACGGCAGAGGCGGACGCGACGACAGACGTCCGCGCCGTCCGAGAGAAAACAGAGAAGCTAAAAAAACAGAAGGAGGTAACGACTAATGCTGCTTCCTAAGAGAGTAAAATACAGACGTGTACAAAGAGGTCGCCGCAAGGGTGTTGCTACAAGAGGCAACAAGGTGTCCAACGGCGAGTACGGACTTCAGGCGCTTGAATGCGCTTGGATAAAGTCCAACCAGATCGAGGCTGCCCGTATCGCTATGACGCGTTACATCAAGCGCGGCGGTCAGGTTTGGATAAAGATATTCCCCGACAAGCCCGTAACGAGCAAGCCGCTCGGAACCCGTATGGGTTCGGGAAAGGGCGCTCCCGAATATTGGGTAGCGGTCGTTAAGCCCGGACGCGTAATGTTCGAGATCGCAGGCGTTCCCGAAGAAACGGCAAGAGAGGCTATGCGTCTCGCGATGCACAAGCTTCCCATTAAGTGCAAATTCGTAAAGAAAGAAGACGGAGGTGAGCAGTAATGAAGGCTTCTGAAATCAAATTTATGACCGATCCGGAGCTTGATACCAAGCTTGCCGAACTCAAACAAGAGCTTTTCAACCTGCGCTTCCAGCTCGCCGTAAATCAGCTTGACAACCCCACCAGAATTAAGGCGGTCAAGAAAGATATCGCGCGCATCAAGACCATTCAGCGCGAACGTCAGCTTACGGCGGAGAATTGAGGAAGGAGGATAAAGAACTAAACTATGGAAAGAAATCTTAGAAAAACAAGAGTCGGCAGAGTAGTAAGCAACAAGATGGACAAGACAATAGTTGTAGCCATCGAGGATAATGTTCGTCATCCTCTTTACAAGAAAATCGTAAAGCGCACCATTAAGCTCAAGGCTCACGACGAGCAGAACACCTGCAACATCGGCGACAGAGTTGAGATCATGGAGACGCGTCCGCTTTCTAAGGATAAGAGATGGCGTTTGGTTAATGTAATAGAGCGCGCTAAGTAATTGGCGGATATTTTAAGAATGCGAAAGGAGAAGCATTGCCATGATTCAGATGCAGACATTGCTTAAAGTTGCCGACAACACCGGCGCAAAAGAGCTTATGTGTATCAGAGTGCTCGGCGGCACCCGCAGAAGATACGCAAATATCGGCGACGTTATCGTAGCGTCGGTAAAAAAAGCTACACCCGGCGGCGTTGTTAAAAAAGGCGACGTTGTAAAGGCTGTTGTAGTCCGCTCCGCAAAGGGCTTGAGACGCGACGACGGCACATATATCCGCTTTGACGAGAACGCGGCGGTTATAATCAAAGAGGACAAAAATCCGAGAGGAACTCGTATTTTTGGGCCGGTAGCAAGAGAGCTTAGAGACAAGGATTATATGAAGATCCTGTCGCTCGCTCCGGAAGTACTGTAAGGAGGTATCGTAAGATGAGTAAGGTTCACGTAAAAACAGGCGATACCGTAATGCTTATGGTCGGCGATAAAAAAGGCGACAGAGGCAAGACCGGAAAGGTTTTGGAGGTATCTCCCAAAGAGGGCAAGGTTATCGTTGAGGGTATCAACCTCGTAACCAAGCACGTAAAGCCCAAGCGTCAAGGTGAAATGGGCGGCAGAGTTCAGGCTGAAAGCCCGATCTACGCGTGCAAGGTAATGCCCGTTTGCCCTAAGTGCAATAAGCCCACTCGAGTTGGTCACAAGGTCGAGGACGGCAAGAAGATCAGAATATGCAAGCACTGCGGCGCAGAGCTTAAATATTGATAAACGACGTGTCGGGTACAAGAAGAACACGGGATAACGGCGAAAATGGTTCGCGCGTTCCCGCGGGCTAAAATCCGGCAGATAGGAGAAAAACAATGGCAAGAATGAAGGATTATTACAAGGAATCCGTAGCTCCCGCGTTGTTCAAGAAGTTCGGTTACAAGTCTGTAATGCAGATCCCGAAGATCGATAAGATCGTTGTGAACGTAGCGTGCGGCGAAGCTAAGGAAAACGCGAAGATCATCGAGAACGTTACGACGGAGATCGCGGCTATCACAGGTCAGAAGCCCGTTGTGTGCCGTTCCAAGAAGTCCGTCGCTAACTTCAAGCTGAGAGAGGGTCAGGCGATTGGCGTTAAGGCAACTCTCCGCGGAGAGATTATGTACGAGTTTTTGGACAGATTGTTCAACGTAGCGCTTCCGCGTGTAAGAGATTTCAGAGGTATCAACCCCAATTCTTTCGACGGACGCGGCAACTACTCGTTCGGTCTTAAGGAGCAGCTGATATTCCCCGAGATCGAGTACGATAAGATCGACGCTGTTCGCGGTATGGATATAAACTTCGTCACCACCGCAAAGACCGACGAAGAAGCAAGAGAGCTGCTTACTCTTATGGGCGCTCCCTTTGAGAAATAATTTGGAGGATAATAATGGCAAAAACGTCTTTAAAGCAGAAGCAGCAGAGAACGCCTAAGTTCTCCACTCGCGCTTACAACAGATGCAAGATCTGCGGCAGACCTCACGCTTATCTGCGTAAGTTCGGCATTTGCAGAATTTGCTTCAGAGAGCTTGCTTACAAGGGACAGATCCCCGGCGTTAAGAAAGCGTCTTGGTAATTACAAAAAACGGTTTTACCTCATCGGGCAGTAAAAAGCATAAGTCCGTTGAGAAATATGCGGGTACGACAAGTAAATAGGTCTTGTAACGGCTCGCGTTTAGGAGGTAAATGAATGCAGATCACAGATACAATTGCGGATATGCTCACGAGAATTCGCAACGCGAACTCCGCAAAACACACTACTGTTGACGTTCCCGCGTCCAACCTTAAAAAGCAGATCGCGCAGATTTTGCTTGACGAAGGCTACATCAAGGGCTTCAAGGTTATTGAGGACAACAAGAAGCAGGGAACCATCAAAATCACATTGAAGTACACCGACAGCCGCGCGCAGGTCATCACGGGTTTGCGCCGCGTGTCTAAGCCCGGTCTTAGAATTTACTCAAACTGCAAGGATATGCCGAAGGTTATGAAAGGTCTCGGAATTGCGATAGTATCGACTTCCAAGGGCATTATGACCGATAAGAAAGCTCGCGAGAACAACGTGGGCGGCGAGATCCTCGCGTTCGTATGGTAATAGGAGGAATAGTAATATGTCAAGAATCGGAAAAATGCCTATTGCTGTTCCCGCAGGCGTCGACGTAAAGATCGACGGACCGGTCGTAACAGTTAAGGGTCCCAAAGGAACTCTCACCAAGGAGTTCAATCATTTGATGCAAATAAGCAAGGACGGCGACAATATTATCGTTACCCGTCCCAACGACGAGAATTTATCGAAATCGCTTCACGGTCTTACCAGAACGCTTATCCACAACATGGTTGTGGGCGTTACCGAGGGCTTCAAAAAGGAGCTTGAGATAAACGGCGTAGGTTTCAGATGCGAAAAGCAGGGCAAGAAAGTCGTTATGACGCTCGGCTTCTCTCACAAGGTTGAGGTTGAGGATACCGACGACATCAAGCTTGAGGTTCCCGCACCGAACAAAATCATCGTTTCGGGTATCGACAAGCAAAAGGTAGGTCAGGCGGCGTCCGAGATACGCGGCAAGCGTCCTCCCGAGCCTTACAAGGGCAAGGGCATTAAGTATGCGGACGAGGTTATCCGTCGTAAAGAGGGTAAAGCCGCAAAGGGTAAGAAGTAATATCCAAGCAAATCGATCGGCGGCGTTGAAGGCGCGAAGCGTCGAAATGCCGTTGGGAAAAGCGAAACGAAGTTTCGCGGTCGATTTGCGGTTTGCAATAAGGAGCGAATTAAGATGGTTAAAGTTATTGATAAAAACAAGAGCAGACTCCGCCGTCATAAGCGCGTCCGCTCTAAAATCAGCGGAACGGCTGCATGCCCCCGCTTGAACGTATTCCGTTCTTCAATGCACATTTATGCGCAGATCATCGACGATGAAAAGGGCGTAACGTTGGCGGCGGCTTCTTCCACCGAGAAAGGCTTTGACGGCTACGGCGGAAACACAGAGGCTGCGAAGAAAGTCGGACTTATGATTGCGGAAAAGGCAAAGGCGGTGGGTATCACCGACGTAGTGTTCGACAGAGGCGGATATGTATATCACGGACGCGTAGCGGCGCTCGCAGAGGGCGCTCGCGAGGGCGGACTTAATTTCTAATAAGGAGGGAAATGACTTGGCTAACAATTTTGAGCAGACCGAAAACGAGCTTCAGGAAAGGGTCGTTTACATCAACCGCGTATCGAAGACCGTTAAGGGCGGACGTATCATGAAATTCTCCGCGCTTGTGGTAGTCGGCGACGGCAACGGCACAGTCGGATTCGGTATGGGTAAATCCAACGAAGTTCCCGACGCTATTCGCAAGGGAATTGACGACGCGAAGAAAAATCTTCACAAGATATCTCTTAAGGGCACAACGATTCCCCACGAAATCACGGGCAAATTCGGCGCGGGCGCGGTTTTGATGCGTCCGGCTCCCGAGGGTACCGGCGTTATCGCGGGCGGTCCCGTTCGTGCGGTCATTGAGATGGCAGGCATAAAGAACATTCGTACAAAGTCTTTGCGCTCGAACAATCCGTGCAACGTAGTTCGCGCTACAATGCAGGGTCTTACGAGCCTCAGAACCGCCGAGGAAGTTGCGGCGCTCAGAGGCAAGAGCGTAAAAGAGCTGTAATTGCGGAAAGGAGAGTATAAAATGGCACTTAAAATCAAGCTTGTACGCTCTCTTAACAGCTGCAAGAAAAATCAGATCGCGACAGCTAAGGCGCTCGGTCTGCACAAGATAAATTCCGAAACAACGCAGCCCGACAACGCTGCTACAAGAGGAAAGATCAAGACTATCGCTCACCTTGTAAAGGTAGAGGAAGTTTAACAACAACACTGACTTTTGACGTGTGCGGCAAGCGGCAAGAAATCGTCAACTGTACATGTCAAATGAAAAATGGGGGTGCAAAGCAATATGAAGCTTCACGAATTACAGCCCGCTGCGGGTTCCGTAAAGGACGTAAAGCGCATAGGCAGAGGTCACGGTTCGGGACAGGGCAAGACCGCCGGCAAGGGACACAAAGGTCAAAAGGCGCGTTCGGGCGGTTCTATCAGACCGGGCTTTGAGGGCGGTCAGATGCCGCTTCAGAGAAGAATGCCGAAGCGCGGGTTTAACAACATCTTCGCAAAGGAATTTGCGACAGTCAATGTAAGCGAGCTTGAAAAGAGATTTGAAAGCGGCGCGATCGTTGACGCGGACGCTCTTATCGAGAGCGGCGCGATCAAGGAAGTCAAGGACGGAATTAAGATCCTGGGCAACGGCGAGCTTACCAAGAACATCACTGTAAAGGCGGTCAAGTTCACTGCTTCCGCTAAAGAAAAAATCGAAAAGGCGGGCGGCACGGCCGAGGTGATTGAATGAACGGAATGCTGACAGTCTTTCGCAACGCGTGGGTAGATACCCAACTGCGTAAAAAGATTTTGTACACGCTGTTTATTCTGGTGCTTTTCCGTTTGGGTTCCTGCATTTTCGTTCCGTTTCTCGATAACAGCGCGATAACCGAGATGATCTCGGGCGCGTCGCTGCTGAATTATCTTGACGTTATGACGGGCGGTGCGCTCGGCAACGGTACGCTGTTGGCGATGTCGATAACGCCTTACATCAACGCGTCGATCATCATTCAGCTTTTGACGGTGGCGATACCGCCGCTGGAACGTCTGTCGAAAGAGGGCGAAACGGGTCAGAAAAAGATAAACAAGATCACAAAGCTTACGTCTTTGGGTCTGGCGCTTCTCCAAGCGATAGCGTTCTACTTCAGCTTGAGAAACGGAGTAAACAACGATGAGGGTCACAAAGCGGTCTTAAGATACGGCGATGTTTATGACACAACAAGCGATACGTTTTCTATCGTCCTTTCGGCGATAACGATAGTGGCTTGCTTTGTCGCGGGCGCGTCGGTAATTATCTGGCTGGGTGACAGAATAAACGAAAAGGGCATCGGCAACGGTATCTCGATGATACTCTTCGCGGGTATCGTATCAAGACTTCCCCAAACGATAAGCTCGTTCGTGGGAATAGTATCCGCGGATAAATCCCAAATGGGAAAAAATATCGCGTTCTGCATCGTAACCGTGATAATCTTTATCGCAATGATCTGGTTCGTTATATTTATGACGAACGCGGAGCGCAGAATTCCCGTTCAGTACGCTAAGCGCGTTGTAGGACGGAAAATGTACGGCGGTCAGTCGACGCACATTCCGATAAAGGTGGCAATGAGCGGCGTAATGCCGATAATCTTCGCGATGTCGCTGATGAGCCTGCCGCAGACGATCTGCTACTTCTTTGGAGTGGACGGCAAGGGCGAGGGCTTTTGGAACGGGTTTGTTCGGTTCTTCTCGAACACCTCTCCCGCATACGCTGTCATCTACTTCCTGTTGATAATAGGCTTCAACTACTTCTATGTGGCGATAACCTATAATCCGATAGAGATAGCAAACAACCTGAAAAAGAACAACGGCGCGATTCCGGGCTATCGTCCGGGCAAGCCGACTTCGGACTTCATCTACAATTCCTTGAACAAAATAACGCTTATCGGCGCTATTTTCTTGGGATTTATAGCGATCTTCCCAATCATACTCTCGTGGATAAACCCGAGCTTCTCGCAGGTATCGCTCGGCGGTACTACAATGCTGATCATCGTAGGCGTTGCGCTTGAAACGGTTCGTTCTCTCGAGAGCCAGATTATGATGCGTCATCACCCGGGCTTCCTCGATTAAGAGGCGGGCGGCGCGATTTGATAAAAACAGGAGTTTAGCTTATGAATATGATATTTTTGGGCGCTCCCGGCGCCGGCAAAGGCACACAGGCAGAGGTTGTCTGCAAGGAACTGAATATTCCCGCTGTTTCAACGGGAAATATGCTCCGCGAAGCCGTTAAGAACGGCACCGACGCGGGACTTGCGGCAAAGAAGTATATGGACGCGGGCGATTTGGTTCCCGACGACGTTGTTATCGGTGTTCTGAAAGACAGAATAGCACAGGACGACGCTAAAAACGGCTTTATCCTGGATGGCTTTCCCCGCACCGTTCCCCAGGCAGAAGCGCTGGAGAAGATGGGCGTGCAGATCGACAAGGTTATCGAGATCGACGTGGCGGACGAGGCTATTACCGCTCGTATGAGCGGCAGACGCGTTTGCGAAAAGTGCGGAAACTCCTATCACATCGAGCACAAGCCGACCAAGGTCGAGGGTATCTGCGACGCTTGCGGCGGCAAGGTCGTACAGCGCGCCGATGATAAGCCCGAGACAGTTGTGGCACGTCTTAAAACGTATCACGAGAAAACCGCGCCGCTTAAAGACTTTTATGAAAAGCGCGGAAAGCTTACGAGCGTTAAGGGTCAGGACAGCATCGAGGAAACCTCGAAGTTGGTTTTGGCAGCGATCAAGGGCTGATTTAGCCTTTTAGAAAGTGTAAACGGCAAATGATCCAAATCAAAAACAAAGAAGAGCTTAAGGGTATGATGAAAGCGGGAGAGCTTGCGGCACAGGCGTTGGCGCTTGCGGGCAGGCACGCCGTACCGGGCATTTCAACGTGGGAGCTTGACAAGATCGTGGACGATTTCGTGCGTTCTCACGGCGGGCACTCGCCTTGCAAGGGTTACGGCGGATTTCTGGGGCATAATTGCTTTTCGATAAACGAGGAGCTTATCCACGGAATACCCTCAAAGAGGAAGATACTCAAAGAGGGCGACATCCTCTCTTGCGACATCGTAGCCGAGCTTAACGATTATATGGGCGATAATACGGGAACGTTCGCCGTCGGCGAGGTGTCCGACGAGGCAAAGCGGCTTATGAAATACACACAAGAGGCTTTGTTTAAGGGCATTGAGCAGGCGCGGGCGGGCAACCGTGTAGGCGACATTTCTCACGCGATTGAAACTCACGTCAAAAGCGGCGGGTACGCGGTCGCCGAGAAGTTTATCGGTCACGGAATAGGTCACGAAATGCACGAGGATCCCGAGGTCCCGAACGAGGGAAAAGCGGGTCACGGACCGAGACTTATGCCGGGCATGACGATAGCTATCGAGCCTATGGTAAATTCACACAACCGCCGAGTAAATATCCTGAACGACAAGTGGACGGTGGTAACGACGGACGGAAGTCTTTCCTGCCATTTTGAACACACCGTTGCCATAACGAACGGCGAGCCTGTTATTCTGACATTGGAGAGCCACTGAATGGAAATAAAAGCGGGAGGTGTGATAATAAGCTCCGCGGGGCACGACAAAGGGCGTTTTATGCTGGTCGTGGGAGCTGACGGCGGCAAAGTTCAAGTCGCCGACGGAAAAGAGCGAAAGCTCGCCGCCCCAAAAAACAAAAATCTAAAGCACGTCCGCGCCACTTCAATGTCGATAGACGTTGAGGGGCTGACGGATAAAAAACTGCGGCAGACGCTCAATAAAATGAGCGCGAAGCCCGAAAGCACGTTACAGGAGAGTGAATAGCTTGTCAAAAGAAGACGTTTTGGAAGTAGAAGGAACGATATTGGAAGCATTGCCGAACGCACAGTTCAAGGTGGAGCTGTCCAACGGGCACCAGATTTTGGCGCACATCAGCGGCAAGCTGCGGATGAACTACATCCGTATTCTGCCGGGTGATAAGGTAACGGTGGAGATGTCCCCGTATGATCTTACAAAGGGCAGGATCACATGGCGTGCCAAGTAAGCATTTTCAACTACCTTTAAGTAAGGAGGGTACACGATATGAAAGTTAGACCTTCGGTAAAACCCATGTGCGATAAGTGCAAAGTCATCAAGCGCAAGGGAAAAGTTATGGTAATTTGTGTTGAACCCAAGCACAAACAAAGACAGGGTTAATCCCCGATAATAAGGAGGAAAGAGTATGGCAAGAATTGCCGGCGTGGATCTGCCTAAGGAAAAGCGTGTTGAGATAGGTCTCACATACGTTTACGGCATCGGCAGAAAATCCGCAAATGATATTCTCGCAAAAGCGGGAGTAAATCCCGACACACGCGTTAAAGACCTCACGGACGATGAGGAAGCTAAGATACGTGAAGTTATCGATCGCGACGGCTACATCGTAGAGGGCGATCTGAGAAGAATGGTAGCGCTCAACATCAAGCGTTTGGTTGAGATCAACTGCTATCGCGGTCAGCGTCACAGAAAGGGCTTGCCCGTTCGCGGACAGCGCACCAAGACCAACGCGAGAACACGCAAGGGTCCGAAGAAGACTATTGCGAACAAGAAGAAGTAAGGAAAGGCGGTAAATAAATGGCACAGGCTAAAAAACAAGTTATCCGCAGACGCCGCGAGCGCAAGAACATCGAAAACGGCGCGGCGCATATCCAGTCGTCGTTCAATAATACGATCGTTACGATCACCGACCTTCAGGGCAACGCTCTCTCGTGGGCTTCCGCGGGCGGCTTGGGCTTCAGAGGTTCGAGAAAGTCCACTCCGTTTGCGGCGCAGACAGCGGCTGAGGTAGCTGCTAAGGCGGCAATGGAACACGGACTTAAGACCGTTGAGGTTTACGTAAAGGGTCCGGGTCAGGGACGTGAGGCGGCTATCCGCGCACTCCAGACAGCAGGTCTCGAAGTAAAGATGATAAAGGACGTAACTCCTATCCCTCACAACGGCTGCAGACCCCCCAAGAGAAGAAGAGTGTGAGTTAGAAGTAAGAATTCAGAGGTAAGAAGTAAGAGCCGCGCGTTATCTTGTTCGGCAGCGCTTCAAGCCTTTCCCCGCACAGCGGGAAACAACTACCAAAAAAGCTCCGGCGCAACGTTTGCCGGACGTCGGCACAACCGAAACGGTTTCTTCCGAATCTGCGGAAGAAATTCGATGAAAAGCCGATATTGTATTGAAATAACGGAGGAAATTATTTTATGGCAGTAAATCGCGACCCGATATCCAACAAGTGCAGAACGCTTGACATCAGCCCCGCAGTATTGGGCTATTCGGAGAAGAAAGTCTCCAAGAGAAAACACCCCGAGGCAAACCGCCGCAAGAAACAGTCCGAGTACGGCTTGCAGCTCAAGGAAAAGCAGAAGCTGAAATTCATCTACGGCGTTCTTGAAAAGCAGTTCTATCACTACTACGAGCTGGCTACCAAAGAAGAAGGTATCGCCGGTGAGAACTTGATAAGACTTCTTGAATCCAGACTTGACAACATCGTATTCAGAATGGGTATGGCGACAACACGCCGCGAGGCTCGCCAGCTTGTAACTCACGGTCATTTCTGTGTGAACGGCAAGAGAGTAGACATTCCCTCTTACAGAGTTAAAGTAGGCGACACCATCTCTTTGCGCGATAAGAGCAAGAAGAGCAAGAAGTTTGAGCAGATCGCCGAAGTCGCGGGCGGCAGACTTACCCCCATGTGGCTCGACGTTGATAAAGAAAAGCAGTCCGCAAAGGTAACGCGTCCATTCCAGCGTGATGATCTCGATTACGAAATCGCAGAGCATCTGATTATCGAGTTGTATTCTAAATAATTGCGGAGAACGCTCCTTTTTCGCTCCTTTTCGAGCGCATTACGGAGCAGGCTATTGCATACAGATATTTAGTGCAGTTATTTTTAATTCATACCGCCGCGGATCTTTTCGTGATTACGGCGGGAAAATCCCGTCAATACTGAATTAAAGGTATAGCGGTCTGATTTAAAATTAACAGGGATACAACAGAAGCCGTGCCGCGAATTTCGCGGCGGGCTGAGCCGATGTTCGGCGAACATTGGCGTTTGGCACAGGATAATTGACCGAGGGCGAAAACGCCCGAGGCTTAAAGCCGGTAGGAGGGTTACCAAATGCTTGAAAAAATCGAAAAGCTCAACATAGAGACCTCAAAGCTGAGGTCGGACGGAACTTATGGAATGTTCGTTCTGGAACCTCTCCAGAGCGGATATGGAAACACCTTGGGCAATAGTCTCAGAAGGGTGTTACTCTCCTCATTGCCGGGAGTTGCGGCGACTTCCGTTAAAATAGACGGAATTCAGCACGAGTTTTCCACTATTCCCGGAGTAAAAGAAGACGTTACCGAAATAATCTTGAACGTTAAAGGTCTTAGAGCAAAAATGTACGGTGAGGCTCCCAAAACGCTTTACATCGACGCCGAGGGCGAGTGTGAAGTGACAGCGGGCGATATCAAAACCGACAGCGAGGTCGAGATACTCGATCCCGGAATGCACATCGCGACATTGGGCGCGGGCGCAAAACTCTATATGGATATAACGCTCGACAGAGGCAGAGGCTATGTTTCGGCGGAACAAAACAAAGCACAGCTTCAGCCCGTTATCGGAGTAATTCCGATCGACAGCATATACACTCCCGTTCTGAAGTGCAACTACACCGTTGAAAACACGCGTGTCGGTCAGAGAACGGATTACGAGAAGCTTATCATAGAGATATGGACGAACGGTACGATCTCCGCCAAAGAAGCGGTTTCTTATGCGGCGAAGATCCTTATTGAAAGACTTCAGCTTTTCGCGGAGCTTTCCGACGAAACAAATCCGCAGGAGCTTATGGAGACAAAGGAGGAAAGCCGCAAGGACAAGGTACTCGAAATGACTATCGAGGAATTGGAGCTTTCCGTGCGTTCGTTCAACTGCTTGAAGAGAGCGGGCATCAATACCGTCGAGGACTTGGTAAACAAGAGCCCCGAGGATATGATGAAGGTAAGAAATCTCGGAAAGAAGTCGTTCGACGAGGTAAAGGCGAAGCTCCAGTCTTTGGGCTGCGACCTTATGCAGTCGGAGGACGCAAACTAATCAAAATACCACCGAAAGGAGAAGATATAAATGCCCGGAACAAGAAAGCTTGGCCGCGCAAGCGACCACAGAAAAGCAATGCTCAGAGGTATGGTCACATTCCTGTTTGAGAAAGGAAAGATCGAGACCACCGTTACCCGCGCAAAGGAAGTTCGCGCGGAGGCGGAGAAGATGATTACTCTCAGCAAAGCGAATACGCTCCACACAAAGCGTCAGGTTTATTCCTACATCACCAAAGAGGATGTTGCGAAGAAGCTTATGAACGACGTTGCTGAAAATAAATACGCTTCGAGAAACAGCGGTTACACGAGAATTTACAAGCTCGGTCCGCGCCGCGGCGACGCTGCGGAGATGGCAGTCATTGAGCTTATTCAGGACTGATTATCCATAACACCGTTAAATCCCCTTTCAAACGAAAGGGGATTTTTTTTATTTCCAATTACGGTCGAAGCTCGGCGCTTCCAACGCGGGATTTGAGGTGTGAAGTTTGCGCCGACGGCGCACCGCGACGTATTGCGAAATGTCGAAAGGCTTCTTTTCGGGAATGTTGTCAAATTGCTCCTTATAATAAAGAATAGCCGCTTCCAAAGTCCTAGTGTTCCCGAACCGCTTTTTTATGGTGATCTCGTCCGTCGTATCGTAAAGCCCGATGTTTAGAATGTCTGTATCGAGCGTCATTGCGCCGTCCTCATCGATGTGATAGCCCAGTCTGCGGTCGTCATAAAAATAACAGTGTATGCCGCCCTTTATCGTAAGCTCGCGCGGCGATTTTTTCGGGTCGCGCGAAACGCTTTCAAATTCCGCGAACGGAATACAGTAAAGCCGCCGAAGAATAACGCGTTTTCCATAGCGGATAAATTCGCCCGCGTATTCGCTGAATACCATACCTTGCGGCAGAATGTCAAAAAAAGTAAACCTCGCGTGCCGCCGCTTTTTCTTTTGCACAATATATACCGCCGAAAAAGTGAATATCATTCCGAAAAGCACGGTTCCGATAATGATAAGGATAAGCAGACGAGTAAAACCGGAATCGTAATGCAAAACGATGTTCACGGTGCAGAATATGCAGACGGCAAGCAGCGGAATGATAACTACGAAAAGCGTGTGCCGCAGAGCGTCGGAGTAGTCTTCCGTGTCCGCGTGGAAATAGCAGCGCGGTTTTCTTGTTTCATCGTTCATAGCTTCACCTCGCCGAAAAATGTTGCTTTAATACGGTTCTCCCCGCCGCAGACGGGGAGAACCCAATTTATATACTTTGGAATTATCACGCGTTAAGCAGCTTCTCAACGCTCGCAAGTCTTACGCAAACGCAGAACAGGTCGATAGCCTGAAGCAGGTCGGAAACGCTCGGATAAGTCGGAGCAATACGGATATTGCTGTCGTGCGGATCGTTGCCGTAGGGGTAAGTTGCGCCCGCGTTGGTAAGCGTAACGCCCGCTTCCTTGCAGAGAGCGACGATACGCTTCGCCGTGCCGTCCATTCCGTTGAACGAGATGAAGTAACCGCCGCGCGGCTTTGTCCAAGTCGCAATGCCGAGCGGAGCAATCTCCTGTTCCAGCTTGTAGAGAACGACCTCGAATTTCGGACGGATTATCGCGGCGTGGTGGCGCATGTGCTCCGTAATTCCCTCGAAGTTTTTAAAGTATTTCGCGTGGCGCAGTTGGTTAAGTTTGTCGTAGCCGATTATCTGAATAGCCATTTGCTTTTTAATGAAATCTATGTTTTCCTTTGAAGCGCAGATTACCGCCAGACCGCCGCCCGGGAAGCTGATCTTGGAGGTCGAGCTGAACTCGAAGACCATATTCGGGTTTCCCGCCTTTTTGCATTCTTCAATAATGTTGAGAAGATGAGCATGCTCCTTATCCACAAGATGGTGAACGCAATAAGCGTTGTCCCAGAATATGCGGAAATCCGAAGCTGCGGGCTTCAAATTCGCGAAGCGGCGAACTACCTCGTCGGAGTATGTAATGCCCGTGGGGTTGGAGTACATTGGCACGCACCAAATACCCTTGATAGTCGGGTCGGAGGACACAAGGCGCTCTACCTCGTCCATATCGGGACCGTCCTCTTTATATTCGATAGTGATCATCTCGATACCGAGAGCCTCGCACATTGCGAAGTGTCTGTCGTATCCGGGCGCGGGGCAGAGGAATTTCACCTTATCATACTTGCACCAGGGCTTTTCGCTGCCGAGAACGCCCAATTGCAGCGCTCTTATAATGGTATCGTACATCATCTGCAGGGAGGAGTTGCCGCCGACGATAACCTCGTCAGCGCCGACGCCCAGCATTTCCATAAAAAGCTCCTTAGCCTCGGGGATACCGTCCAGAACGCCGTAGGAACGGCAGTCGATACCGTTTTTGGACTTAGTGTCGCCGTCCAGACAGTGCAGCAGCATATTTATCGACAAATCGAGCTGCTCGGGCGCGGGAACACCGCGCGCCATTGTAAGATTCAGCCCTTTCGCCTTAAATTCATCGTATTTTTTTGTAAGCTCGGCTTTCTCAGTCAAAAGCTGTTCTTCGTTCATTTCGGTATAAAGCATAGCAATTTCCTTTCTTTGGGCACATCTAAAAACCGGTTTGAAAAGCAAAAATGAGTAGGGTATGTCGACTGCAAGGAAAGCCGACGAAGCAAAGCTGTATGCCTTGCGGGGAGGCTTGACGCAGCAGACGGCATGCCCCACATGTTTTTGCTCGAACAAGGTTTTTAGATGTGCCCTTAGGTTCAAACACAGCCGATCGCTCGGCATCACTAATGATTATTATAACACAATTCAAAGAATTTTGCAAGAGGTTTTTTGAAAACTTGCAAAAATTGTCGGTTTTCGCAAAATTTAAGAAGAATTTTACGCTCTAAAGCCTGTTAGTCATGCGGAAATAACGTGTTTATATGATATTATCTCCGCTGAAGAAACGGCGTGTGTCAAAAAAACTCTCCCGAACAGGGAGAGGTTACTGCTTGTAGAAGAAGCCGTTATAAAAAGAAGATTCTCAAAAGACAGTGCTGCCCAATTGAGCGTGTAAAGGAGAAACGATCTGCCTTATTGAGGGGCATGGGGGACAAGGGGGAGGGAGAGAGGAAAAGGGAGCGCGAGGGCGAGTGACCGCAAGCGGTCACTCTAAACCCGTAGGGAGGGGGGAGAGGGGGGGCGCAAAACGTTACCGACGCCCCCCTCTCCCCCTCCCGAAGGGTTGTCCCCTCGCAACATGCGCGTTTGTTTTTCATTCAGCATTAAAAAGAGAAAAGATTTCTTCTATAACAATTTTACGCTCTGAAAAAAGGTTTTTCTACAAGCTGAAACCTCTCCCGATCAGGGAGAGGTTAAAAATACTTATTCAAATTCATCTTCATCTATATCTTCATCTTCGCTCGACGGGTCGCTTTTTACAGCGCACCGCAGTTCGTAAAGCTCAATAATATGATTGATGTGCTTTTTTACGAAATTCACGTTAAAAGGCTTGGTGATAACGTCCTCGGCGCCAAACTGAAACGCCTTTGTCAGCACCTTATTGGAGCTGTCCGCGCTGATAACGAACACAGGCACCTCGTCTATAAATCGGCTTTTGTTAAAAAAATTCCAACAAACTCAAACCGTCAACGATTGGCATCATAATATCCGTCAGCACCGCGCAGACCTCGTCCCGATGCTTTTCGTATTCCTTAATGCCCTCCGCGCCGTTGGACGCTTCTATTATATCCCGTTCGGGAAACATTTCACTTAGCAGCAAACGGTTGAATTCATAATCATCAACGATTAATATCGTATTTTTTCGGCTCATAGTCACACCCTCCGATCCCCAATGCGCTTTTACTTTATTGTACCACACTTCGACCGAATTGTCAAGCAAATTCGGTACATTTATAAAAAATGCTTGTAATTTTTTTACTGTTGTGATATAATAAAGGAAATGCAATAATTTCGGCGGGCGAGTCATCAGCGCCGAAAAACACGATAAGATCGATCAAGTATACGCTTTTTGCGCGCCGCCCGAGGAATCGCCTTGGGGGCGTGTGTTCCTTTCGGCTCTCGTCTTGCGCGGAGCGCGGCGGTTCCGAGGGCGGCGCGCTCGGCTTTTCCGAATGTCCCCGTGAGGGGAGCGCGGCGTCAGCCGCGGGAGCCGAGCGGGGGCGTGAGGAAATGCCTCCCCGTTCGCAGACGCGCGGGGCGCACTCGCAAGCCCGCGCTTCGCGCCATTGAGCGGGAAAGCGGATTTGCCGCGAAAAGGGGCTTGTTCGCGCCGCCACAAGGTAAAACTCTCAAAGGAGGAATGAAATGAACACAAAAACGATAGCCGAAAACCGACAGGTTCGGCATGAATATTTTATAACCGAAAGCCACGAGGCGGGAATAGAGCTGTTCGGCACGGAAGTCAAATCAATAAGGAACGGCGGAGTGAACCTCAAGGATTCGTGGATATCTATAGACAACGGCGAGATGTTCATTCGCGGAATGCATATAGCGCCGTATGAAAAGGGAAATATCTTCAACCGCGACCCTTACCGCGTCCGCCGTTTGCTGATGCACAAAAAGGAGATCATGAAGCTGTTCGGGCAGGTTAAGCAGGGCGGCTATACGCTGATACCGATCTCGATGTATTTTAAGGACAGCAAGGTTAAGATACAGGTGGGGCTGTGCAAGGGCAAAAAGCTTTACGACAAGCGCGAGGACGCGGCGAAACGCGCGGCGGGGCGCGACATTGAACGCGCTATGAAAGAGCGGAACAGATAAAGAGGTCCGAAAATGAAAAAAATATGTGTAATTATACTGTGCGGCGCGTTATTAACGCTTGCGGGCTGCGGTAAAAATGAGCAGAGCGCCGTGAAGCCCGCCGTTTCAAGCACGTCGAAAGCGGACGCTTACAAGGAGCCTATCAAAAAGGATACGGGCGGAACGACCGTTATCGTCGACGACCCCGCGGCTTCCCGAGCTGACGCGGCAAATACCGCGAGAGGCACAACCGGCTCAAAATCTCAAAACGCTTCAAGTTCTGCCGACGATTACGTTATCGAGGACGATCTCGGCGGTACGGTCATCCGGAAATACCTCGGTGACGGCGGCAAAGTGACTGTGCCGTCGAAGCTTGACGGCAAGGAAGTTATCGGGATATCGGACAACGCGTTCCGCGGCTCAAAGATAATGCGTGCGGCGGTTCCGTCCTCGGTGAAAACGATCGGTCTGCATGCGTTTTCGGGCTGCGACAGCCTTGAGAGCGCGGAGATATACGACGGGGTAGAGGAGATAGGCGGTTATGCGTTCGCGGACTGTCCGAAGCTCTGCATAGTAACTCTTCCCGACAGCATAAAGGAGATAGGCTCGGGCGCGTTCAACTCTTGTCCGAATTTGAAGCTCACCTATAAAGGGCAAACCTATACCGCCGCAAACGTCGAGGAACTTTACGACGTATTTTAATAAGCAAATGTCCGCCGCGCGGACATTTCAGTCTGTATAAAAAACTGTATTAAATGTGCGGTTCATTTGTTACGGTGCGAAAAGAGCTTTATAACAGCGTTCTCTACCCCGCTTTGCGGGGTAGAGAACAGAAAAAGTCTGTGATGTCCGCTGCGCGGACATTTTTTCTTTTTTACCCCCTTGTATAAATTGCGTAAATGTGCTATAATGTAAGGTGAATAATTATATTTGTAAGGAGAGATCATCATGTCCGATAACCGCAATTCATACGAAAGTCCGTTCTGCACGCGCTACGCAAGCCCCGAAATGCAGCACATCTTTTCCGCCGATAAGAAGTTCACCACTTGGAGAAAACTCTGGGTGGCGCTGGCGAGAGCCGAAATGAAGCTGGGTCTGCCTATCACGCAGGAGCAAGTGGACGAGCTTGAAGCTCATATTGACGATATCAATTACGACGTTGCCGAAGCGCGCGAAAAAGAGGTGCGCCACGACGTTATGAGCCACGTTTACGCTTACGGAAAGCAGTGCCCGAAAGCCGCCGGTATAATCCACCTCGGCGCTACGTCCTGCTACGTCGGCGACAATACCGATATCATTATAATGAAAGACGCGCTGAAACTTGTCCGTAAGAAAATAATCAACGTTCTGGCGAATTTGGCGAAGTTCGCCGACGAGTATAAATCGCTTCCGTGTCTTGCTTACACGCATTTGCAGCCCGCCCAGCCGACGACGGTCGGAAAACGCGCCACGCTTTGGATGAACGAGCTGCTTATGGACTTGGAAGAAGTCGAGTACCGTATCGACAATTTAAAGCTGCTCGGTCAAAAGGGCACGACGGGCACGCAAGCCTCTTTTGTGGAGTTATTTAATGGAGACAGTGAAAAAATAAAGGCACTCGAAAAGTCGATAGCCGAGGAAATGGGATTTTCCGCATGTGTACCAGTAAGCGGTCAGACCTATTCTCGCAAGGTGGACAGTCAGGTTTTGGCGACTTTGAGCGGAATAGCGCAGACCTGTTCTAAATTCTCAAACGATTTGAGACTTTTGCAGAATTTTGAGGAAATGGCGGAGCCGTTCGAGAAAAAGCAAATAGGCTCTTCGGCAATGCCGTATAAGCGCAATCCCATGAGAAGCGAGCGCATAACGTCTTTGGCGCGTTACGTGATGATAGACAGCCTGAACCCCGCGTTCACGGCGGGCACGCAGTGGTTTGAGAGAACGCTCGACGACAGCGCAAACAAGCGCGTTTCCGTTGCGGAAGCGTTCCTCGGCACGGACGCGATACTCAACATTATGCTGAACGTTACGGACGGATTGGAAGTTTATCCCGAGATGATAAAGCGCCGCTTGATGTCCAAGCTGCCGTTTATGGCGACGGAGAATATTATGATGAGAGCGGTGGAAAACGGCGGCAACCGTCAGGAGCTTCACGAGAAACTCCGCGTTCATTCGCAGGCGGCGGCGCTTGTGATAAAACAGGGAGGAGAGTGCGATCTTCCCCAGCGCATAGCGAACGATCCCGATTTCAAGATAACGAAAGAGGAGATCGAGGAACTGCTCGTTCCCGATTTGTACGTTGGGCGCGCGCCCGAACAAACGCGCGAGTTTTTGGAGGACTTTATCGACCCGATACTCAAAGCCAATAAGGATATCCTCGGCGAAAAGGCGGAGCTTAGCGTTTGATTGTGGGAAAACGGCATTTAGCGCGGCACAATACAATATTATTGCTGTGTCCGAATTCCAAACTTAAGATTTCAATATAACAAGTACGTTACAATAGCGTATGAATTTCAAAAAGTGTCAAAATTTTGCGAAGCGAAATTTTGACCGGTCTTGAGTTTGAAGCGCAACGGAGCGCAAAGCGCGGAGTGAGCATTCAAACTCAAGATTTTGAAATTCAAATTAAAATAAGAGGTCAAAATTTTGCGAAGCGAAATTTTGACCGGTCTTGAGTTTGAAGCGCAACGGAACGCAAAGCGCGGAGTGAGCATTCAAACTAAAGATTTTGAAATTCAAATTAAAATAAGAGGTAAAAAATTTGAAGAAATGGATAACGGCAAGTGCGCCGCAAAGCGACGACGGTGAGATAATCCGCGAATTCGGGAAATTTTTCGGCGGGATATTGCTGCGGCGCGGAATAAACACTCTCGATAAGGCGCGTGAATTTTTCGGAGAACAGCCGCTTTCCGGCCCGCTGCTTATGAAAGACGCGGAAAAGGCTGCGGAGATCATACAACTCGCGCTGAATTCGGGCAAAAAGATAACCGTTTACGGCGACTACGACTGCGACGGCGTTACCGCGACCGCAATCTTATACAGTTATCTTGAGGCTCAGGGCGCGGAAGTGGAGTACTATATCCCGAGCCGTGAAGAGGGTTACGGAATGAACGTGCCCGCGCTGGAGCGGATAGCCGCGAACGGCACGGAACTTGTCGTGACTGTGGATAACGGCATTTCGGCTATCGAGGAAGCGCGGTTCTTGAAAGAAAATGGCATAGAATTGGTGGTTACAGACCACCACCAGCCTGGTATAGAGCTTCCCGAATGCGCCGCCTGCGTAGACCCCAACCGCGCGGACGACGGTTCGCCGTTCAAGGAACTGTGTGGAGCGGGCGTGGTTTTGAAACTGCTTATCGCTATGGAGGGCGACGAGGATTTCGTGCTCGATACTTACGCGCATTTGGCGGCGGTGGGTACTATCGGCGACGTTATGCCGCTTAAGGGAGAGAACCGCTATATAGTCCAACGGGGCTTGGAAAATATCAAAAACGAACAAAACGCGGGACTTTCCGAACTTATTCGAGCGGCGGGGCGTTCAACGGAAAACGTCACTTCGACGGATATCGCGTTCACGGTGTGCCCGAGAATAAACGCGGCGGGGCGGCTCGACAGCGCCGAGAAGGCTTTAAGGCTGCTGCTCTGCGAGGATAACGCGGACGCGGCGAAACCTCTCGCCGAGGAGCTTTGCGCGTTAAATTCCAAGCGCAAGACCGAGGAGGATAAGATCATCGCCGATATAGAAGCGAAGATTGCCGCCGACCCGATGATAGTCAAACAGCGCGTTATCGTCCTGAGCGGCGAGGGTTGGCACCACGGGATAATCGGGATAGTCTGCGCGAGGATTTTGGAAAAGTACGACAAGCCCGCGGTGATAATTTCCGTCGAGGAAAACGAGGCGCGCGGATCTATGAGAAGCATTGAGGGATTCTCCGCGCATAAAATGCTGACGGAGTGTTCGGCGTGCCTTACAAAATTCGGCGGACACCCGGGCGCGGGCGGTTTTTCGCTGCCCGCCGATAAAATAGGAGAATTTACCGAGCGCGTTTACGAATACGCGAAAGACAACTACCCGAAAATGCCCGACAACGCGCTTTACGCGGATATGGAGATATCGGCGGAGGAGCTTACTATCGATAACGTGAAGAAACTCTCGCTTCTGGAGCCGTTCGGCGAGCGCAACTCCATTCCGCTCTTTCTGCTGAAAGACTGCACGGTAAAGTCCAAGCGCGCGTTAAAGGACGGAAAATACACCTCGTTCGAGATAACTCAAAACGGAACGTCTCTGCGCGTGATAACGTTCAAGGTGCCGTTCGCGAAGTTTTTCCCGAACGTCGGCGACAAGATAGACCTGATAGCCGCCGCCGAGATAAACGAATATAACGGAAACGAAAGCGTTCAGCTTCGGCTCGTTGAATACCGCCCCGCGGGTTTCGGCGAGGAAAGGCATTTCTCCGCTTCGCGCGTTTACGAGGAGATATGCCGCGGCGAGGGCTGCGACAAAAGGCTTCAGCCGCGCGTTATTCCGCAAAGCCGTGAACATCTTATGGCGATCTACGACTTGGTGCGCCGCTCAAACGGTGCGATGAACGCGGAGGAGCTGGCAATGTTCGGCGGATTGGGCGTGAATTATTGTATGCTTCGGGTAACGCTGGACGCGTTCGCCGAAGCGAATATGACAGAATACATAAACGGAGCGCCGAGACCGGTTCCCGTAAAGGAAAAGCGCGATCTTTTCCAAAGCGGAATCTTGGCAGAGCTGAATAAACAATTGACAGCTGACAGTTGACAATTGCGGTGCGCAGCGCAGCCATAACTGTCAATTGTACACTGTACATTTTATAAAGGGGGGGTGACGCTGAAATGGAAACCATAACCATAGACGACCTTATGAAAAAGATCGGCGAGATCGACAAGCGTTACGATACCGATAAAATAATGCGCACCTACAAGCTGGCGGACGCGGCGCACGAGGGACAGATGCGCTCGTCGGGGGAAAAGTACATCACTCACCCGCTGAACGTGGCAAGTATCCTGTTGGATTACTGTATGGATACCGATACTATCTGCGCGGCATTGCTCCACGACGTTGTGGAGGACACCGAGACCTCGCTTGAGGATATTCAGAAGCAGTTCGGCGCGGACGTGGCGCTTTTGGTTGACGGCGTAACGAAAATAGGTCAAGTGCCCTTGAACACCAAAGAGGAACAGCAAGCCGAGAATATCCGCAAAATACTTATGGCGATGAGCAAGGATATCCGCGTTATCATTATAAAATTAGCCGACAGACTTCACAATATGAGAACGCTTTACGCAAGGCCGCCGCATAAACAGCGCAAGACCTCTCTCGAAACGATGAACTTCTATGCGCCTATCGCCCACCGTCTCGGTATGAGCGACGTTAAAGAGGAAATGGAAAGCATCGCGATCCACTACCTCGACCCTTACGGCTGTAAGGAGATAGAGCGGCTGTTGGACGTTCACAAAGAGGAACGCGACACGTTTATCGACCACATCACCGAGCGCATACGTTCGCGCATTACCGATATAAAGCCCGAGCCGATAATAGAGGGGCGGGTAAAAAGCATTTACTCTATCTATAAGAAAATGTATCTTAAGAACAAGCGGTTCGATGAGATATACGACATTTACGCCGTCAGAATAATCGTGCAGTCCGTTATCGAGTGCTACAATGTTCTCGGCGTAATACACGATCTGTTCAGCCCCATGCCGTACAGATTTAAGGACTATATAGCCACTCCGAAACCGAACCGTTATCAGTCGCTTCACACCACCGTTATCGGCAAAGAGGGCATTCCGTTCGAGGTGCAGATACGCACGGTCGAAATGCACAACACCGCCCAATACGGTATCGCGGCACATTGGAAATATAAGGCGGGGCTGAAAGGCTCGGTCGTGGGGGAACAGCGCTTCGACTGGATACGTCAGCTTTTGGAGCGCCAACAGGAAGCCGACGACGTTGAGCAGATAACCGACGCTATAAAGAACGACCTGTCGCAAGACGAGGTCTATGTATTTTCTCCGAAAGGCGACGTTTTCGCATTGCCCAACGGCGCCAACGTTATCGATTTCGCTTATGCGATCCATACGGAAATAGGCAACAAAATGACGGGCGCGAAAGTCGGCGGCAGAATGGTGCCGTTCGATTATCAGATAAAAACGGGAGACATCATAGAGATCTTTACAAGCGGCTCGCCGACTTACGGACCCAACAGAAACTGGCTCGATATCGCGAAAACCACCGAAGCCAAGGCGAAGATACGCTCGTGGTTCAAGAAAGAGCGCCGCGATGAGAATATCGCGTGCGGGCGCGAGGATATCGAGCGCGAGTTCAAGCGCAACGACATCAAGATAACGCCCGAGCTTCTTGAGGACGCGGCGCACAGAGCGCGTTTCGACAGCGTTGACGACTTGTACGCGGCGATAGGTTACGGCGGCGTGGCAATTTCCAAAATAGTTCAGCGAATTAAAGAAAGTCAAGTCCGCGCTCAAAAGGAACAGGCGCAGACGCTCCCGACAAGCGAGGAAATATCCGAGGAGACCAACCGCCGTTCGCGCAAAAAGGGCGTTATCGTCGAGGGGGTGGACAACTGTCTGATAAAATTCGCGCAGTGCTGCAATCCGCTCCCCGGCGACCCGATAATCGGATTCGTGACGCGCGGCTTCGGCGTTTCCATTCACAAACTCGACTGCGTGAACGTCATCAACAATATGGACAGCGAGGAAAACAAAGACCGTTGGATAAAGGCTTCATGGGTCGGGTCGGACGACACGACCTACCGCACCTCGCTTCTCATTACCGCCGAGCAGAGCACTACGGTAATAGCGGACATCACAACGGCTATCGCGGTAAACCATATCGCGATGAACGAGCTTAATATGCACCGCTTGAAAAACGGCAACACCGCTGTTCATATTACAATAGAAGTCGCGGGTATGGAGCAGCTCAACAATCTGAAAATGCGGCTCGAAAAAATACAGGGAGTTATTTCGGTCGAAAGAACCGGCAAGCAGTAACAAGTCTATGGATCCGCAAAAAATATTGCTTGCAGCGGCGCTTTTTGTATTGACAGTTTTGTGGATAAAGGCTCGGAGCACTCCCAAGGCAAAGAACGCGCGGCTCAGAAGAAAAGTGAAAAAAGGCGGCTTTGCGTATTGGGAAAAGTTCGAGGAGAATTGGATAATTGATGAAAAAAGCCGCTTGGGATATAAATACAGCGATTTTTCGGGCTGCTACGTTATCCTGATATTTGAAAAGCCCGTTCGCGGAAAACGCTTTTGGGGCTGGGAGAACGTCTATGTCGGACAGTCGGTGAACGTCTGTCAGCGCGTTCACAATCATTTTACGGGCAAAGGCAAAGGAGACGTTTACGCGGATATCAAATACGGAAAGTATGCTTACGTGCGCGTAATACCCGTAAAATCCAAACGGCTGAACGATATGGAGACCGCGCTTATCGAAGCGTTCTCGGCGACCGATTCTTATAACAAAACAAAAGGCGGCGCGAAAATTACAAAAAAGTGAGGGAGCTTTATGGAAATCATTATGAGATTACCGCTTGGACCTTTGGCGTCCAACTGCTATATAATCCCCGCGGATAACGACAAAGCGATTGTTGTCGATCCCGCGTCCTCGGGAGAGGTCATGGCGATAACGGACACGCACGATATGGAGTTGGGCGCAATTATCATCACGCACGGGCATTTCGATCATTTCGCGGGGGCGGCTTCGCTGCACGCGCAAACCAACGCTCCGATCTACGCGCCCGATCTCGACGGCGAGATGTTCCAAAGCTCGGACAAGAGCTGGGCGTGGTTTATGGGCGGCGTGCCGTTTACTCCGATAACGCCGGATCATCTGTTTCAGGACGGCGAGGATTTTTCCGTTTGCGGCACGGAATTTCTGGCTCTGAACGCGCCGGGGCACACCGCGGGCAGCTGCCTGCTCATCTGCGACAAGCACGACTGCATTTTTTCGGGCGACGTTATCTTCCGAGGAAGCGTCGGCAGAACGGACGGTTATTCGGGAAGCGCGGAGCAGCAGCACGAAACGCTTCGGAAGATACGCCGCATCGGGCACAACTATAAGCTGTTTTGCGGACACGGCGACACGACGGATATCGACACCGAAAAGCGCTCTAACCCATATTTATTGGATATGTGATGCTACTAATTCTGCATAGAGTTTGACGGGCAAATCCGTGTTTTTTTGTTTGAACTTAACAAAAAAACGCAAAAATTCTCAAATGTGGTTTATTTTGCTTGACAACTCCGCTTATTTTTGTTATAGTTTGTATTAAGGTAATCTCTAAAAACCCGTATTTCTCTTTACTCTCCGCCCCACGAAGCGGGACGGAGAGTTAAAAAATATAAAAAGAAGAAAAAATCATAGTTTTTAGAAGTGCCTTTAAGACGATCGTATATTTGCGGCGAACTAATTATTATGGAGGCATTTTTATGGACGAATCAAATGACAAGCTCTTCGGCATTTTCTCTTATCTCAGCATTTTGGTGCTGGTGCCCGTTATCGCGGGAAAGACCGAGTTTGTGAAGTTTCACGCAAACCAAGGACTTGTTCTGTTTATAATGGAAGCTATTGTGGGAACGATAATCGGCGTTTTGTCGAGAATTTACATTGTTGGCATTATTTTCGGCATAATCGGCGTTCTGTTTGAGTTGGCATGCCTTGTTTTGTCGCTTATGGGCATTGTAAACGTGGCGAATTATGATGAAAAAGAACTGCCGATAATCGGTTCTATTCATATTCTCAAGTAATCGGTTAAGAGATTTCATTTTCAGTCTGCTCCCCCAAGTTCGCGTTTGGGGGAGTTTGTTTACAATTAAAAAAATGCTTGATTTTTCGCAAAAAAAGAGTTATAATTAAAGTAACAGAAACTTATGAAAGGCTTGATCAAACTTGAAACCCGAGAAACTCAACGTTTGCTTGATGAACGATTCTTTTCCGCCTTTGATCGACGGCGTGGCGAACGCCGTCGTGAATTATGCCAACACGATAAACGGGGGGCTTGGAAAAGCCACCGTGGTAACTCCGCTCTATCCGGGCGCGGAGGACGACTACGAGTTTGAGGTCGTGCGCTACCGCAGTATGCCGATAACCGAGAAGCTGTGCGGCTATCGCGCGGGTTATCCGTTTTCCTCAAGCGCTTTGGACAAGCTGGTGGAGGATGAGTTCGACATTATTCACTCGCATTGCCCGTTCGCGTCCACAATGATGGCGCGCGTTCTGCGTGAAAAGACGAATATCCCGATCGTTATGACGTATCACACAAAATTCGACATAGATATCAAGCGGGATATCAAAAACGAGGCTTTGGCAAATCAGGTGATAAAGATAGTCGCCGAAAACATCTCCGCGTGCGACGAGGTCTGGACGGTAAGCCGTGGATCGGGCGAAAACCTGCGGAGCTTGGGATATGAGGGCGATTATATCGTTATGGAAAACGGCGTCGATTTTCCGAAGGGAAGAGCTGACGCCGCTGAAGCCGCCGAGCTGCGTAATTATTACGGTATCCCCGACGATACGGTGCTGTTTTTGTTCGTTGGGCGGCTGCTGTGGTACAAGGGTCTGCGGATCATTTTGGATGCGCTGAAGCTCGTTGACCGCAAGGGTATGAAATTCCGAATGATGATAGTGGGCGACGGCTTGGACCGCGAGGAGATAGAGGACTATGCCGAACAGCTCGGTATCGCCGATAAGTGCGTATTCACAGGCGCGGTTTCCGACCGTGAGGATCTGCGCGTCCACTACACGGCGGGTGAGCTGTTCATTTTCCCGTCGGAATACGATACCAACGGCATTGTGGTTCGTGAGGCGGCTGCCTGCGGAGTGGCTTCCGTGCTGATAAAGGGGAGCTGCGCGGCGGAGGGGATAACGGACGGCGGAACGGGTCTGCTTGCCGAAGCGGACGCGGAAAGCGTCGCGAAGTGCATGGAGTTCGCGATAACTCACCGCGACGAGATACATCAGATCGGCGAGCGCGCGATGAATGAGGTTTACGTTTCGTGGGAGGATTCCGTAAAGCACGCCTACGAACGCTATTTTGTCGTCCGCGAACGCTGTATGAGCGGACGTTCGCAGCGCCGTGAAAACTTTTTCACGGGCGAGGTCTTTAAAACTCTGGACAATATCACAACGGGCATTCAGCAGATAAGAAAGCTTCCCGACGGCATAAAAAACAGAAGCGGAAAAATACGCGACGGAATCGTGGGCGGCAGCAAAAAAGTAAGGAAAGCGTGGTCTAAGCAGCTTATGAAAATATCGCCGGCTTTAAAAAACAAAACATCAAAGATACCCGAGGGATATTCGGAGAACGATATCAAGATCGAAAGTTCCGTTTGTACGGGCGAAAAGACGATAGGCTTTTTCAATTACTCCGAAAATAAGCTTATGTTCGCCGAGCTTGTCGAATCGGACGCCGATATCGAAAGATTTTATAAGAAATACGGCATTAAGCGCAAATAACAGCGGAAAAACGCGCCATTACTCCCGCGGCGGGCGGAGGTAACGGCGCGTTTGTGTGTTATCATTGTAAAGCGGCAGAAAATATTGACATAAAAAATTAGTAAAAATGCACAAAAAATCTCAATTGAGACAAAAGGTTTAGCACAGTACTTGAAAAAAAGGGGGAAATGATGTATAATAAAAATGTATTATAATGCGGAGGAATGAACGATGAATGTTTATATGGCACGGCAGCCGATACTCGACCATGACGGCAACGTTTATGCGTATGAGCTGCTGTATCGCAGCAACGGCAGCGAAAACGCTTATAACGGGTTGTCGGGGGATGAAAGCACCGCCGATGTGATAAACAACGCGTTTTTCGGACTGGATATAAAGAACGTGATAGGCGGAGCAAAAGCGTTTATAAATTTCACGGGCGACCTGATAAAACGCGGCGTGCCTAAAATGATATCTCCGGAGATTTTGGTGGTGGAGGTGCTTGAAAACCAGCTCGCCGACGAGGAGATCTTGGACGCGGTTCAGGATCTGAAAGAGCGCGGATATATGATAGCGCTGGACGATTTCGAGTACTCGGGCGCGTATAACGACTTGTTTGCGTTGGGCGATCTGGTGAAGATCGATTTCAGAACGCCGCAGAGATCCATTGAGGAGACGGCTTATGTCTGCCGCTATTCAAACAAGCTTATGCTTGCGGAAAAGGTGGAAACGCAGGCGGAGTTTGAGTACGCGAAAAAGCTCGGCTGCACCTATATGCAGGGCTATTTTTTCGCGAGACCCTCGATAATGTCGGGAAGCAGCGTGCAGCCGCTGCCCGTGAACCTTATGGAGGTAATGCAGCTGGTTGCTCAGCCCGAGCCGGAAATACGCGATATCGTAGATGTAATGTCGCGCGATACCGCGATGTGCCAAAGAATTTTAAGACTGATAAACTCGGTTTATTTCGGAATGTCCAATAAGGTATCCTCGATAAACCAAGCGATACTTATTCTCGGACTGGATTATCTCCGCGAGTGGGTATACCTTATGGGTATGCAGAAAATAACGCAGAACGACAACGTTGAAGTGATGAAGATAGCTTTGCTTATGGCGAAGTTCTGCCGAAAACTGTCGGAGCTTATCCCCGAAGCCGAGGGACAGGGCGAGTCGTTTTATCTTATGGGCTTGCTTTCTATGATAGTGTTCAGCGGCGACCGCGCTCTGGCGCAGGCTTTGGACGAGTTCCCGCTGACAAACGACATTAAAAAAGGACTTCTTCGCCGAGGCGGGGTTTACAGCGACGTATTTGAAATGGCGTGGGCGTATCTCGACGGCAAGTGGGACGTGTACGACGAGCTTGCGGACAGGTATCATCTCAATTCCGATGAGGTAAGCGATCTTTTTGTCGAGTGCACCAAGGAGATCGATAAACTTAATATGGCATAAATTCTTTCCCTCCCGCGCGTCGGGGGCGGAAGCGAAAAACGGAGAATAAAATGGCATTTTTCCTTGACGATATAAAAACAGATCTGTGGACGTATCTTAAAAGCGCACCGAAAAAGGTCGTGCTATACGGCATGGGAGACGGCGCGGATAAAATAAAGGCTGTTCTCGACGGGCGCGGGATAGAATCCGCGGATATTATGGCGTCGGATGATTTCGTGCGCGGACAAAGTTTCTTGGGCTATGAAGTTAAAAAGCTCTCGGATATCGAAAACAAGTACGGCGATGATTTTATAATTCTGGTCTGCTTCGGCTCGCAGATACCCGCGGTCATGGAGCATATTTACAAGATCGCCGAAAAGCACGAGCTTTACGCGCCGAATGTTCCCGTTATCGGCGAGGGCGTTTTCGATTTGGAATACGCCCGCTCCAACAAGGCGGATATCCAAAAAGTCTACAAAATGCTAGCCGATGAGCAGTCAAAAAAGGTTTTCGAGAATGTGATCCGCTACAAATTAAGCGGAGATCTGAAATACCTCCGCGATTGCGAAACGCCCGCCGATGAAAAGTTCGATCTTTTGAATATCGGCACGGAGGAAACCGTGGTCGACCTCGGCGCTTACGACGGCGATACGCTCGTGGAGTTCTTAAACGGCACTTCCATGCAGTTTAAGAAGCTTTACGCTATGGAACCCGACGAGAAAAATTACCGAAAGCTGAAGCGCAGGCTTTATATGATAGGTTCTGCGCTGCTTGAGGCTTATAACGTCGGCGCTTGGGACGAGGACACGACCATTACGTTCAATATGCGCGCGGGGAGAAGTTCCACTAGCTCCACTAGCTCCACCGGCTTCGCTGCCAATGGCGGCAAAAAAAGAGCCGCGCGGTACCGCGACATCAAGATGATGAAAACCGATACGATGCTTCGCGGAGAGCCTTGCACTTATATAAAAATGGACGTTGAGGGCGCGGAGGAAAACGCTTTGCGCGGTGCGAAAGAAACCGTCGCGAACTGCCGCCCGAAGCTTAACGTTGCCGTTTATCACCGCAATGAGGATATGTGGAAATTGCCGCTTTTGATACACTCGCTTAATTCGCGCTATAAATTCTATCTGCGGCATCACCCTTATATTCCCGATTGGGACACTAATCTATACTGCGTTTAAGGAGAAATTATGAAAATAGTAATCGGCATAATAATCGCGGCGCTTGTTGCCGCAATAGCCGCGGTGCTTTTAATATTTATTTTCCGTTCGCACGATTTGGTGCTGTGTGGGGATATTCCGCAGACGGCTCAAAATCAGATGTTCGTAACGCGGGTCTATACTTATGATGTGGACGCGAACTCCACGCTTTCGCAGATCATCGAGAAAATGAACACGAATACGGAGGGGCAGATGACCGCTGCGGAAATGACCGAGATACTCTCCGAATATCAGACGGTGGTTTACGCGCCGGTGTTTACATACACGCTGACGCAGGAGGGCAACGACACTTACGTGCTGTCGGGCAGCGCGTTCAACGGCTTGGACGAGGACGGCGAGGAAGCCGATACGGATTATATTTACAAAGACCTTACCTTAACGGTGGGTATTAACGACGGCAAGATGCTCGCGGCGCAGAACGTTTATCCCGATGATGAGGAAGAAACCGAGGAGGAGGTTCTCGAATTCAAGGAGCGCAAAAAGGTCGTCGATCCTATTTTGACGAACGGCGGCAAGGAGGCGGCGTTCGCGTTTGGTGAGTGCCACAGCTTCCGCGTGGTGTTCACGGGCAAAGAGGGCGTTCCTCCCGAGATAACGCTCGCCTATACGTTCGACGTGGGGGCGCAGAACATTTTCAACTTCTCCGGTTCAAAGGACAACGTGCTGGGCGTTACCATCAAGGGCGGGGTCGACGATTTGGGAAGGCTCGCGCCGACTATTGAGATGAACCGCAATGTCGTGGAAATGGAAACAGAGGAATAACACATAATGCCGCCGAAAAATTCGGCGGCATTTCAGACTGTCGATAAACCCTCATCTGCGTCGTCAACGGCTTGTCCGGCAGCCATTAAGGCTAGCCGGCAAGCCGTTTCCTAGCATCTGAGGGCTTCTCGACAGTCTGAAAAAGTTAGTTATAAAAAAGCCCTCCCAAAATACAGTCAGCTAATTTAGCGTGTTAGGGGAAAGGGGGAGGGAAAGGGGAAAAGGGAGCGCGAGGGAGGGTTGTCCCCTCGCTCTTGGCGCGTTACAATTTTAATTCAGCACTAAAAAGAGAGAGAAAGTTTTCTTTCATAATTTCGACGGTTTGAAAGACAAAAAACTTGTAAAATATAGGTAAACCTAACCGTTTCGATTTTCATTTTCGTTAAGCTCCGCGCGAAGATACTCTTCTCCCTTTTTCGCTTGAGAATGCTCGTCGCGATGTTTAATGCGGTAACGTCTGCCGTCTTTTAAGAAGTTGGACCCTGTCTGATGAAAGTCGAATTCCACGCCGAACTTTCGGCAGTCCGAGAAAATGCGCCTTACCCAATCGAAATCGCATTCCCGCGCGTTGGCGTAGGATTCGCCGCCGACAGAGACCGCGTCTATCCCGCCGCCCGCGAGATATTCCGACAAGTCCACGTATTCCAAGATTGGCGAGACAAAAACGTATTTTCGTGCCGCCTTTATATCGAGAAGCAGCGGCAGACGTTCGTCCGCTTTCGCTTGATTTTCGCACGATACGGCGATAGTTACGTTCGGATAGCCCTCGCCCCAATCGTCGGGAGCGCATTCTGCAAATTGTCGTATGCGCTTTGTGGGAATAAGGAACCGCACGTCGGAGCGCCGCTTTATCATCTCCCACGCTTCGCCGCGCCACCCGTCCGCTTCTTCAATAAAGAAATCCGATGTAAAGCAGGTTCCGAGTTCCGTACCCGCGGGTATTTTGTAGTTTCCGTGCCTGTCGCGTTTTATCGGCAGATCGAAGCCCGTTTTGTTTTTGGTGATCTCGGCGGCGTTCTTTTCGCGAAGCCCGTCCAAAAAATACACATAACAGTTCATACAGCCCGGACTGCATTTTCGGCAGCCGTGCCAAGGATTCCAAAGCATAGATCCTCCGTTTTACGAGTTTACCCCCGCTGCGGGCGGGGGTAAATAATTTTATAACTTGCAGAATAAAATCGGTGAATAATTACTTGGCGTAGTCGATAGCTCTGCTTTCGCGAATCATATTGACCTTGATCTGTCCGGGATATTCCATTTCGGATTCGATCTGCTGCGCTATCTCGCGCGCCAATACTTTCATATCGTCGTCGTTGATCTGCTCGGGCTTTACCATAACGCGTATCTCGCGCCCCGCTTGGATAGCGAAAGAGTGTTCCACGCCGTTGTGGGAGTTGCATATCTCCTCAAACTTTTCAAGCCGCTTGATGTAGTTTTCGTAGTTCTCGCTTCTCGCCGCGGGTCTTGCCGCGCTGATAGCGTCCGCCGCCTGAACCAGACATGCGATGACCGTGCGGCACTCAACGTCACCGTGGTGCGCTTCGATAGCGTGGATTACCTCGGGGCTTTCCTTGTATTTTTTGCACACGTCAACGCCAATTTGAACGTGCGAGCCTTCGATCTCATGATCAAGCGCCTTTCCTATATCATGCAGAAGTCCCGCGCGCCGCGCCAGAGCCGCGTCCACGCCAAGCTCGCTTGCCATAATACCCGCCAAATGCGCCACCTCGATAGAGTGGTTGAGCACGTTCTGACGATAGGACGTTCTGTATCTCAAACGTCCGATAAGCCGCACAAGTTCGTGGTTCAAGCCGTTGACGTTTGTTTCCATAACGGCGCGTTCGCCCTCCTGCTTAATACGCAGCTCCACTTCTTTGCGTGCTTTCTCGACCGTCTCCTCTATTCTTGCCGGGTGGATACGTCCGTCCTGTATCAGCTTCTCAAGAGCGATACGCGCGATTTCGCGCCGAACGTGGTCAAAGCACGAAATGGTTATCGCTTCCGGCGTATCGTCGATTATAAGGTCAACTCCAGTAAGCGTTTCGAGAGCGCGGATATTGCGTCCCTCGCGCCCGATTATGCGTCCTTTCATTTCGTCGTTCGGGATAGCGACGACCGACACTGCCGTTTCAGACACCGTATCCGCCGCCAGTCTCGCAATGGCAAGCGAGATATACTGCCGAGCCTTTTCGTCGCATTCGTCTTTTATCTGCTGATCGTAAGTGCTGATCTTTACCGCCTTTTCGTGATTCAATTCGCTGTCGAGCATTTGCAGCAAATGCTCCTTAGCCTGGTCTTGTGAAAAGCCCGAAATTTTCTCGAGTATCTCCATCTGCCCGCTTTTGAGCTTCTCTGCTTCGGCGATCTTCTCGTCCGCCTTTTTGTGCTTTTGCTGAAGACCCTCCTCCAACTTTTCGAGCTTGTCGTTTTTCTTATCGAGATTTTCCTCTTTTTGAGCGATCCTGCGCTCGGAACGCGAGATCTCGCTTCTGCGCTCCTTCATTTCCTTTTCCGATTCCGCCTTGTCGCGCTGTATTTCCTTTTCGGCTTTTGTGCGCATGGCGTAGATCTCGTCTTTAGCTTCGACCAGCTTCGCTTTTTTCAGATCTTCGGCTTTTTTGTTTGCTTCTTCGATTATTCTCGCCGATTCTTTTTCGGCTGACTCAAACTGCGCTTCCGCGGTTTTTATGCGGTGCTTTACGCCTTGGTTAAAGCAGATAAAGCCGGCGACGACCGCACCGAGAATCATTGCGGAAAACCATCCGATCAATGCGATGTATAATTCCATAATCGCTTTCCCCTCCTTATTTTAATTCGGGCTTTAACTCCCTCAAGCCCGACCTTGAATAATTCGGCGGAAATAATATAAAATTTTCATCGGGCGATAAAAAGCTTCGCCCACAGTTTATTATACGCGGTTCGTGGTGTATTTTCTATATTTGGGGAACTTTTCCCTATAAAAAAGCGCACATGCGCAAATAAAAAAGTGATGTACATATATACTATTATCCGCCGCAACGTTATAATAAATAATATATCAACGTCATAGCAATTAGCCGCGGAATGTCTCGCCGCACACTGCTTAACTCTATTGTACTACAAAATAAACAAATTGTCAAGCGTATTCCGTGATTTATTTCGTCGATTTTTCGTTTTTTTCACTGTAACGGTAAAATTGGGTATCTCGGTTAATCTTAAGTTAACATTTCTTGCTTTATTACCTACATTCCCTCTAATTCCGGTGCTTGTTTTTTGTTAAAAAAGCAGAAAAATCGGGTGGTTTTAAAATTACGCTACACAAAAGTAACAATATGTGTTATAAAGGACAAGTTGCTTATTATTGTCCGTTGAAATTCTCAAAAAATCGGGGTATAATAAACTTATGCGGGCATATTCTCCGCAAAGTTTGACGCAAAGGGGCGGTTTTGTGAGCGGCTCGACCGTAAAAAAGCAATCACTTATAGGAAAAGTTTTCCAAGTGTTGGTTACTTGGACGGTTTACTTCCTGTTCCGTCCGAAAATCATTTACGCGGACAAGACGCTGAAAAAGCGGCTTAAAGGCAAGTCCGTTGTGTTCGTCGCGAACCACACTCACCACTTTGACGGAGCTTTCGGTCCCGCTGTGATGTGGCGGCACAGACCTTACGTGCTCGTTAAGAGAAGCTGGTTTGAAAAAAAGGGTACGGGCAAATGCATTGCGCTTTGCCGCAGTATCCCCATAGATCTTGACCAAGCGGACGGCTCGTGGTACGAGACCGCTCAAGAACTTGTGAAAAACGGCAAGTCGCTGTTTATTTTCCCCGAGGGCGGGTTGGCGCGAAACAAGCAGATCAACGAATTCAAGCCCGGCGCGGCTTTGCTTTCTGCAAAAACCGGCATTCCGATCGTGCCTTGCGCCATTTGGGGACCTTACAACGCGGTTTTCGGAAAGCGCCAAAAGCTGCTTGTCGGCGAACCCATTGAGAGCGACTGTCCCTCCGACATGCGCCCCTCGAAATACGCCCGGGAGCTTATAGCTCGATCCGAGCAAGCCGTGAAGTCACTTTACGCCGAGCTTCGAGACAAGTACGGCGACTGCGGGCAATACACCCCTTAAAGGTTTAAGCCGCGCTTTAGGCTTTCGGGGCAGGGCGCGAGATCTCGCCTTTGGGGTTTGGGGCGCCTTATCTCTTTATATACGGCGCAGCCGGGCGAGATCGAGTGCCCTGCCCTCGCGTTTTTGAGTGCCCCGGCGCTCCGCAGGAGCGGTGGGGCGCGAAAAAACGCGCCCCCGCCCCCGATAGCCTTTTGGGAACGCGTCGCGTGTACGGCGCTCCAAAGCGCAGCCGCGTCTTGGAACGTTAATGCGCCGCCAAAGCAAGGGTGTCTGCGAACCGTAACTTACCCGCACCGCCGCGGCGAGGGCAAACCGCCGCTTGCGCGGCTTTAGGCGGCGTTCGCCGCCTGTTTTCGGCTGCCGCCGAAAACGGTTTGCCCTCGCCGGAAGCGCGCTCCGTGCGGGGCGGCTCCCAAATGTAAAATCGGTTGTCGGGGTGGTCGCTCCCCGAAGTGCGGACGCAGGGTCGGCACTCACAAGCCCCGCGCTCCGCGCATGCGGATTGAAAGGCATCCGCGCCCCGAAAGTGGCTTGTTCGCGCCGCCCCCGACGAACTCAAACGCAGAGCGGAGCAGGGGAGAAAAAATTAAGTCCAAACGCCCGAAAACGGGTAAATATATTAAGAAAGTTTAAAAGGAGAAATTGTTATGAACCACGAAGAAATTTGCGCAAAGATCAAGGATATGCTGGTGGAGAATTTGAGAATTCCCGCGGACGAGTTGGAGTACACATCGGAGCTTTTCGGCGACGATATCGGTCTGGATTCGATAGATTCTATAGAGATAATCGCGGGAATTGATAACTTGTTCGGCGTTCAGATGACGGGCGCGGCAAGAGAGAATTTCCAGACTATAGAAACTCTCGCGAAGTATGTGGAAGATCATAAGGAGTAATTATGTCGAAACGAGTTGTTGTAACGGGTCTGGGACTTATCTGCGCGCTGGGCGAAAACACCGAGGAGTGCTGGAACGCCGTGCAGAACGGAGTAACGGGCATTAAAGAGGTGAAAACGGTAAACGCGGAGGGCTGCTACGCAAACCTTGGCGCGGAGGTCGGCGCACCGAATGAAAAGCTTTCCGGCGAGGACTACGACCGTTCTTCGCTGCTTTGCATAAAGGCGGCGGGGGAAGCGCTGAAAGACAGCGGCTATGAAGTCACCGAGGAAAATTCCGACAGAATTGGCGTTATAATCGGCAATTGCGTTGGCGGCGCGGTAAGCATAGATAAATATTACACCGCGAAAATGAACGGGGGCGAGTGCAAAAATACCGACGTTCTGAAAATGCCCGCGGCGGCTTTGGCGAATAACGTGGCGTACCATTACGGATTGAACGGTACGACCGCTAATATAGTGAACGCTTGCGCGGCAGGTACTATCTCGCTAAGCTACGCCGCCGATTTGATACGCGAGGGAAAGGCGGACGCGTTTGTCGCGGGCGGCTCGGACAGCTTTTCGTCGCTGGCGTTCGCGGGATTTCACGGACTTCACGCGCTTTCCGCAAACGCTTGCTCTCCGTTTAATTTGTCGAACGGAATAACGCTCGGCGAGGGCGCGGGAGTTCTTATTATAGAGGATTACGACCACGCGAAAGCGCGCGGCGCGAAAATATATTGCGAGGTTCTCGGAAGCGGCGTTTCTTCGGACGCGCACCACATCACCGCTCCCGACCCCGAGGGCAAAGGTCAGATGCTCGCTATAACGAGAGCTATCGAAAATTCGGGCTTGAAGCCGTCCGATATCGACTATATCAACGCGCACGGCACGGGTACGGCAAAGAATGATGAAGCGGAGTTTTTGTCGCTCCACACGCTGTTTGACGATAACGACCACCTTTCGGTAAGCTCCACCAAATCAATGACGGGGCATTGCTTGGGCGCGGCGGGTTCGATAGAAGCCGTGTTCACCGTGAAAGCCGTCTGCGAGGGCGTTGTTCCGCCGACGATCGGCTATACCGAGGAAAATCTCGAAACGTTGAAAGGTAAAGCAGGCAAGATCGACTTCGTTCCCAACACAAAACACGTTAAGGATATAGAGTACGCGGCAAGCAACTCGTTCGCGTTCGGCGGAAATAACGCGTCGATCGTTTTCGCGAAAAAGCCGCACGATATCCCCGACCGCGCGAACAAAGAGCGCATTTTCGTCACGGGTATCGGCGAGCTTATAGCAAAACCGCGCGTGGAGATCTCCTCCGACGACTATAAGGAACACTGCATAAAAATGGCGTTCTACCGCAAGCTTGACCGCTTCTCTCAATTGCAGCTGATAAGCGGAATGAGAGCGCTTAAGGACGCGGACATTACCATTGCGGAGGATAACGCGGGCGATATCGGAATAGTAGTCGGCACGGCGGATGGACCGCTCACCGAGGTCTATAATTTCCAGAAAAACGTCTGCGAAAACGGCACTGCGGCAGGCTCGGCATTCGCGTTCCCGAACACGGTCTATAACGCGGCGGGCGGATATTTCAGCATTTTCGCGGGAATAAAGGGCTACAACGTCACGAACGCGAACAGCATACAGGCGGGCATGCAGAGCCTTTGCTACGCCGCCGACGTTATCAGAAACGGCGACGAAAGCATTATGGTAGCGACGGGTACCGATGAAAACACAGACGTTACCGATTATTTGTATGAAACGCTCGGCGTTATGGATAAAGGTCTGCTCGGCGAGGGTTCGGTGTCGATAGTGCTTGAAAGCGAAACGAGCGCGAATAAACGCGGCGCGAAAAAATACGCGGAATTGGTCGGCTGGGCGACAGCGCATAAGTCTGTTGAGTTTGGAACGCTCAAAGGCTCGGAGAACGCTCTTAAAACCGCGATAGAAAACGCATGCGAAAATGCGGGAATTTCTCCGAAAGACGTTGAATTGGTCTGCGGATTTGCGAACGGTCATTCAGCTGTAGACGAGCTTGAAAGACGCGTTTTCTCGGAGCTTTTCGGAAACGTGAAAATCGTCTCCGTAAAGGAAAACTGCGGCGAGGCTCGTGCGGCGGCGAGCGCGGAGCAAGCGGCTTTTGCGGCAAAGGAGCTTTCGGAGGGCAAAGCAAAATACGCGCTTGCCGTATCGTTCGGCGTTGGAGGACAGTACTCCGCGGTCGTTTTGAAGAAGGTTTAACGAAAAGTAACATTTGACAAAAGGCAACGTACCGGCGGCGCATGCAAATTGCGCAAGCCGCCGGGAAAGCGGGACGCAGCGAAGCGAAGTTCCGCTTTTTCGGCGAGGCTAGCACAAACGGAGCGAAGCGGAGTTTGCGCGGTGCGCAATTTGCCTTTAAAATAAGGAGAAAATATGGTTGCACTTGTAACGGGCGCGTCGCGCGGTATAGGCAAGGCGTGCGCCCTTAAACTCGCGGAGGACGGCTACGATATCGCCGTGAACTACAATTCCAATGACGCGAAAGCCGCCGAAACGGTTGCGGAAATTGAAAAGCTCGGTCGAAAAGCCGCAGCGTTCAAGGCGAACACCGCCGACTTGAAAGCGGTTCAGCAGATGTTCCGCGACGTTCAAAAGGAATTCGGACAGCTTGATGTATTAGTCAATAACGCGGGAGTTGTCGACGACGCTTATCTTCTGATGATAAACGAGGACTCGCTGTCGCGCTCTTTGGATATCAACATCAAGGGCTATTTTCACTGCGCACAGCAGGCGGCTCTAAAAATGATGAGCAAAAAGCACGGAAAGATCGTGAATGTTTCTTCCGTAAGCTCGATATTGGCTGTCGAGGGTCAGGGCGTTTATTCGGCGACAAAAGGCGCGGTAAACTCTATGACGGCGACTTTGGCTAAGGAACTCGCGCCGCGCGGCATTACCGTGAACGCGGTCGCTCCGGGATTTATCGAAACGGAGATGTTAGATCAAATTCCGCCCGAAAAGCTGGAGGAATACAACAAGTCCATTCCCGAGGGGCATTTCGGCACGGCGAAGGACGTTGCGAACGTTGTGGCGGCGCTCTGTTCGCCCGCGTTCGATTACGTGACCGGACAAGTTATCGTTATCGACGGAGGGCTTAGCTTATGATGAACTTGCTTGAGATCAACAAGCGCATTAAACAGCGCCCGCCGTTTCAGATGATAGAAAAAGTTTTGGAGCTTGAACCGAACGTTTCCGCAAAGGGAATTAAAAACGTTTCGGTGAACGAGCCGTACTTTATCGGGCATTTCCCCGAAACGCCGATAATGCCCGGAGTATTGCTGATTGAATGTGCGGCGCAGCTTTGCAGTCTCGTGATAGCTCCGGAGGACGCGGCGGCGGACGAAAACAAACTCTACGTGCTCTTAAAGGTAAAGGCTTTTAAATTCCTGAAACCCGTAGTGCCGGGAGATACGCTGACTATCGACGTTCAATGCACGATGTCGAGCGCGGCGGCTTACGAGTTTTCGGCGACTATCTCCGTCGACGGAAAAACGAAAGCCAAAGGCAGTATGCTGTTTACTTCAATTGATAAATCTGCTGTTTACGAGTGAGTTGTGGAATTATGATTATTGATTATACTGCGTCTATTGTGACGGGCGGGGGACTTCGCCAGCGTATCGAAAATACGCGGATGTTTTACAGCGAGGGCTGTTCGGCGTATTTCGACGATATTTTGAGCAAGCGCGGAAAAGCGTTTGCGGATTCGGCGTGCGGATTTTTGCTGCTCGACAGCCTTTTGCAGAAGCATAAAGCCGACCGCTTGAACATTGCGATCACGATCGATAAAAACGGTCGTCCGCGCACTAACCGCAGCGATCTGGATTTCAGCGTTTCTCACAGCGAGGGCTGCGCCATGTGCGTTGTGGTGATAGGCGAGGGCGCGAATGTCGGAGTGGACATTCAGCATGAACGTCCGTATTCTCTTGAAAAAATGACGGAGCTTGCGAAAACGTTTATGAACGATAAGGAATTGACGGCGTTTTGCTCTCCGAGAGCGAACGCGAAAACTATGCCGCTTATCTCTTACGACAAGGATATTGAGGATTTCGGCGAGAAAAACCGCGAGTTTTACACGGCTTGGACGCGCCGTGAATCTTATTCGAAACGCATAGGCTCGGATATTTTCGACAATCTGAAAACCGCGAAAATCGACGGCGAAAGCTACCGCGACGGCGTTATAAACTCTTGCGGCGAACGCTATTATTACAGTATCTGCGCTCCCGCCAAGGCTTTTGAAGAGGAAAACGAAGAATCTGAGGCAAACGAATGAAAATTCTGATTTTGAACGGAAGTCCGAGAGCGGAACGCTCCAACACGCTTCGGCTTGCCAACGCGTTTGCCGAAGGATTTTCCCAAGCGGATATCGAGACCGTCCACGTTTATAAGAAAAATATCAAGCCGTGTCTCGGGTGCTTTTCCTGTTGGACGAAAACGCCGGGGCAATGCGTAATAAAGGACGATATGACGGAGCTTTTCGCGAAAATCAAGAGCGCCGACGTTATAATCGAGAGTTTTCCGCTTTACTTTTTCGGCATACCGAGCGGATTTAAAGCGTTTATCGACCGCTGTCTGCCGCTGATGAAAACCTATCTCGGTTCGGACGACAAGGACGGCACGGACAGCTTCCACGAACTGCGAGACGCGTCCCTCCGCGAGAAGAAATTGGTGCTTATTTCGACTTGCGGCTACGTGAATGCCGCGCCGATGTACCCCGCGCTGTTAAAGCAGTTCGATATGATCTGCGGAGACGGTAACTACACGGCAATTCTTTGTTCCGAGGGTGAACTTTTCGGCTACGAGGGGCTTGCGGAACGTCAAAAGCGCGGCTATCTTGCCGACGTTACAAAAGCGGGTGCGGAGTTTTACGAAAACGGAAAACTGTCTGCGGAAACTCTGCAAAAGCTGGAAAAGCCCGTGCTCTCTCCGAGCGGTTTTGAGAAAATAGTCCGCTCCCATTGGGGCGGCGAGGATTTTCCGCAAATTTAACCGACATACAATATGTCGGGAAACAGCTTACGGTGAAGAAGTGAAATTTAAAGGCGCGTCTTATTAAGGACGCGCCTTTTGATATTTCAATTTAAGATTAATTATACAATACAATCAGTTTTTTTAAAATTTCAATTTACTTAAATCAGATGTCGTCGTCGACCCACTTCATAAACGACAGCACCAAAACAGCCATTACACTAAACATAATCTATCCTCCCTTCATATTGGTGTTAAAATTCATTTGTTCAAGATTTTCCGCCGCGCTTTGTTCCGCTGTCGGAACGCTTGCCATGCCATTGACCGTTCTTGTTGCGACTGCGGTTTTGATTTGCCGTCGGACCTGTTTTTACACGCGGACCGTGAGTATCCTTAGGGCTGGGCATAAAAATAACACCTCCTTTTGTATGGTCTTACATCAGAATTATAAACAACAAATACAATAATTTATCAGAATAAATATAAGTGTTATTTCATCATCTTAAGCAAACCGCACAACAAAGGACGTGCCTATATGTGGGAAAGCCACTATTAAATTTTAATTATATAAGAATTTTTATTTGTTAATATTATACACCAAAGTTCGCTCAAAGTCAATAGACATTTTGTACAAAATTTCAAAAATTATCTTGTTATAAAGCAACAAAAATCGGCGCGCCCAGAGTGTTTTCAAGCACTCCGAACGCGCCTTTCGTTAAATTATGGGTAAAATGCCGCCCATCTGTAATAAGCTCTGAAAACAACAAACGCGGTGAAGTAGAAAACGGGGTCGGAAAGTATCAGCACGGCGCGTTCGCGGGCGGAAGTGAGTTCGTCCTCGATTTTCAAAATCCTGTAAAGCACATTGCACAAAAACTCCGCCGAAACGCAAATGAAAAACATCGTCGTTGACGCGCGGTTGTATAGAAGGTCGTCGCAAAAAACGATAAGCACCGTCGGAATGAGCCGCCGCTTGAAGTAGCTCGACGTGTCGATTTTCAGCGCGAGCGTAAGGATTATCGGCAGCAGTCCGCCGAGCACAATCGTCACAAGCGCCGTGATGTGAACCGCGAGACCGTCCTGCGCGCTTTCCAAGAAGAACTGCTGCAACAGCAAATAAACCGCACTCACGACCAGATTTAACCACGGGAACGCCAGCGACAGCGCAAGGTTTTGAATAGGAAAACCGTTCATAGATAGCTTTATTTAACGCTTCAGCTTGCGTATCTTTACCTTGACGGGCGCCGAGGGATCCGCGGTTGCGGCGGCTTCGGCTTTTGGCTGAACTTGCGGCGCGTCGGAGGTTCCGCCCGCCGCCTTGTATGCTTCCTCGTAGAAGAAGCTCTGCGAATTGAGCGGCGGCTCCGCGTTCCGGACGTGTCTGTATTGTCCGTCCGCGCCAAGCTCTCTGGCTTTTATGTTATCGCGGAACATCGTGTTGAACATCGCGCAAACGCGGGCAGCAAGGGATTTGTCGAGAACGGGCGCGGCGACTTCAACGCGCTTTTCGGTGTTTCGCGTCATGAAGTCGGCGCTGGAAATGTAAACGCGGCGGCGCTCGTCTTTGCCGAAGATATAAATGCGAGAGTGCTCGAGAAATCTTCCGACTATCGAGATAACGCGGATATTTTCCGTTTCGCCTTCAACGCCCGGGATAAGGCAGCATATTCCGCGCACGATAAGCTCCACGCGAACGCCCGCCCGCGAAGCCTCGGCGATTTTTTCTATCAGGTCCTTGTCGGTAAGCGAGTTTATCTTAATGCCAATGTAACCGTCCTTGCCGTAGGTGATCTCGTTGTCGATGTACTCGACAAGGCGGCTCTTCAGACCTTTCGGGGCTACCAAAAGCCTGTTGGTGCTCTCAACCGTAGAGCCTATCATCAGGGCGTTGAACACCACGGAAGCGTCCGAGCCGATATCGCGGTCGGAAGTCATCAGCGTGAGATCCGTGTAGAGCTTCGAGGTGCGCTCGTTGTAGTTTCCCGTGCCGACTTGCGTTATGTAGCAGACGTCGTTTCCGTTGCGGAGCGTTATAAGCAGAAGCTTGGAGTGTACTTTAAGCTCCTCTAGTCCGTAAATTACGGTAACGCCCGCTTCCTCCAACTGCTTCGACCAGCCGATGTTGTTTTCCTCGTCAAATCTCGCGCGAAGTTCTACGAGAGCCAAAACGTCCTTGCCGTTCTCGGCGGCTTTGTTCAAGGCGTTTATTATCTTGCTGTCGCGCGCCACTCTGTAAAGCGTTATCTTTATCGAGGAAACGTCGGGATTTACCGCAGCTTCTTCCAGCAGATTTATAAATTGATTGATGTTTTCATACGGGTAATTCAGCAGAATGTCGCGCTGCTTTATCTGTTCGATAAGCGGAACGTTCGGGAGGATTTCGGGCGACTTCTGCGGCGACAGCGGACGGAAGAACAGTTCTGTTTTCTTTTCGAGACGCTTTTCAAGGTTTGAAATAAAGCCCATTGAGAGCGGCGCGAACTGCTTGAACACAAATTCTTCGTTTATCGCGAGAATTTTCGCTATGCTTGAAACTATATCCTTGTCGGGACTGCCTTGGAACTCCAGCCGCACGGGGCAGAGCTTTCGGCGCTTCTTAACGAGTTTGCTCATAATGTCGCGGAAGTCCACGTCCTGATCGAACAAGCCCTCGTCTATCTCGATATCGGCGTTGCGCGTCACGCGGAAAATACATTTCCCCACGATCTCAAAATTAGACCAGACTTGTTTTGCGTAGCGGCATATCAGTTCCTCAATAAGGATAAACTTGCCCGTACCCGGAAGAAAAACTATGCGCGGCAGATTTTCCGAAGCGGGCAGAATGCCTATGGTGGTTTTCGCGTTGTCGGTCTTGCGCTTCAGCTTGCACCCAACGTAGATCTCGCCGTTTTTGAGGAACGGCACGGGGTGTTTCTTGTCGACCACTCCCGTAAACAGCAGCGGACGAACCTCGCGCGTAAAATACGCTTTTAGAAACGCGTCCTCCTCGGGGGAGAGCGAGTTTTCGGAAATATGCTCAACGCCGTATTCGGAAAGCCCGCGCATAATGTCGGCATAAGCTTCGTCTTTTATCGGCAGCATATCCTTGACGCGCTTCGCGATCTCGGAAAGCTGCTCCTTGGCGGTCATGTTGGTCTTGTTCTCGCGGTCTTTCGGGTCGTAGAGCATTTTGTCATGAAGCGACCCCACGCGTATCATAAAGAACTCGTCGAGGTTCGAGCAGAATATCTGCACAAATCTCAATCGTTCAAAGAGCGGCGTGTTTTCATCTTCCGATTCTTCAAGTACGCGCCCGTTGAATTTCAGCCACGAAAGCTCTCTGTTGTCGTAAAACGGTTTTGACATAATATCACCCCATATTCTTTATTCAAAGCCCTTGTTTCCTCTAAATGTTGGTATCCGTCTGACGATCTATCTCGTCAAGCGTTTCAAGCCGATTATCAAGAAACTCCAAAGAAACCTCATCTCCGTTATTGTAAACGGAAACATCGGCGCCCGCCATGCGGAGTTTATCTATCATTCCGCGAAATTCCCGTTTTCTGTCAATGTCGTTCAGTTCCTCCAAAACGTCGTGATTTTCCAAATCAAACTCCACGGCAAAATCGCAGTTTTCAATTTTCTGTTTGATATCACCCATTGACAGAGAACCGTCAAATTCCCTTATGATTTTAACATATTTTATAAGCGAAGCGTCCTTTTTCACCTTTAATTGAATTAAGTCCATTTTCTCCTCCGCGTTTAGCAGCATGAAGTACTATTTTTTATTAAGGTTGTTTTCCTTGTTGAAAAACGCCTTTGTCAACATCTCCAGTTCTTCTTTGGAGCAGACCTGTCTGCATTTTTCCTCGTATTCCTTTGAGCGCCCCAGCATATCGGATATCTTGCCGCACTGGAACTCTCCGCATTGATTGCACTTTTCGACGTTATGTACTTCGGTACACTCCACCAAACGGTATGTACACTCTTTATGCGACGAGCACCCCGAACAGGCTATTTCTTCGTTGGAAACGATCGTTTCCCTCATACCTATCCTGAACCATAATTCCGCCGTCTTTTTCAGTTCCTCGTCGCTGTGGGCGTTATATCGGGGACATTCAAGGCAGTTGTCGCCGCATAGGGTAATCTTTTCGTCCATTTCCTTCTCCTTATCGTGTATCTTTACTGTCGGTTCCCGATACCTCGGAACTCGTGCCTTCCGCAAACTCGGAAAGATTGTGCAGCCACTTTTCCATATCGACTACGCAATATGTTCCCAGCTCGTCGACCGTCGCGGAAACGGTGTTGGTTTCCTCGTCTATCGTGGTCTCGATAGGCAGCAGCATATTTATATCCTCAAAATACTTAAAGACATTGAAGCGCCTTACGCCCTGAAGCTCCTTTTCATCGGGATACAGATTAAGTTCGTTTTCGATATATTCATCGCCGATTTTAAAATGAAGAATTACTTCGCCGATATCTCCGCCGGTATATTTCAGATCTATTGTGCGCCCAAGCTGTGTGTCGTTTTCGACTACGTGTGAATATCCGCTTTTTCCCGCCGTCAGCGTTTTGTTGACGTTGCCCGCCGCCGTAATTTCAAGCGAAAGCGTATACGGGCTGTCCTTGGTGTTGACTTGTTTCAGCGCGTCGCTGTCCGCGAAAACGGTCTGTTTTACCTTGTATTCCGCGTCGGGCACTCTGAAAGTTTGCGGATTTTTCGGATCAAGCCCGAGCACTTCTTCATCGCTGTCGGTGAGCTTGTCGCCGTCGGAGTCTCTGTCGGGGTCGTCAAAAGCGCCCACAATGCCTTTTATCAAGCCGTTTATCGTTTTCCCGATACGGGCGGCTTTCTCGTCGCTTGAAGAGGTGCATGAGGAAGTTTCGGACGAAGCCTCGGAATTTTCTTGCACCGAGACTTCGCTCCGCTCTGTATCGGAAAATGACGTTTCCGCCGTCGGCACGGCATAGCTTTCGGTTTCCTCCGAACAGCCGCAGATACAGCACGGCATGATCGCGGTTATCAAAGCGGCGGCTAAAATGTTTTTGGCTTTTTGGGTAAAGTTGTTGTTCATAAGATTACTCCTGTCTTCGAAAATCCGCAGAGGTTTCTTGTTTTTAAGGCAACACCGTACAAAGCACGAAGTGCGGTCTTTGTGCGGTGCTGCCTTAAGCCTTTGGTTTCCGATATGGGCGCGTATCAATTTCCTTTCAGTTTCGAAGATGTCTTGATAAACTCGGTGAACAGCGGGTGAGGACGGTTGGGGCGCGACTTAAACTCCGGGTGGAACTGCACTCCCACAAAGAACGGATGTACGTCGCGTGGCAATTCAACGATCTCGACGAGTTTTCCGTCGGGCGAAAGCCCCGCGAATTTCAAGCCCTTTTCCGTAAGCTGCTCGCGGTAAACGTTGTTAAACTCGTAGCGGTGACGGTGGCGCTCATAAATAAGCTCCTCGCCGTAAACAGCGCGCGAAACGCTGTCTTCGGCAAGCTTGCAGGGATACAAGCCCAGTCTCATCGTGCCGCCCATATCCACGCCCTTTTGGTCGGGCATAATGTCGATGACGGGGTACTTAAACTCGCCGAACTCCGCGGAGTTCGCATTATTCAAGCCCGCGACGTTCCGCGCAAATTCCACGACGGCCATCTGCATTCCGAGACACAGTCCGAGATACGGTACTTTGTTCTCACGAGCGTAACGCACCGCTTCTATCTTTCCCTCGATACCGCGGTCGCCGAAGCCGCCCGGCACGCATATCCCGTCGCATTCGCCGAGCATATCCGCTGCCGTTATCGCGTTGATCTCCTCGGAGTTTATGAGTTTGATATCAACATTGCACCCGCAAACCGCTCCCGAGTGCCTGATACTTTCCATTACGGATATATACGCGTCGGGCAGAGCGACATATTTTCCGACAAGTCCGATAGTAAGGGGCTTTGTGGCGGTCTCCTGTCTATGCACCATTTCCTGCCATTCGGTAAGGTCGGGCGCTCTGTCCTCAAGTCCGAGATGATAGCACGCCGAGTGCGCCAAGCCCTCTTTTTCAAGCATAAGCGGCACGGCGTAAAGCGAGCTTGCTGTGAGGTTTTGAATAACGTCCTCTTTTCTGACGTTGCAGAACAGCGCGATTTTTTCTCGCATTTCAAGCGGAACTTCACATTCGCTTCTGAGTACGAGAATATTCGGCTGAATACCGAGCGACAGCAGCTCTTTAACGCTGTGTTGAGTGGGCTTTGTTTTCAGCTCGTTGGAGCCGGTGATGTAAGGGAGCAGCGTAACGTGAATGTAAAGCACGTTTTCTCTGCCCTTTTCGTAGCTTACTTGACGTATCGTTTCCAAAAACGGTGTGCTTTCGATATCTCCGACAGTACCGCCTATCTCGGTGATAACAACGTCCACTGGGTCTGCGCCGCTGTTTGCAGCGCGGTAAACGCGGTCTTTTATTTCGTTTGTAACGTGCGGGATAACCTGAACGGTGCCGCCAAGGTAATCTCCGCGCCTTTCCTTATTTAATATAGTCCAGTATATCTTGCCCGTCGTGACGTTGGAGTTTACCGAGAGGTTCTCGTCGATAAAACGCTCGTAGTGACCGAGGTCGAGGTCGGTCTCCGCGCCGTCGTCCGTTACGAACACCTCGCCGTGCTGATACGGCGACATCGTGCCGGGGTCGACATTGAGATACGGGTCGAATTTCTGTATCGTAACGCGGTAGCCGCGCATTTTCAGCAGCCGTCCCAAAGAAGCCGCCGTTATTCCTTTACCAAGTCCCGAGACCACGCCGCCCGTGACGAAGATATATTTTGTTTCCATTATTTTCCACCTTTCCTCATCTGCAAATACAATTATTATAATTATACCACGTTTCGTCTTTTTTTTCAATAGATAATTACAAGTTTTTTAAGGAAACGCCGAATAAAACAAATTTTAGTACAAGTTTCATTGGTTTGTAGAAAAAAATTCTATTTTCAGACCGATAAAATTATTACAGAAGAAATCTTTTCTCGCTTTTTTTGTGTTGAAGTGGAATTGTTACGCGAAAATTGAAATAAAAAGCTTTGCTCTCTTTTTTAATGCTGAATTGGAATTGTTACCTTGCAGTTGCGAGGGGAAAACCCTACGGGAGGGGGAGAGGGGGCGTCGGTAACGTGTTGCGCCACCCTTTCCCTCTCCTCTCCCTGCGTGTTTGTGGTGTGGACGTGTCCACACAATATGCGGTTCGCGCGGAGCGCGAATTGCGGA
>CANQWD010000006.1 GCA_947627465.1 uncultured Clostridia bacterium
CAGCCCGCAGAGGATATGTCAACAATGGAATCTTTCGAGGAGCCGCAGCCCGCAGAGGATATGTCAACAATGGAATCGTTCGAGGAGCCGCAGCCCGCAGAGGATATGTCAACAATGGAATCTTTCGAGGAGCCGCAGCCCGAGGAAGAAATATCGACGATGGAATCTTTCGATGAACCTCAGCCCGTGGAGGAGCAGTTTACGGAATCATTTGACGAGCCGCAGTCCGTTGATGAAGCGGAGCCTGTGTCAAATATAGACGCACCCAAGCAGCCGGACAATGAAGAACCTGTTGATAAGAATGAAAAAATGGATAACGGTTCTGCCAAAGAGCCTGTTCCCGCACACATTTTGTTCTCTCAACCGCAGCCTAAGGTTGAAAAGGACGTTACAGTCACAATGGTATCGGAGCTTGACGATGAGTTACCGCCGCCCTTTGATCCGCTTGCCGCGAGAGAAACTCCGCAAAATCTCGGCAGAATGAAACCGCTTGTTGATTATGATGCGCCCGATTTCCGTCCCGAACAGAACATCGAGCCTGATATGATGTATAGAATTACCGATCGGAACAAGCCGAACGCTTCTGCGGAGAAATCTGAGCCGAAAGCGCCCGCGCCCGATTTCCGTCCCGAACAGAACATCGAGCCTGAAATGACATATAGAATTACCGACAGGAACAAGTCGAACGCTTCTGCGGCGACCTCTTCGCCGAAAGCGCCCGCGCCCGATTCCCGTCTCGAACAGGATACCAAGCCCGATATGAAGCACAAGATAACCGACAGGAACAAGCCGAACGCTTCTGCGGCGACCTCTTCGCCGAAAGCGCCCGCGCCCGATTTCCGTCCCGAACAAAATATCGAGCCTGATATGACGTACAGAATTACCGACAGGAACAAGACGAACGCATCCGCGGCGACTTCTGCGCCGACAGCGTCCGCGCCCGATTTCCGTTCCGAAAAGAAGATCGAGCCTGATATGACGTACAGAATTACCGATAGAAATAAGCCGAAAGTTCCGGGAGCGGCTCCGTCGCAGGATTTCCGTTCTCAACAGAGCATTACTCCGGATATGACGTACAGGATCACCGATCATCCGCATGTTAAAAACTCCGAGATCACAACCGCTCCGGAAAAATCTCGCAATCCCATTAAGGGCGTTATTGGCGCGGGCAGACGTAAGATCGAACAGTTTGTTGATAACAGAAAATCCGACAACACGGGTAAAAGAACATCGTCCGTCGAGGAAATTACCGATAATGCAAATTCGCCCGAGGAGGAAATTCCGACTTACGCTTCGCCCGTAAATAATACTGAGGGGAATGCTTCAGCGAGACAGTACGTGCCTGCGCCCGTTGAAGAACCCGCGGAGGATATCTTTGGAAAAGGAATACGCAAGCTTCCGAATGTTTCAATAGGAAAAACCGTTGAGGGCGTTCCCACCAAGCTCAGCATTGACGGCAACATAACCTATATTTGCGGAAACCGCAGCGCGGGACGCAATCAGATAATGGAGCGCATTTTGGCGCAGATCATTGCAGACACCCACCCCGATGATGTAGAACTGTGGCTTTTTGACTGCGGCAACGGCGAGTTTATGAAGTATGCCGACAATACGCCCGCTCATATTAAGTATCTTGTTGCGGATACGGGCGCGGAGACTTCGCTTGATTTTGCAGATGTTATCGTCTCCGAAATGGATCGCCGCATTGAAGCTTTCGCGGAAAATGGCTGGAACGGCTTTGACAGCGTTCCCGCAGATGTGTTTATGCCAAGTATCGTTGTGGCTGTGAATTCATTCCCGAGATTTTCGGAAAATATGGGCGGCACATCGAAGTATTTCGGAAGAAATTACAACAGCAAGCTTTCGAAGCTCTTTAAGGACTGCGCTAATTACGGCATTCATTTCCTGTTAAGCGGAAGTGAATTTTCCGAGGACGGAGACAGACCCGCTTGTATGGAGGGCTGCGTAATTCACAGTGCAATAGTGGTATCGGGCAAGGATTTGTCCGTGCACAAGCTTTTCAGCGGAATACGACTTTATGACAATGAAGTGGAATCGTTGAAGAAGATCCCGACGGGGTGCGCGTTTATTGCAGATGAAAACAGCACTGACGGCTTAACGTTGGTGCGGCTTGTCGGTGTCAAGGCCGAAAATAAGCACACCTACAAGGCAGTTTTGGAATATTCCGAAAATTTGGAAGAGTATCTTGACAAGCATCCGTTTATTGGCGACAGAAAGACTGCCAGCCGTTATGACGACCGCAGCGATTACCGTGAGGAACAGCTTGGCAAGCGCGCCGACGATGAGTATTTGCTGTTCTTGGGTGAGCCGTGCAGATTTATGGGCGATTATCCTATTCGTTTGTATGATGATTTCGGCGAGAATTTGCTTGCAATCGCGCCCGCGCGTGAGAAGAACAGCGCAGCTTTGACGGTCAGGGCGGCATTGCGTTCGCTTGAAGAGCAGGGCGTTAAGACCGAGATTTTGGCTTGCAGAAGTAATCCCGTCTATACCGAGCTTGAAAGCTGCGGCGCTTTGAAAGATTTGCCTGTATTTGAGGGTGCGAAAGCCGAAAAGCGCGTTAGGGAAATTGCCGATAAGCTTGACAACGGTGAGCGTTGGGACGCTTTTGAGATAGTTCTCGGCGGCGATTTGCTTGTGGCTTCCATGCACGCCGATGATATGATCGGGGTTTTGAAGAAAGCGTTGGTTAAAGGACCGCGCAGCGGAGCACACTTTATGTTCATCTCCGGAAGCGCGGGGACTACGGCAAGCGGTTTCCTTTCGCTGTTCAGACACAAGCTGGTATTCGCTTGCCCATATAGCGAAGCGGAGAAGATATTGCGCGATCCCAACTGTGATTTGCCTGAAAACAGCTTCCGTCTTTCCAATGATTATGACGAGCTTACGATCTTGCCGTATCTGATGTAAGAATTTAAATTTGCTCTCTGACGGTTGAAAAGCACGGCAGAGAGTAAACCTTTTAGGGGGTAATCGATTTGAGTTTAATTGATGAAATAAATGCCTTAGGCGCGGATACAAAAGACGCGCTCGGCAGATTTATGGGAAACAGTGAGCTATATGAAAAAATGCTGAAAAAATATCCCAAGGTTGTCGCTGATTCTCCTGTTCTGGAGTTCGCGGAATCCGGAGATATTGATGCCGCGACCTCAAACGCTCACGCTTTGAAAGGCGTTACGGGCAATCTTTCGCTGACTCCGCTCTACAAAGGCTATACTGAGATAGTTGAACTTTTCCGCGGAGGTGAAACAGATAAAGCAATCGTGATTTTGAAAGAAACGTTGGAGATCCAGAAAAAATTTTTGGAGTGCATTTCAAAATACTTATGAAGGTGAATGAAGTGAAAAATTCTATTTTGGTCGTCGACGATCAAGAGATAAACCGCGTGATCTTGGCAGAGCTTTTCAAGGAGGAATATAATGTTATTCAAGCTCAAAACGGCGAGGAGGCTCTCAATATTATAAACAGCGATAACGACATAATAGCGGTCATGTTGGATCTGGTTATGCCGGTAATGGACGGAATGACTGTGCTTATTGAGCTTAACCGCACGGGTAAAATTTATCACATGCCCGTATTTATCATTACAGCCGCTGATAATATGCAGCTGCTATCAAGTGCATACAGCTTGGGCGCGGTTGATGTAATATCAAAACCGTTCCGAATGTGCTTTATAAAATCGCGTATCAACAACATTATTGAGTTATATCGGCACAGAAACGAATTGGAAGATGTTGTTAATGAAAGCATTGCAAAAATCGAGCGAATAAACAACAAAATGGTTGAAGTTCTGGCGACGCTTATTGAGTTCCGCGACTGCGAATCAGGAGAGCACGTTAAGCGAATTCGCGGTATTACAATCCGACTGCTTGAGAAAATCAGCGCGGATAATCCCGAATATTATCTTGAAAAGCGTTCCATTGAGAAAATAGGAATGGCGGCAATTCTCCACGACGTGGGAAAAATCGCTATTCCCGACAATATTCTGCAAAAGCCCGGACCGCTTACGCCCGATGAGTTTGAGATCATGAAAATTCACACGGTGAAAGGGTGCGATATTTTGTCGCAAATGCCCGAGGACATTATGGATGAGGAGGTTTACCGTTACAGTTACGATATTTGCCGTCATCATCACGAACGATGGGACGGCTGCGGATATCCCGATAAGCTTATCGGCGATGATATACCGATATGGTCGCAGGCAGTGGCAGTGGCGGACGTTTTTGACGCGTTGACCTCGGCGAGAGTATACAAATCGGCGTTTGATTATGAAACCGCAATCAATATGATAAACGACGGCGACTGCGGGTTGTTTAACCCAAAAGTTTTGAAAGCGTTTAATGCAATTGTGGACGACATAATAAAACTGCGTAAGGGGAACAAATCTTAAAATCAAGAGGAAGAATAAAAAAGCGGGGAGCCGTGATCGAAATGCTCCCCGCTTTTGTTTTGGCGATAATTTATCCGATTGCCGTGATGGAGTAAGTAAACGCTTTTTCCTCGTTGGGATCAAGAATTACGACGCCGCGTTTCTCCGAAAAAACACCCGAGCAGTTGTCGAAGTCAGCAGAGCCGCACCATGGCTCAATACAGAGAAACGGCGCGTCTTTTGCCTGCCAAACGCCAAGGCTCGTGAAGTCGGGGAAATCTACGCGAACGCCCTTGTTGTCCTTGCCCAAAAGCATTACCGAGCGCGAGCGCAGTTTGTCGAAATAGCACACGTCCGTGTAGAACATTTTGTGGTTCAGATGCACGATATTATCGTCTTTGAGAATTTCGCGGCGGTTGTGTTCCTCGTGAAGACCCGAATTTAAATTATAGTTGGGTACGGCTGCGTTTTCGATTTTCTGAAATTCCAAGCGGTAATCGGAAAACTCGCCGTCGCACGCGAACGCGGGGTGCGCTCCGATACAAAACGGCATTTTCTCCGCGGAGTTGTTTTTAACGCGGTAGGTTACCGTTATTCCGTCTGTTTTCAGCGTGTACTGAATTGTGAACCTGAAATCAAACGGGTACATTGCCTTTGTGTAGTCGCTCTGTTCCAGCGAAAACATCGCCGAGGTGCCAGTCACAGTCTCGGGAGAAAGTTCCAGATCGCGCGCGAATCCGTGCTTTGAGATTTTGTACTCGGAGCCGTTAATAATGGTTTTGCCGTCTTTCAGCGTTCCGATCATTGGGAACAGCAGGGGAGACGTTTTCCCCCAAAACGCGGGGTCGGCGCGCCACATAAGTTCGCGTCCGCGCACGGTAAGACTTTTAAGTTCTGCGCCCTTTGAGATGACCTTAGCGGAACAGTTCTCACTTTTCAATAAAACTTCCATTTTTTCCTCCTGTATTTTACGGCATAAGCCGAATTTTAATATTCCGGCGGCTTTTTCGCTTGACGTTTTTTCGCCCAAGCCCGCAGAATAAGCAGTATCATAATGAAAACCGCGATTATCAGCACGATCTTTATTATCATCATTATAACGCTGGGTTTAGTCGCCGAGATCGCCCAGACTTGCCCGTTAGCGTCTCGGAAGAACATCCGACCGCTTTTCGCAACGGCAATTTTACCGTTTGTAAAGTCAATGATCTTAGCAAGCTCCGACAACGTTTGTCCCTCGTCCGTGTCTAGGACGCTGTAAAGATACCAGCGGCTGCCGTTTGGGTCGGAGTGCGGCGCGGCGGTGTAGGCACGAACTCCCCTGCCGACAGTTACAATAGGCGTGGACGCGCCCTTTAATTCTTCAAATTCTTTTGTGACTTCCATATTTAGTCCGTCCACAAGGAAAAAGCCCTCGTCGCTGCCAACATAAATGTGGTTTTCCACACCGACTGGCGCGGTTAGATTTTCGCCGAGCGCGCATTTTCCCTGTGAATCTTCTTCGGCTTTTCCGTCCGCTTCAAGGCGGACCTTCCGAAGTTCTCCGTTTGAGCAAGACATAAACAACGCGTACTTTCCCGCGAAAACGTGTTTTATTTCAGCACCGACGTCGTTTTCGGCAAAGTCGTCGTCAACGCGAATTATCAATTTTTCGCCGCAGCCGAAAATTATTTTATCGCCTATCCGAGCGGGCGAGGTCACGGTCTTGTCGGAGCCGTATTCCCATACGGTTTCAAGTTGATTATCAATGTCCGCGCATACGAATTTGAACCTCTCACCGTCCTTGTAACCAAAGTAAACGAGATTATCCGAAGCCGCGATATCGGTGCAAATTTCCCCGAACGTTTTTGAACAAATAACGCTCATATCTGTGAGATCGACCGCGTAAATTGACGTTCGCGTCGGCTGAACCAACGTTTTGCCGACGATCGCGCCGCGGCAGTTTTCCGATATCTTTTCGTCGAATTCCGCCGCAGCGGCAACGGAACCGTCTTTTTCGGAGAGCTTGTTCACCTTGTTCTGCGTGGGGATAAGCGCGAACTCCTCATAAGTCAGCGGCACGCCGACAGTTTCCCCGGAGAACGTGTGCCAGTCTATGCTGACATATTTTTTGTCGTATGGCGTTTGTGCGGATATCACGGTCTCGCTTTCCGAAGCAAAGCCTGTGGTTTCCGCAAACGCGGTTAGCGTTGTAAAAAGCATAGCCGCCGCAGCAATTGCGGCTGTAAAAAATTTCTTCATATTTTCATTTCCTCGTCCGCCAAAAAAGCGTACAGGTACATCTCCTTGACTTTTATCCCGGTGAGTTTTCCGAGAATATTTTTGTATATCTCTACCTGAAATTCGTAGTTCTTTTGTTCTTTCGCCAGATTTTCCAAGGTGTCGCTCTTGTAGTCCACGACCACGATCTCGCCGTCCTCGATAAAGTACATATCTATCTGACCTTGAATGCTTAAAATACCGTCGTAATCCCGACGAACCTCGCGTCCGTTTACCTCGGCATAGAACGGCTGTTCACGTCTGACGTTATCGTGATTTTGCGCGTAAGCGTTAAGAACGCGTTTTCCCAACGGGCTTACAAAGAATTTGGCAACGCGGAAGTTCTCGATTATGCTGCTTTCTTCCTCGGTAATTCTGCGTTCTTTTACCATTGCTTCTACGGCTTTGTTTACGGCATTAAGAATATCGTCCTCGTTCATATCGGCTTTCACTTCGTCAAGCGGAAAATGCTCCATACAGTGATGATACGCGTTGCCTTTCTCAACGCCCGAAACGGCAGCGGAGTTTTGCGTTTTTATGAACGACGGCTTCGTCAGACCGATAGGTTTCGGTTCTTTTTTGTGAGCAAGCTCCGTCACGGTAAATTTAGCCTTTTGCTGAGTATCTCCGAAATTGCGAGGTTTGTATTCCTGCTTTAACAACTGCGAAATTTCGTCGATCTCTTGTTGTGAGGGAGCGCGCTTTTTTATGTTGTTAACGGGTACGGAAATGCTGTCCGTCGGACTGTATTTCTCTACCGAAAGTTTGCATTCTATATTGTTAAACGCTATCTCGCGTTTAGTGATCTTTTCATCATCAACAGCGGGCGTTTCCACGTCTTTTTTTGATTTTCGCGGCTTCTTGGGCTTTTCAAGTTCCGATATGCCGTTTAAAAGATTGGCGAACACGCATTTAAAAGGCACATAGTTTTCATAAACGGAGTTAAATAATTCCGGCGAAACGCGGTTCTTTTTTATAAAATCCTCAAATTCCGTAAGACTTTTTTCACCTGTCGCCGACACCATGATAAGTTTTTCCCGAGCGCGCGTCATTGCAACGTATAACAGCCGAAGCTCGTCGCCGAGTTGTCTTTCGCGTATAAATTCCGAAAGCGCCCTATAAGCCGCGGGCTTCATTTTAAACCGCCGCTTTCTGTCAGTGTGCTTCATTGCAAGAAAATGGTCGCGGTTTAATATGAGATTGCTTGAAAGATCGGATTTGTTCATTTGAGATTGAAGTTCCGACATTATGCAAACGGGAGCCTCCAAGCCCTTACAGCCGTGGAACGTCATTATGCGGACCGCGTCCGAGGAGCTTTCGGCGCGCGCGGCTTGTTCAATGCTTTTGGAGTTGTTTTCCTTTGCGCGTTCGAGGAAACGCAGAAAATCACCCAGATTTCCTCCGCCGCGCGCTTCAAAATCACCCGCGAGCCTTTGCATAAGTCTGATATTTTCCACGCGGCTTTCGCTGTCCTCAAAAGCTGAAACGATTGAAATAAAATCGGTGTCCTCGTATATTTTACGGATCAGGTTGTCTAATGAGTTGGAGTTCATAAAATTTCTGAAACCCGACAAATCATTGAAAAACCGTTTAAGCTTCGGTGATATTGTGCGTGTAACATCACCCTTTTCATCGCCGATCACGGCTTTTTGAGACATACAGTCTTTTACGCAAGTGAACAGCTTGCGTTTCCTGTAAGCGTTGGAAATGGCTTTAAGCTGCTCGTCGCCGGCGTTTTGAATGCCCAAGATCCCCATTTTGAGCTGAGCAGTTTCCTCGGCGGTAAAGCGGTAGATCGGCGACATTAAGACCTTAAGCATTTCCTCGTTTAACATAGGATTGTCGATTATTTTAAGATAATTGCATATCAGCACGATCTCCTCAGCATTGAAGAACCCCGAGCCTTTCGGTACCGCAGAGCCTATCCCAAGTTCTTTCAGAGCCTTGCGGTAGCATTCGGTTTTGGAGTTTGTGCGAAGCAGTATGATAAAATCGGAATACTTCGCGGGCTGTCCTTCGTGTTCCTTATCCTTGCCGATAAGAAAGTTAGGATCATCGTGCAGCTTTTTAATTTTATTCGCGACATAACGCGGCAGGGTCATATCTTTGTCGTCAGCGTCATCTTGAGCCGCTTTAGGCGCAGTTACAAAGCAAAGCTCCGAGCGGTAAAGCTCTTTGACCGTTTCATCATATTGCGGAAGGTCGGGGCGCGGGTTCAGCCGACTGCTTTCGTCGTAATCCACACCGCCGTAATTCGCCGTCATAAGCCCCGTAAACGCGAGATTTACGGTGTCTATAACCGCTTTGCCGCTGCGGTAATTTGTGTTTAGAAGCGTTTTGGTGAACGTTTTGTTGTCTTTTCCGCAAAGCTCCGCCATAATATACGGGTCCGCGCCGCGGAACGCATAGATAGACTGCTTGACGTCGCCGACATAGAAGCGGTTGCTGCCGCCGATAAGCTCAAATATCTTCGCCTGAATTTCGTTGGAGTCCTGAAACTCGTCGACGATAAGGCACTTAAAGCGTTCTGAAATCTGTTGACGGAACAGGTTTTCACCGTTGTTTTCGTTCAGCTTTTCGTAAAGCAGCAGTTCGCAGTCCGAAAAATCAACGCAGCCCTCCGTGCTTTTTTCCAATTGATAAATGTCGATATATATTTCCAACAGCCGCAAAAAAGAGTTCACGGCTTTTTGAGTTGTCGGGAAAATATCTGTTTCCGATTTTAAATCGGGTTTCAGCTCCAAAATTCTATCAACACATCCGTCAATACTTTTCGAGATAAAATTAAACCTCTGTTTGCCGTCATATTGTCTGCCGCTGTTAGAGTTTATTTTGGACATTTTTTCGGAGTTGTGTTCTAAATTCTCAATCATCAGATTCAGGTTGGCAAATGTCTTTGAGGCTTTGTAGGCGGCGTGATCGTTTTGAAGCGCGTTTATGCGGGTTTCGTCAAGTTTTATATATTCTTTGATAAGCGGCATAACCTCGTCTCTGAATTTATCGCTTTTTTTCGCAGCGGTCTCATCTTTTACCGCACTCATAAGCTCATCGTAAAGCTTTTCCGCTGAATAGCTTTTGCAAAGCCTTACAGCGTCGTTTACATAAGCGTCAAGCCGATTGTCCCAGAGCGGCAGAAAGTTCTTTTCAATAGACGGGATATCGCTGTAAACTGAACTCGCGCAGTTCAGCCAGCCTTTTTGATTGGTGAAACTCGAAAGTTTGTCCGCCGCCGACAAAACTGCCTTTTCAAGAGCGCCGTCGTCCTCAAAACTGAATGAAAAGAACAGCGCGTCGCGTTCCTCGTCGGTGAACGAAGAACCGTTATACAATTCCTCCATAGCCGCTTTCATCGCCTGCGACTGCATTGCGGCTTTTTTCGCGCCGTCGGCAACCGTGAAATTTACGGGCATGTCAAACGCTTCCGCGTTTTCCTTTATCATTCTGAGGCAGAAAGCGTCAATTGTTGAGATCGACGCGCGCCTAAGCGCGAAAAGCTGCTTTTTAAGATAGTCGTGAAGCTCGCGTTCCTCGTCGTTTTTTTCACCCGCAAGAGATTTGATACGTTCGTTTAAAGCGCGATTAAGCTTCTCGCGCATATTCTTTGTGGCGTTTTTGGTAAATGTCATAACCGCCAGGCTGTCTGCGGGAATATCCAAATATCTATCGGAGATCAAGCGAATGATACGCTCCACAAGCAAGGTGGTTTTTCCGCTGCCCGCCGCCGCCGATACGATAGCGGGGCTGTCGTGAGCCAAATCAACGGCTGCCTGCTGTTCCGTGTTCAAATCAACCTTGTTCGTCATTGCTTTCACTCTCCTTTTCGATTTTGTTTACGTTCTTTCCGGCGTTTTGGCAAATATCGGAAAAACGGCAGTATTTGCACGGGTCGGTAAGCTTTTGAGAAGCGCTTCCGTCGGTGTTTATAACGGATTGATAATAAGACGTTGGCAAAGCGTCGATCGTACCGCTGAAGATCGCGTCGAGATTTTCGGTTATCTTTCCGATGACCTCGCGGCGCAGTTCGTCAAATTTGTCTGCGTTCGCGAGATTGTTTTCGTTGGGTTCAAAGGAATTTTTGATTTTTTGACGGTCTTTTTCTTCAAGAGTGCTGTCCGCGTCAACTTTTTGGAAAACCGAGTCCTTGTACTTGTTGTAATCATCCTCGGTAACATCGTCTTTAACGAGTAAGCCGCTTTCGTGGTAATTCATCGCGAGCAGACGGTAGGGCGGCAGTTCCTTGTCGAAAGCGCCGTTGTTGTTGGAGGGAATGTAGCTTACTCCGCCCGGGCGAAGTTCTATTGACTTGTTGTCCTTGTTCGCGCTTTGCAAAGCGAAAAGATACAGAAGCATTTGAATGTTCATTCCGTTTTTGGCGTTGTTTAAGTCGAACGAGTGAACGGCGCTTTTGTAGTCGATAACGCGAACATAGTATGCCGCTTTTGAGTTGTCGTTATCGTTGTTTGCTTTAAACATATCCACACGGTCTATTATGCCGTGCACCGTGACGGTATCGCCGCTGCCGAGCTTTATTTCAAGGGGCGCGGTGATAAGAAAAGGCGCGTTTTCGTCGGTCTCATCGAGAGCGGCGGACTTGGGGGCTATTGGCGCAGCGCCGTTTTCGCAAAATATCTCGGGTTCCGGCAGGCTTATACTTCCGGATTGCTCGTTGTCAATGATAGCGTGGCGGCTTTGTTCGCTGTCGGGGGCGGTATTGATATTCAGCTCGAAAAATTTCGGGCGGTAGTGCCTAAAAAACAACTCTGTTTGAATAGTAATCAGCACATCGGTAGCTGAGCTTGCGATATTGTTGAAAAGATACTCCGTTCGCTTGTCCTCAGCGTTGTCGTTGTTGGTTTCCTCGGCGCGGTATTTATCGAGATACTTTTTGGAAAGAGAAAGCAGCTCGTTTCTTTTAAGCGTGAAAAAAGCGTTCATATCGCCGCTGTACTCGTTGAGAACGTGTTGGAAAATGTAATGGATAGCCACGCCGCGGCGATTTCTGGTAAAGCTGCGGCGCTGACGTTCGTCGATGTTAAGCCCTTTTTCGCAGAAATATTTGAATTTGCATTCGTTCAGCTTTTCAATGGAGGTGGTGCCAATCGATTTTGAGAAAATCAGCCGTGCCGTCTTGTCGGAAAGAGTGTGTTTTCCGGAGAAATCCTCGCTGCCGTTGGCGTAAGCCTTATCCTCGCGCGCACCGCGAATTTCGTCGAGAACGTTGACAAATTCGCGATCCTCGTTGTTAAGAACCTCGCGCAAAACGTCGTTTTCGTAGGGACCTTCGTTTAATCCCATGGCATAGCGCATCTTCGCTGCCTTGAGCGTGCGGCAGTAGAATTTGTTCCCGAAATCCGCCGCGTTTATTATCGATACGTCTTTAAAGGTTGAAGTAATTTCCGCGAAAACGTCCGAAGCCGTCAATTCTTCGCCGCCCGCGCTTCTTTCGGGGCAGCTTATGCAGAGATATTCTGTTGGCAGAGTAACGGCTCGGTAGGCGCGGTACAGCGACAGATCGTATTGTTCCTCGGCGGTTTTCAGACAGTAAAAACCGCGGTCGATGTCGCCGATAAGCGAGAGAACGTCGGTATCCGCGCTTTCATCGGAACAATTTTCCTCTTTTAGCTTGTCTATTTTGCCGCGGATAAGCTCTATCTCGTATTGAGAGAAGATACCCGCTTCCGAGGCGGGCGTGGGGAACGCCTCATAGGACGCGCCGACAATAAACGCGGCTTTGATGTTGTCGGCGCGCGTGCGGTCTATATCTCCCACCAAAACACTGTCAACGACCTGCGGCGGGTTTGCGAGTGTTGTGACAGTGCAGATCTCGCGGAAGATATCGGCGTATTCCGAGATGGTAACGTTGGTATCGCCAAGCTGCTCGTGCAGTTTGTTGAAAATATCGATAAGCGCGTCCCAAAGCCGTTGATACAGCGCGACCTTGTCCTCGTCCGGACCCGACCCGTCGTCCTTATAGCAGCGGTAATCAATAGTACGTTTTATCCCGACCTCGTTTATCAAAAAATTGTAGAGCTTCTCCGTGATCTCCGCGCCGTTTATCGCTTTTCCTTGCTTGGTTAGGCTTTTTTGCAGCTTTAGGATAGGCTCGGCAACAGCTCTTCTTACGGTTTCCGCATCCTCGGTGTTTTTGTCCGCGAATGTAAACGGCTTTTTGAGATGACTTGTTTTCAGATCCCATTCGTAAACATAGGTTTCAAATATGTCTATTTCTCTGTCGGCAAGCGCGGTGAACTTTTGCGGAGCATCAAGGTTCTCACCGGATTTTGGTTTTCCGAAAAAATTTGTTTTAACGCAGCTTAAAACGGTTTCAACGGAAAAGTCGTCCAGCGCGTTCAAAATAGAGCTTACAAGATTTATCAGCGGCTGATACAAAATAGGCTCGGGCGTATCGAGGAAAATCGGGATATCGTATTTTTTGAAAACGCTCTCCACATATTTTCCGTAAGCGTTTATATCGGGGCAGAGCACCGCGATCTCGTTGTAATAATATCCGTTGTCAAGCGTAAGTTCCTTGATCTTCGCGGCGGCGTAGTCAAGCTCTTCGTAAATGTCGCGCGCCTTTATAAGCTGACAGTTGTCGCCCAAAGCCGCGCCGCTGTTCGGGGTTTGGAACAAGTATTTGGAAAGTCCGCGCAGCGGCGAGTTTTCGTCAAGCCTTTCTGCAAGGTTATATTCAAAAAATTCAACCGTGTGATCTTTTTCCGCTTCGTCTCTTAAAATGCCGATAAGATTATTTGGCGTTTTGAACACGTCGCGGTCGCTGTTTCGGTTTGAGGTAAATCCGAAAGTAACGCTGTCCGCTTTTTTCATAACGTTTTTCAAAAATTGCAGCTGACTTGCCGTAAAATCGTTAAAACAGTCAACAAAAACGCTTGCTCCGTTAAACGCTTTGCAGTCTTTTTTCGTTATGATGCCCGCCGCCAATGCGGTAACGTCCAATTTGTCTATATATGAGCTTAAAAGACTTTCATAGTTGGTGTAAAGGGTATTGGTCTCGGAAAGCTTTTTCATAATGGGCTTGTCGGAAGCAAGCGACTTGTCAATCTCGGAAATGGCGTTAATGCTAAGCTCAAGGGATTTAGCGGTAATTCCCGAGGTCTTGAGCGTCGAGACGGTTTTCACCATTTTTTCGCAAAATCCCCGATGCGAAGCGATCTTATTAAGCGCGGAAAGCGAACTCCTGTTTTCGGAGAGCGTTTTGTGCATGATAATGTTTTTCACGATATCGTCCGCAAACGGGCGATGTTCTCCGTTGGCTTCGAGAATTTCTCGGCAAAGGCGTGAGAACGTAGTAATATTTATTTCGTAAAATCGTTTCAAAAGCGCTTGTGACAGATCTTCTCCCAGTGCCTTGTATATGGCTTTTTCGGTTTCATATTCAAACTGATCCGGGACTATGTATATGATTTTTTGTTTTTCCGAGCTGCTTTTTAATTGCTTTATCAGATTTTCACGCACCTGCGCCGAAATATTCAGGTCGGCAGTTCCGACAATGAAATTAACCATTACAAACTCCTTTTATATAGATAGGCGTTGCCTTTCTTTCCTGTTTTTTCGATTACTCCGACCGTTCGCAGGATTTCTAATCGCAGCGAAGAACCGCTTTCCGAAGACGCCGCGCAAAATTCTTTTTTGGTAAACTCTTCGGGCAGACCGTCGGGCAGAAATTTCGTGTAATCATACACGGTTTCGAGAATTATCTCATTGCAAAGCTTTAACGGGAATTTTTCGGCGCGGCACTTTTTTCGTTCGCGGCGGCTTCTCATATCGGGAATTTCTCCGTTAAAATACACGCGCTTTTGAACGTCTAACCGCGCTATGATGATCCGCAGATTTTCGTTGTTCAAAACTTCGCGTATTGAGTATATCTCCTCAAAAGTTTTCAGCAGAGAGTTCATCTTTCGCGGCTTCACTTCCTTGACGATCTCGCCGCTTTGCTCGTTTATGTAGACCGTTCCCAGAACGCACGGAGAGGGGTAGACCACCGTAACGCGCGAAAATTCCAAAAAAGTTCTCAGCTTTTCTTTCAGCTTGTAAAGCTGGCGTGTTTGTATCTCAAAAATGCCGTCCTCGCAAACCGCGTCCGCGAAAAAACCGCCTATCTTTATTTCCTGTTCATCTGAAAACGGCGCGTAGTAGTTTTTTAGCGCCGCGTGTATCAGCTTCTCGTTTTGCGTTCCCACCGAGCCGTGCAAGCCGCGTTCGCGCTGCAAGGCGGTCTCCACGGCTTGTGAAAATCTAGTTTCGTCTATCAATGAATTTTGCCACTCCGTCGTTATTATTGCTGCCCGTTATTACATCCGCAAGCATTTTGAGATCGCCGCACGCGTTTTCCACGGCGACTCCCACATCGGCGGCTTTTATCATCGAAACATCGTTGAAATTGTCGCCGAAGCACACCAGCGCGTCAGCTTTTATAAGCTCTTTTACCTGCAAAACCGCGTTCGCCTTAGACGCGTTTTTGTCGTAGATCTCATACCAAATCATATCGTCGTAGGTGTCTCGCTGAACGTTTCGCGCAAAGCCGTTTTCAAGAGTGAAAACGCTGTCGTACAGCGGCACGTTTTTGGGGTCTATTATCGTAAAATAGAACACGTTGCCCTGAAACAGCTCGTCATAGTTTTTTACGGGGCGCAGACGTTTGTCGCCTCGGCGAGTGTTCACATAATTAGCAACGTCCTCAAAGCGGCTTTCAAGGTAGGACACGCGCTCTTTGCCGTCAATGTTTGAATAAACCAACGGCGCGACGTTTTCGGATATGAAAAAATCCCGCGCTGTTTTTTGACATTCTTTAGAGTAAACGTTCTCGATAATATGCTTTCCGGTTTTCGGTTCAACAACGAAAACGCCGTTGAAAATAACGGCAGGGCAGGATAAATTCAGCTTCTTTATGAGCGGCGACGCGCTTACAAAGGAACGCGCCGTAGCGTAAGTAAACATCACGCCCTCGCCGATAAGACGGTTAAGCGTATTTACGGAATATTCCGAGATAGAGGTATCGGAACGCAGCAGCGTGCCGTCAAGATCGGTAACGTAAAGCGTCATATCAAAACTCCTTGCAGCCCTCAACGGCAAAGCGGTTTGAGAGCATATAGTCGCGAAGCTCGGATACGTCGGGGAAATAACCGCCGTCGTGCTGAATGTAGATCGCGCCGCAGGCATTTGCGCGCACCACAGCCTCGGCAAGCGGGATATTTTCAATAACGCCGCTTATCAAGCCCGCCGCGAAAGCGTTCCCCGCTCCCTTGGGGTCTATCACCTTATCCGCGCGGAAAGTCGGTGTATACCCCGATTCCTTGGCGCTTTTGAAATATGCGCCTTTCTTATCGAGCGTCACGACGACTTTGGGAGTTCCGCGTTCGAGATAGCGCGCCGCTATTTTTTCGGGGTCGTTTAAGCCGCAAAGCGCGGCTGCGTCCTCGTCGCTTGGCACAAAGATCCCGCAGCGCGTCGCAAGGTCGTTTATAACATCATAGCTTTCGGGCTGGAGAACGCTTACGGTCGGGTCGAAAATCACGGGGATCTCCGCCGCCGCAAACTCTCCGCAGAGTTTTTTCGCAAGCGCGGCGCAGTCAACGGAGCTTATTGCGAAATCCCCTGAAAAGAACATAGCTTCATATTGAGTGATCTCGCCGATATCCGAATTATCGCCGCGGCACACCGCGTAAATGTTCAGTTTTTCAAGTCCCTTTACAACAAGCGCCCCCGCGTTATTATCCGAAGTTAAAACCAGTACCATACTAATTCACCTCAAAATTTACTTGTCAAACATTTTAATGTTTCCATCGGAGTAAGCAAAGCCCGAAAATCCGCCCGCCTGAAGCCTGTTCAGGAACGCGCCGAGTTTTTTCGGCTTCTTAAAAACACCAACGTCGTAGCTTTCGCGCAGTTCCTCGGCTTTCGCGTAAACCGCAGCAAAATCGTCCTCGTAGAATATCGCGAGCTTCTGCTTTGAGGAAGCCGTGCGCTTTTGTTCGCAGAGAATGCTGAAAATACGCTCAAAGCCGATTGAAAAACCGCACGCGGGTATATCCTCGCCGATAAATTTGCCGATAAGCTTGTCGTATCTTCCGCCGCCCGCGACCGAGCTGCCGAAATTCTCCGAGCGCACTTCAAATACGGTTCCCGTGTAGTAGCCCTGTCCGCGAACAAGCGAAATATCAAATTCAACGCCGTATTTGCCGCCCGAAATTTCGCGGCTTGCGTTAATGATTTTAGAAAGCCGCGCCGTAGCTTCCGCACCTACAATTTCCGTAACTTTGTCCAATGTCAGCGGCAATTGCGAAAGCACTTCGGAGAGCTTGTCCACTGCCGTTTTATCATAGCCTTTTTCAAGCAGCTCTTCGACAACGCCGTCCGCGCCGATCTTGTCAAGCTTGTCAAAGCTTACGCAAACCGAGGAAAGCTCGCTTTCCGCAAAACCGAGCGCTTTCAGCATGCCGTTAAGTACTGCGCGGTCGTTCACGCGCACGGTAAATTCGCCGATATCAAGCGCTTTGAGAGCCTTTGCCGTCACCGCGATAAGTTCTATCTCGCATTCCGATTCTGGATCGCCGATAACGTCTATATCGCACTGCATAAATTCGCGAAGTCTGCCCTTTTGCGGATTTTCCGCTCTGTATACCTTGTCCGTTTGGATAGCCTTAAAAGGGTAGGGGAGACTTTGACGGTTTGCCGCAAAATAGCGCGTCAGCGGCAGCGTCAAGTCGTATCTCAAGCCCATATCGCAAAGGTCGTTTTCCGCGCCGTTTGAAAGCGCTTTTTGCAGCTTGTCGCCGCGTTTAAGTATCTTAAAAATAAGGTTGAGATTATCGCCGCCGTCCGATTTATCGAGGTTTTCGATATCCTCAACAGCGGGCGTCATAATTCGCGAAAACCCGTTTTGACGATAGATCTCCACGATAGTATTCTGCATAAATTCGCGAAGCTCCGCTTCCTGCGGCAGATAATCACGGGTGCCCTTAACGCTTTTGGTTTTCATAATAAATAAAAATTCCTTTCCAATTTCCTAATTTATACTTAAATTATAACATTTTAATTAACCTCTGTCAAGTCAAATTGTATAATACTTAAAATTTTAATGATTTGTAATGTGTTTTTTTGGTGAAAATAAGACTAGCCAAAATATATGAAAATTTGTTATAATATAAATGTAAGAATTTGTTTAGCCTATTTTTTCTTGGAAATATGAAAACAAATAAAAATATGAATTTACTGTGACTATGGAGGAAGAATTATGTTTTGTCCCAAATGCGGAAAAGAGATCGATGATAACGCGACATTTTGCGGCTTTTGCGGTACGCCTTTGAAATCCGAGATAAATGAGGTGAGCGTCGGCGCTCCTCAAACTGTTCCTCAGCCGACTGTTTCTCAAATGACTGCTCCTCAGGCGGCGGTTCCTCAGCCGACAGCTCCTCAAATGACCGCACCTCAGGCGGCGATTCCTCAGCCGACGGCTCCTCAAATGACCGCACCTCAGGCGGCGGTTCCTCAGCCGACGGCTCCTCAAATGACCGCACCTCAGGCGGCGGTTCCTCAGCCGACGGCTCCTCAAATGACCGCACCTCAGGCGGCGGTTCCCCAGCCGACAGCTCCTCAAATGACCGCACCTCAAGCGCCGATCTTCCAACAGACAACACCGCAAGGTGTTACTCAATTCGGCGCGCCCCAAGCAACTCCATCGGCGGGTTTCAATTTAAATTTGGCTCCTAAGACCATTGATCTTATTAACAAGGTGATCAGAGGTGCGCTCGTTTTGCTTAGCCTTTTGATACTTATCGGATCCATCGGCACAATGGCTTCCGCAGGTTCCGTTGTATCTGTTTTCTCCGGAAATACTGCCGCTGCGGAGTTGGGTGCAAAAAGTTTGATCCCGTTTATGAACCTTGCGCGCGTTCCCGCTATAATCGCGTTCTCGTTGTCTGTTTTGGGACTTGTGTTTACGATACTCACTAAACAAAAATCCCTGTTTTCGTATGTTTGCGCGGGCGTCGGAGTAATAATGTTTGTGTTCAACTTTGTTATGTATGGCGGGGCGTTGTCTTTCGGAACATCTTTGTACAGTTCTGCATTCTCAGCCATGTTGGGCGTTGCAGATACCCCCAGCATAGGCGGGATAGTTGTGGGCGGCATATTCCTTATTATATGCGCAGTTGCAATGGCGGTGGCGTCGTTGGTAATTCTTTTGAATAAGGAAAGCATTGTAAAATTTCGTCCCAAATATTGATTGATTTATAGAAATCCGCACGGAAACGATTTCCGCGCGGATTCTTTATTTTTCCACGGTGATAATGGGGTAGCCGTCAATGTAAGGCTTAACAATATCAGGATGCTTTCGTGCTTCGGCAAACAGTTCACCGGCAAATCCGTCGGAGTTTACGAATTCTGTGAGCGTTTTCAGCGGAAGCGAAAACACGGTATCGCAAACGGGAGACACAGTTATAACGAGCTTTTCTCCCAATTTGTTCACTCGAAACGGCCAAACGGCACAGTCGAACGGCTTCAAATCGCCTAGTGTACAGCCGTTTTCGGAGAGCGCAGGGCAGTAAGAGATCTCATTGCCGTTGAATTTCATATCAAACACGAACTCCTCACCACGCGTTATAAGTTTCACGCCAAGTTTTTCCTCGACGCTTTCGCGGAGTTCTCGAAAAATAATCGGGATCTCCCATTTGTCACTGTCTACAAAACCGCAGCAAACGCGGCATTTTCCACAGGAGCTCTGCGACAAAATTTTATTAAGCTTGCTCATTCCAATTCTCCTTTATCCCTCATGAATAGAAGCTGTCGTATTGTAAGATCGTACAGCTTTTGAATTCTCGCATTGAGACGACACTTTAATGACAGAACATATCTTTTCATAAAGTAACCCCTTATTTTATTATTTTACAATATATTTTGAATTTTGTCAATATGACGCAGCGCTTTAGTTTGGTTCGATATGTTTCAAATATTTCGTAAATTTAGCTTATAACGTTTATTAAGCAAATGTGTGCTCGCGTATAAAATAATTTTGTGCCTGCTATAAAATTTTCACCTATTTTTCACAGAAAATTTTGTCAAAATCACTTGACATATTGAGAAAATAAAGGTATAATATATTAAGAAAAAGGTTTTTACTTAAAAGTTGATTTTAGCTAAATAGCTTTTTATGTATATAAATTATAGGGAAACAAAGAGGGACAAATATGAAAACAACAAATAATAATACTTTAATGGTAAATGAAAACGATTCCATAGCTGCGGTAAACGAAGCAAGCTATATGTTTGGCGTTTATGTGTGTCAAGAATTGGAGCGCATTGGTATGCGTTATTCCTATCGGCATATTATGAAGCCGCTTATGGAAAATGAAAGTCTGACACAGTTGGAATTGGTTAAAATCACCAATCTCAAGGCGCCGACTATCAGTATCACACTTCGCAATATGGAGCGTGACGGGATTGTTCGCCGTGAAAAGAACGACAGCGATCGTCGTGAGACACATGTTTATATCACGGATAAAGGAAAAAAGATGTACGCGAAAGTACTGGCGGCTTTGGAAAAGGCTGAAAAGACAATGCTTAAAGGTTTAACAGAAAAAGAGCTTAAGGCAGTGTCTGCTTCGCTCAAAAAGATGAGCGAGAATTTAAAAACTGAGATCAAGTAAATTTTTCCTCTTATACGTTTTTTTATTATTTTTTGACTTCCGATCCCCCTCGGAAGTCTTTTTTTTATAAAAAATCCCCGCCATAAGGCGGGGGTAAGTGTGTTGATCAGTTGTGGTTGTGCTCGGGAAGTTTTACCATGCTGATAGCCTCGGAAATGGTTTTCTCCATAGCTTCTTTTCCGTATTTGTCGACCTCGGCTTTGTTCTTTTCGCCGTGAGTGAGACAGCCCGCGCCGCCGATACAGCCGCCGACGCATGCCATACCTTCGATAAAATTAGCGTCGAGCATATTCTTTCCTTTTTTGAGAAGTGCAACTTTGCAAGCTTCGATGCCGTCGCAGGAAACAGCTTTAAGGTCGAAGTCGATGTTCTGCTCCTTAAGCGCCTGTTTTACCGCGTCAGCCAAGCCGCCGCTTCTCGCGAAAATACGTCCGAAGTAGGAAGCGTTGTCGAGAATATCCTCGTCGAGCGACTTCAAATCGATATCGCGGCTGTCGAACAGCGCTTGCAGTTCTTCAAATGTTATTACGGAGTCGATATACGGACGAACTTCCTCTTTCTGGAACTCCATTTTTTTCGCGGTGCACGGACCTATGAAAATAACCTTGCTGTCGGGATCGGTAGATTTGATGTAACGCGCGATAGTGCCGGCAGGGGAGAGGTTGCTCGAAATGTGGTCTGCCATGTTCGGGAAGCTCTTGCGGATATAGTCCACGAAAGCGGGGCAGCAGCTTGAGGTGAGATAGTCGCCGCATTCGGAAAGCTCCTTGCTTTCCATCCAAGCCACCATATCCGCGCCGAGCGCCGCTTCAATAACCGTAAAGAAGCCCAACTCTTTAATGCCCTGAACCACCTGTCCGAGCTTTGCGTAGGAGAACTGCGAGCCTATCGCGGGAGCCACGAGCGCGTAAACCTTATACTTTTCGTTGTTCCGGCTCTTTTGAATCATATCGATAACATTGATGATGAACGACTTGTCGGTTATCGCGCCGAACGGGCACTGATAAACGCAAGCGCCGCAAGAAATACACTTGTCGTTGTCGATTTTTGCTGCCTTGTCCTCGTTCATGGAAATAGCGTTTACCTTGCATGCGCTCATACACGGTCTCTTAAAGTTCATAATCGCGGAGTAGGGGCAGTTTTTCGCGCAAAGACCGCACTCGACGCATTTTGTCTTGTCGATGTGCGCCTTTTGGTTGTGGTCGAACGAGATAGCGCCCTTGCGGCAAGCGTCCTCGCAGCGGTGCGCCAAGCAGCCGCGGCAGGCGTTAGTGACTTCGTAGCCGCCCATCGGACACTCGTCGCAAGCTGTTTCGATAACCTCAATAACATTGGGGTTATTTTTGTCGCCGCCCATAGCTATCTTCACACGTTCGCCTAAAATTGCGCGTTCTTTGTAAACACAGCAGCGCATTGTGGGAGTTTTGCCGGGAATTATAATCTTTGGGATATCGAGGACGTTCTCGAGGAGAGTGCCTTGCCAAGCTTCGCGGGCAACCTCGCGAAGCACCTTGTATTTCAGATACTGAACTTTTGTATCAAACTTGTAATCCTTTTTTGCCACGGGGGCGTTGTTGGTCTGCATTTAGTATTCTCCTTAGAAATAGTTTACCTTAATATTCTTGCCCATTTTTTTCAAACTTTCCGATAACTCGTTGACGAGCTGCATCTTAATGTTGAAATTAATAGGCAGATTGGGGTTTTGGTGAGCGGGATTGACAGCCCTTCCAACGTAGAAGTTGATGTCCGTCGCTTCCTCAAACAGCATACGCGATATCATTGCCGCGCCGTCCTGCTTGTAGTTCCATTGCTTGTAGCTCTCGTTGTCGGCGAGGTAGTCTTTCGCATACTCGTTGACGCGGTTTATCGTGATAACGCCTTCTGTCACCAAGTCTATGCCCTCGATAGTCGCCGTGGGCGGTATCTCGGGGTCAAAGTAGTTAATGTTGGGAATTATCGGCTTGTCTAAGTATTTCGACACGATAGTAGAGGTCGTGCCGCCGCAGACTATCCGCTTTCCGCCTTTAGAGAGAAACAGCGAAACCATTTTGTCGCAGTCGTTGCGGTCGGACGGCGGTCCTATCATCAGATTTATCTGTTGTCGTGAACGAATTCTCACGGTAAGAGCGGTCGTATCGTCGCCCGGATTTCCTCCGTAGAGTTTCAAGCACTGATCGGTGAGCACGGTGGAAAGCGTTTTCGCGGTAAATCCCACGTCGGTGAGCGTTTCCATAAATTCGGCGATCTCTTTGCGCTCCCAACCGAAATTCAGGCTCATTCCCACTCCGGCGTGAATACAACCGTCGCTCATCGCGATAAACGTGTCGTTTTCTTGTATTTTCACACGCGCCTTGTGAATGATTTTGCCCTCAATGTTCAGCTCTTGGAACGGATAATCGTATTGCTTGCCGTTGCGGTACATGATAACATCGGGGTTGTCGTAGCAAAGTATCTCGGCTTCCTCATTTTGAATGAGGTGTATTATCGTGAACGTCGAGTATGCCACCTCGCGCACCTTACAGATCGGCAAGGTTGCCGCGATAGTCTTGACGCACTCCTCCAGAGCGATGCCTTGCGAAGTCATCGTCGCGATGATCTTTGATGTGAGCGTCGATAGAATGGACGCCTTAACGCCGCTTCCCAAGCCGTCCGCGAGTACGCAGACGGTAGAGTCGTCGCCCGTTTCGATTATCTCGATATGATCTCCGCAAAGCTGTTCTCCAACGTGGTTCAGGCTTTTCCAGCCGATATCGGCACACAAATTATTCATTGGCGATCGACTCCTTCAGTTTCATCAAAGCCACTTTGGTTTCCGCGGCGGTCTCGCCGAGCAGCGACGCGATCTCCTGAACGATACGCATTTGATTTTCGACGACCTTATCGGCGATATCCGCGGTTGTGCGGCTTACGTCCTCCTTATGAACCTTTGCTTTTTCCTCGTCGGTAACGTCGCGCATAAGGCAGATGATAACGTGATACTCACGGTCGTAAAGTACCGTTTGTTCCACGTACTTATCATACTCGGTGAGATAGCAGCGCTCGTCGTGGACAGCTCTGCCGGTCTCCATAACTTCCATAAACACGCCCGGATCGAGGATACGAATGACTTGTTCACCCATAACGTCCGAAGCTCTGTTAATATTCATCAGCTTCAGCGCCGCCTTGTTGATTTGTTGAATTTCAAGGTTTTCGTTAAGCGCTATGATAGCGTTCGGGGTATTCGAGATTATCGTGTCGGAGAAGCTTTCCGCCTTGTCTTTCAGGAACGGCAGACACATCGAGATATCCGCCTTGCCTTGATAGATCGCGACAGCTTTTTCGCGGCAGGTGTTATAGCCGCAGGAGCCGCAGTTCAATTCCTGTTCGGGGCGCGTTTTGCCCATCCTTTGAAGTATTTTTTCAAGCTCTTCCTCGGACGGAAACGCCGCCTTTGTCGGAATGACCAGCATATTCTTATGTAGTTCGTTTTTGTCGGGCTGAGCAACTACAAAATCCTCGTTGCCGGCGTATTTGTTGATGGACATAGCTGCCGAAACGGGCGATTTTTTGTATTTTTCCATTACGGGACCGTTCGCGCAGCTTCCCGGACACGCCGACATCTCGATAAAGCAGTTATGCAGCTTGCCTTCAAGTATTTCGGCAAGAGCCTCTTTGCAGTTTTCCACGCCGTCAAAAACCAGATAAGAGTAATTCGGATCGCGTTCCCGCATTGTGCGCAAAATTCCTCCCGACGTCGGGAAAAGTCTCGCGCGGCTTTGGTTGTTGGAATCCATATTCTTTTCGAGCGTTATTCCCGCTTCCTTGAACCATTCGGTCAGCTCCTCGAACGTCAAAACGTCGTCGGTATAGTCGGCGTAGCGCGCTGCTTCTTCCTTTTTGGAAACGCACGGACCGATAAACACGGTCTTGCAGCCGGGATAGCGTTTTTTCAGATCCTGGCAGTGAGCCTGCATAGGCGACAGCACGTCGGCAAGATAGGGAAGCGCTTCGGGGTAGTGCTTTTGAATAAGCAGATTAACCGAATTACAGCACGACGATATGATAATGTTGCGTTTGTCCTCGCGAACAAGACGTTCATATTCGGTTTTGACGATCGTCGCGCCGATGGCGGTCTCCTCCGCGCCCGCGAAGCCCAGCTTTTTAAGCGCCGCGGTGATAGATTCTATGCCGACTCCGTCATAGTTTGCCACAAACGAGGGCGCAAGCGACGCGTAGACCTTTTCGCCCGACTCGATAAAGTACTTAACGCGCTCCGTGGAGTCGGCGATCTCTTTGGCGTCCTGCGGGCAAACCACAAAACACTGTCCGCAGAGGATGCACTCGTCCGCGATGATATTCGCTTGATTTCCCGAAAATCTTATCGATTTAACGGGGCAATGCCTTATGCATTTGTAACAGTTTTTGCAGTTGGATTTTTTCAGTTTCAAGAATTCTGCCATAACCAAAACTCCTTATGTGAATGTCAAGCCGTCCAAATCGCTGAATATGACCGGCGGCTTTACCTTATTCCGAATTTCCCGCTACAAGGATTTGCAGCGGGAAACACAGATGTTAATTAAAAATCAAATCAAACCTTTGCAAGGATCTCGGTCTTAAAGAAATCCTCAACGGTGTCGGGTGATACGGAGAAATTCTTGTCGTCAACGGTGACGCACACTCCGTTCTGGCAGTTGTTCATGCAGAACGTGCCGCCAAGCTCGACCTTGTCTTTAAGGTTGTTTTCGCCAATGAGATACTGCAAGCCCTCAACAACGCGGCGGGAGCCTTTAAGGTGGCAGGAGCTTCCGATACATACGGTAACTTTCATAGTTTTTTCCTCCTAAAATCAGTCGTATTCAACAACATTTACCCAGTCAAGCAGGAATTCGCGTTCTTCCTTTTTGCCCTTAACGGACTGCGAAGCCGCAACAATGGGCATCCACTGCTGGATATACTGCTTAGCAGTATCGCTCTTTTTGCAGAACAGATCGAGATACTTATCCGCAAGCTCCAATTCGCCCTGAAGCTTGAACAGAAGATAGGTTCTCGCAACGTCAGCGGAAGCGTTTCCTTGAGTAACATGGCTCCAGTCAAGGATGAACGGAGTACCGTCATCCTTGATTATGATGTTCGAGGGGTTGAAGTCGCCGTGGCACACCTTGTTGTGCTTAGGCATAGATTCAAGACGGGTGTGCAGCTCGTAGCGCGTGGTAGCGTCGAGATCCGCCTCGGTAATTTTTCTGTTCATCTTGTCCTTGAGCTTGTTAAGCATAGGGCAGGTGCAGGAGTGAACTTTCATTTGCAGATCGACGAACATTTCAAGATATTCGTCCATTTTTGCGGGGTTATCTTTCATAAGCTGCTCAAGCGACTTACCCTCGATATACTCATAAACGATAGCCCACTTGCCCTCAACGGTCTTTACCTCGAGAATCTTGGGAACGTTGATACCGATATTCTCAACACGGGCTTGGTTCAAAGCCTCATTCAATACGTCATATTTCGCGTAATCGGGGTCGAACACCTTAACGGCGGTGTCACCCTCACGGTAAACCGTTTTGCGTGTGCGAACGGCAATAATTCTATCGGACATAGCCTTTTCCTCCTAAAATCTTTTATTTTACGCGCTTACTTTTTAAGCAGGCTCGTGGTTTTGCCGTAGTATGCGTTGGTGTACATTTCCTTGATCTCGGCGATAAGCGGATATCTCGGGTTTGCGCCCGTGCACTGGTCGTCGAATGCCTTTTCGCACATATCGTCAAGGGTATCGAAGAAGTACTTCTCGTCAACGCCGTATTCCTTGATGCTGTTCTTTATGCCGATATATTTCTTAAGTTCGTCGATCTTAGCTATCATAGCTTCAACCTTCTCCTCGTCGGTCTTGCCCTTGCAGCCAAGTTCCTCGGCAACTTCCGCGTACTTGCGGAGGGTCTTCGGATACTGATACTGCGAGAAAGTACCCATTTTCGGAGGCTTTTCAGCAGAGTTGTAGCGAACTACCTCGTCGATCAAGAGAGCGTTTGCGATACCGTGAGGAATGTGGTGGAACGCGCCGAGCTTGTGCGCCATAGAGTGACATACGCCGAGGAATGCGTTCGCGAACGCCATACCCGCCATAGTAGCCGCGTTTGCCATCTTCTCGCGAGCCTCGTCGTCGGTGTGACCCGGATCCTCTCTGGAGGGAGCGGAATCGTATGCTCTAGGGAGATACTCGAATATCATCTTAAGCGACTGCTTAGCCAAGCCGTCGGTGTAGTCGGTAGCCATAACGGAAGCGAGCGCTTCGAGGTCGTGTGTTACCGCGTCGATACCGGAAGCGGAAGTCAAGCCCTTAGGACCGGTCTTCATAACATCGGGGTCTACGATAGCCATATTCGGCATAAGCTGGTAGTCGGCAAGCGGATATTTAACATTGGTATCCTGATCGGTAATAACAGCGAACGGAGTTACCTCGGAACCTGTACCCGCAGAGGTAGGAACCGCGATGAAGTAAGCCTTTTCGCCCATTTTCGGGAACGTATAAACTCTCTTGCGGATATCGATGTAGCGCATTGCCATATCCTGGAAATCCGCGTCGGGGTGCTCGTAAAGTACCCACATGATCTTGCCGGCGTCCATTGCGGAGCCGCCGCCCATTGCGATGATAACGTCCGGCTCGAACTTTCTCATAGCTTCCGCGCCGAGCTGTGCGGATTTCAGCGAGGGATCGGGTTCAACGTCGGAGAAGATTGTGAACGTAATGCCCATTTCCTGCAATCTATCGGTGATAACATGAGTGAAGCCGCTCTTGAACATAAAGCTGTCCGTTACGATAAACGCACGCTTCTTGCCCATAACCTCATTAAGCTCCTTAAGAGCAACGGGCAAGCAGCCCTTCTTGATGTAAACTTTCTCGGGCGCTCTGAACCAAAGCATATTCTCTCTCCTCTCGGCAACGGTCTTAATATTCAGTAAGTGCTTAACTCCAACGTTCTCCGAAACGGAGTTTCCGCCCCAAGAGCCGCAGCCCAAGGTGAGCGACGGAGCGAACTTGAAGTTGTAAAGGTCGCCGATACCGCCCAAAGACGACGGAGTATTGACGATAAGACGGCAGGTCTTCATTCTGTGCGCCCAAGTGAGGAGCTTTTCTCTCTCGCCCGGATCGATCCACAAAACGGATGTGTGACCCAAACCGCCGTTATTGCGAAGCAGCTTGTCTGCAATGTCGATAGCGTTCTCAAAATTCTCGGACTTGTACATACCGAGTATAGTGGTGAGCTTCTCGTGACCGAAAGCCTCGTCGTTATCGGTACTGGTAGCCTCGCCGATGAGTACCTTGGTGTCGTCGGGAACTTCAAATCCCGCCATCTTAGCTATGGTTACGGGACGCTGACCAACGATCTTAGCGTTCAGCGCACCGTTGATAAGCATAGTGTTTCTTATCATCTGCTTTTCCTTATCATTAAGGAAGTAAGCGCCGCGTTTTGTAAACTCTTTCTTAACGTCGTTGTAGATCTTCTTGTCTGCGATAACAGTCTGCTCGGTCGCGCAGATCATGCCGTTATCGAACGTTTTGGAGTGCATAATGGAGTTTACGGCATTCAGGATATCAGCGGACGGGTCGATAATAGCCGCCGCGTTGCCCGCGCCAACGCCGAGAGCGGGAGTTCCCGAAGAGTATGCGGATTTAACCATTCCGGGGCCGCCTGTCGCAAGAATAAGGTCTACCTCTTTCATGAGCTGGTTCGTAAGATCGAGCGACGGAACGTCGATCCACGAAATAATGCCCTCGGGCGCGCCCGCCTTAACAGCAGCTTCGTATACTACCTTAGCCGCTTCAATGGTGCTCTTCTTTGCGCGGGGGTGAGGGCTTATAATGATACCGTTTCTGGTTTTCAAGCAGATAAGGGTCTTGAAGATCGCGGTGGAGGTGGGGTTCGTTGTCGGAATAACCGCGCCCACAACACCGATAGGCTCGGCGATCTTGGTGATGCCGTAGCTCTCGTCGGTTTCGATAACGCCGCAAGTTTTTGTATTCTTGTAAGCGTTGTAGATGTGCTCTGCCGCGTAGTTATTTTTTATAACCTTATCCTCGACAATACCCATGCCCGTTTCCTCAACAGCCATTTTAGCAAGCGGGATCCTCATTTTGTTTGCAGCGGAAGCGGCAGCCAAGAAAATCTTGTCAACCTGCTCCTGTGTGAACTCGCCGTACTTTGCCTGCGCCGCGCGTACTCTTTCGAGCGCGGCGTCAAAGGTTTCCGGGCTGTCTACGATCTCATAATTCATAGTCATCTTCTCCTTATAATAGTATATGTTTTCACTTCGGCGTTCCGAACCGCGCGTTCCGCTCTAGAATAGCGAAAACCGACTCTTTTCGAGCGTCCTCGCTGACTTATCAAGCGTTTATCGCGGAACATCCCGTCCAAATAACCAAAATTTGTACGAAAACAGAGGAAAATTTATCTTTTTTGCGTATGTCAAGACATAATTCGCCCCATATTTTCGTCCTTGTTAATATTTTAACACAATATTCGCAATATGTAAAATGTAAATTTTACATACCCGACATATATGCGCGGAATATCAAGAAACAGGTCGAATAAAGCATCTGTGCTTTGAATCGCACACGTCTGTAATGAATTGTTTATCTATCTCCGAGAGCTTGTAATCCCTGCGGTAAATAAGCACGTCCTTATATTTTTTATTGTCGGGGGGACAAGGACGTGTTATCAGCCCGTATTTGTCAAGCAAGGTCTGCGGCACGGGAGACACCAGCATAAACGTATTGGGAACGTTTGCCAAAAGTTCAAACTGCGCGGCGCGTTCAAATACGTAAATTCGCTTGTCGATATGTTCCGAAAGCTCGGCTTTTTTTACGTCAATAAGCGGCACGGTGGGAACGTATGGATCTCCGTGCGTTATTTGAATACAGTTTTTCAAGTCCTCGACGGTTATCTCACTCTTTTTTGCAAGGGGATTATCGTGCCGCATAAGCATTAAATATGAAAATTCTGCGACGGTTTCATATACCAGCTTCTTTTCCTTGAACATACTGACGAAATATTTCTCGAAAGTCGATTGATAGCGTACTATTCCGAGATTATAGTCGCCGCGTACAACGTTTGAGATCGTCTCGTTGGAGTTGGTCTCCTTATAAAATATCTCGGCAGGCTCGGAGAGGTCAATGTGCTTGGAAAATTCTGCCATTGCCGCGGAAATATAGCTGGCTCTCGGCGCGCATGCCGAAAACATCTGCCTGTGCGAACGCTTTGAGCGGTAAATCTCCTCAACTTCTTCGACTTGTGCGACTATACGCCTCGCGCGCCGTAAAAACTCGTCTCCGTCGGGAGTGGTGATTATCCCGCGCGAGGTACGCTTGAAGATCGTTATGCCAAGGCTCTCTTCAAGCTCCTTTATGGCTCTCGAAAGGTTCGGCTGACCCATATAAAGGTTATCCGCCGCCTTGCTTATTGACTGTGTTTTCGCTACCTCAACAGCGTATTTCAGGTGGAGAATGTTCATGTGCCGCCGTCCTTTCCATCATCGATATTATGTATCTGTAATTGTTCAGTCGCGTTCCAATGCGGTGATACCCGAACGCACCATTTTGATGATGCCGAACGGCTTCAAAAGCGACAGAAAGCTGTCGATTTTCGCGGGTTCGCCCGTAAGCTCCAGCATAATGCTGTCGGCGGCGATATCAACGGGCTTCGCGCGGTAAAGATTTGCGATCTCGATTATTTTGTGCCTATCATCGGCGGATTTTCCCGCGCGGATAAGAATGTGTTCACGCGTTACCGCGTCTTGCAGAATTTTCACATCGTGAACGTCGTAGAGCTTCGCCAATTGGTTTTTGATTTGTTCGAGGATTCGCAAATCGGCGCTTACCACGATCGTCAGACGTGAGATATCCGGTTCCTCCGTTTCGGCGGCGTTAAGGCTTTTTATGTTGTATCCGCGCCGCGCGAACAGACCGCTCACTCTCGGCAGAACGCCGATATTATTTGAAACCTTTACGGATAATACATATTCCTGTTCGTGCATAATTACGCCTCCAAGTCAATTTCTGTAATAGGATTAACAACGGGTTGTCCCGCGGGGATCATCGGCAAAACGTTGATGTCGCGGTCTATGCGGACCTCTATCATAACGGGCGCAGTCTTCGATATTTCGAGCGCCTTTTTGAGCGTTGGCTCAATTTCCTCATTTTTCTCGATAACGAACGTTTGTATGCCGAAAGCTTCGCCGAGCTTTACATAATCGATATGCCGCGCGTCAAGCGTTGTCTGTGAGAAATGCTTGTTGTAGAACAGTCTCTGCCATTGACGAACCATTCCGAGAACGTTGTTGTTGATGACCATTTCGATTATCGGGATATTGTGCGCGGAAGCGGTGATAAGTTCGTTTAAGTTCATAGCGAAGCTGCCGTCGCCCGCGATATTGACAACTGTTTTGTCGGGACATCCTGTTTTCGCGCCGAGCGCCGCGCCCAGTCCGAAACCCATAGTTCCCAAGCCGCCCGATGAAACGAATGTACGCGGTTTTTTGAATTTATAATATTGCGCCGCCCACATCTGGTTTTGTCCGACTTCCGTACAGATAACAGCGCTGCCGTCGGTCAGCTCGTCCAGTTTTCGGATAACCGCCTGCGGCGTTACGGGAAGAGCGTCGGTGCCTTTCTGTACGGGTTCGCTGCAGTCTTTTTTAAGTATCTCGTTTGTCCATTTGCGTTCGCCGGTTTTGTCAAGCTTGCCGTTGAGAATTTCTAACACGGCTTTTATATCGCCTTTGACCGTGCAGTCCACGGTGATATTTTTGTTGAATTCCGCGGGGTCGATGTCAATGTGGATGATCTTCGCGTGGTTTGCGAACGTCGTCGGATCTCCTATTACGCGATCCGAAAAACGCGTTCCCACGGCGATGAACAGGTCGCACTCGTTAAGTGTTTCTGCGGCTTTTACCGTTCCGTGCATTCCGAGCATTCCTATGTAGTTCTTTGAGGTCTGGTCAAACGCGCCCTGACCCATCAGCGAACAGGAGATCGGCGCGTTGCACAGTTCCACAAAGTTTTTCAGTTCGTCCTCGGCGTCTGCGGCTATTATTCCGCCGCCGGCGTATACATAAGGACGCTTGCTGCTCCGTATAAGCTCCACGGCTTTGTCTATCTCGACCTCGTTTATTTTACAGCCTACTTTTTCAATCGGTTTTACGGGCGTGTATTCGCATTTCGCTGCGGTAACGTCTTTCGGGATATCCACAAGAACGGGACCTTTTCTTCCGCTGCCCGCGATGTCAAATGCGAGCCTAAGCGTGTCCGCCAACCGATTAACGTCCTTAACTATAAAATTGTGTTTGGTTATCGGCATTGTGACGCCAGTTATATCCACTTCCTGAAAGCTGTCCAGTCCCAGCGAGGGGCAGGCGACGTTGCCCGTGATAGCTACGAGCGGAATGCTGTCCATATAAGCTGTCGCAAGACCGGTGGTAAGGTTAGTGGCTCCGGGGCCCGACGTGGCAATGACAACGCCCGTTTTGCCTGTAGCTCTCGCGAATCCATCCGCGGCATGGCACGCGCCTTGCTCGTGCGCCGTGATTACGTGTTTGATCTTATCGCTGTACATATATAAGCTGTCGTAGATGTTCAGCACCGCGCCGCCCGGATAGCCGAAAACGGTATCCGCGCCCTGCTCAAGCAAACACTCAACAATTATATCAGCGCCTGTTAATAACATAATTCTTCTTTCTCCTTATATAAAAATTCATATATCATATACTATTTTACCACATATTAGCTATGTTGTCAATGATATATCAAGAAAAAATTTGCGGCACGTTCAAAGAAAATTATTGGCAGTTCCGATAATACGTCAACCGACATTTCGCTCTTGAACTTATCGGAGCTGCCAAACAGCATATCCTCTAAGTCACAAGTATACGCCAATATTATTTCTTCAAACGCCGCAAAAAATCATCAAGCTCGCGCTGATTTTTCAGCACGGTTATTTTTTCACGGTATTTTTCAATAACGGCTTTGTAATCCGCTTTTTTAGCTTTTGTCCTACCGCCGCGCAAAACCCACTTGATAAACTCAAGATCGATTTTCTCATTACAGTTCTCGCCCATATCGGGACGTGTTTTTCCCTTGTATTTTTTATATCGCGAGATCACTCGCTTTAGGCAAGTAAACCTATTAAAAAGCAGAAGAATTATCTTGTCGGCTTGCTCCAAACGTTCTTTTCTGAACAGCTTCGAGTAGTTCCCGTCAATCACCCAACTTCCGTGAGAGTTCATAAAATCGCCAACGAGCTGTATTTTTTCGGAAAGCTCTCGCTCCTCCCAATTTGGCAGAAACTGCACTTTATCCAAATGAAGCACGGGCGCATTGTAACTCTCGCCGAGACGTTTCGCAAGCGTGGATTTTCCCGCGCCCGAATAGACCATTACAACGATTTTCATAAAAACCTCGCTTATGTCTCCGAATAGGGCGTGAATTTAAGGTCGATCATATCCAACAGATACAGTCTGTCGGGCAAAGGCTCGTCATCCGCGAGTTTCGGGGTAAATCCCATAGTCAGCAATATCTTCCCGTAACCGTTTCTTGAAGCGGAGCGGAAAACGTATTTCGTTTCGTCGGCGTAAAACTCGGTTTGTTTTATCGCGCCCGTTTTAGGGTCGGCGAGATAAAAGCGGTTGCGCTGCGGCTTTTCGGGTCTGTTTTCGCTGTATTCGCAGTCGGTGCGGAGAAACAGGTCGTCGCCGCGCGGCGAAGTGTCCGAAACGCAGTTAAAATCGTTATCCGTTTCCATAAGTCGGTTTATTTTATCGTCGTCCGCCGTGCCGAGAAACGTTGTCGAATTGAAATTATGATAGAGCATATAAGCGTCTCTTACGAAAAAGTCCGATATCCACTGTCTCCGCTCGTTTTCGTTACTTAACTCGTCTTGCTCGTATAAATTACAGATCTCGCCGATATTCGTCGTTTTCAGCAGTTTGAGGTCGAGGTCGTAGGTATCCATATACAAAGAGTGCCTGTCGGTATCGGAGTTTGTTGTCTCGCCCGTTCCGTTCATAGCGGGGGGAACGTCGAACGGGGAAAGGGAATCGGGAGAAATGTTGTCGCCGTCTTCCTTGTGCAGCCTTATCATATAGATGTGGTCGCCGTCGGCGGAGATATGGCGTATCGAATCCTTTGTGAAAAAGCTCTGTTCGTCATAGGCGTGAACAACGGGCGTTTCATTGTGCTTCTCGGTCAGGTCGTATTTGATGATATCCGTTGCGCCGTTTTCCAGCAGCTCCGCAAGATATAATGTATTGTCGGCTATCGTAAACGAATTATAGGGCAGTCCGCTCTCGACCTCGATTATCGGCGACATACCGTAATTCTTAAGGTCTACGTCGTATATCTTTTGTTTTCTGTTTTCACGCTCGTTCCCGCCCGTTGAAACGCTCATATAAAGGTGGTCGCCGACGGATGTCGTTTCATAAGACGCGTCATACGACAGGTCGTCAATTGTTCCGAGAATATGCTCTTCTTTCGTTTCCGCGTCGTACAGACGATATTCCAATTTCTCCACCGGGTCATAGTTTGATATCCGATGTTCTTCAAGACCTTTGGCGTACAGTATGCCGTTATTCACAAGCAGCGGGGGAGTATAGGTTTCTATGCTGCCTATCTCCTCGTTTTGCGCGTTGTATATCGGGAGCGCGGTATTTTCTATCGAGGTGCTGTCGGCGGGCGGTTCTCCATACCGTACTTCGCTTTGAGAGCTTGCGTTGTTTTTTTGACAGCCAAACAGCGTTATGCAGAGCAGTGTTAGTATTATTGCGGGGATTTTGTGTTTCATTTTTGTCCTCCTAATTATATACAATACCGTTTGCTTTCGCGTATTCAGCAAAAGCAAACGGCAATTAATGTTGTTTACTGTTTTATGTTAATAACAAACATCATAGGTGTATCTTGCTACGGTTGAAGTGTTCTTTAAGTAGAAATAGGGGCAACCCGCTACTTTGTCACCGAGCGGATCGGCGATTTTAATATAGGAGTAATCACTGTATATCTGATATGCAAGAATGCAATGTCCGCTTGTTTTATAATACCAGTTTTTATCGGTTGTTCCTGAAATTCCTATAAATGCGGGAACCTTGTCATTGTAAATACTGGTAAAAATTGCTGCTTTTAATGCTGCTTCGGTGGGATTTGTTTTCCATAAATAGTTGCACTGTTTCTGCCTTGCATTCATATACCTTGGGATAGCTGGAAATTTCATGTCAGTGTAATCGTCAATATCAGATTGTGATGGAGAAGAACCGTTGATGTACATTAACACACTTTTTATGCATGCGGGAATGCAGTATGTATCGGCTTCCTGCTGATACATTGTAAACGAGCCGGGAATAGAGTATATTGTGGTAGATCTGGGTGTTATAAATTGGTTTTCAACAATTTGTTGTTCAATTTCTTTCACTCGTTCTTCTTTTTCACGGACGAGCTGCTTCTGTTCATCGGATAAAGAATCAAGGTATTCTTGATACTCGCGTTCATCAATGCCCGCATAATTTTCACTTGCGGTTGTATTACCGTGATTTTCATCGGCATACGCTGTAATGACCGATGAAGACGCTAAAGAAGCGCTGACTAAAATAAACGCCAAGATTTTCTTCAATGTTTTCATAATAATTTCCTCCAACTTTAAGTAATAGAATTTGATTTATCACAAATTACGAAAACCGTTCAAATAAACTTCGTTAGGTGATTAATTATATTATAACATAAAAATTTTTGCTTGTCAAGAAAGTATTCTTATTTTTTCAAATTATAAATATCATTCTATCACCTTAACCGTTACTTTGCATTTGTGCTGCATAATTTTCTCCTTAAATTTTGTCTTTTACGTCGATTTTCCGTATCACTCTGCAAGGATTACCCGCGGCAAGGCTGTTCGGGGGAATATCGCGCGTAACCACGCTTCCCGCGCCGATAACGCAGTTGTCGCCGATAGTAACTCCGCCGCAAACCGTGACGTTGCTCGCAAGCCAGCAGTCGTTTCCTATTGTAATGGGTTTGCCGAATTCAATGTCGAACGGTGAGCCGTCCGAAGCAAATTGTGTGCGTCGCTCAACCGGGTCAAAAAAGTGCAGAGCCGTCGCCAATGTTACATTGGGACCGCAGAAAACGTTGTCGCCGATAACAACGGGGCAAGTGTCGAGCACCACAAAATTGAAGTTAGCGTAGAAGTTGTCTCCCGCAGTGGTGAACACACCGTAGTCGAACTGTATCGGGCTTTGCAAAAAGCAGTTTTTTCCTCGGTTGGGCAGCAGTTTATTAAGTATTTCCTCGCGCTTTTTGACCTCGGTTTCGTAGGTCGCGTTGTAATCTTGGGAGAGCTTATGCGCCGCTGTTCGCAGATCTGTCAGTTCTTTGTCGGCTGGGTTGTACGGCTCTCCTTTAAGCATCTTTTCCTTTTCGGTCATAGTAAAACCTCCATATATAATAAGCCGCCCTCAACAACAGTTAAGGACGGCTTTGATAAACTTGATATTAAGCTAAATTACTTAAGCTCAACCTTAGCGCCTGCTTCTTCAAGCTTAGCCTTGATCTCCTCAGCCTCAGCCTTAGCAACGCCTTCCTTGATAGCCTTAGGAGCGGATTCAACAAGCTCCTTAGCTTCCTTAAGTCCAAGACCGCAGAGTTCCTTAACGACCTTGATAACAGCCATCTTAGCGTCGCCGAAAGATGCGAGAACTACGTCGAACTCGGTCTTTTCAGCAGCGCCTGCAGCAGCGCCTGCGCCCGCAGCGGGAGCAGCGGCAACAGCAGCGGCGGAAACGCCGAACTCTTCCTCAAGAGCCTTTACAAGGTCGTTCAATTCGAGAACGGAAAGCTCTTTTACTTCGTCAATGATTTTAGTAATATCAGCCATTTTATTTACCTCCATAAATTATGTTAGATTTTCGTTTTTGTGCGCGGCGTTAAGCCGTGTCTTGAAGCACCGCCGTGAAATTACGCGGTAGCTTCGCCGTCGTTCTTCTTCGCGATCTCGTTGATTGCGATAGCGAAACGCTGAATGGGACTTTGCAGCATAAATACGAGCTGCGAGAGCAAGGTTTCCTTGCTCGGCAGATTTGCGTACTTCTCGACCTCTTCCTTAAAGATGACCGCGCCGTCCACAAAGCCTTTCTTAATGCTGAACTTTCCATCCGAGCTCTTAGCTTTCTCGTTGAGAATTTTCGGAGCGACGATGATGTCTTCGGTGGAGAGCGCAATGGCGGTAGTACCCGTCAAAACGTCGTCAAGACCCTCAAGACCCGCGATATCGCAAGCGCGCTTGAGCAGCTTGTTCTTAACTACGAAGTAATCAACGCCTGCTTCGCGCAATTCTTTTCTGAGCTTGGTGTCGTCCTCAACGGTGATTCCTTTGTAATCAACCAGAACGCCGCCTACCGCGTTTTTGAGCTTCTCGGCAAGATCCGCTACGAATTGCTTCTTTTGTTCAAGTACAGACTCACTGGGCATTTTATGTTCCTCCTTATTAGAATTTCGCTGCCCAAAACAGAAAAGCCTGCTCTTATTCCAAAGAGCAGGCGAATTGACAAATTCTATCATTCCTCGACAGGCGCGGCAAAACCGCATTATAACGCGAACGTCACCTGTTGTCTTTAGAACAGCATAATTATTATACCACAATAAAATCCGTTTGTCAAGTACTTTTTGAAAATTTTTAATTGCTTGACAAATATAATTATGGGTGCTATAATAAAATCATGGATAATTTCTGAAAGAATTGCTTTTTTGCCCTCTGTCCGTTTTCGCGGGGAGGAGGGATGAGAAAGGAGCGCTGCTATGAAATACTTTACAACTTTCGAGCTTGTAAGATCGCTTGCCGTGCCCGTGTTCACCGCCGTTTACGGAATTGTCGGTCTGCTCGGTTATATAACGCAGAGTTTTGAGGGTTTCAATTACAATTTTTTCTTTCCGCTTGCAATGCTGCTGATAGGCGGCGTTCTGCCGATTTTAATGACGCTGTTCGGCGGGGTCCACACGGAGCGTTACTTTCTCAAACGCGTGATAGAGATCGTTGTCTGCTTCGTAATAATGCAGTATGTTATTCTTCAGATGTCCGTTACGGTTTTGAGTTTTATAATCATGACCGCGTTTCTGGGCGCGAAGATCGTGTTTGAGCTTCTGAAAATTCAGGACGATGAAACGACAGGCGGAGAGCGCGCCGTAATGCTGCTCTCCGACCCGATATATTGGCTTTTCGCGAACGATATTTACAATACAGTATGTTATCTCGCTGAACTTCCCGCCGTTTAATTCTATATCTTAAAATATAACTATAACGCGAAAGGAACTTTGGCTATGAAATACTTCACGACCTCCGAGCTTGTGAAATCCCTAGCCGTACCCGTGTTTACGTTCGGTATCGGCGCGGTCGCGCAGCTCGGACATATTATGAATGACAGCGGCTTCAACGGCATTGACAGCACTTTCATCTTTTCGCTAATGCTTATGCTGCTTGGCGGCGTATTGCCTATGCTGATGACGCTTTTCGGGCACGTTCACACCGAGCGCTATTTTGTTAAGCGAATTATTCTCATACCCGCCGTTTGGCTGATATCGAATCTTGTTAATGGGTTTTGCCAAAGTAACGCTATAATAGCTACTCTTTCGGGCGACGGCTCCTTGCTGCAATTCACGCTTCAATTCGTATTTTTCGTCGCCGAGCTGCTTTTCCTTATCCTAAAGATTTGGGATGAGTACACGTCGGGCGGCGAACGCGCCGTGACGATACTTTCCGACCCTTATTTGTGGCTTTTTATTGATACCATTTACTCTTTCGCGTTTGATGTTTGGTTCAAAACCACGTAGAAAGCGTTTTTAGTCCTCGGCTATTTCCTCGATAATCGCGCGGATTTCCTCAACGCCCTCGCCCGTTTCGGCGGAAAATTCTATAATCGTGATGTCCTCGGCGCACGGAAGCTCCGTTTTGAGAGCCTCGCGGCGCTCCTCGCGCTGTTTTTTTGAGAGCTTGTCCGCTTTCGTCAGCACGATAACGAACGGAAATTCTCCGTCTATCAGATAATTCACCATAGAAAGGTCGTCGGCAGTAGGGGAGTGCCTGAAATCTATCAGTTGAAACACCAGCCCCAACTCGCGCTCCGAGCCTAGATAGCCGCCTATCAGCTTGTTCCACGCCGCCTTTTCGGACTTCGACACTTTCGCGTAGCCGTAGCCCGGCAAGTCAACGATGTAAATGTTTTCCAGCTCATAGAAGTTTATCGTGTCGGTCTTGCCGGGAGTAGCCGACACCCGCGCGAGGTTTTTCCTATTGAATATCTTGTTGATAAGCGAGCTTTTACCGACGTTCGACCGCCCCGAAAACGCTATCTCGGTGCGTTCCGGCAACGGTATCTGCTCGAATTTGCCGTAGCTTGTCTTAAATTTCGCGTTGTTGTAATTCATAGTTTGTCATTCCTTTTCAGCAGCCAACTCGCGTGAGTTGAAAAGTCGTACTCCGCTTCGACATAAAGATAGCCGTTTCCGCAGAGCATATACGGCGAACCGTTGCTCCACAGTTCGTCGAGCGCCGCGTCCGTTTCGGCGTGCTTTCCGTCAAGCGGAGAGTTCGCCGCGATAACGTACACAGTTTTTCCAAGTTTTTCGCGAATAAGTTCGGGGTTCAGCGGATTGCCGCTTTTCTTAACGGTCAGCGCCGTGTCGATGTAATCCTCGGCGGTGTGTGCGAGTTTGTCAAGAAGTTCTCCGCGCTTTTTTGAGTTAAGCAAGTAAAGAACCCGCTCCCGAACGCGCTTTCGGAAGAATTTAGAGATATCCTTTTCGGTTTCCGCGTTCATTTTTTCCTCCGAGTTTATCAAACGGCAAAGTGAATTTACCGCGTCTTTTATCGTCTTATCCAAGCGTAACGCGCAAAATTCCGCGATGTGACGCGGAATTTCTCCGTAAAACGCCTCGGCGATGCCGTCCGCGATACACGCCATGGTGTCAGCGTCGCCACCGAGCGACACGGCAAGCCGCACCGCACTCTCATAGCCGTCCGACTGCAAAAACGCACTTATCGCGGGCGGCACGGAGTACTTCGCACGGCTGTCGAATTTATAGTCGGCGCGTATTTTGTCAAGCGATGCCAAAAGTTCAAAATGAAAATTGTCCTCGATAAATTTCTTTATCGCGTCTTTTGTTTCGCCGTTTCGGGCAAGCCAAACCGCCGCTGCGACCGCTTTTGCCGAGTTTACGGCTTCGCGCGTATGATGAGTGTAATAACAACTCGCCTTGACCTGAAGCATTACCTGTTCCAAATCGTCATACGCGTAACCGATAGGCACAACGCGCATAGTACCGCCGTTGGCGTAGCTGCGCTGTATATACGGTTCCGGGGAGCTTGCCCATTCCGAAAACATTTGTCCATATCCCGCGTTTGGGAACAGCGAGAAAAAGCGTTTATATTGCGCTGCGTATTCGCGGGCGCGTTTTTTTATTCCGAGCGGAGTTATCGGCGCGGGATTTGCGGTTATCGCGGCGCATGCTGCCGCCGTCATCACAGAATCGTCCGTAAACGCCGACTCCCCTTGAAAAGGGAAGCCGTAATCTTTAGTGCTGTGAACCTCGTAGTACGAACCGATTATGTCGCCGTAAACCGCGCCCCAGATCATACGTTGATAAGCGTTTTTCTTGAACGCGCGGGCTTCTTAGGCATAGCTTTTTCGAGGTTCTCGGGTTTCGTGTTTTCGTTCTTGCGCGGTTTAGCCGCCGTGCAGTTTTCGCGAACGAGCGCGGTCTCAAGCACCGTTGAGATATCCTCCGCGGGCACGAACTTTATGTGGTCGCGCACTTTTTTGTCAATCTCCTCAAGGTCGGGAACGTTGTCCTGCGGAATGCAGATAGTCTTTATGCCCGCTCGGTAAGCCGCCATAGATTTCTCTTTCAAGCCTCCGATCGGCAGAACTTTTCCGCGCAGAGTTATCTCGCCCGTCATAGCCACATCGCGGCGCACGGGAGTGCCCGACAGCGCTGACACGAGCGCGGTGGTGAGCGTAACGCCCGCCGACGGTCCGTCTTTAGGAACGGCTCCCTCGGGCGCGTGCACATGGATATCCTTATCTTTATAGAAATTCGGGTCGATGTTATATTTCTCGGCAAGAGAGCGCGTCAGCGAAACCGCTATTTTCGCGCTTTCTTTCATCACATCGCCAAGCTGCCCTGTAAATTCCGTCTTTCCGGTGCCCTCGAGCACCAATACCTCGAGCGGGAGCATGGTGCCGCCGACCGACGTCCATGCCAAGCCGTTCACAAGACCTATTTCGTCGCGTGCCGCCAAATTCTCGGGCTTGTATTTCTTAATGCCCAAAAACTCCTCGATGTTAGCGTCGGTGACTTTGACTTCTTTTTCGCCCGAAACGAGTTTCTTTGCCGTTTTGCGGCAGATCTCGCCTATTCTGCGCTCGAGTTTTCGCACGCCCGCCTCGCGGGTGTAGAAATCAATTATCGAGTAGATCGCCTTGTCGTTGATCTTAAGCGTTTTTGGGCTTTCTCCGTTTTTCTTGAGCTGCTTCGGCACAAGGTGCTTTTTCGCGATATTGAACTTTTCCTCGCGCGTGTAGCTTGAAAGCTCAATGACTTCCATTCTGTCGAGAAGCGGCGCGGGAATAGTGGAGGTGTCGTTCGCCGTTGTGATAAACAAAACGTCGCTTAAGTCGATCGGGATCTCAAGATAGTTATCCACGAACGCATTGTTCTGTTCCGCGTCAAGCACCTCAAGCATTGCCGAGGACGGGTCGCCCTTGTAGTCGCTGCCCATTTTATCTATCTCGTCAAGCAGAATAACGGGGTTCATACTTTTCGCCTGAGTAAGCGCTTTTACGATACGTCCGGGCATTGCGCCGACGTAAGTCTTTCTATGACCGCGAATTTCCGCTTCGTCGTGAACGCCGCCGAGAGAAATTCTCGCGTACTTTCTTCCCAGCGCCTCCGCTATCGAGCGTCCGATAGAGGTCTTGCCCACTCCGGGAGGTCCGTAAAGGCAGATTATCTGTCCTTTAACGTCGGGCGCGAGCGCGCGCACGGACAGCGTTTCGAGAATACGCTCCTTGACCTTTTCCAATCCGTAGTGGTCGCGGTTGAGCTTTTTTTCCGCGGCTTCTATATTCAGTTTATCCTTTGTGCGCTTGTTGAACGGAACGCCGAGCACGGTATCCAGATAAGTCCGCAGAACCGCCGATTCCTGAGAAGAACCCGACATGCGCCGCAGTTTTTCGGCTTCCTTTATGAGCTTATCCTCGCTTTCCTCGGGGAGCGACAGAGCTTTTATTTTATCTATGTACTCCTCAACTTCTTCAACGGGATCGTCGCTGTCGCCAAGCTGACGGGAGATCGCTCTGAGTTTTTCGCGGAGATAATAATCACGCTGATTTTTGTCAACAGCTTCTTGGACCTCGTCTTGAATTTCGATCTCGGTCATCATAATTTCGATCTCTTCTTCTATCATTGCTATGAGCCGCTTTATTCTTGCCAGAGTACCGTTAGTCTCAAGCAAGGTTTGTTTGTCCTCCGGTTTCAGCACAATATTGAATACTATTTTATCAAACAGCTTTGAGCAGTCTTCTTCGGAAATTATACTTTCATAGAGATCTTTCGGCATTTTCGGGGTTATTTCCGCGTATGACTCAAAAGCGGATTTTAAAGCCCGTTTTGCCGCTGTTTGGGTCGTTTCGGACATATTCGCCCCTCGAGAGGAATAAGGCTTGACCTCGAATTTAAAGTATTCTCCCGCGGATATCAGCTTTGTGGCTTTCGCTCTGTACATACCCTCGACAAGTACCCTTGTGTTGCCGTCGGGAGTAGTCAGCAGCTGTTTGATTATTCCCACCGTGCCCACAGAATAGATGTCGTCGGCAGTGGGACTTGTTTCGCCCGCGTCCTTTTGCGCCGCAAGAAAAATCTCGCCGCTGCCTTTAGCCGCCGCTTTAAGCGCGTTTACCGATCTGTCGCGTCCAACGTCAAAGTGAAGCACCATTGACGGGAACACCACCAATCCTCTCAAAGCCAATGCCGGAAGTATCTTTGTGTTTTCCATTGCAGTCTCCCTTTCTATATCTATATAACAAAACATCTTGTGTCAAAAATTCCAATGCTTTCATTATTATACATCATTTAAAAAAATTTTGCAACCCCTAAAATTTTACCGTTTTATCTGGAATTCTGCGTTATAGCGGAGAATAAATTCCAAAAGCGGCGTTATGTGAATTTTCAGCGAAAAATCAGCGAAAACAGCGCGAAAATGATCGGCATGTGCAGCATATATATCCAAATTGTCACGCGTCCGACAGCGGCAAGCGGCTTGCAGTGCGGTTTATAGAATGCTTTGGGCATTGCGCCGCTTTTAAACCAATATCCGCAGAAGCTGCCGGCAAGGAACACAAAAAACCACGGCATTATCGGAAAAAAGTCCGAGGAACTGAAACTTTTGGAAATTATTCCCATGGGGAACAGTACGCCTACATTTCGCGCCGTTTCGGGAAAATTGTACTTTAACGCTCCAAATCCAACAAATCCTCTTGAGGCGTTCCAAGTAAACGCGGCGAGCAGAGCGTTCAGAGCAAGCCCAACCGTCGGCGGTATTTTCTCGATATACTTTCCGAACAGCCCGTAAATCATCATTGAAACGCCAAGCAAGTGCAATATGCCGAAGCTTATCTCGTCCGTTGTGAAAAACGGCACAACGAACGTTATCACCATTCCGAGGAAAAAACATTCCGCGCCGCGTCTTACATTGTCGTGAGAGTATCTGCACATTATTCCCGAAATGAAGATGAACGTTCCCGCGAAAATATCGCGGATAATGCCGAACCAACCGCTGAAGAACACGGGTATTTTTACGCCGAACTCGTAGTTCAACTCATAAAGCGCGTGATATATCACCATACATATTATCGCGAAGCCGCGTATCTCGTCGAGAAGATACACTCTGCCGCTTTTTCCGGATATGCCGCTTTTGCACGAAACTTTCATTTTTTCACCCGATAGAATTTTTTATCCCGTTTTCTCTGCCATTGGCGGGGAGAACGCTGTATATATTCTATCACAAATTTCCAAAAAATACAACTCGCCACTTGAAAAATTAAAAAAATCGTGCTATAATATATCGGTGAGGTGAGAAAATTGCTAAACGTCTTGACAGTCGGGGCGGGCGGATTTGTCGGCGCGGCTTTGAGGTATCTCGCGGGTCTTATACCCATAGAAACAAAATCGGGTTTTCCCGTGAAGACTTTCGCGATAAACATTATCGGGTGTTTCGCAATCGGCATTATTTCCGTGTTGATAACCAAAAAGGTCGGCAATGATACGCTTATGCTGTTCCTGAAAGCGGGAGTTTGCGGCGGATTTACAACGTTCTCTTCGTTCGCTCTTGAAACGCAGGAGCTGTTTTCGGACGGAAATATCGTTACGGGCGTTCTTTACGCTTTGGGAAGCCTTACAGCGGGGACGTTGGCGGTTCTGTTGGGGCAGATAATTGTAAAATAAAGGAAATTGATGTGAAATACATACAAATAGGTAACGTCAGAATAGAGAAAACCGCCGCCTTGGCTCCTATGGCAAGCGTTGCGGATAAGGCTTATCGGACAATGGCAAAGGGGTTTGGCGCAGCATATTGCGTGGGCGAAATGGCAAGCTGCAAGGGTCTTGTATACTCCGACCGCAAAACCGCCGAGCTTCTTTCGGTAAGCGAATTCGAGCGCCCTATGGGAGTGCAGCTTTTCGGTGCGGAGCCGGAGTTTATGGAAAAGGCGGTGAAGATCGCCGAGCGTTATTCTCCCGATATTATCGACATCAACGCGGGCTGTCCGATGCCGAAAATAGTCTGCGGAGGCGCGGGAAGCGCTCTTATGAAAACGCCGAAAATTTTCGGGGAGTTGGTTCGAGCGGCGGTTGAAGCAACGGGAATACCGGTGACTGTGAAAATACGCGCGGGCTGGGATGAAAACTCCAAAAACGCCGTTGAAATGGCGAAAATCGCCGAGGAAAACGGAGCGGCGGCAGTCGCCGTTCACGGGCGCACCAAGGAACAGCTTTATGCGGGAAACGCGGATTGGAATATCATAAAAGCCGTAAAACAATCCGTGAGCGTTCCCGTGATAGGCAACGGCGATGTTAAAAGCGTTGAGGACTGCGTCAGAATGTACGAATACACGGGCTGCGACCTTGTGATGATAGGGCGCGGGAGTTATGGCAGACCGTGGCTTTTCGGGCAGATACGCGATTACTTTAGCGGAAAAACGCCGCGTTTTGAACCCGATTTGGACGAAAAGCTTAATATAATGCGCCGCCACATCGCGCTTTTAGTCGAGGACAAGGGCGAGCGCACCGGAATGAAAGAGGCTCGGCGGCAAGCGGCGTGGTACATAAAGGGCATCGAGGGCGCGGCGGCTTTGAGAAACCGTTTCGGAAGTTTAAATACACTCGCCGACCTTGACGAGCTGATTAGTGAAATAAGCGGGAACGCGAATTGATAGCGTGTGCAAATCGAGCAAGCGAGTGAGTTTGGCGTAGCGCGAAGCGCGTAGCCAAAGCTCACTCGGCTAGCGAACGGAGCGCAAAGCGCGTAGAGAGCGGTGCTCGATTTGCCAATTTAAATAAGGAGATAATTATGCAGGAATTCAGAAACAAAATTGCGGCGATATGCTGCTTCAACGTAAAAAACGACCCCGTATTGTGCGGTTTTAAAAAGTTGTTCGGAGATACCGCGGAAGAAAGCTTTGAGGGCTATTCCGAAATAGTGGGAACGGTTCTGAAAAGCGGCGGCACGCTTGCCGAGTATTTTCATGATATGCTTGTGTTTTCGGAAAGCCCCGTTTTGAACGAATTCGCTTACGGAAAAACGGCTAAAAAGGACCACTCGATATTGCGGCTCGACGCGGTAAAGTCAGATCTCGACATTATACGCGGTCTTTGCGAGGAGACCGCCGCGCAGGTACAAATACGTCTGAATACATTCTATGACACGCTTGATTTCGGCAAGCTGCCGCTTTACGATAACGGAGTTTTTGATTACGAGCCGCAGTATTTTCTTGATTACATAAGAACCAACGGCAGCGGCATGTTCGCGAAATATAAGGCTTTCACATTTGACGGCGAATTGCATCCGATCGAGAACCCGGATAAAATTCGCCTGTCCGACCTTAAAAATTACGAGGAGCAGCGAAAACAGGTCGTTGACAACACGGTTTGCTTTCTTTCCGGAAAACCCGCGCAGAATGTGCTTCTTTACGGCGATAGGGGCACGGGCAAATCTTCGACGGTGAAAGCCATTATGAACGAATCTAAGTACCTAAGAATGGTGGAGGTCTCAAAGAACGATATCGCGGAATTGCCGCGGCTTTTCCGAAAGCTTAAAGATATTCCGCTGCACTTCATAGTTACCATTGACGATCTGTCTTTCTCCGAAAACGACGACCGCTTTGGGATATTGAAAGCCGTGCTGGAGGGTTCTCTTTCGGCAAAGCCCGAGAATATTCTTATTTACGCTACCACAAACCGCCGTAAAATTATCCGTGAAACTGCATCCGAACGCGAGATATCGGGCGCGGACGCTATTGATGAGAGTATGTCGCTCTCCGATCGTTTCGGACTTTTCGTTACGTTTATGAAGCCCGACAAGAAGGTCTATCTCGATATCGTGCAAAAACTCGCCGATGACAGGGGCTTGGACGTTTCCGAGGAAGAGCTGTTCGCCGCGGCAGAACGTTTCGCGCTCAAACGCGGCGGGCGTTCGCCGAGAACCGCGCGCCAGTTTATTGATTGGCTTGACGGCAGAATAGCGTTGGGTTTGGCTTATTAACTTTGGAGTGATAAGTATGAAAGGTATCGTCATAAAATCGTTTTGCGCGGCGCTTTGCGGAGCGCTGCTGCTTACGGGCTGTTCAAAGTCGTCGTCAACGCCGGACGAGATATCCGTTGCAAGCGGCGCGGAGAGCGTTGCCGAGCAGCCGTTTCCCGTTGTTTCCTGCGGCGTTCGTCTTGAAAAAACTCCCGAAAAGATAGTCAGCCTGTCGCCCGCCGCGACTGAGATTATTTGCGAGTTGGGCTTTAAAGATAAGTTAGTCGGAATAAGCGATTACTGCGATTATCCAGAGGGCTTGAAAGCGGATAAAGTCGGAAGCACGGAAAATCCCGATACGGACGCTATTGTAAAACTGAAGCCCGACGCGGTTTTCACGCTGTCAGCGCTTTCGGAACGTGAAACTTACGCGCTGAACCAAGCGAATATCGCCGTGCTTACCGCACAGCCGCCGCACAATCTTGAGGAGTATTCCGCGTTGTACAAGGAGATAGCAGCGGCGTTTTACGGCAAAGAAACGGACGGAAGCGAAAAGGACGTACAAAAAGCCGTCAAAATAGGTTCCGAAGCGCGTTCCGCTCTTGAAAAAGCCGCTCAAAGCGTGAAGCTTGAAAGCTTTGTTTATGTAACCGAAAAGCTTACGGCGGCAGGTAAAGATACCTTTGAAAGCGCGGTGTTAAGCCTTTCGGGAAAGAACGTCTGCGAAGGTACGGATTACGCGGCTCTTGATACGATAAAATCCGCACCGAAGTTTATTATCGCGGCAAATTCGCTGTCCGAGGATAAACTCAAAGAGAATGAAACGCTCGCGGCGTTTATTGAAAAAGGCGCGCAGATCGAATTCATAAACGCTGCGGCGTTTGAGCGTCCTACGGCTCGCACCGCCGAGGTTTTCAACGAACTTTTGAGCGGTGAGGTGTCGGCGGTCTCGGCGGTCACATCGGAGTGATTAAATAACCGTTTTCGCGCCAATTGTCAATTACAGAGCCCAGTATTTCCGTATTTGTTTTGGATACCGCGTGGAGCAGATAAACCGCGCCCGGGTGTACCTTTTGAGTTATTTTCTCAAACGCTTCGGACGGCTCGGGCTGTTTGCTTGTGTCCCAATCGTAGTATGCGAAGCTCCACAAAACCGTGGTGTAGCCCAAATCTTTGGCACATTTCAGCACACGCTCGGAAAACTCGCCCTTAGGCGGGCGCATAACGTACATATCATAGCCGAACTGTTGTTTTATATATTCGTGAAGCTCGGAAAGCTCATTTTTCAGCTCGTTGTCGGAGCATTCGGGAAGCGACGGGTGCGACATCGTGTGGTTGCCTACCGTATGTCCCTCGGCTATCATTCGTTTTATTAACTCGGGGTTGGATTTGGCGTAGTCGTAAGTTACGAAAAATACTGCGCGGACGTTCTTTTCTTTTAGAACGTCCAGAATTTTTTCGGTGTAACCGTTTTCATATCCCTCGTCGAACGTGAGCCACAGCCGTTTGTGCTCGGCTTCTCCAACGAACAAGCCGCCCATTTCGGAATACTTTGCTTCGGCGTTTACGGCGTCGGACGGTCTTCCGCTGGCGTCCGTTGAGGCTCCCAAGCCCCAGGCGATTTTTTTGTTGTCATATTGGCTAAAATCCTCGGCGAACGCGGGGCAAGTTGTCAAAGCTGCCGCCAAAGCCGCGGACAGCGCGCTTTTACAGAATTTCATAGCTATCTCCTTTTCGGTCGTTTTAGGTTATTTTCCGCATTGTTCGGCGGATTATTAAAGTAAAATTTTCACAGGCTTTTGCGAAAAATAGAAAAATCTCACTTTGGTTAAAAAACATTTGTGCAATATGACGTGCCCTATATTCCGCAAATCCACTTGAATAATGCGGAAAAATATGTTAAAATATAATTAGTACAGCATTGCAAAGGAGCCGTTTAATATGGCAAAAAACTTTAACGATCTGGTTGAACTTCTGCAAGGTCACCGCGTTTTTATACAAACTCATAACTTTCCGGATCAAGACGCTGTTGCGAGCGCTTTCGGACTTCAGGAGCTTTTGCGGCATTTCGGTGTTGAGACCACGATCTGCCACCATGGTGTTGTGGAACGCGCCGTTACTAGCAATATGGTTGCCGAGCTTGGGATCGAGATGCTTTCCGAGGAGGGCGGGGAAACCGAAAATCTCGGCGAGGAAATGAACGCGCGGGATTATATTATCATCGTTGATTCGCAAAAGGGAAGCGGAAACATTGATGATCTGATTGGTGATGAGGTCGCTTGTATAGACCATCACCCGACTTTTGTTGAGGTTTCCGATTATAAATATATGGATATCCGCATTGTGGGAAGCTGTGCCACGATAATTGCCGATTACTATCGGGAATGCGGCGTTGAGATGTCCGAAAATGTCGCTACGGCGCTTCTTTACGGCTTAAAGAGCGACACGCGCAATTTTACGCGTGGCGTAACGCAGCTTGACGTGGATATTTACAGCTACTTGTTTCCGAAAAGCAATCATCAGTTAATTAGGAAATACCAGGCCGCCGAGATCGAATACAGCGAACTTAACGCGTTTTCCGATAGTCTTAGGAACATCGAGGTCTACAATGAGGTGGGGTTCGCGTTTCTGGATTTCCCGTGCAAGGAGGGATTTGTGGCAACGGTCTCGGACTTCATTCTCGATATCGATTTGGTGAAGTTCGTGGTGGTTTACACACGCAGACCAAACGGGTTTAAATTTTCGGTGCGCTCCGAATTGGACGAGCTTGACGCGGGCATGATCATCTCCGAGGCGCTTAAGGACGTGGGTTCGGGCGGCGGACATAAAACTATGGCGGGCGGATTTGCGGAGGAAGACAAGGTTCTGGCAATGAATTTCGACTTTAATAAGGTCATTCAAAATTTGTTCTTGAACGTTATCAACAAGGTGCCGCCTCACGGTTTGACGATAGAATAAATATTTAAGCGACAGGTTTTCTTTCCGCTTAGAATTGTATTATAAAGTATATTTTTCCCTTTTCTCCTCCGCGATGCGGGGGAGAAAAGGTTATTTTAAAGCTCGGTTTTATTTAAAGACGCGATAAAGCAATTTCAGGCTGCGCATAAAAAGACTTTTTTACAAGCTGAAGCGGTAGGTTTTCCTGCCGCATTTTAAATTCTCGAGTTTTCCTTATTGACAATATCTATGAAACGTGATATAATTATAATGTATATTTTTGCGGAGAGGTGCAGACAATGACAATTTTTTACAAATTTGAAGGCAAATTATATATAAATATAACCAACGGCTGTCCGTGCGACTGCGTGTTTTGCATACGCAAAAACGGCGACAGCATAGAGGACAATGACAGCTTGTGGCTTGAGCATGAGCCGACGTTCGAGGAAATATGCGCTGCTTTTGACGGGTTCGATAAAACGGGAATCAAAGAAGCAGTGTTCTGTGGTTACGGAGAACCGACCGTTCGCGCGGATATGCTGATAAAAACCGCCGAATATATTAAGGCGAATTCCGATTTAAAGCTCCGCGTGAATACCAACGGCTTGGTAAGGCTTATTCATAAAGACTTTGATATTTCGCGTTTTAAAGGCGTTATCGACAGCTTTTCGATAAGCTTGAATGCGCCGAATGCAAAACGCTACAATGAAGTCACGCGTCCCAAATACGGAGAACGGTCTTTTGATGAAATGCTTCGTTTTGCAAAGGACGTTAAGGCAATGGGTATCAAAACAGCGTTTACCGTGGTGGATGTGATAACAGCCGAGGAGATCGAAGAATGTAAAAAGCTCGCCGAGAGCCTTGAAATTCCGCTTAGAGTGCGCGCTTACGTTACGGACAACGAGAGTTACACATAATGAGAATTTTGGGGATAGACCCGGGCTACGCGATAGTCGGGTGGGGCGTTTTGGAGTTCGACAATACGCGCTTTGACGTGATAAAATACGGTTCGATAACTACGCAGCCCGAAACGCCGTTTGACAAGCGTTTGTGCGAGATTTACGACGATATGTGTGTGGTGATCGAAAAATTCCGCCCCGATTGTATGAGTATTGAAAAACTGTTTTTTAACACCAACATCACAACGGGTATAGATGTGGCGCAGGCTCGTGGGGTTATAATGCTTTCGGCGGCAAAGCATAACGTTAAAGTGTTCGAGTATACGCCGCTTCAAGTGAAAACGGCTGTTACGGGTTACGGACGCGCGGAAAAACATCAGGTTCAGGAAATGACAAAGAACATTTTGCGCCTAAAGGAAATACCAAAGCCCGATGATACCGCCGACGCTTTGGCTCTGGCGATAACTCACGGACATACGGGCGGTTCTCGGCTGTCGGAAATTATGCGCGGCAACGAGGTCACGCAGTTAAACAAAAAGAGGTAGTATTTATGATATATAGTTTACAAGGTGAATTGACGCATTGGGAGACGGGTTTAGCCGTTATCGAGTGCGGGGGAGTGGGCTACGCATGCCGCACGACTATGAACACCATAGCGAAGATACGAGATTTGGACGAGGTGAAACTGTTTACATATCTTCACGTTACGGAGAACTCGCTGGACTTATTCGGCTTTGCGGATAACGCGGAACTTGCCGCGTTTAAGCAGCTTATCTCCGTTTCGGGAGTGGGACCCAAAGCCGCGCTGTCGATTTTAAGCGACATCACGCCCTCAAAATTGGCTCTCTGCATAGCCGCCGAGGATTACAAAACGTTGACGAAATCCCCGGGAATAGGTGCGAAGATCGCTCAAAGAATTGTTTTGGAACTTAAAGATAAGGTGGCTAAGGAACAAAAACTTTCAGCGAAAGACTTGCAGAGCGCCGCGGTTTCAGCGGGTGATAATTTCGCCGAGGCTATGACGGCGTTGCAGACATTGGGTTTCAATCCCGCGCAGTGCGGCGCGGCTCTTTCAGGCGCAAATGCGAATGCGTCTGTGGAGGATTTGATAAAATTCGGACTTAAAAATCTTGCGTAAAGGAGGAGTCCTTTATTAAAATGAATAAGAAAAAAGGCTTAAACGGCTTTGAAAAGCTGATGTGGTTATTTATCGGCGGACTTTTCGGCGTTATGATAACTTTTTTGAGCGGTGAAACGAAGAATGTGTATTTCGCGTATATTTGCGGCGGGCTTATGTTGGTGGCGGCTCTTATTTCGCTGTTTACCGTAATAATATCAAATTTTATAGCTCCTCATATTGCGAAGAAAAAAGCCGCCGAGCGCGCTCTCGGAAAAGAGGGTATCAAAATAATGCGCCGCGACGAGGTCGCCAAACTCGCTTACAAAGGCATTATCGCGCTTTTGGACGGGAAGCTCGTTAAAGCGGAGGAATTTTTACAACAGGCTTTGTCAAAGACGGATGTTCGTCAAAACCAGATGTTCTGTATCGAGTGGCTTATCAATCTTTATGAGGCCACGGGAAACGAAGCAAAATTGATGTGGTGTTATCGAAAAGCGGTTGAGTACGCGCCCGAAAATCCCGAAGCGCAGTCGCGGCTGGGGCACGCGTACTTCTCCGAGGGCAAGCTTGACCAAGCGTTGTATTGCTTTGAGCAGGCTTTGCGCTACGACCCAAACCACGGTTATTCGTATTTCAGCATTGCGAAAATCCAAATGATACGCGGCGAGGACGACAAGGCTTTTGAAACGCTGCAAACGCTTTTGAAGATAAACGAAAATCATCCGCTCTGCCGCGCGGAGCTTGCGGATTGGTACGCTATGCAGGGCAATGCCGAAAAAGCCAAGGAAGAATGCAAAAAGGCGCAGCTTTGCGGAATCCACGACCCGGATGAGTTAAACAAACGTATCAACGCTATACTCAGCTTTCATAAAACGGACTACGATGGGAAAAATCTTCCCGAGATGTTTTATCGCAAAATAGATCCGATAACCGATGAAAATGCGGATAATGCGGATAATAAGGAGAAAACCGATGACTAATGTTTATTTTGTCCGCCACGCGGATCCCGACCATTCGGTTCGTGACGACAGGAGCCGTCCGCTAACCGAAAACGGCTTGCGCGACAGCAAAGCGGTAACTTGGGTTTTGGCTGACAAGCATATTGATTTTTTGATGTCAAGTCCATATAAAAGAAGTATGTACACGATAGCCGATTTGTCGCGGGCGCTTGGTTTGGAAATACATACGGACGAGGATTTTCGAGAGCGCGGCGCGGGTAACTGGCGCGGCGGCAATATTTTTGAATTTATTGAAAAGCAGTGGGCTGATTTCGATTATCACATTGAGGACGGGGAAAGTCTGCGCGAGGTGCAAACGCGCAATATCGGCGCTTTAAAGCAAGTCCTTGCGGAGCATGCCGGCGAGAACATAGTAATTGCAACGCACGGAACGGCGCTTTCAACGATTTTGAACTATTACTATCCCGAGTTCAATTTCAAGTGCTTTAAGAAAATAGTTGACTTTATGCCGTTTGTTATTCGTCTTGATTTTGACGGCGAAACGTGTGTGAATTATCAAACGGAACTTATCATACATAAAGATTTTAATAACCGAAAGGCAAACTGACAATGATTGAAATGTCAAACGACGACCTTGAATTTGACCCGCGTGAACGCTTGGTTGAACCCGGTTTCAGCGAAAGCGACAGCGAAGCGGAGCTTACTCTGCGCCCGAAAACTCTCAACGAGTATATAGGACAGGACAAGGTCAAGGAAAATATGTCCGTTTATATCGAAGCGGCGAAAAAGCGCAGCGAGTGTCTCGACCATGTTTTGCTGTACGGACCACCGGGGCTTGGAAAGACTACGCTTTCGTGCATAATCGCCAATGAAATGGGCGTAAATATACGTGTAACGAGCGGCCCCGCTATCGAAAAGGCGGGCGATCTCGCGGCTCTGCTTACGAATTTGCAGCCGAACGACGTGCTGTTTATAGACGAGATTCATCGTCTTTCGCGGCAAGTCGAGGAAGTGCTTTATCCCGCAATGGAGGACTACGCGCTCGATATTGTAATGGGCAACGGTCCCGCGGCGCGTTCCATAAGAATAGATCTTCCGCACTTTACGCTTATCGGCGCTACAACGCGTTCGGGACAGCTTTCCGCGCCGCTTCGCGATAGATTTGGCGTAGTTCAGCGTTTGGAGCTTTACTCTCCCGAACAGCTTTGCGATATAGTTCAGCGCTCGGCGGTAATCCTCGGCATACCGACTATGAAAGACGGCGCAATGGAGATAGCGCGGCGAAGTCGCGGTACTCCGCGTATTGCGAACAGGCTTTTAAAGCGCGTCCGCGATTTTGCGGAAGTTCTCGGAGACGGCAAAATAACGCGCTCCATAGCAGATAACGCTCTCCAAAAGCTGGAAATCGACGAGCTCGGTCTTGACAGCTTAGACCGCCGTATGCTCGAAATGATGATAAAGGGCTACAACGGCGGTCCCGTGGGGCTTTCCACGCTTGCTTCCGCTCTGAACGAGGAAGCGGTAACTCTCGAGGACGTCTGTGAGCCGTATCTTATGCAATTGGGATTTGTAGCTAAAACTCCGCGCGGGCGCGTGGCGACCGCTCTCGCCTATAAGCATTTGGGAATTCTTAAAGACGGACAGGCGACATTGGACGATTTGGAGGACTGAATGAAAATAATCAAAAATAACATCGGTGTAATATTGGCTGTTGTATTTTTCGCGGCGTTTTACGGAGTGACTATGATTCCTCGTGCTTTAAAGCTTGACGGGGCGCAGTGGTATTTTTTCAGCAGCGCACAGCGGCTTGTGTTCGGTATCGTGGAGCTGATAATATTTGTAAAGCTTTTTCATAAGGGCAAATGGACGAACGTTATCAATTTCAATGGCTTTAAGGCGGCTTTTTTTGCGGGTCTGGGGCTTATCGTACTGACGCTTTTCAGCGTGTTATATGTGATGATCGGCGCGGTGGAGTTTATCGACACTACATTTGCGATAGTTTTCTCGAAAGTGTTCTGTCAGCAGATAACCACGGGCTTTTTCGAGGAGCTTACCTTTCGCGGGTTTGTGTGCGAGGGCTATTTCAACGGCGAGCGCACTTGGAAAAGACGGCTTTGCTACGCGCTGCTTTCATTTGTGCTTTTCGGACTTATTCACGTTATCGGCTGCGGCAGCTTTGATGAGGCTCTGGGTCGCTTTTTGCAGACGGGTGCTATGGGATTCGCGTTTTCGGCGGTATATCTGCACTCGCACAACATCTTAATGCCTATGCTGCTGCATTTTCTGTACGATGTTCCCGCGAACATTGCGGGGGTTGTCGCAAAATGGAATGAGGACAGCGCCGTGTTCGTTTTTATTGACAACTATTTGCAATGGATAGTTATGGGCATGGCGTTCGTTTGGTCGGTTTGGTTTGTTATAAAAAAAGATAAGGATTGCGGGAAAGGATTTTAAAATGATATTTGAGACCGAAAGATTGATACTTCGCCCGTGGACTGACGCGGACAAGCATTTGGGAATTCTTAAAGACGGGCAGGCTACACTGGACGATTTGGACGATTAGGGGATTATATGAGAAGAAAAGATAGAGAAGTTACGAGTTTAGACGAGATTTTTGAAATCGTAGATAGTTGCGGCGTTGCCCATATCGGTATGGTTGAAAACGGAAAGCCTTATGTTGCGGCATTGAATTTCGGCTATGAGCGTCGCGGCGGCGAGTTGATTTTGTATTTCCATAGTGCCGCGGAAGGTCGTAAAATTGACATTTTAAAAGAAAACCCAGAGATCTGTTTTGAAATGGATTGCATAAACGAGTTGATCGCGGGAGACGAACCGTGCTGTTACAGCTGGCGTTATCGCAGCGTGGTTGGAAACGGGCGTGTTGAGTTTATCGGCTCTGCCGAAGAAAAAACGCACGCTCTTAACCGAATACTTTGTCATTTGGAAAAAACGGAGAATACTTTTCGATATCCGGAGGAAATGTTAAAAAACGTTTGTGTATTTCGTGTCTGCACAAAGGATTTTAGCGGCAAGCGGCACGATTAAGGAGAATGAAATGATACTTGAAACCGAAAGATTGATACTTCGTCCGTGGTCTGACGCGGACGCGGCGGACTTATTCGAGTTCGCGAAAGACCCCGACGTAGGTCCGATAGCGGGCTGGAATCCTCACGAGAGCGTCGATGAGAGCCTTGAAATAATACGTACGGTTTTGGGAAAACCCGAAACTTACGCGGTCGTGCCGAAAACCGAAATGCGCGCGGTGGGTTCTGTGGGGCTTATGATAGGGAAAGAGAGCACTTTCGATATTCCTAAAACCGAAGCCGAGATAGGCTACTGGATAGGCAAGCCGTATTGGGGCAGAGGGCTTATTCCCGAGGCGGTGCGCGAACTTTTGCACCACGGTTTTGTCGAGCTTAAACTTCAAAGAATTTGGTGCGGGTATTTCGACGGAAACGAGAAATCAAAACGCGTTCAGGAGAAGTGCGGCTTTAAATATCATCACACCAACGAGAATATCTTCTGGGAGTTGACCGGCGACGTTCGCACCGAGCACGTTACGTTTATTGACAATCCCGCAATTTAAGGAGAATACGGTATGAACGCGCGGTTTGAGTTCGGAGAAAACTTTCTTGAAATAAGCGCCGATCGTCCCATTGCGGTTTATTATTCGAATTTTACACTCAATGTTCGGAGCGGCAATTTTTCAGGTCTCGGCGAGTGCGAGGTCAACTTGGAGAATTTTCGGAACTTCATATGCGAACTTGATGATTTGTACGATTTAAAGCGTAATAACGCTCGGATTCAAAGCATTATCGGCTACGATTCTCGGGTCGAATTCACACTTGATAAAAGCGGACACGTTACGGTGAGCGGTAAGGCATCATATGAAAGACAATTCGTTGAGTTCAAGTTCGAGGCAGACCAAACCGCGCTGCCCGGTTTTATAAACGCGCTCAAAGAAATGCTTGAGGAAAATGGGTGATGGCGAACTTTGTCACATTAGGAGAAAACGGCGGCAATCATCTTCAAATGTCCAACGGCTTGACGAGTGTGTTTATCGACGTGCTGACGTTGGCAGGTTCCAAACTCGCGCGGACAGACGATGAAAAGCGCCTTATTGTTTGGCTTGCCGAAAAAGACCAAAACATCGTCGGAATGGGAACGGTGGGTTTTGATATTCGCGAAATGCCGTGGAATACGGGGAATTTGGAGGATAACAAGCAATTTATTCAGAACGTAGTCGAAGCGGCAAATAATAAATCCGATTGGGATAAGTTAGACTATCAGCCAAACGAGGAGTTGCTGTTTCCCGCTCTGGAAAAGTTCTCAAAGATGATAGAAAAACTCACCGCCGAGGACGTTTACCCGAACGCCATTGCGGATTGGGTGAACGCTGCCGAAAAGGACGACCCGATATTAAACGGCTTTCCCAAATGCGAAAAACACGGAATACTGTTGACGTGCTTTGGGTGTATTTTCTGTGGTGCTAATTTGTAACCGTATGTGCCTAAAATGAAAGCCCTTATGAGAAGTCTATGCTTTTTGAGATTGGGAGAGGAGTATATATGACTTTTAGATTTTGCCCCAAGTGCGGGGAAAGACTGACTTTAAAGCCTATGGGTGACGACGGCGACACTCCGTTCTGTGAAAAGTGCGGGAATCCATGGTTCGAGATGTTTTCAAGCGCGGTGATAGTGCTTGTGGTAAACGAATTTGGCGAGGCGGCGCTTTTGCGGCAAAATTATATTTCGGAAAAGTTCCGCAATCTTGTTTCGGGCTATATGAAACCAGGCGAGACCGCAGAGGAGACCGTGCGCCGCGAGGTACTTGAGGAGATCGGCGTTGAAATGACCGACTTGCGGCTTGTCGGGACTTATTGGTTCGCGAAAAAAGATATGCTTATGATAGGGTTTATCGGCAAAGCTAAAAAGGCGGATTTCACGTTTTCACAAGAGGTTGACGGCGCGGAATGGATACCCGTTGAAGACGCGATAAAGCTGGTTCACCCCAAAGGGAGTGTTTCATACGCGCTTTTGGACGAGTATCTTAAACGCAGCATTTCGGCAAAGTTCATTGAGAAAATCAAACCGATAAAGTGGTTTGAAAACAGCGGCACTTCAACGGATAAGTATTTGCTCGTGCGTTCGGTCTACGACGCTTACGACAATTGGAACGCGAAATATTTAGAGGTCTGGGAACCGCCAATTTGTCTTTTGGAAAAGCTTGCAGTTGAAATTATCGGCAGCGATGCGTTAGACGATATTTTTGATACGGTTTCGTTTGCCATAGACGAAGATATTTGGCGTGAGTGGACAGCTTTCAGGGAGCGCGGCTTGTCGGAGCAAAGCGGTCTTGACGAGGAGATCGTAGATATGGTAAAGCGCGACTTGTGCTGGGCGGCGGTTGAATATGTCTTAAACAGAACGGGCTTTTTTACCGCGCTTCTTGAAATTTATAAAGACGGGTATTTCCCGTGCGGCTGGGATGGGGTCTACCCGAACGGCAGAGCTGCGGTTATGTGAGGTTAGAAATACTTGGGGTTGACAATTTGGCAAAAATATGATATAATAAGGACAGCATAATAAACTTACAGCGAAAACGTTATAGGTTGATTGAGCATATCATTGGTACTGAAAATATGGTATAATAAGGACAACGTAACAAACCTACAGCGAAAACGTTATAAGTTGGTTGCACATATCATTGGTATTGAAAATATGGTATAATAAAGGCAGAGCCTTTATTATACTTTTATGTCCACGCGCATACGCCCACTTCGTTCGCTCCGCGCGGTAATGGACAATTATACCATAAATTCTCCGAATTTATGGTATAATAAGACGTTGAGAATAAAAAATTTTAATGAGGTGCAAAAATGAATATAAACGAAACTCTTGCAAAAGAGTTTAATTTACGTCAGGAGCAGGTGGACAATACGGTAGCTCTCATTGACGATGACAAGACGATCCCGTTTATTGCGCGTTACCGTAAGGAGCAAACGGGGTCTCTGGACGATACCGTGCTGCGCGAGCTGTCGGACAGATTAACTTATCTGCGTAATTTGCAAAAGCGCAAAGAGGAGATAGCAGCTTCCATTACGGAACAGGATAAAATGACCGACGATATCGCGGCGTCCATTGAAAAAGCAATGACGCTTGTCGAAGTCGAGGACATTTATCGTCCGTTTAAGCCTAAGCGCAAAACACGCGGTTCCGTGGCTCGCGAAAAAGGTCTGGAGCCGCTAGCGGTTATTTTGCGTGAACAGAAGTTTGATGTTGTTCCCGAAACGGAAGCGGCAGCGTTTGTGAACGAGGAAAAAGGCGTTGCAACGGCGCAGGACGCGCTTCAGGGCGCTATGGATATAATAGCCGAGGATCTGTCGGACAGCGCGGAGCTGCGCAAAAAGCTCCGTGATTTGATTTTTAAACGCGGTACGATAAGTTCCTCGGCTGCCGCTGAGGACTCAAACGAGGTATACAAAAACTATTTCGAGTTCAGCGGCGCTGTAAGCAGACTGGCGGGACATCAGACCTTGGCTCTCGACCGCGGCGAGAAAGAGGGGCAGCTTAAAGTTGCAATAACACTGCCCGAGGGCGAGGGCGAAAGTATGTGCGTGCGCGAGTTTACGGAAAACAATTCCGAGTGCGGCAAGGTGGTTCGCGCGGCTTGCGAGGACAGTTATAAAAGGCTTATTTTCCCGTCCGTTGAGCGCGAGGTTCGCGCGGAGCTTTCGGCGAACGCTCAAGAGGGTGCTATCAAGGTTTTCGCTTCAAATCTGCGTCAGCTTCTTATGGCGCCGCCCGTTAAAGACACGGTTACTCTCGGGCTTGACCCCGGATACGCACACGGCTGCAAATGCGCGGTCGTTGACAGCACAGGCAAAGTTCTTGATACGTTTATAATTTACATAACGCGTTCGCAAGGTGAAAAAGAGCGAGCCGAGCAGATCGTTAAAAAGGCTATTGAGAAACACCACGTTTCCACGATAGCGATAGGAAACGGCACGGCTTCCCGCGAAACGGAGCAGTTTACCGCCGAGCTTATTAAAGGCATTCCCGAGAAAGTATCTTATATGGTGGTTTCAGAAGCGGGAGCGTCGGTGTACTCCGCTTCAAAGCTCGCCGCCGAGGAATTCCCGGAGTACGATGTAAGTCTGCGCTCGGCGGTGTCAATAGCGCGGCGTTTGCAAGACCCGCTTGCAGAGCTTGTTAAAATAGACCCGAAAGCCATTGGAGTGGGACAATATCAGCACGATATGCCGAAAGCACGTATGGACGAGGCTTTAAAGGGCGTTGTCGAGGACTGTGTGAACTCCGTGGGCGTTGACTTAAATACGGCTTCATACTCGCTTTTGTCCTACATTTCGGGAATAAACAGTGCCGTTGCAAAGAATATCGTGGCTTACCGTGAGGAAAACGGTGCGTTTACCGACAGAAAGCAGCTTATGAAAGTAGCTAAGCTGGGCGCAAAGGCGTTTGAACAATGCGCAGGCTTTTTGCGTGTTCCAAACGGCAAAAATCCGCTTGATAACACGGGAATTCACCCCGAAAGTTACAAAGCCGCGAAAACGCTTCTTGAAAAGTGCGGTATTACATCGGAAGAGTTGGGTAGGGGAGAGGTCGTTCGCGCGAAGGTTGACAGCATTGGACTTTCACAAATTGCCGAGGAAACGGGCGCAGGTCTCCCCACTCTTCAAGATATTGTAAAGGAACTGGAAAAGCCGGGGCGCGATCCTCGCGACGAACTGCCTCCGCCTTTAATGCGAAGCGGCGACATTATGGAGCTTAAAGACTTAAAGCCCGGAATGGAGCTTATGGGTACCGTCCGCAATATTGTGGATTTTGGCGCGTTTGTGGACGTAGGCGTTCACGAGGATGGACTTGTTCACATTTCTCAGATGAGCGACCGCCGAATTAAGCATCCGTTGGAAGTCCTCAAAGTCGGGCAGGTCATCAAAGTGTGGGTTTTAGACGTCGATGAAAAGCGCGGCAGAATTTCGCTTACGATGAAGCAGCGGTGAGGTAATTATGAGCGAAAAATCACAAAAGAATATGAAGCGGTTTGCGTATATAATCGCGTCGGTTGCTTTTGTAGCGTTTGTTGTGCTGTTTTTTGTAGGTAAAGTCGGCGATTTTATCGGCTTTACGAGTGATACGTCTTCTCAAATACAAAGCACTGACAGTACGGGCGAAAGCGCGGCGGTTTCTCAAGACGTTACACAAGGAGAGAATTCCGCTTCGTACAGTTTTCAGGAAGCGTCAAGCGCAGCGTCCGTTTACGAAACATCATACAAATTCCGCAATGAAAGCTTACTAAATCAGCACTACGAAAAGCACGGCAGGGATATGGGCTTTAAGTCCGCAGAGGAATACGAACAAGCCGCCGCGGCTGTTCCGAATAATCCGAATGTGCTTCACAAAACCGAAAAAGAAGACGGCGATGACGTTTACTATGTTGAAAACACCAACGAATTTGTTATCATATCCACCGACGGATATATCCGCACCTACTTCAATCCCGACCTAGGTATAGATTATTATAACAAACAATAAGTTATTTTTGAAAAGCCCTTGACAATTTCGTTTTTTTATGGTAAAATAATATAGTTGAGAGGATTCCGATTGCGATTCTCCTCTCAACACCTTATTTTTAAACGGAGAGGTATCGAAGTGGTCATAACGAGGCGGTCTTGAAAACCGTTTGAGGGCAACCTCACATGGGTTCGAATCCCATCCTCTCCGCCAAAATAGCGTAAAGCCGCATTGTTATGCGGCTTTTGTTTTTATATCCCCGAAAAATCATTTTAAAACTATTTGATTTAGAATTTTTAAAGCACTTTCGATCAGACGAGACTTAGAGCAAGGAAAAATCTGAAAGGAAGTGTTTTTTATGGAAAAACCATCGAATGAAGTGCTGAAGGAATTTATAAACAACCGGAATTGTGCAAGCACAACGGACAACAGCATGAAGGAGCTGTTTAGCGGCTTGGTTTCCAATCAACTTTCGATAATGTTCGCGGATAGGGAGACCGCATAATTGGATTTCCTCTCTTATTGTTTTTTCCGTAGGCGAAGACGGCGATTAAGAGGAACCGCAAATCATGCTTGCTTTGCAATCGACCTTTTGCCTGATTGGATTTGCTTTTGCACAAAATTTTTTGGGAGTGCTTTTTTGTCATGATGAACTCTAAGCCTGCAATTTTGTCAATTCTTCGGGATTTGTATAATCGGATAATTGATTGTAAGCGCCGAAAATGCTTGCACGAGGTGTTTTTCCGCTATAATAACTCGGTTGCTGTTTTAACGTGAGCAGGCTTCGCTTGTCAAATTTCGTCAATTGAGAATGTTCTATTTGACAAACCGTGGTAATAGTTCACTGTTTCTGCGGTGAACTTGTAAACGCAATAGTCATCGTCATCCACACCGTCAGGGTAATATATCTCGCAGCCGTCGCGCCAAAGCATTGCTTTTGTTTCCCGGTCGGTGCACACCTCGATGTTTCCGGTGAAAAGCGCCCCTGCGTAATCCTTATCGTTGACGTAATATACGCACGCTTTCGGGTTCGCAATAAACTGCTTTACGCGCTTTGAACTGTAATTCGTAGAGAAATAATGTGTTTTTATAGGGCGCTTGTCCTCGTCCTCAAATACCAGCATTGCCTTTATTTGAGGAGCGCCGCTCTTGTTTACCGAGCCTATGTAGGCAACCTTTGATTTTTCTCGCAGTCCGCGTATCTCAGCTATGATTTTTTTGTCCATTTTCATTCTCCTTTTTGATAAGATTTTCAAGAACTTTCCCAAGAGCCTTTTCAAAGGCGAGTATCTCGTCATCGCCGAATCCTCCGTAAAAAATCTCACTCATTTTTGCGGAAACCTCGTCATATTTTTCACGCAGAGAACGCGCGTGTTTCGTAAGCTGAATACGCACGGTTCTGCGGTCGGCGGGGTCGAATGCACGCACGATGTGCCCCGATTTTTCCAATCGGTCAAGCATACTTGTGAGAGTGGTTTTCGCAAGTCCCGTTTTTTCGGAAAGCTCACGGATGGGAATGTCATCCCTTTCCCAAAGCACAAATAATATCCGACCCTGCGCCCCGTTAAACTCGCTTATACCGTGTTCCGAAAGCAGCTTTTCAAATACCCGCCCCTGAATCTGTTTGATTTTTGTGATAAGAAATCCGCCGTTTGTTTTCTGCATTTCGCACCTCCTACCATATAGTATAGTACTATATAGTACTAATGTCAAGCGTTTTCTTAATGTTTCACGCAATTTTCACACAAAGTTCTTCAAAAAGTTTCTGACGTTGCCTTAAGTTTTCCTTGCGCAGTATTGTTTTAGAAATATTGTCATTTTATACAAAAATTTCTAAAATTCAATATATTTAATGTGTGAAACATTGAATTTCAAAAATCCCTTGAAAAAAAGCGTATTTTGCGGTATACTATAATACAGAGGTACTACATCTTGAAAGGAGATTATTATGTACAACGATTTGATGGATTCGATAGGTTTTGTGGGCAATTACGATAAAGAGGTTGCCGACGCAATGGGTCTGGAGCTGGAGCGCCAGCAGCGTAACTTGGAGCTTATTGCGAGCGAGAATATAGTTTCCCCCGCGGTTATGGCGGCAATGGGCAGCGTTCTCACGAACAAGTACGCCGAGGGTTACCCCGGGAGACGTTATTACGGCGGCTGCGAGGACGTTGATATCGTCGAGAATATCGCGATAGAACGCGCAAAGAAGCTTTTCGGCGCACAGTTCGCGAACGTTCAGGCGCATTCGGGCGCACAGGCGAACACGGCGGTTTATGTGGCCCTGCTTCAGCCGGGCGACACCGTTATGGGTATGAGCCTCGATAACGGCGGACATTTAACGCACGGTTCTCCCGTAAATATTTCGGGCAAGCTCTATAACTTCGTTCCCTACGGCACGAACGACGACGGTTTTATAGATTATGAGGAGCTTTACAAGCAGGCTAACAAGTGCAAGCCCAAACTTATCGTTGCGGGTGCGTCCGCTTACCCGAGAGCGATCGACTTTGAGAAACTCTCCTCTATTGCGAGAGCGGTCGGCGCCTATCTCATGGTAGACATGGCGCATATCGCGGGACTTGTCGCGGCGGGTCAGCACCAAAGCCCCGTACCCTACGCTGACATCGTTACGACGACCACTCACAAGACTTTGAGAGGTCCGCGCGGCGGTCTTATCCTTACAAACAACGAGTATCTCGCGAAGAAGATAAACTCCGCGATTTTCCCCGGAACGCAGGGCGGTCCGCTTATGCACGTTATCGCGGCGAAAGCCGTTTGCTTCGGCGAGGCGCTGAAGCCCGAGTTCAAGACCTACGGCGAACAGATAGTTAAGAACGCCAAGGCTCTTGCGGATACTCTGCTTGAAAAAGGCTTTAACCTTGTTTCGGGCGGCACGGACAATCACCTTATGCTCGTTGATTTGAGACCGTTCAACATCACCGGCAAGGAATTGCAGAACAACCTCGACGACGTTTACATCACCGTAAACAAGAACGCTATCCCCAACGACCCGCAGAAGCCCGCGTTCACAAGCGGCGTTCGCATAGGCACGCCCGCTGTTACGACGCGCGGTCTTAAAGAGGACGATATGAAAGTTATCGGCGAGTGCATTTACCTTACGGCTAAGGATCACGACGGCAACAAGGAGAAAGTTCGCGCTATGGTAACGGAGCTTACGAATAAATATCCGCTGTACAAATAATTGATAATGTGCAATGGATAATTGACAATTTTGGTGTGCGCTTTGCGCATGTTATTTAAAACTATGAAATATACACGAGAATTTATTGAAGATAAATTTAAACGCGGCGAGCGTTTAAAATTCATCTTCTTTTGGGGGCATAAGCCGTCGGCGGACGGAAGCATTACAAAATCGTGCTTCAGTCAGTGGTGGGATTGCCGCTTCACGGTTGACGGCGTGGAGTATCACACCGCCGAACAGTATATGATGGCGCAGAAAGCCGCGCTTTTCGGAGACGAGGAGATCCGCCGCGAGATAATGTCGGCAGGTCACCCGAAGCAATTCAAGGCGCTCGGACAAAAGGTCTCGCACTTTAAACAGAATGTGTGGGACGAAAACTGCCGCGATATCGTAGCAAAAGGAAACTTGGCGAAATTCTCTCAAAACGAGAGCCTAAAGTCGTTCTTGCTGAATACAAATACACGCGTTCTCGTTGAAGCCAGCCCCTACGACAAGATTTGGGGCATTGGAATGGGAGCGGACGACCCGAAAGCCGAAAACCCCGCGTTATGGAACGGCACGAATTTCCTCGGCTTTTGCCTTATGGAAGTGCGCGATATTTTGAGGGAGAACGCGAATGGTTAATGAGAAAATCGACGGCGGCAAGGCGTTCGATTGGGGCAGGACCTCGGAGGATTACGCAAAATTCCGCGATATTTACCCCGACGAGTTCTATGAGCGTATCGCGAAGCGCGGTTTATGCGTAAACGGACAGAATGTTCTGGACTTAGGCACGGGAACGGGTGTTATTCCGCGAAATATGCGAAAATACGGCGCGAAGTGGACGGGCGCGGACATTGCCGAAAATCAGATAGAACAGGCGCGGCGCTTGTCGGCGGGAATGGATATCAATTACGTATGCTCTCCCGTTGAGGAAGCGGAGTTTCCCGAAAGCTCGTTTGACGTGGTAACAGCGTGCCAATGCTTTTGGTATTTCCACCACGAGACGCTTATCCCCAAACTCTGCGCAATGTTGAAAGACGGCGGTTTTTTCGTGCCTATGGAAATGGAGTGGCTGCCGTTTGAGGACGAAATAGCGCGGCAGAGCGAGGAATTGGTTCTGAAATACAATCCAAATTGGACGGGCGCGGGAATGAAGCGGCAAGAGCTTTTCGTTCCCGAATGTTATTTCGATAAGTTCAAGCTCGTTTATCATGAGGAATACGCCTTGCCGGTGCATTTTACCCGTGAAAGCTGGAACGGGCGAATGAAAGCGTGCAGGGGAGTGGGCGCGTCGCTGTCGGAGAGCGAGACTGCCGCTTGGGAAAAGGAACATACGGCTCTGCTTGAAAAAATCGCTCCCCCGGAATTTGACGTGAAGCATTTCGCCGCTTTCGCGGTTCTTGAAAAGTTGTGATAAGACAGAAAGGAAAATATAATGTCAAATGTAAAAAATACGGAAGTTCTTTATTCGGAGTATAACGAGGTAGCACCTATCGGGCTTATCGCCATGCGCGGCACCGAGGAACTCGGAGCGCGTATCAACAGCTATCTCACGCGCTGGGCGGACAGATACGGAAAGCCCGTTCACGACTACCTTATAGAGGCGGAGTGCCCTCGTTTCTCTTCGGGAGACGCAAAGGGTCTTATAAAGAGCACGGTTCGCGGCAAGGATTTGTTTATCCTTGTGGACGTGGGAAATTACAGCTGTACTTACAAACTTTTCGACCGCGAAAACTATATGTCTCCCGACGATCACTACGCCGATCTTAAGCGTATTATTCAGGCGGCTTCGGGAAAACCGCACCGCATAAACGTTATTATGCCGCTGCTTTACGGCGGACGTCAGCACAGACGCTCCTACCGCGAGAGCTTGGACTGCGCGTTTATGCTTCAGGAACTTCACGATATGGGCGTTGAGAACGTCATCACCGTGGACGCTCACGACCCGCGCGTATGCAACGCTATCCCGCTTATGGGCTTCGATAACGTTATTCCGTCTTATCAAGTCTTAAAATCAATGTTTGCCTCGTTCCCCGACCTTGTGATAGACAAAGATCACTTTATGGTGATAAGCCCCGACGAGGGCGCATTGAACCGCAATATGTTCTACGCTTCAATGTTGGAAGTGGAAATGGGAATGTTCTACAAGCGCCGCGATTATTCCACGATAGTAAACGGGCGCAACCCCATTGTGGCGCATGAATATCTGGGAACCTCCGTTGAGGGAAAGACTGTGTTTGTTGCCGACGACATCATTTCTTCGGGCGAATCCATGCTCGATATCGCCAAAGAACTTAAAAAGCGCAAAGCAAAGCGTTTCTTTGCCTATGCAACATACGGAATTTTCACCAACGGCTTGGAAGCGTTCGATAAGGCTTATGAGGACGGAATGATCGAAGCGGTGTTCAGCACAAACCTTACTTACCGCACGCCCGAACTGCTCAAACGTCCGTGGTATAAGGAAGTTGACGTATCGAAGTATATCGCGTACTTCATAGCTTCCATAAATCATGACACTTCGATCTCCAACGTCATGGACCCGAACGAGAAAATAAAGGCTCTGCTTCGCGAGCACAAAGGTCTGTAATATGCCGCTCGCCGATAAAATACGCCCCGATACGATAGATGAAGTCGTGGGGCAGACGCATCTTTTGGGAGCGGGAAAACCGCTTCGCCGCGTGATAGAATCGGGGAAGATACCGAATATGATCTTTTACGGACCGTCCGGAGTGGGAAAGACCACTGTCGCGCGAATAATCGCCGAGAGCGCGAATATGCGGCTCCACAAGCTTAACGGCACGAACGCAAGTACCTCGGACATTAAGAACATAGTCGCGGAGCTTGACACTTTTCTCGGCGCAAACGGTGTTTTGCTGTACTTGGACGAGATACAGTACCTCAATAAAAAGCAGCAGCAAAGCCTTTTGGAATACATTGAGGACGGCTCTATAACGCTTATCGCGTCCACTACGGAAAATCCGTATTTTTACGTTTACAACGCTGTTTTGAGCCGTTCCACGGTTTTTGAGTTCAAGCCCGTAGAGCCTGACGAAATGGCAAGGGCGGTTCGGCGCGGATTTGCGGAACTGTCCAAGGAAAACGGCACGGAGTATAATATTTCCGATGAAGCGGTGAATTATATTTGTCACGGAGTGGGCGGCGACGTCCGCAAGTGTTTAAATACCGTAGAGCTTTGCGCGTTGACGGCGGCGGACGGCAGGGTAGACCTCGAGATCGCGAAAGAGCTTACTCAGCGCAGTAATATGCGTTACGACCGCGACGGTGACCAGCATTACGACTTGCTTTCCGCGCTGCAAAAATCCATTCGCGGCAGCGACGAAAACGCCGCGCTTCATTACGCGGCGCGGCTGATAGACGCGGGGGATATCATTTCTCTGTCACGACGGCTGCTTGTTATCGCCGCGGAGGATATCGGGCTTGCTTATCCGCAGGCTATTCCGATAGTTAAAGCGTGCGTAGACAGCGCAATGCAGCTTGGACTTCCTGAAGCGCGGATACCGCTCGGCGACGCTGTCGTTCTGCTCGCAACTTCTCCGAAGTCGAATTCCGCACATATTGCGATGGACGCGGCGCTGGCGGACGTTCGCAACGGAGCGGTCGGAGATTTTCCGCGGCATTTGCAGAACAAGCACTGCGACGGCGAGGACGCGGAAATTCGCGGACAGCATTATCTCTATCCGCACGATTTTCCCAATCATTATGTAAAACAGCAGTATCTTCCCGATAATTTAAAGGATAAGGTATACTATCAATTTGGCGACAACAAACTCGAAAACGCCGCGCGCGAATATTGGGACAAAATAAAAAATCAGAAGTAGGTCTCTATACGCTTCCTGCAGTTTTCGGTGGAGTAGATCCAGTTGTCGATGTGATTTGAGGTTATAAAGTAATTAAGCTCGTTGTTGTGATAAGCGTTGTCAAACGCGTTCACGATGATGAGCTTTATTTTCATCTTTTCGGGGATTATGGCTTTAATGTAAACGGAAGCGCAGTTGTTGACGATAACGCCGTCGTGCGGTTCGGCAAGTCCCGCGAGATTTGGGGTAAGTTCCACGAAAACGCCGTAGTCCTCCACCGAGCGGACAATTCCCGTGACTGTCTCGCCTGTTGAAAACAACGCGGCGTTTTGTTCCCACGTACCGAGAAGTTCCTTGTGAGTTAAACATACTCTGTCGCCGTCAAACGACTTGACGACCGCTCTGATATCCTGTCCGACAAAAAATCTGTCAGACGGGTGAGAAATTCTGGAAATAGATATCAAATCGATAGGTATAAGCGACGGAATTCCACAGCCGATATCCACAAAGCAGCCGAATTGTTCCAAATGCGTCACCCGCGCGGGAATGACGTCGCCGGGGCAAAGGTTGGCTATGTAGTTCTCCATACAAAGCTTTTGCGCTTTTTTGCGCGAAAGAACGGCGCGGACAATGCCGTTAGCGTCGCGGTCGAAATCGGTGACTACAAAGCACACGGGCTTGTTTACCCGCGAGATAAGCGCGATATCGCGCGTTGTGCCCTCGGAAATACCGATAGCTCCCTCCTCGCGCGGAATAATGCCTCTCATACAGCCAAGGTCTATAACAAGATCGTGGTCGCTGTTGCAAACTATACAGGGTGCCTCAAGAATTTTTCCCGATTTCAAACACTCGGCAAGGCTTTGGTAATTCGCCGTGCATGCCGAGTTTTCGGGTGTGCCGAATAAAAAGCCCTCAGGCAGATACTCTTTCATTTTGTACCTCCAACGGATTGATTTACATTTAATTCTATGAACCGTCGTGAGGTATTATGCAAATAACCGATAAAAAAGCCGCAATATCAACATTGCGGCTTTTTGTTAGATTATCAGTTGACTGTTTCAAGGCTGGACGCCAATTCGTTAACCTGCTGAACGATATCGGTGATTTCCGAAACGTTTTGGCTAATAAATTTAAGGCTTTTATTTAGGTCGTCCACAGCGTTGTCGGTATTATTTACGTTAGTTTTTGTGCTGTCAACATCCGACATGATCTTTTGGGAACATCCTTTAATTCCGCTTATATTCTCCAAAATCTGCTTGGTATGCTGTTCCGCAGCTTTCAGAGTATCGGCGGAGCGCACCGCCAGCATTCTTATCTCGCCCGCAACGACCGCAAATCCCTTTCCAAATTGTCCCGCGCTTGCCGCTTCTATGGAAGCGTTTATCGCAAGGATATTTGTTTGCTCGGAAATGCCTTTGATTTTGTCAAGAATACGCTCGTATTCGCCGATACTTACACTTATCTGATTTACAAATGCCGCGATTTCGTTTGCACGAGTAAGTATTTCGCTGATATCCGTTTCAAGAGTACTCATATCGGATTTAATATTATCATTTTTAACGGTGTTTTCCGTCGTCTGCTCGTGGATAGGCATAATTTTATCGGAGAGCATTTGCATGGATTGTTGAATATTACCGACAACATCAGCAAGTTTATCGTTTTGACTTTCGATTTTTGAAGTCATATTCTGCAAGATCGCCTTTTCGTGAACAATACAGTTTTCGGGTTTGTTGTTGCCATAGAAAATAGTCCGCGCCATATCGTGACAAGATTTATAACCGCAGGCGTGGCAGTCGATGTGGCGATCCACTTCCGTAAATTTGCCCATAGAACAGAAGATCTCGTTGAGCTGCTCCTCGGTCGGGTCAATAGTGGTGCGTCTGTTCTCGTATTTTCTGATGAAATCATCCAACCGCAGAGTTTTAAAGATCTTTTTGTGGAAACGAGCGGACGATTTATTTCTGTTAGCCCACTTTTTCGCGTGAACCATAATATCGTAGGCATTGAAAGAGTTTACGGATTCACGTGCGCCAACACCAGTGTTGCATCCGAATTCGCAGTTAAGGACATCGTAAACCGCGGGCAGATGATACTTGTCGGTTTCCAGATATTTGTCCAGATCCTCGTATACCTTATTTGCTCCCTCGGAAGTAGTGACGGTAAGTTCGGGATCATATACGTGCAGACAGTCCTTAAGTCCGCCCGGCATAGGGTAGAACGCGCCGTCGAAGCCACGCGCCACAGAAAATTCAAACGGACTTCTGCCGTTGCTTAGCATAACATTATTATCCCTTATGTACCTTACTATATTCTTAAACGTAATGTTGTAGCTGATAACACCTGTGTTGTGGAACTCGTCCGATTTTGCGATACACGGAGTAACTCCCACGAGAATGTCTTGATTATTAAGATATTTTCTCGCGTAGATCGCCGCGCACATCAACGGAGATTGAACGGGAGACAGTGACTGGATAAGCTCGGGCTTATGCTTTTCGGCATAATTGACGATAGCCGCACACGGCTGTGAAATTATCTTGCTTTCCGGGTGCTTTTTGAGATATTCAATATGCATATAAGTACATATATCAGCGCCGAACGCGCCGTCGTAAACCTCTTTAACGCCCTGATCCTTAAACCATTGGAGAACGTGTCTCCAGGTGCCGTCCATAGACGCTTTAATAGCGGGTGCAACAACGAATGAAACGTTTTGCGTTTTGATAAGTTCCAAAACCTTATCCAGATCATCGTCATAATACCTTGCGTCGTGCTGACAGGCTTTGATACATTCGCCGCATTGAATACATTCCGCATTGTTGACGGTAACGACTTGTCCGTTGGATGTGTTTGCACTGGGAATAGGGCAGGCGCGAATACACGCGTTACAGCCTATGCATTTGTCTTCTCTTACATGAACCATAGTCAAAATTCTCCCTGTTTACAAAGTTATATAATTATATTATACTATTTTTGATGTATAAATTCAATCTGCTTTTTTAACGATATTTTTTTGCAAAAATTGTGCAAATGTGACAACTTATGTAAAATTGGCTAACATTTTTAAATTGGCATATACTAATTTCGAGGTGGATGTATGAAAAAATTTATAGAGGGAACCGTGTGCGGCTTTTTAAACGGCTTTTTCGGGTCGGGCGGGGGAATTCCGGCGGTGCCGATCTTTGAGAAAGACGGCGCCGAACCGAAAGAAGCCCATGCGACTTCCGTGGCGTTTATTTTCACGCTCAGTCTGGTGACGGCGGCATTCTACGGCTTTTCGGGTAATCTTGACTTTAAGGCGGCATGGCGGTTTATTCCGTGGGGAGTACTCGGCGCGGTTACGGGTGCGTTATTCTTAAAGAAGATCAAGGCGAAAGTTTTAAAACGCGTTTTCGGCGGCATAATCACGATTGCCGCCGTGAGGATGCTGCTATGGTAGCCGTAATAGTTGGATTTCTCACGGGAGTTCTCGCTTCAATGGGATTAGGCGGAGGATTTATACTTGTGGTGTGGCTCACGATTTTTGAGGGCGTACAGCAGCGTGCTGCGCAGGGGATAAATCTGCTGTTTTTTCTGCCGATAGCGTTGATCTCGCTGGTTTTACACATCAAAAATCATCTGATAAACGCCGCGCTTATAAAGAAAACCGCGCTCGGCGGCGTGCTCGGCGCGGTTATCGGAACGTATGGAGCGCAGCTTGTTGACAATTGGGTCTTGCGCAAGCTTTTCGCGCTGTTTTTGCTGTCGTTCGGGCTGAGGGAGCTGTTCGCCAAGAGAACCGACAAGCCGACGTCTAACTCCACTCAACAAAATAATACTTGATAGCTTTAACGCTATGCCGGGGAAACCCTTTAAAATTCGCGTGTTTTTTGAGTTTGCGGTATTCGGCGGAGCGTTTTGCCGACGCTTAAACCGCACACACGTATTCCGCAAGCCCTAGCGCGATATCAAAATGCCCGACGTCGTGCTGAGTTCCCGAATCGCCGTCGCTTTTGCGAGAATCCCATTCCGGCGCGTCGAGCAAATCACCGCTTGTAAAGAACGTGTAAAATTTCAACTCCCTGAAATCGCACATAGCTTGAAGTGCGGCACACTCCATTTCCACGGAGATACAGCCGTCCGCCTTGCGCTTTTGAAAATTGTTTTCGGTTTCACGGTAAAACGAATCGGTAGTCCATGTTTTTCCCTCAACAAAGGGAATTCCGCTTCTTTTCATGAAATTGCTCACGATTTTGTGATTTGCGACGTTTATATAGTCGGCAGCGGGAGCGTAGTGATAGGACGTTCCCTCGTCACGGTAAGCGGCGGTGGGTATCATTACTTTTCCGTGCGCTATTTCCTTGTTGAGACAGCCCGCACCGCCGAATACTATGTACTTCTTGGTACTGATCACGGCAAGAGAATCCTCGACGAGACCCACGCAGGCGGGAGCGCCTATCATAGTTTTGAAAAACGCGAACTTTCCGCCGTTATGCCGAATTTCGTAAACGGGAGTATCTCCGGTCGCCGAAAACAGTCTGCCAATCTCTTTGAAACTGTAATTTTCCAAAACGAACTTCTCTATTTTTTCCGAAAACGTTATTATACAAGCGTCGACTTTCGGCGCGTTTTCGTTTACAAAAGGCTCTATTATCGCTTTCGATTTATTGTCAAAGCTGTCGGTTATCATTTCTTATCTCCTCAATTCGCTTAATTATTTTTTCCGTCCAATGCTCGTCCTCCGCGCCGATAATAAACACGCGGAAGCCGTAAGTGTCTCCGTTTTGCTTTACGGAAATATCGTCGTCGATATGTAGATCAATGCGGTATTTCGCGGGGTATTTTGACGGCATAGCTTCGGGATTATCGCGCTGAACCTCGCGGGCGTGGCGTTCGCCGTTTACTACCTCGCAAAGCTTTATTCCGTAACAGCGGAAAAGTCCGCGAATATATCTCTCCGAACGGAACGAGGTGGTGTATATCCACGGTTCGATATTATGTTCTGTAAGATACTTAAACAGCTCGATAGTTCCGAGCCGCAGACGCTCCTTGTAGATAATCCGAAAAGGGAAGCGGAGCGACTTTTCCGTTTTGAACTTTTCCGGGGCGACAAATAAAGTGTCGTCCAAGTCGAATGATACGCGCATGGTTAAGTCTCCGAATAAGGCTTGAATTTAGGCAACACCGCACAATTATTGCTGTCCGATTGCGCATTCAGATTTTTCTGTCAGCGGGTTGAGCTTTGCTCAACGCTTGTACAATGAGGACGAAGCAAGGCTGACGCCTTGCGAGGACGAATTGTGCAATATGACGGAAAATATGCAAGCAAGCGGGCGGCAAAGGCGTTAGCCGGTAATTGTGCGGTGTTGCCTTTATATTCAACAAATCGTGTTTCATTGTTGTTCGCCTAAATTATAGGTTAGATTATAGCATAAACGTCTTAATTTGTCAAGACATTTTCGTGAATTCGGTCAAAGATAAAGCTGCCTGATTTGATTTGGAGACATTCTATTGACAAATTGTAAAAAAAGCGGTATAATATCATTGTTGATAAGAAAGAAGAATTCAGAGGTAAAATATGAGAATATCGGATAAATGGAAGGACTACGAACTTATAGATACCGCGAACGGCGAGCGTTTGGAGCGTTGGGGCGATGTGACGCTCATTCGCCCCGACCCTCAAATTATATGGAAAAACACGGGAGAAGCCCCCGAGTGGAGCACGGCGCACGCGCGCTATATCCGTTCCGATAAGGGCGGTGGAGCGTGGGATTACCGCCGAAAGCTTCCCGAAAGTTGGAAGATAAGCTACGGCAGTCTGCGCTTTATGGTGAAGCCTACGGGTTTCAAACACACGGGGCTGTTTCCCGAACAGGCGGTGAATTGGGACTATTGCGGCGAGCTTATCCGAGCGTCGGACAGACCTATAAACGTACTTAATCTGTTCGCCTACACGGGCGGCGCTACCTTAGCTTGCGCGGCGGCGGGAGCAAGCGTTTGTCATTGCGACGCGGTAAAAGGAATGGTGGATTGGGCGCGTACCAACGCGAAGCTTTCGGGGTTGGAGGACAAGCCTATTCGCTGGATAGTGGACGACGCGAACAAGTTCATCAGGCGTGAGATACGCCGCGGCACACGCTACGACGGCGTTATCCTCGACCCTCCAAGCTACGGACGCGGCACAAACGGCGAGATGTGGAAGCTTGAGGACAGCATTTTCGATTTGATGACGAACATCACGGAGCTGCTGAGCGACAAACCGCTCTTCGTGCTTTTGAACAGCTACACAACGGGTCTTTCGCCGAGCGTTATGAGTTATCTGCTGCAAATGACGATAGGGCGGCGCTTTAAGATCGAGGTTCTTTCGGAGGAGATCGGGCTTCCCGTGAAGCAGACGGGAATGCCGCTGCCTTGCGGAAGTACGGCTGTTGTGAAATTTTGTTAATGCGTATAAATAACCGTCGCGTTCTACATAATGTGGAACGCTTTTTTTATAACAATTTTTTAACAAAATGATGAATTGATTTTTATATAAAATGTCGAAATTTGCCTGCGGTGTTGTGAATTGGGTTGACGAATAAAGACAGACGTGCTATAATATATATAACTATAAAAGAGCTTTTCCGCACGGTGTGCCCGAAAATGATTAAAAATATAAAAAGTCAGCATACCGTGCCGCAAATAATTGGGGAAAAATTATGAAAAGAAATTTTACAGTAATATTATCGCTTGCCTTAACGGCGGGGTTGTTCGGCGGGTGTGCCGAAGCTCCAAATACAATTGAGGTAAGTTCCGCAGGTGTTGGGGAAAAGTCTGTCATAAGCGCTGCTTCTTTAAAATCAGTTGCTTCAAATTCGACGGTATCGAGCGTTAAATCATCAAATTATCAAAGCGCAAAATCAAGTGTTGGCGTTGTTGATTCACATTCTGTTCAATCTAATCCGATACCGAATATAATTCTGCCGAAAAAAGACGGAGAACAGCCGCAGAACGAGGATATTCCGCAAGAAAACAGCGTTGAGCATATTCCGTCCATAAACGAACCAACCGTTCAGCCGTCGGAAATCGAACAGCCGCCCGAATCGGAAAACTCCACGGAAAGCGAGAAACCGACCGAAAGCGAAACACCAAAGCCATGTTCTCCGAGTGGTACAAACAGCTATCAAGCGCTGAATTACAGCGAGGTCAAGGGAATTTGGATATCATATCTCGAATTGGCGGGACTTCCGAGCGATACGGAAAGCGAGTTTGAAAACGCGGTCGGCACGGTTTTTGATAACTGCGCGGAATTGGGGATAAACACGGTGTTTGTCCATGTGCGCTCGCACGGCGACGCTTATTATAATTCCGAGATATATCCGAGAACGAAATACCTCGGCGGCGATTACGACCCGCTCTCCATTATGATCAAGGAAGCGCATAAGCGTTCTCTTTCGTTTCAGGCTTGGATAAATCCGCTTCGGGCGTGTTCCGTTGGCGATATCGAAAGGGAAAGCGGCTATAAGATCTACGATTGGGCGGGCGGTGAAAAACAGCTCGTTTCAGTCGGAGACTATTATTACTTAAATCCCGCTTACGAGGAAGTTACGGACTTTATCGCTCAAGGCGCGTCCGAGATCGCCGCGAATTACGATGTGGACGGCGTTCATATCGACGATTATTTTTACCCGACCACCGAGGAGTGGTTTGACAGCGCGGCATATAACGAAAGTTCGTATACTTCGCTTTCCGAATTTCGGCTCGCGAATTGCGACAGGCTGGTAAGTTCGCTCTACAAAGCGGTGAAGAACGCCAACAGTTCGGCGGTTTTCGGAGTAAGTCCGCAGGGAAATCTGCAAAACAACTACGCTTATATGTATGCCGACGTTGAAAAATGGTGTACACAAAGCGGATATTTAGATTACATAATGCCGCAGATATATTTCGGCTTCAAGAATTCCGCACAGCCGTTTGCAGATGTCGTTAAGGAATGGGATAACCTTGCTTCAAAGGGCGGCGTGCCGCTTATCGTGGGACTTTCGCCGTCGAAGATAGGCACCGAGGATACATGGGCGGGCGACGGAGAATACGAGTGGATAAACGACCAAGATATATTGAAACGTCAGTTTGCCGCAAGCCGTGAAGCACAAAGCTACGGTGGAGTTTGCCTATACAGTTATCAAAGTATTTTCAACGCGGACAGCGCAGTCAGCGAACAAGTAGATAAAGAAATTGACGCGCTTAAAACGATATTTTGATTTTATAACAGATATAAAAATGGGGATTTTTTATGAAAAGAATAATAAGGGGAAGTTTGGCGGCGTTATTGTCGTTAAGCATGATTTGGGGAACAGCTTCGGCGCAGAATACTTCGGAAAGGACGGCTTCTCAAGACGAGCAGGCGGTTCAAGCTCCCGCGCCGAGTAACGAATTGGTTGAAAAGCCTAAGCCCGCGGAACGTAAGATCACCTTGCCGAACGGCATGCGTGCTGTTTTTGCCGCACCCGAAACGGATTTTCCGCTTAAGAAAGCGGATTTTGGGGAATTTTATAAAAACATAAAATCACTCGGAATGAATGCGGTGATCATTGAAACCACTTCCGAGGATAAGGATTATTACGACGCAGAGCTTGACGGAACCAAGTCCGATATTATCAATTTGGCAGTCAATGCCGCACGAAAAGCGAATTTAACGGCTTACGTCACTCTTGATGTGAACTCTATGCTGAAAAAAGTCGAAAAGCAAGGCGGCGGACTGAAGTCGGGATTTACAGCCGCGGCGCACAAATTCGCGATGAAATACAACTGCGACGGCATTTTGCTGTGCGATTATTACACGTACGACACGTCCGAAGCATACGCCGAATATCTGCGCTCCGGTTCGGGTATCGGTTATGAAAACTGGCTTTACGAAACCAATCAATACATTATTAGAACGCTTTCCGAGGTTATTAAAAAGTCGTCGAACACTGCCGCGGTGGGGCTTATAGTCGATAATATGTGGGCGAATTCCTCGGACAACCCCCAAGGTTCCGAAACGGACGATAAACTTCAGGCGCTGTATGATGGACATTGCGACACAAAAAAATATATCGAGAGCGGATACGCGGATTTCGTTATGCTGAAAGCTTACGGCTCCACAAGCGACAGTTCTTTGAATTTTGAGAACGTTGTCTCGTGGTGGGACGAGCTGGATAAGAAGAACGACGTTAAAACTTACGTTTGCCATTTAAACGAGAGAATAGGCGAATATTCGGGTTGGAATGAGGATCAGCTTTTGCAGCAGCTCACCGTTTTAAAGGATATCGGCGGCAGCGTTTGCGGAAGCGCGTTCAACTCGCTGTCCGCGCTTAACCGAAACACTCTGCAAAGCACCGAAACGCTTCAAAAATTCTACGCGGATAAGATAAATACGGACACGCTTTTCGAGGAACTGAAAATGACGTCGCCGTCGGAGCTTGATTTTGTCACTTATGATTCAACCGTGAATTTTATGGGAACGTTCGACGAGAATTTCGACGTTTATTTTGACGGTGAAAAAGTCGAACTGAACGAAGCGGGCAACTTCCTTATAAGAAAAGATCTTGATATCGGCGTGAATAATTTCACGATCGAACACAAGGGCAAGAAATATGAGTATTCGATAGAACGCCGTGTGGACGTGCTTACTTCGATTTACAGCATGGGCGGCATAACCGTTGAGGGCGGCACCAAACTTTCGTTTACGGCTGTGGCTTACAGCGGCGCGGACGTTTATGTAAGCGTTGGCGGAGAATCGATAAGGCTTTACGAAAAAGGCACCTCGGAGCTTGTGGACGCGGGCAGCTCTTATTCGGAGTTTGTGGGATATTATACAGTCGGTGACGGCATTGTGGGCGAGGAGCAATATCTCGGCGACATCAGCTACTACGCGGCTTACGGAGGCTATGACGAATCCGCGTGGGGCGGCAGCGTTACGATAGCCGCGAAACCCGAGCCGCCGAAAACGCCCGTCAATTATGAGATCGATCCCGATCAGGAAAATGTCGGCACGGGCGAGGTCGTCGGAACTATCGACCCGATATGCACCGAAGAGGACGATGTTACTTATGTAAAAGTGCTGAACGATTTCACGGACGTTCTCGACCCTATGACAACGGGTCATATCCCGTCGCCCGAGTTTTCGCAAATGCCTGCGGGAACGCTTGATTATTACAGATCGTATTCGGACGGATATTATATCACGACCTCGGGCAAACGTTATTTGGAGGATTATGTGACAACGTTTGACGACACGGGCTTGGGTTATAACGCGCTTACCGTAAACTCCATAGGCGACAGCGGCGGCAAGAGCTTTATAAATATAAGTATGGACTACAAATCGTCGTTCAATGTAAACACCTCTCAAACTTATGTTGAGGGTTACGAGGGTCCTTTCGGGGTCGTGGACTTTAACGCGGAGTACGTTTACGTAACGTTCGATAATGTTACTTCAGTCACAAAGCTTCCCGATTTCAACTCTTGCACGCTTTTCAGCGCGGGGGAGTGGTCGACGGTGGAGATTGACGGAATACCGAAATTCCGCTTAACGCTTACGCTTCGTCAAGCGGGAATTTACAGCGGAATGGACGCGTATTACAACGACGACGGCTGCCTTATGCTGACGTTTGGCATTCCTACGGCGACTTTAAGCGGCAAAACGATAGTAGTAAGTCCCGGACACGGCGTTGACGGCGACCATTTTGACCTGGGAGCTATCGGACAGGTAAGCGAACAGGAAATAAATCTCGCTGTTGCGAAAAAGCTGACGACGCAGCTTGAGAAAATGGGTGCGACAGTTGTTCGGCTTGAAACCGAAAGCGTTGATATTTACGACCGTGACAGACCCAAAGTCGCTCGGCAATACGGAGCGGATATGTACCTTGAGCTGCATTGCAACAGTTCTTCAAGTTCTGACGCTTCAGGCTGCGAGGTCTATTATTTCACGCCGTGGTCGCAGCCTTTGGCTAAGGCTGTGAACGATAATCTGGGCAGCTTCTTTGACGGAGTTTACAGCGACGGAACAAGCAGCGCCCGCGGCGATAAGTACAGCTACTATTGGTACACGCTTGAACAAGGCTTCCCGTCTGTGCTTGTAGAAATGGGATTTGTTTCCAACGACACAGAATGCCTTATTATGGCTAATTCCAAAAACCAAACCAAAATGGCAAAGGCGATAGCCGACGGCGTTTATGAATATTTTGCCAGAAGCGATCTGTAATACTGATTTGTAATTAATACTATTTCCCGATTGAAAATAGACAAAGATTTGCGAGGATGATTTTTGCATGACAAGGAGGAGGACGAAGCAAGGCTGACGCCTTGCGAGGACGACAACGCAGTATTGCAAAAATCAGACCGCAAAGATTGTCTATTTTCTGTCGGGTATTAGGGCGTGTTCACATTACCCGAAATGCTCGGATTGCGAAGCGATTTTTTCGCAAAACGAGGAAAAAATCCGCAGACATACTGTATGTATTTCAAGGATTTTTGACGAAGTTAATGCGCGCATTATGCGCTACGCGCAAAACGCTAAATTCGCCGCAAGACGGGCGTTGAGCGGTAATGTGAACACGCCCTAGTATAAAGTATAGTCTAACATTTGTGTTATTGTCGGGCATTGGGGTTAATCTATTGGCTGCATTTTGATTGTAAATCGGTATAATATGCCTGCGTGTGTACAGCGCGGCGTTTAATATATAAAACTCCCCGTTCTAAATAAAGAACGGGGAGCGTGTTATGTAATTATTCTTTTACCGTTGCCTCGGCGTTTTCTTCAAGAAGCTCTTTTGCCTTTTCCGCGCCGCCGTCTGTTTTAAGCAGATCGCGTATCTCGGTGAGAAGAACTATCTGCGGGTCGGGAGCAGGCTCGGGTTCCGGCTCGGGTTCGGGTTCACCCTTTTTCTTCTTTTTGTGACCCAAATCCATGAGTTTATTCATTCCTTTAAGCAATAGGAACAGCACCAGCGCCATTATCAAAAAGTTTATCACCGCCGAAAGGAATGCGCCATAGTTGAACTCAACGCCGTTGATCTTGAACGAACCGCCGATTATCATCGGGTTGCCGTTCTCGTCGTGCTTAACGCCGCCCGTTACCAATGCGATAAGCGGATTGATGAAGTTGGTAGTCAGCGAAGTGACGATAGCTTGAAACGCGCCGCCTATGATTACTCCGACTGCCATACTCATTGCGTTGCCCTTTATGGCAAACTCCTTGAATTCTTCGAGAAAATTCTTCAAAAATTTCTTCATTTTCACTTGTCCTTTCATAGTTTTTCGCCCCAAAGGGGCATTATGTGACACAATGAAATTTTACCACAAAATGTGTGTTTTGTCAACCTATTTTTCCAACATTCTCTTTAAATACTCACCTGTGTAAGATTTTTTTACTTTGGCAATTTGCTCCGGAGTGCCTTTGGCGATAACCGTGCCGCCGTTGTCGCCGCCCTCGGGACCCATATCTATGATGTAGTCGGCGGATTTGATAACGTCGAGATTGTGCTCGATAACAAGAACCGTGTTGCCCGCGTCCGTCAGCCGCTGTAAAATGTTGATAAGCTTCTGAACGTCCGCGGAGTGAAGACCCGTTGTCGGCTCGTCAAGAATGTAAATCGTCTTACCCGTGGAACGTTTTGAAAGCTCCGTCGCGAGTTTAATTCTTTGCGCTTCGCCGCCCGAAAGTGTAGTGGACGACTGTCCTATCTTGATATATCCCAATCCCACTTCTTCCAAGGTTTTCAGCTTGTTGTAAATTCGCGGAATATTCGCGAAAAACTCTACGCCCTCCGAAACCGTCATTTCCAAAACGTCGTAGATATTTTTGTCCTTGTACTTGACTTCCAGCGTTTCGCGGTTGTAGTGGTGCCCTTTGCACACCTCGCACGGCACGAAAATATCAGGCAAAAAGTGCATTTCGATTTTGAGGATGCCGTCGCCCTCGCAGGCCTCGCAACGTCCGCCCTTTACGTTGAACGAAAACCGCCCCGCCTTGTAGCCGCGCGTTTTCGCGTCGGTCGTCTGCGCGAACAGTTCGCGTATCTCGGTGAACACACCCGTGTAAGTTGCGGGATTGGAGCGCGGCGTTCTGCCGATAGGGGATTGGTCTATCATAATTACTTTGTCTAAATTTTCGAGACCTTCCATTTTTTTGAATTTTCCCGCGCGGACGCGCCCTTTATTCAGCTTGCCGAACAGGTGCTTGTAAATAACTTCGTTGACAAGCGAACTTTTTCCGCTGCCCGAAACTCCTGTAACGCAAGTGAAAACGCCGATAGGAATATCTACGTCGATCTTTTTGAGATTGTTTTCCTCCGCGCCTATTACCTTAAGCCAACGATCGTCGGGTTTGCGGCGGTTTTCGGGAACGGGTATCTTCAGTTTACCGCTTAAATACTGTCCCGTCACGGATTTTCTGCACTTTAAAATTCCTTTAGCGTCGCCGCTGTAAACAACATTTCCGCCGTGAACTCCCGCCGCGGGTCCGATATCGACTATCCAGTCGGCGGCGCGCATAGTGTCCTCATCGTGCTCGACTACGATAAGCGTGTTTCCGAGGTCGCGGAGATTTTTTAAAGTAGCGATCAGCTTGTCGTTGTCGCGCTGATGAAGCCCGATAGACGGCTCGTCCAAGATGTAAAGAACGCCAGTAAGCGCACTGCCAATCTGCGTTGCAAGACGTATTCGCTGACTTTCGCCGCCCGAAAGCGTTCCCGCGTTTCGCGACAGCGTGAGATATTCCAAGCCCACGCTTTTGAGAAATCCGAGCCGCGCTTTTATTTCTTTCAGAATTTGTCCCGCTATCATTTGATCGCGTTCGGAAAGTTTCAAGTCGTCGATAAATTTCAGCGCGTTAACCACGGACATCTGCGTAAACTCGTAAATATTCAAGCCGCCGACCGTAACCGCCAAAGCCGTGTCGTTAAGCCGTTTGCCGTGACATTTCGGACATTCGACGTCGCTCATAAAATCTTCGAGAGCGTCGCGCGCGTACATTCCGACCTGCGCGTCGTTGTAACGCCGCTGTAAATTATTGGCAACGCCCTCAAAGTCTGTATAATACGAGCCGCCGCCTTGATTGCGCGGTCTTTTTATGAGTATCTTCTCGCCGTTCGTGCCGTACAGAAGTTCTTTGTATGCCTTTTTCGGTATCTTTGAGAGCGGCTCGTCAACGGAAAAACCGTGCCGTTCAGCAAGCGCGTCAAAGTACATAGCAGCTATGGAACCCTCGTTGTAAGTCCAGCCGTAGCCCTTTATTGCGCCGTCCTTTATCGACAGGTCGGGGTTCGGGATAATCAAATCGGGGTCTATTCTGCGGTAACTGCCTATGCCCGTACACTCCGGGCAAGCGCCGAACGGATTGTTGAACGAGAACATTCGCGGCACAAGCTCCTCAACCGAAACGCCGTGCTCGGGGCAGGCGTAGCTTTGCGAAAAATGAAGCTCCTCGCCGTCGATTATATCAATATAAACAAGTCCGCCCGTGAGCGCCCCCGCCGTTTCGATACTCTCTGAAAGGCGCGATTTTATGCCGTCTTTTATCACAAGGCGGTCTACTATTATTTCAATGGAGTGCTTGATATTCTTTTCGAGCGTTATTTTCTCTGATAAGTCGTAGGTTATGCCGTCCACTCGAACTCTCGCGTAGCCCGACTTCCGCGCATTCTCGAATTCCTTTTTGTACTCGCCCTTACGTCCGCGAACTATCGGAGCGAGCACCTGAAATTTCGTTTTTTCGGGTAATTCGAGAACCTTATCGACTATCTCATCAACGGTCTGTTGTTTTATCTCCCGACCGCATACGGGGCAGTGGGGAATGCCGATACGCGCGTACATCAGTCGCAGATAGTCGTAAATCTCCGTGACCGTGCCGACTGTCGAGCGCGGGTTTTTGGACGTGGTTTTCTGATCTATCGAGATAGCGGGGGAAAGCCCGTCAATGCTGTCCACGTCGGGTTTTTCCATTTGTCCGAGAAACTGCCGCGCGTAGCTTGAAAGGCTCTCCATATAGCGGCGCTGTCCGTCCGCAAAAATCGTGTCAAACGCCAGCGATGATTTTCCCGAACCGGAAACGCCCGTAAGCACGACCAGCTTATCACGCGGGATAGTTACGTCGATATTATTGAGGTTGTGCTCCCGAGCGCCCTTTATTACTATTTTATCATTTGCCATTTTTGTCTCCTAAAAAATCAATGCAAGGTTTTATGTTTTCCGCAAATTCATTATATCACATTTTGGTGAATTTGTCAAGCCTTGTTTTGATAATGTAATTTTCGGTATTCTTCCGCAAACCGCGTAAGCTTGTAAACGCCGTTTTCACGGCAGCCTTTGCCGCCGCCGTCGTGAAAAAATCCGCAGGTTTCGCAATTGCCGCCGCAAGGAGTGACCTTTGAAAAATCCGTCATTCCTGTAACTCCTTTACCCGGTCGCGCAAAGCGGAGCCTTTCCGTATCATAATCACGCAGAGCAATGCCGAAACGATCCCCGCGGCAATTGCGATTATAAGCTGAACGGTAAAATCCGTTCCGTTCAGCGCGTCGGGTATAAGTCCTCCGAGATTTCCCGCAAGATGAGCCGCAATTGCCGAAAAAAGAGAACCGGTTTTTTCATACGCAAGACTGAAGATCAGTCCGCCGAGCATAGCGTGAACAGCCGTTATGATACTGCCTGTCATCAAATGAACCGCTCCGAACAAAACCGCGCTTATGAGAACGGACGGAACAGCTTTCAAGGCTCGGCGCAGCTCCGTCATAATCATACCGCGGAATACAAATTCCTCGGTGATCGGCGCGATAACGTAGATCGCCGCGATATATGCCGCAACGCTGTTTCCCACCGTATCCGTCATTTCGCCCGTCAGAACCTTTGGGATAGGTAAAATCTCCTGAAATGTGCTTGAAAAAACAGAAAAGCAAAATCCCGCGCCGACAGGGAGAAGAAACGCGGTAATCGGTGCACCGACAAGCCTGCATTTTTCGGTGATTTTCACTTTTCGCAGCTTTAAAATCACAACGGCGGAAATAAGGTAAATAAGCTGCGCCACGCCGCTGATAAGCGAGATGTGATCGTTCGGGTTATCGAATAACATCATAGCCGCCGAAGAAATCACACCTATAACCAGCACAAATGATAACGCAATGAGAGCCGCTTTTAATACTTTTTTCATTCCTGTAACTCCTTTATTCTGTCGCGCAGATACGCTGCGTGCTCAAAGTCGAGAAGTTTCGCCGCCTTTTTCATCTCGGCGGTGTAACGCGCGATAAGCTGTTCGCGTTCGCGGCGCGGGAGCTTCTTTATTTCGGATTTGGAGCGTTTCTTGGTCTCCTTTTTGGTTATCTCCAGAACGTCCCGAACTTCCTTGATGATAGTTTTCGGGATAATGCCGTTTTCCGTGTTGTAACGCTGTTGAATTTCGCGGCGGCGTTGTGTCTCGGTGATAGCAAGCTCCATAGAGCGTGTAACCTCGTCCGCATACATAATTACCGTGCCCTCCGCGTTACGCGCGGCGCGTCCTATCGTCTGCACAAGCGACGTTTCGGAGCGCAGAAAACCCTCCTTGTCCGCGTCGAGTATGGCAACTAGCGACACCTCGGGAATATCCAGCCCCTCGCGGAGCAGGTTAATTCCCACAAGCACGTCGAATTCGCCCTCGCGCAGGTCGCGGATTATTTCCATGCGCTCTATCGTGTCGATATCGTGGTGCACATAGCGAACCTTGATACCCGCCTTTTCGAGAAAGTCCGTCAAATCCTCCGCCATTTTCTTGGTAAGCGTCGTAACGAGCACGCGCTGTTTCTTTTCGACGCGTGTGTTTATCTCGCTTATCAAGTCCTCTATTTGACCGTCGGTCGGTTTTACGATTATCTCGGGGTCGAGCAGTCCCGTCGGACGGATTATCTGCTCGACTATCTGCGTGGAGCGCTCTTTCTCGAAATCTCCGGGAGTTGCCGAAACGAACACCGCTTGCGGTATCTTCTCGTAAAATTCATCGAAATTGAGCGGTCGGTTGTCGTAAGCGCACGGCAGTCTGAAGCCGTAGTCGACGAGGTTTTTCTTTCGCGCAACGTCGCCGCCGTACATACCGCGAACTTGCGGCAAAGTAACGTGGCTCTCGTCCACCATAAGCAGAAAATCCTCGGGAAAGTGGTCGATAAGCGTTATCGGAGTGCTTCCGGGCGGTCTGCGCGCAAGCACGCGCGAGTAGTTCTCAACGCCTTTGCAGGTGCCTATCTCGCGCAGCATTTCCATATCGTAGCGCGTGCGCTGTTCAATGCGCTGCGCTTCTATCAGCTTGTTGTTGTCCTTGAAGAACTTCACGCGTTCTTCCAACTCGTTTTCAAGCTCCTCAAGAGCCTCGTCCATTTTCTCCTTGCCTATAATGTAGTGCGAAGCGGGAAAAATCATAGCGTGCAATATTGTCGCGCGGGTGTTGCCCGTAACGACCTCAAACTCGCTTATGCGGTCGATCTCGTCTCCGAAAAACTCCACACGGACGGCGTTTTCGTTTGTGCTGCCCGCGGGGTAGATCTCAAGAGTATCGCCTTTAACGCGGAATTTGTTGCGCACGAAATTCAGCTCGTTGCGTTCGTATTGCATTTCCACAAGCCTTTTGATGACTTCCTCGCGCGAAATCTCCTGCCCTTGCCGCAATGACAGCGTGTTGCAGCGGTAATCGTCCGGAGAGCCGAGCGAGTAAATGCACGATACCGACGAAACAATTATTACATCGCGGCGCTCGGCTAAAGAAGCCGTCGCAGAGTGCCGAAGTCTGTCTATTTCGTCGTTTATCGCGCTGTCCTTTTCAATGTACGCGTCGGTTGAGGGAATATACGCTTCGGGCTGATAGTAGTCGTAGTAGCTTACGAAAAACTCCACCGCGTTATTTGGAAAGAACTCGCGAAACTCGCTGCAAAGCTGCGCCGCAAGCGTTTTGTTGTGCGCCAAAACGAGCGTGGGCTTGTTGACGTTCGCGATAATGTTCGCCATAGTGAAAGTTTTTCCCGAGCCGGTAATGCCGAGAAGCGTCTGCTCCTTGTCGCCGCGCAGAACGCCCTCGGAGAGCGCCTTTATAGCTTCGGGCTGATCGCCCGTAGGTTTGTATTCGCTGTGAAGCTCAAATTTTTTAGAAGTATCCATAGTTTCCCCTTAATCAAATCAGTACCATATCTCCGACACTGCGCCCTCTGAACGAAGGGAATAGCCTTGATCGCCGCAAATAATAACGTGATCCATAAATTCAATGCCGAATTCCTTTAATAAATTTCCAAGCTTGCGCGTTACGTTTATGTCCTCGCCGGAAGTGTATGCGTATCCCTCTGAATGATTGTGTGCCAGAATTACGGAAGCGCATTTGTAATTTAACGCCTGTCTTATTATTTCACTACAATCAACAACGATGTGCTCGGAGTCGTTTCCGGGAAAGTTGTCCTTGTAAATAATATTGAGGCTGCGATCCAACAAAAAGAAGGAACTGCATTCATAAGAAAGGTTCTTATAATAATCAAGACAAAATTTAACGGTTGACTGTGAAGCTTCCATTTTTATAAGCTTTGTTTTTTGTTGGTTCAGATATACGGAAAGTTCGCCTAAAAAACGAAGCTGGGTCGCTGCGTTTTCGCCAATGCCCTTGATATTTATAAGTTTCGATATCGGCGCGTTAAGCGCGTCCTTGATTGAGCCGAATGTATTGATAAGAGAATGCGCGGTCTCATTTGTGTTAACTCGCGGCAAGCACAAAAAGAGAATTATCTCCATAATTTCGTGTTCTTCAAAACCCGATAATCCGTTTTTGAGATATTTTTGCCACATTCTGCTTCTGTGACCGTTGTGAACGTCTCCTTTTTCGGACATTATCTCACCTCGTTTAGTTAGTAATTAGAAATGCATTTCCTTGTGTAAATGCTCAAACGTCTATCCCTATTCTATCAAATTATTCGGACTTTGTCAAGATGTAAAACGCGCCCGCAGTTAAGACCGGCGAGCGCATAATTTTATCTTATTTCAAAATCCTTGCCAACATTGAAGATAAGCGCCGTCATCGCGAGGTCTGACAGCTTGCTTCCTTTATCTATAGCCTGTGATATGCAGTTGAAAGTCGCACTGTTGCTTACCAGCCTGCGGAAAACTTCGTCTGTCTTTTCGCCGAAAACCCCGTTTGAAAACAGCGTAAAAACAGAGGAGCAAATCGGATAATAATCGTAAAGCTGACTGCGGTAAACCGTAATAGGCTCGCCGTCCTCGGACTTTATCTGCACAGTTTCGGGAAATGTCGCTTCGGAAAGCGCGTTCTCCGCGCAAATCTCGGGAATAAACAGGAAACATTCCCACGCTAATGTCACATCGCCGAATTCGGCTGTCAATGTTTGCGGGAGAGCTTGAAGATCCTCGCTGCTTTTGACCTCGTTAAATAGCTCTATCGCTCTTTTTACTTTGGAGATCAAAACCTTGCGTCCGTCTAAACCGCTGTATAGCTTTTGCGGCTGTACGTCCTGCTTGATGAAAAAGAACTGCTTCTGCGACGCGAATTGTTCAACGTTCCACTGCGCGGCGTGCTTTTCAACTATTGCCCCAAGTTCCGCCGACGGAATGTCGTTTACCCGCACTTCGCCCGTGACTTGTTGATCGTTTTTTCCGATAGCCTTAGAAGCGAAGATCTTCACGTAACACATTTTACGGTCGCCAAGCCGTTTTACGATCTCTTTTTTCAGCATATCCCAATATTTTAAAGCGACGGTTTCCGAATTGTCTATGTCGATGTTTTCGCCCATTCCCACGAGATCGCTGCCGTAGACTTTCCATGTGTGACTTTTTCCGTTAAACGTGCTTGTGACGGGTTTTCCGTTTTCGCCGTTTTTCATTTGGATAATACCGTTCATAAACGCGAAAAGAAACGAACCCACGCAAGAGCCTATCGCCGTATCGATGTCTTTTCCCGTTGCGGCGCAGCATTCGTAAAGCGGTTCGTCAAAGTCGGGATCGGAGATGTTGAAGCCGACGACCGCAATATGTTCATCACTCTGCTCAATGCGCGGCGTTATTGTCATGCCCCATTCGGAACAGAAAATGCCGTCTCCGCGTATCTCGTTTTCGACCGCTTCCGCAAGGCTGCTGTGGACGCTTTCCAAAACACGTCTTAGCGGGTCGTACTTGTGATGCCGTTCAAAGATACTCATTACAGCTCCTTGATGATCTCGCCCATAAGTCCGGGCGTTGCGCTAATGGCGTTGGACTCGTCCGTGTCGATGTGCATAGCGTCCGCGAAATCGTCTCTTACACGAACAACTACATCGCCGAGAACCGCCGCTCTGCCGTTGGTCTTGCACTTTACCCAGACAACGTCCTTGCTTTTGAGACCGAGTTTCTCGGCGGTTGCGGGAGTGAGATGGATATGGCGCTTAGCGACGATAACGCCCTCTTTGATAGTTACCTCGCCCGCGGGACCTTTGAGCGTACAGCCGGGAGTACCCGCGATGTCGCCGCTTTCGCGTATTGCGATATCAACGCCGATAGAACGCGCGTCCGTAGCCGACAGCTCCACTTGGTTCGCGCTTCTGCACGGACCGAGTATAGAAACGTTTGCAAGCTCTCTCTTGGGTCCCACAACGGTAACTCTCTGCTCGCTCGCAAACTGCCCGGGCTGCGAAAGGTCTTTTTTCTTGGTAAGCTCCGCGCCCTTGCCGAACAGTATCTCAAGGGTCTCTTTTGTTACGTGAACGTGACGCGCCGATGTTTCGATAAGTACTTCTGCCATTATTTTGTCCTCCAAAATTTGATTTAGGCAAATTGCCCAATAATTACTCTTTCATTATACTACATTTTTTCAAAAAAATCAATAAAAACTATTGATTTTTTTGAAAAAATATGTTATAATTTGAAAATGATAGTCAATATCAATTTATGCTTGCGGAAAATCCGTAATAATACTACATTTCCTTACATTTGTTCGCATAAGCGAGAACAATAGTATGTGACTTTACAAGACGGATTTTTTTCGCGAATTTGTGAAAAGGATATTTTTTGAAGGTGCAGAGGTAAAAATGAGCGACAACGAATATAAAACCAAACAGCGCGACGAGATAGTGGAGTTTTTCAATTCTCACCGCGGAAAATGCTACACGGCGAAAGAACTTATTAGAAGCGGCGAGGTAAGTTCCGGTGAGGCGACTGTTTACAGAACGCTGTCAAGGCTAGCCAATCAAGGCATTCTCAAACGTTTTACGGACGGCGAGGCGGCGTGCTATCAGCTTAACGAGAGCGAGGAATGCTCACGGCATTTTCATTTGAAGTGCGAAAAATGCGGCAAACTTATTCACATGGATTGCGGCTTTATGGCGGAAATGAGCAGTCATATCGAACAAAGCCATAATTTCTTTGTGGATATCGGCAAAACCGTGATCTACGGATTATGCGGAGAGTGTAAGGAGAAAGAGAATGTTTAGAAAACTTATCGCGGTTCTGACCGCGGCGGCGATCGCGCTGTTTTGCGGCTGTTCGTCGGCGGAATCTCGCGGCGAAAAGCTGCAAATAGTCACTACGATATTTCCGGCTTACGACTTCGCGCGGCAGATATTCGGCGACAAAGCCGATATCACTTTGCTTTTAAAGCCCGGAACGGAAAGCCACAGCTACGACCCGTCCGCACAGGATATCGTCAAAATAGACAAGTGCGACTTGTTTATTTACAACGGCGGCGAGAGCGACGCTTGGGTTGAAAACGTCCTTAAATCCGCCAACAAGGTAAACTCGCTTAAAATGATGAACTTTGTTGAAGCAATCGAGGAGGAAAAACTTGTCGGCACTGAAGATGAAAGTCACGAGGAACACGACCACGACGAGGGCGAGGAAGAATATGACGAGCACATCTGGACTTCGCCGAAAAACGCCGCGCTTATCGTCGACGGCATTAAAAGCGAAGCCATAAGGCTTGATACAAGTAACCGCGATATCTACAAGAAAAACGCGGACGATTACTCCGCTAAGATAAACGACTTGGATAAGCGTTTCGGTGAACTTCTGGCGGGGGAGAGCCGCTATTTTGTGTTCGGCGACCGCTTTCCATTGCTTTACTTCTTTAAAGAGTATGGGCTGAACTACTACGCCGCGTTCCCGGGGTGCGGCGCGGAGACTGAGCCGTCAGCGCAAATCATTGCGTTTCTTACCGATAAGCTCAAAGATGACGACACGGTGAAAACGGTGTTTTATATCGAGCTTTCCAATCACAAGCTGGCGGACACGTTGGCAAATGAAAACGGTCTGCAAACAGCCGAGTTCCACACCTGTCACAACATAACTGCCGATGATTTTCAAGCGGGGGAGAGCTATGTTTCGCTTATGGAGAGGAATTTCCAAACTTTGGAAAATACCTTAAAGAAAGGAACATAAAAATGGGTCAGTTGGCAAATCTTCCGAATATCGGAAAGGTTGTTGAGGGGCAATTAAATCAAGTTGGCATCGATACCACCGAGCAGCATGTGCAGACGGGCGCGGAAAGCGCATGGCTGAAAATACAGTCGATAGACAGCAGCGCGTGTATTCACAGGCTGTTGGCTCTTGAGGGTGCTATTCGCGGAATTAAGAAAACCGATATCCCGACCGAGCGTAAGGCGGAGCTTAAGGATTTTTACAATTTGCATAAACTTTAACTTGTGGGTAAATAAATTATTCGAGATTTAAAGAGGTATGGCGATGGAGCGGTTAAAGGCGTTTGAAGATATGCTGAACGATATAAAAAAGCAAGCCGAATACGAAACGGAACAGCTTAAACAACTGAAAGCGGCAGGCAGGGAGAAATCCGCAACATACCGTCAGTATCTGGGAAACCGTATGTTTTATAAGATGATGCTCGAAAAATATAAAGAGTATGGACTTATTGAGTGATATGTTTTTACCAAAAGTAAAACCGTCTCATTGACTTTGCGGTAACAATGCGCTATAATAAGCGCGGAGGTGTTGAATTATGGCAAACGAAAACAAAAAGGACTTCAACGCAATGTTAAAGGACGGCAAGGATATGCCGAAGATCGTCGAGATAACCGACCAAAAGAGTATTGAAAAGTACGGCGGCAGCCGAATGTATTTTGCTCCGCCAATGTATTACGACGAAGTTATGCGGCGCGTTCCCAAAGGAAAAGTGATAACTGTCGGAGACATTCGCGCGTATTTCGCTAAGCAAAACAACGCGAACTTCACCGACCCGATAACGGCGGGGATATTCTGCTCGATAGCGGCATGGGCGAGTTTTCAGCGCACGGACAACAAAGCGCCGTATTGGAGAACGCTGAAGAATAACGGTGAGTTAAATCCAAAATATCCCGGCGGAATTGAGGATCAAAAAAGGCTGCTCGAAGCAGAGGGCTTCACGATAATCAAAAAGGGCAGGACTAACATTCGCTATTATGTCAAGGATTATGTGAAATTTTTGTACAGATTGGAATAAAGAAAATGGCACTTATCAGAACTGAAAAATTAACGCTGTCGTATGAAAATATGACTGTTATAGAAAACCTTGATTTCGAGGTGAAAAGCGGGGATTATCTCTGCATAGTCGGCGAGAACGGCTCGGGAAAATCCACGCTCGTAAAAGCGCTGTTGGGACTAAAAAAGCCCGTCGGCGGCTTGATAGAGTTCGGCGATGGACTTCTTCAAAAGGAGATAGGATATTTGCCGCAGCAGACGAGCGCTCAGCGCGATTTTCCCGCAAGCGTTTCGGAGGTGGTGATCTCGGGCTGCCTGAATTCGCGCGGAATACGCCCGTTTTACTCGGCGAAAGAGCGCAAAAAAGCTTCCGAGAATATCAAGCTCTTAGGTCTTTCGGATTTAAAGAACCGCAGCTACCGAGAACTTTCGGGCGGTCAGCAGCAGCGCGTTCTTTTGGCGAGAGCGCTCTGCGCCACAAAAAAGCTGCTTTTGCTTGACGAACCCGTAACGGGTTTGGATCCAATGGTTACGGCAGAAATGTACGAGCTTATCTCAAAGATAAATAAAAGCGGTGTTACCGTTATAATGGTAACGCATGATATTTCCGCCGCGATAAGGTACGCAAGTCATATCCTGTGTATGCGCGAAGGTGCGGAGGAGCATTTTTTCGGCACGACAGAGGAGTTTCTGAAAAGCGATATGTCGAATTTTCTTACGGGCAGCAAAAGGGAAAGGAGTGCGGAAAATGGAGATACTTAAGGAGATGCTTTCCGCGCCGATTTTGGTGCGCGCCCTGATAGTCGGGATATTGGTGTCGCTTTGCGCCGCGCTGCTCGGAGTAAGTCTTGTGCTGAAGCGTTACTCGATGATAGGCGACGGCTTGTCGCACGTCGGCTTCGGAGCGTTGGCGATAGCCGCCGTAATGAACTTAGCGCCGATGGCTGTCGCTATTCCGGTGGTGATTTTGGCGGCGTTCCTGCTGCTGCGGTTGTCCTCTAACAGCAAGATAAAGGGCGATTCCGCGATAGCGCTTATCTCAACGGGAGCATTGGCTATCGGCGTTATGGCGGTTTCAATGTCTCACGGCGTGAATATCGACCTTAACAGCTACTTGTTCGGCAGCATAGTCTCGGTAAGCGGCGGCGACGTGGTGATAAGCGTCATTCTTGCGTGCGCCGTTCTGCTTATGTTCATTTTCTTCTACACGAAGATATTCGCGATAACGTTCGACGAGAGTTTCGCGAAAGCCACGGGCATTAACGTGAATCTCTACAATATGCTGATAGCGCTTCTCACCGCCGTGACTATCGTTATCGGAATGAGACTTATGGGCAGTATGCTGATCTCCAGCCTTATTATTTTCCCCGCGCTGAGTTCAATGCGTGTTTTCAAGAGTTTCAAAAGCGTGACGATATGCTCTGCGGTCATTTCCGTTGTGACGTTCGTTATTGGAATGATCATTTCATACGCCGCCGACACTCCGTGCGGAGCTTCCATAGTCTGCGTTAACATTGCGGCGTTCGCGGGATTTTTTATCGCGGGCGCACTGCTTTCGAGAAGCAAAAAGTCTTAGAGCCTGTTTAGTATCTCAACGTGCGCAGATTACGCAGCAGATTTTTCGTCCGATGACGGCAATTTTTCGCAGGAATACTTTAGGCAACACCGCACAGAGATTGTCGTCCGATTGCGTCGCCTAATTTTTCGTCAGATTGCACAAAATCGACGAATAAGGCTGGCGCCTATGAGGAGATTTTGGGCAAAAATGACGGAAAATTTGCAAGCAAGCGGGCGGCAAAGCCCGTAGGGCAGTCTTTGTGCGGTGTTGCCTTTATGTATTTCAAGGAAAAGTGACTAAATCGGGCGGAAAATATGCAAACGAGATACATACAAAAAAATACTGAACAAGCTCTTAAAAAAATTCCCCGTTCGAGACGGGGATTTTTTTATTATTCTTTTTCCAATGCCGTGGGCTTTTTGCTGAGGTAAAGACCGTACACGAGTGCTATAACTACCGTTGCGCCCCAATACGCGTAACTTAACGTCATATTCTCTCTCTGCACGGCAAATTCCGAGAACACGTCGATAAGGCTGTGCGCGATTATACATATCCACAGACTGCCCGACTTGTAAAACACAAACGTAAAAATAAACCCGATTACGATTGCGAATACGATTTGTATTATGGTTTCAAGCGTCGCGTGACCCGTTAAAAGGTTGACGATGTGTCCCGCCCCGAACGTCACCGCCGAGATGAGTATCGCGACGGGCGGTTTGTTGCTTTTCAGCAGCGCGCGGAATAAAAATCCGCGGAAGATGATCTCCTCAACGAAGCCGACAAGCGCCATCATCAGCACCGCCCACACTTGCTCCATGCCGCTGTAAGCCATATCGACGCCGCCCCAAAGGTTGCCGGTCATAAGTATAAAAATCGGAATAAAAAACCAATATTCCGCGGCTTTTCCGCGCCATTTGCACAGCCCGTATTTTTTCTCAAGCTTATTGGACTTTATAAATATCGTGCCGAAGATCGCGAGAACGGCGAGCGCCGACGGCATTACGGGACTTGTATCGCCGAAATTGCCGCGCAGCGTTCCAATGCCGACCGCGTAAACTATTACCCAAACAAGCGCGAACCAAAGTTCGCTTTTTTCATACAGTTTTTTCATTTCTTTCCTCGTTTCTGTCTTTTATGAATTTCTCTGTTTTGTTCGGCAGAGTTTTCAAGAGTATCAGCGTGTAAGCAATGCAGATCGCCATTCTTATCAGGAAGAACATAACTATCTGCTTTTCTGACGCGTTAGCTTGATTTGCGAACGCGCTTACCATATCGTTCACCGAGTGCGTGATAATGCACGGGATAATACTGCCGCCGCGGTAAAACAGAGTCATAAACATAAACCCTATCGCGACAGCCCCTAACACTTGAAGCAGCGTTTCAATAAGCCGCTGACCGCTTCCGTCGAACAGGTGAAGTATATGTCCCAGCCCGAACGTCACGCTTGAAATTATTATCGCCTGCGTTACGTTGTCCTTGGCTATCGCTTTGAACAGTATAGCTCGGAAGATAAGCTCCTCATTGATACCCACGCAAAGCATATAGGTAAGATAACATACACATTCGAGCGGCGGGAGATTAACTGCCGCACCGAAACTCAAATTGCCGAAAGAGATCGCGATAAGAGGTATGTAGAACAAAAATCGCCAAGCCGAAAATTTCGTTTTGCATAGCCCGTATTTTTTGAAAAGTCCGTTTTGTTTCATAAATACCAACAAAATTATCGACTGCGCGAGATTGAAAACCGCATACGCCGCATAGTCAACGCCGACAGCCTTGTTGAGAGCGGGCGAGGACATTTGCAATATGCAATACACCACTATGCAAACGATCGCGAACGTCATTTCATTCTTTTCGTAAAGTTTTTTCATTTTCCTCCTCCCGCAATACCAGCATGGCGCCATTATAAGCGCGTTCAAGATCTTTCGCGACGGTTTTCTCGTCGTATTCAAGCGAGTTGTTCGCGATAATGCTGGCGTAGCCGTGCGCGAACAGCGCGATTGTTACGAACACTTCCTTCGTCTGTTCAACAGACGTTTCCATTGCGCCGCTCATCATCTCCAGAACGGGCGCAAGCTCCGGGCTGTCTATCATTTCCAAAAGATTGTTCTCCACCGCGTACCCCGACTGAAACAGCAGACGAAACAGGTTAGGCTCGCGTATCGCAAATCGGATATAGTTCAACCCGATACCAAGCATAATTTCTTCGGGATTTTCGATATTCATCAGATACTCCGTGTGAAATTCGTCCGTTTTTTGATAAACGGCGCGCTTCAGCTCCTCAATAGTTGTGAAATGATACATCACCGGCTGCGTAGAGCAGTTCAGCTTTTCGGCGACGGTTCGCGCGTTGACGTTTTCAATACCCTCAGCTCTTGCTACTTCAAACGCCGCGTCAACTATCATTTCTCGTGTGATTTTTGCTTTTGGCAATTAAATCTCCCCTTATTATAACATAAGTTATATAACGCTTGTTATATAATTTGAATTATAATAGTTTTTTCTCGTTTTGTCAATATGTTTTATCACATTTCACATAATTTTCACATTATTGTGGATAAAAAAATCCCCGCGCGAGGGCGGGGAAGTGATTTTGCTATTCACATAAGCGGCGCGAACAGCCGAAGTATCGACCGTCCGAGCCTTCTAAACGGATTGACTTTCAGACAGTCGTCGTAGGTTATTTCGCGGCAGCTTTCAAGGGTCTTTAAAAAATCTTCTTTAACATCGAGAATGCAGTCTGTTTTGTACATATAAGTACCGCATTCAAAGTGGAGATAGAGGCTGCGATAATCAAGATTTATAGTGCCTACAACGGCGGTCTTGTCGTCGGAGACAAAGTTTTTCGCGTGAATAAATCCGGGGTTATATTCAAAAATACGAACCTTGCCTTTGGTGAGGTTTTTGTAATAAGAGCGCGTCACCGCGTGAACGTACCACTTATCGGGAACGTGCGGCGTAATAATGCGCACGTCGACGCCGCTTTTAGCCGCGAGAGTAAGCGCGGATTCGATCTCGTTGGTGATGATCAAATACGGCGTTGTAATGTAAACATAATCAGTGGCGTTATTTATAATGCTGATATAAGTGTTCTCGCCAACGGACTCCTTGTCAAGAGGACTGTCCGTGTATGGGATAACCAAGCCGTGCGCGTTTGCGTTATCGAGAATATCATGCTCTTGAGGCATATACAGGTCGTAGCTTTGAGGTTTGGTGTTAGTGATGTAGTTCCACATAGTGAGGAACATCATCGTAAAGCTCCAGACGGCCTCGCCCTTTATCATCACTGCGGAATCTTTCCAATAGTCGCCGTGTTTTTTTATGACATTGATATATTCATCGGCGAGATTTACTCCTCCGTTGAACGCCGTGTGCCCGTCAATCACAAGGATCTTCCGGTGATCGCGGTTGTTCATGCGCGCGACCCAAAACGGATGAAATTTGTTGAACGAGCGGCATTTTATTCCGCGCTTTTCCATTTGGTCGTAATATTGGTAGGGGAGAGTGCGCAGACAGCCTATGTCGTCGTAAACCATTCTCACATCCACACCGTCCTTGACTTTGCGTTCAAGAATATCAAGAATTGTGTTCCACATCACGCCCTCTTGAATAATGAAGTATTCAAGAAAAATGAACCGTTCCGCTTTTTCGAGTTCTCGACATATCGCTTCAAATTTAGCCTCGCCGCTCTCAAAATAAGTGATGTTTGAGTTTGAGTAAACGGGATATCCTCCGAAATTATACAGATAATTCGCTTGCTTTGCGACTTCTTTCAGCTCGACATCACCGCTGTTTTCCAGCCGTTCGATCACTTCCTTTTTTTGAGGTAAAAGCAGGTGTTCTTCCTCGTTAAATTGATTCATACGCTGCCGCAGCTTTTCGCCCGAGTTGCCGTTGCCAAAGCAGACGTACAGCATTACGCCAACGATCGGTACAGTTAGTATCAGCAAGATCCACGAGATCTTGTAGCTCGGGTGCTTGTCCGAGTTGATTATTATAAACGCGATAAGAATAGCCGCCGTTTCAAAGATCCAGTAAGAATAAGAAAAAGCGGTGCCAAATGACCAAAACAGCCACACAAGATAACTCAACTGAATTATCACACCAAGAACGCAAATAACAGTGCGGTTGAATATTCGTTTTATTGTTCTTACCAGTTTTGAGATAAACATCTTCATAAATTTCTATATCCTTTTATTTGCTGTAATAACATTAAACCTGTTATTCCGATAGCCGCCAAAAAATCAAAAGGGGCGGAGTATACCGTCCCTTTTGCGGATAGTTAAAAATAAAGGCGTTTAGTTTCCTGCGGGAATAACATAAAAAATTCTCTCATCGGGATTGGCGTAATCTAATTTGTCTCGGGCAATGTCCTCAATATATTCTTCAAGGTTCTTATCGTTTTCAAGATAGCCCGTGATCCGCTCGTTTTTGGATTTCATAGCCGCCGTCTGTTCGGTAAGCTCCGCGAGCTTTTGATTGTTATTGCGTATCTGAATGTTATCGGAGATAACAGTATATCCCACAAAAACCACAGATACAATTATTGCGGCAAAGGCAAGAAGCTTTATCAACCCATGACCTTTAGTATCCTCTTGAACCTTTTCTGACTTTCGCTTTGATAACATGAGTATTTTCCCCCTCCCCATGCATTATATCTCTTTTATTATTATACACCATTGTTGGGGGTGTTTGCAAGTGTTCATTGCGCTTTTTTGTAAGTTTATCGTAATATTTGTGAGTTTTGTCAAAAAATCCCTTAAAAATATGTGAAATATTAACACAAACATGCTTAAACAATGCCGCAATCTTACTGAAAAGCTTTCCGAGCGTATTTCTCCATACAATGGCGGCAGCGCTTTCAAGCACGTTAAACAGCCGCCCGAGCGTCACAATATAAGTAAAAACGCCTGCACCGAAGCCTATTACGGTGTAGATCCGCACGTAATTACCGAGAAATTCGGAAAGTTTGCATACCGCCATAGCCGCGAGTATAAAAAACGCCGCGTCGCATATAAAAACGGCAGCGCGAAACCGCAGCACAAGCCGAATTATACGCAGAGCTTCATAGACAAGTCCAAAAATAAGTCCCGCGAAAAACGCGATCATAAAGCAATCGGGAATAGAAACGTTCATTTTTGATTCTCCTAAGCTGAAAACATCTGAAAAGCCTTTTTACGGCAGCCGAAATTATCTGAAAAGTTTTTTAACGGGACCGTCCATAACGCTGTGGCGGCTGTAAACTATTGAGTTCACACAGCCCGTCATTGAAAGGTCGCCGCTTTCCGCGTCAAGATCGCCTATGTGCAGATCTTCGCCTTTTATGACCAGTTCGCCCATTACAGTGCTTAATACTATTCTGTTTTCGGAGAACGCGTCGATGTCCTTAACTCCCGATATTCGCATTGACTTGCGGTTTTCCATTATGATATTGTGCGGCATATTCACCTTTTGGCTTTGCATAAAAAATCCCCCTTGGCATACGTTCTTTTTAAGAATATATGTCAAATAGGGGGAGAATATTACACTACCTCGTAGAGCGCGGCGGCATCTTCTTTTTTTGTGAACTCGCGAACCTCGAGCACACGAACCTTAAGCGGTTTTCCGATCAGTATTTCTATAATGTCACCTGTTTTAACCTCGTATGAGGCGCGAGCAGCCTTTCCGTTTACGATAACTTTTTCGGCGTCGCAGGCTTCGTTAGCGACAGTTCTGCGCTTTATCAGGCGCGATACCTTTAAAAACTTGTCTAATCTCATATTAACCTCGCTTCAAAAATATAAACAAACGGCGGGGTCGCCCCCGCCGTTTAAGTCCGGACTAATGTTAAAAAGCTTAGCAAAAGCAATTACTTCTTGCTTACAGCATCCTTAAGCGCTCTGCCTGCCTTGAACGCGGGAACTTTTGTAGCCGCGATCTTGATCGGCTTCTTGGTGCGAGGGTTGATACCCTTTCTTGCTGCGCGCTCACGAACCTCAAAAGTGCCAAAGCCTACCAGCTGGATAGACTCGCCCTTTGCGAGAGTTTCGGTAATAGTTTCGATAACTGCCTTAACAGTAGACTCAGCAAGCTTCTTGGTGAGCTTTTCGTCGTCTACTTTCTTAGCAACTGCATCTACTAATTCTGCCTTTGTCATGTTGTAAAACCTCCAAAAAATATATAATAACGGTAAACTCCAACGGAACTCCGTGGTTTACATACCGCTAATGACTTTATAAGCCGCTCGGCTTAATTCGTCACTTGAGAGCTTGTCCAACGTGCCGCCCTGATTGACGACCTCGTTTTCGACAGCCCTAAATGCCATTATAAACCGATTTGTTGAATATGTCAAGGCTTTTTCGCCGTCATTCTTTAAAATTCTGTTTAAATTACAAAAACTTAACAATATTTCCCCCAATATATGTTGATTTTGTGCAAAATCCTCAGACTTTTCCCCCTTGTCCTCGGCTGCTTTTAATGGCTCTTGCTGCGATATACGGCGACAAAGCTCGTCGAGATCCGCTTTTATTTTTTCTATACAGTCCTCGGCGCTGTTTATCGGAAGACCCGCACGTGCCGCGCGCTTGCAAACCTTTTCGCCCCTAAGCAGGGCGGGGAAGGTTTTGGGCACGCTTTCCAGCGTTTCCGTATATGTTTCTTGTTGTTTGGACGCTTTCTTCAGCGCGTCCCAGTTCTTCAAAACCTCGTCCTCGGTATCGGCTTGTATTTTTTTATCGCCCTCGCCAAAGACGTGCGGATGTCTGTAAATCAGCTTTTGGCAGATATCGTTGCAAACATCTTCAAAGTCAAAGTGCTTTTGCTCGGATTCTATCTGCGCGTGAAAGATGACCTGCATCAACAGATCCCCGAGTTCTTCTTTTAATATTTCGGGGCTGTTTTGATCTATTCCCTCACACACTTCATAACATTCCTCGATAAGATCGGTGCGTATGCTTTCATGCGTTTGAACCTTATCCCAAGGACATCCGTTTTCCGAGCGCAGAATTTCCATAATCTTCAGCAGATCGTTAATTCCGTATCGGTTTTTGAATTCAAAATCCAACACTGTTCAACCTCCCTAAATATGAATCTGCAATACTATTTTAACGCATTTTTCTCGGTTTTGCAAGGGGTTTTTAAATATTTTCTCTTTTTTTTCGCTTTATTATGCCGTTTGTACGAAAATGCACTATCAAAATCAGTAATATTGCATAAAAAATTTGAAGTTAAATTGTTGAAAAGTCTATTTTTTTTGCAAACTTGGCGTTAAACAGAAGCGGATCTCTTTCCCGAAACGCTCAAACGGACAGCTTTCACAATGATAAGCAGAATAAAATAAACCGCCGCTCCCGCCAAAACCGAAATTATAATGTTTAAAAGCGCGGAAATTTTGCCATTCAGCAGCCGATTAACAAAATATGCCGAAGCACCACAGCAGGCTCCGCATAAAAAAATAGGCAAAACCGCGGATATCGGGTTTATTGAGCGCGGAAGATATTTGTGCATTTTAACTGCTCCGCCGATAGTCATCAGAACATATCCGATAACGCTGGAAAGCGCGGCGCCGGCAATGTTAAGCTGGGGAATTGAAATAAGAACGGGGTTCAGCAAAAGCTTGACAACAACGGAGATTATCATAAGTATAAGGGGAACGTGCGCCTTGCCGATAGACTGAAATATCCCGAACATCGCCGAGGACAGCACCATAAAAATTCCGCCAAGACAGAGAATGACAAAGGAGCTTTGGCAAACGGAGACCTCCGCACCACGCGAGCGGTAAAGGATATCCATAATAGGCTGAGCCAATGCCGCCGCGCCAAAGCAGGCGGGACAAGCGATAAGCGCGCCCGCCCGCAGAAGTAAGGTGATTTTTCTTGAAAGAGCGTGAGCGTCTTTTTGTTCCCAAGCGGCGGCTATCTCGGGCGCGGCAGTCTTTTCAGTCATTCCCGCAAACGAGGGTATGATCATAAACAGCGACATCGCGATTCCCGTGTAGCTTCCGTACATAAAATTGGGCAAGCCCTCTAAACCGCCGCAAAACTCAAAAATACCGCTGAATGTCGTGGTGTAATATTCGGGATTTATCGCGGCAGAATATGAAAGCGTGCGTGTTACTGTCAGCAGATCCACAAACGATACACAGTTTACGGCAAGCGCGGAAGCCGCGATGGGGATAATGTCTTTGATAAGAGTACGGCATATTTCCAAGCGGCGGTAAGTGGTGCGCGGCGGCAGATGTTCGGCGCTTTTGGTGCGCTTTTCGTTAATTATCAGCGTCAGCAGTCCCGCAAGCTCGCTTATGCTGACAGCAAGTATCGCTCCTGCGGCGGCATACGGCAGAGCCGCCGCGTATGCTTCCTCGATAGTGGCGCAGTCCGCGCCAAAGACTTGTTTGCCGTTTAAGAACGCGCTTTTTGAATAGAAAATAACAGCATAGGATATTCCAAGTCCGAAAACGGCTCTGGAAAGAGCTTCGGCTACCGAAGCCGCAGCGGACGGCACAACGTCCGAAAGTCCCTCGCGGTAACCTCGCAGCACGGAAGCGGCACAGCAAAATGCCACAGCGGGCGCAATGCAGATGATCGCGGGCGCGCTTTTCGGCGAACAGGCAATGTACTCCGCAAAAGGCTTTGCAAATATTACCACTGCCGCGCTTCCCAGCACGCCTACTATTGAAAACATGATCAGCGCGTACTTTCGTACAGCGAGAGCGTAAGGTTTGTTTCCTACCGCCGCACACCGAGCGGTTGTTCGCATAATTACAGTCGGAACTCCCGCGGCGGTGAGCGCGAAGATTGGAGAGTACAGTCCGTAAGCCGTTGAAAAGAACCCCATTCCCGTGCCGCCGAGCAGATTTGCGAGCGGTATCTTAAACAAAGCACCCACGATTTTCGTGATAGCCATAGCCGCAAAAAGTATCGCGGTATTTTTTATGTAACGTTTTTCGTTCATATTACAAGCTCCTCATCCGAATTTGTAAATAGCTTGTACTATATATATTGAGCGAAAGGCGCGATTATGAAAGTTCCGTCTTGAAAGAAAAGCACTTATAGTAATCTGCGCAATCCAAACGTCATCTAAACGGCGAACGCATATAAAAAATGCCGTTCGATTTCGCGGCGGAATGAGTTCATTAAATTTGTGTAATACTATATCGACCCGCGGTTAAAACTGACTTCTCCATGAGCTGCGTTTAAGGTCTGAATTGTGTTTTAAGGCAACACCGCACAGAGATTGTCGTCCGATTGCGTCGCCTAATTTTTCGTCAGATTTCACAAAATCGACGAATAAGGCTGGCGCCTGTAAGGAGATTTTGGGCAAAAATGACGGAAAATTTGCAAGCAAGCGGGCGGCAAAGCCCGTAGGGCGGTCTTTGTGCGGTGTTGCCTTAAGTAAATTAGGAAAAAAGAAAAGGCGGAGAGATATGAAAAAACCATTTTTTACATTTGTAACAATAGTTACTATCGCGGCGAAAAACGCGTCATTGTTCATGAGCAATATACAGATGTGGGAAGCTGCCGTCTCGGAAGCTGCCGTTCGGTATCAAATCAGCGACGCCGAGCGTCGGGAAATCGAGAGGATAGTGGCAAGCGAGGGCGGCTACTGCGATTACAAATTTCAAGCCCTTGTCGCAGAGTGTATTTTGAACGACTGCGAAGCCGAGGATATGCGTCCGTTGGAGCTTTTCGAGCGCGGGGATTTTTGGATAACGCATAATGTCGAGCCGACTGAAGTGACAAAGAAAGCAGTGTCGGACGTGTTCGACCGCGGGGCCTTTCCGACAGCCGAAAAGATCCGATATTATTATAATCCGTATTACTGCGACAGCCCGGAGCACGAGAGCTTTTGTTATGTTCTGACGTGCTGCGACTGCAGATTTTTTAAGGATTGGGAATGAAAAAGTTCCCCTTGGAAACCGCATTAAATGTAATTTCCGAGGGGAAAATATGTGAAACACCGATAAAAAGATTTCGGAAAGCGGCCGCCTTTGAATAGAAGATCAACCTCGCGCAGTTTTTGCGATATACAAAATCCCTCTCAGCAAAGCTGAGAGGGATTTTTATTTGGTTGCGGGAGCAGGATTTGAACCTACGACCTTCGGGTTATGAGCCCGACGAGCTACCGAGCTGCTCCATCCCGCGATATACTGCTGACGGTTTGTAAACACCATGCCGTCAACAATATATATTATAGCACATCAAAATGGATTTGTCAAGGGGTTTTGAAAAATTTTTTTCACAAATTGTGTGTAAATTTCGACAAAACGGGAAAATCGGCTCAGTCACCGAAAGAAATGCCGATATCGCGCGCGGTTTTTACCATATTGCAGTCCTCTGAAACAAATTTGGTTTTCATAGCGACGTCCTTGAGAGGATTTTCGGTGATCTTGCCGTCAACCATTGCAACGGTATAGCCGTACTTTTCACGCTTGAGCAAAGCCGCCGCGTGAGCGCCGAACTGTGTTGCAAGCACTCTGTCGTAAGCGGAGGGAGAGCCGCCGCGCAGAAAATGACCGGGAACGACCGTGCGCGATTCCAAGCCCGTTTTTTCCTCAATAGCTTTGGCGATGCGCGCCGTCGCGGTGACCTCGCCCTTATCGGCGCGGACTTTTGCACGTTCTTTTTTCTTCATTTTTGCTTCCTCAACGTCAAACGCGCCCTCGGCTACCGCGATTATCGAGAACGCCTTGCCCGCGTCCGCGCGGCGCTGACAAGCCTTAGCCACCTTGTCGATATCGTAGGGTATCTCGGGGATCAGAATGATATCCGCGCCGCCCGCTACGCCGCTGTAAAGCGTCAGCCAACCTGCCTTGTTGCCCATAATTTCTATAACCATAATTCTGCTGTGAGAATTGGCAGTGGTATGAATTCTGTCTATCACCTCCGTGCCGATATCGACTGCGGTATGGAAGCCGAATGTAACGTCCGTGCCGAAAATGTCGTTGTCGATGGTTTTGGGCAGTCCGATAACGTTCAATCCCTCCTCGGAGAGCATATTCGCGGTTTTGTGGGTGCCGTTGCCGCCGAGCGTAAATAGACAGTCGAGCTTCAGATCTTTATATGTCTGTTTCATTTCCTTGACCTTGTCCACCTTGTCGTCCTCAATGATCTGCATCATCTTGAACGGCGTGCGCTTTGTGCCGAGGATAGTGCCGCCCGTTGTGAGGATTCCGGAAAAATCACTTGGTGACATTTCCTTGTAAACGCCGTGGATAAGTCCGTGATAGCCGTCGTGTATGCCGATGATCTCTACCTTGTCCTCGCCGAATTTCTCGTAAGTCGCTTTCGCAACGCCGCGGATGGTCGCGTTAAGTCCGGGGCAGTCGCCGCCGCTTGTCAAAATGCCGATTTTAAGTTTTGCCATAATCGTATACCTCCATAATTTTTTAATTTTAGAGCGCTCTCCGCTTGCGGCAGGGAAACGCGGAACTCTTATTGCTTGAAGTTTTCGGAAAATTCTATACGGTTGTCATATCCCTCAAAGAACAGTATCTTCATGCTGAACATTCTTGAAGAAAGTCTGTCTTGATACTTGTCCCTAAGCTCGTCAAAATCAAGATTGGTGTTGATAATGAGCGGAAGCCGCCGATTTTGACGCGTGTTGATTATCTCATACAGCATTGAAACGCACCAATCCGTGCTGTTTTCCGCGCCCAGATCATCGAGTATCAGCAGGTCGCAGCTTGTCGCCAGTGATAAGATATCGCCGTCGGCTCTCCCAAATTGCTGATCCTGTATCTTGCGGATAAGTTCGGGAACGGAGCCGTAAACCACGCAAAATCCTTTCTTAATAAGAACGTTTGCGATACCGAGCGACAAATGCGTTTTACCAAGCCCCGTACTGCCCATCATCAAAACGCCGCTGCCTTCGCCTCTGAAATCCTCGGAGAATTTTTTGCAGTACTCAAAATTATCACGCATAATTTCTCTCGGCGAAACGGATTCTTTTTTAGGCGTTTCATCGGGATAGCGGTTTAGGTCGAAATTGTCAAAACGGCTTTTCGCCAAAGGAGCGTTTTGGTTTAACTCCGCCGCCGCCATTTCGTTGGTGAGCCTGCAAAGGCATTCGCACCATTCGCTGCCTGTGTTTCCTTTGTCCCTGCATTTTGGACAGGTGAAGATGGGTTCCAAATAGTCCGCGGGATAGCCGTTTTTTTCAAAAAGATCGTTCATTTTTTGTCGGATCGCTTGGTTCTTTTCAAACGCAGCATTGACTTTCTCTTCTGTCAGAGCCGATTTATCCAGAGCCAAAGAGATAACTTCGTTCATCGTAAGCGCCAGCTCCGCTTCGAGTTTTTCATATTCCGGAATTTTTTTCAAAATCTCCGAACGCCGCGTATTCTCCAGCCGCTTGTTTTGTTCGCGGCGCTCGGACAGCGTCTTTAAAGCTCCGTCAAGATACATCTTGTTTAATCTCATATAGAATTCCTTATTTCTTATAGTTATTCATAATACGCGAACGCAGCGAGTTGGTGTCAAACGAAGAAACTTTTCCGGCGTTTGCCGTAACGGGGGTTTTAGCCGAGGCTGTCTTTTTATAGCCGTTTGCTTTTTTGAAATCCGCGTCGGATTTTTCGGCTGCTTGGGGGGTGGTTATGCCCGCCGCTTTCCAGTTTTCCAGAATTTTGTTGGCGTAGGAGCTGCTCCATTTGCCCGTTCCGTCGACTGTCTTATCGTATGCGAGCATTATCATTTCTTCGCTGAATCCCCAATCATACGTCCACGTTTTTATGAACGCTCGGATGTTCGCCGAAAGATTTGACGACAGCCCAAGCCTTTCGCACAGCCGCTGTTCAACGTTGTTCTGCTTTTCAAGAGAACGTATCTTCTCGTCCGCAAGCTGAACGGTCATAATCTCGTCGTTAGCCCAATCCTGCGCGGCTTTCGATATGTAGCTTGCGGAGATCTTTTTGCCGTGTTTTTCCTTTAAATTGGTGCAGTAGCCGATAAGCATGAGCGCAACGTCACACGGCAAGCCGTAATAGCCTGTCAGGTTGGATATCGTTTCACGGTCGGATTGATTCAGCATTTTGCCGAATAGGTTCTCCGCCGCGCCGAAAAGCGCTTTCATTTCGGGAGAACTTTTAATGCTCTGCGCGATCTCTCCGCTTGAAGCAGCAGGCGGTTTAGCCTTTTGTATCGTTTTCTTGACAGGCTCTGCAGCCGTTTCCCGTGCGCTTTTCGCAGAATTTTCCGTACTTGCCGCCAACAGACTTGTGCCGTCTCTGCCGCTGTTCGCCTTTATAATTCCGCGCTGTACCCAGAAAAGCGCCGCGTCCTCCAGTTCGCCGAACTCCTCAAAGCCCAGATCTTCTTTCAGCCTTTCGGCAGTAAACGTTTCGCCGCCGTGCCGCGTTAAATAGAGCAGAAGTTTCAGTGCGTTTCCGCTCGCAAGCTTTATATATTTGTCAACAACGCTTGAGGGCACGGCGAAAACGCTGTTCCATTCTCCCGCGTTCAAAGAATATTCCATTATAATATCACCTGTTTATATTGTACTTCATTTTCACGGATTTTTCAAGGGATTTTGGGAATTTTTTTAAGGCAACACCGCACAATTACCGGCTAACGCCTTTGCCGCCCGCTTGCTTGCATATTTTCCGTCATATTGCACAATT
>CANQWD010000007.1 GCA_947627465.1 uncultured Clostridia bacterium
TTCGTCGATTTTGTGCAATCTGACGAAAAATTAGGCGACGCAATCGGACGACAATCTCTGTGCGGTGTTGCCTTAATCAGCACCTCCTTAAGACAATGGTGTTGACAAAATTCTCCGAAAGTGGTATAATATGTAATAGAGTTTTGGCTGGAAACAAATTGATTTTCATGCCCGAACCATGGGAAACGCAAAGTTTTCTTAACCGTTTGGTAAATTACAAAAATACCATGGAGGTTCAACGGATGAATTATGAAGTCTAATCGTAAGGCATTTCATACTATACACTGCATTATGTCGGGTCTTTTCGTATGCGTTGTAGTCTACCTTATTTTAATAACGCAAAGCAAGCCGCTTGCGGAAACCCAATACGATCAGACCACGCCGTTTGAAAGCGGCTGGCATACCGAGGACGGCACGGAGCTTAACGAAAAAACGCTGCGGAAACTGAAAAACATAAGTCCGAGCGAGGAAATAAGCATTTTCAATACTATACCGGCGGATTTGGCGAACGCCGACGCTCTTTTTTTCAGAGCGAAAAACGTCTTTTACAGCGTTTACATAAACGGAAAGAACGTATACGAACCCAAGATCGGGGAGAGCGTTTTTTACACGAACTCTACGGGCACGCGTTGGAACTGCATAGATCTTACTCCCAAACAATGCGGAAAAGAGATCGAGATCAAGGTAAGAGTGGCTTATGAAAACGCGCGGTGCGGATTGGACGGCTTCAGGATAGGAAGCTCGGCGGGCGCAGTCATGAACGTTATGCAGGAAAAAATGGTGGCGTTTATAACTTGCGTGCTTATGCTGTTTGTGGGAGTACTGCTGTCTGTGGCGGACATTCCGATAAACATACGCTCAAACAAAAACCACGAGCTGCTGTATTTAGGAGTTTTCTCAATATGCATTGCGACATGGTGTTTATCGGAGCTTAATATCATTCAATTCTTTTTCGACAACAGCCGCGCCATGCAGGTCGTTTCATGCGGCTCGCTTATGCTTATTCCCATACCGCTTATGCTGTATCTCGATTCGGTGTTCGGGTTTAAGACAAAATTTGTCATGCCCGCGGTATGCGTCGCTTCGGCGGTGGAATTCGTCGTGTGCTGGGGGCTTCATCTGTTCGGTATCAAGGATATCCACGAAACCCTTACGCTGTCGCACATCATGCTTGCGGTATCGGCGGGCTTGCTGATATATTCCATAATAAAAAACATGGTCACGCAGTCCAAAAAACAAGGCGCGAATATTTACAGCATTCTCAGAACGATCGGACTTTGCAGCATTGCGGTCGCGGCGTTCATAGATATTACGAGGTACTATTCCGGGCAGACAAGCGACAGCGCACAATTCGTTCGCGTCGGCTTGCTTATCTTTATAATCTGTTTCGGCGCGTCCAGCTTGGAGAACACCATAAAAGCCGTCAAGAAAGGGGCGCAGACAGAATTTATAAGTCAGCTGGCATATCACGACTGTCTGACGGGAGTGGGCAACCGCACCGCTTTTCAGGAACGCTTGGACGAGCTTGAAAAAAGTATCGGCTCGAACTCCGTGGGACTTGTTATGTTCGACGTCAACGACCTGAAATACGTCAACGACAATTTGGGGCACTCCTTGGGTGACAGCATGATCCAAACAGCCGCCGAGATTATAAGCGGCTCGTTTGAAGAGTGCGGCGAGTGCTTCAGAATCGGCGGCGACGAATTCGCGGTGATTATTACGGGCACGGAGGATATTCAAAAAGCCTATGACGACGGAGAAGCTCTGTTTAAGGAAAAATGCGCTCTGCACAACAACGACCCCGCCAGCGAACTTAGGATAAGCATTGCGCACGGCTTTTTCCTTTACTCCAAAAACGGAAAATTTGAAAAAGTTGCCGAGGGCTTGCGCGAAGCGGACAGGAAGATGTACGAGGACAAGCGCGTAATGAAAACGAACCAAACGCCGCCCGCCGAATACTACGCGGAACGGCAGACGAAAGCGGTCTGAAATTCTAAAGGCAGCTCAACGCATTAAATTTTTTTGGGTTATCGCTTTTGGTCAGCCGAGCAGCATCTCAATTGACAATTTACAATTTCGGTTGCGCGCTTCGCACGCTGATTTAAATACGCGCCGCGCAGCGGCGCACCGCAATTGTCAATTGTAAATTGTACATTTCCATGAATTTTATATACAATAACACCGGGCTTTTCAAACGCCCGGTGTTATTGTTTTATTTATTCTTTACGGTTTTCTTGGAAGAACTTTTTGCCGCTTTGCGCTTTTTGGACTTTCTTACGCAAAGTATGATTATCAGCGCGATTACCGCCGCACCGCCCGCCGCCGCGAACGGTATCCAAACCGTATCGGGTTCGGCGATACAGAATATGCCCTCGGCGCCCGTCATTTCGACAAGCATATATTTTCCGCTCTGCTTAGCCGTAACGGCGCTCCATTTGCCGTCGGAATATATCCATACGTTGGCTTTGCTCTTTCCCGGATTTAATATCCGAACGGACACCATATCCGCGCTTCCGACGTCGGTATTCTTCAGCGTAAGCTTGTATATCTTCGCGTTTTTGCCCGCGCCGACGGGCTTTTCCGTGCTCTGTTCCTCGACGGAAAGCTCCGCGCTGTCCTCAAAGCTGCCCGAAGCGAGAGCCAGCGCAAGTTTTCCATCCGCCTCCGCGCTTTGCGTAATAGTCACGATGTGCTTGTATTCCGCTTCCACAACGATATCGGAAAGTCTGCCCGTTGTGTCGAAATCGCTCCACCCGCCGTAGCAGTCCGCTTTTTCGGGAACTTCGGGCAGCGGAAGCTTCGACAGATCCTGACCGTATGAGAACGGTATCTTTTGAACAAGCTTGCCGTCCGCGTTCAAAACAAGATCGAACGTCAGCATTTCGGCGGGCATATTTTCCAGCTTCGAGAATTTCTCGAACGAAACAGGCTCGGCTCTGCCCGCGCAGCTTACGCCGTCCATGCCGGCAAGTCCCGTATCTACAAAACAGTTGTCCTTTAGCGTGCCGTCCTCTTTGATCTTACCCGCGACCGCGCCCAGGAACTCTCCGCCGTCAACTATCGTGGTGATCGCGCGGCAGCCGCTCAAGCGTTCTGCGAAGCCCGCTATTCCGCCTATATAGGAGCTTCCCGAAAGACGCGCTTTTGAATAACAGCCGCGCACCGACGCGTTGGCGCAGCCCGCCGCGCCGCCGACATAATCCGCGCCGAAAACGCTGCCGTAGTTTTCACCGCCTATCAGCGTGCCAAGCTCCATTCTGCCGACAAGTCCGCCCGCGGAGTCTTTTTTCGCGGTGACTTCTCCGTAATTTTTGCAGCCCCTGACCACCGACTTGGTTTCATACCGCGCTCGGGCGGAAAGCTTTCCGGTTACGTCGTCCTCCGGGTCGAGATCGTATTCTATCGCCATTGCTCCCGCAACTCCGCCTACGTTTCGATCGCCTTCAACCGCGCCGTTGTTGCGGCAGTCGGCGACTTTGCCCTCGCGCGTTGACTCCGCGTCCTCGTCGGAGGTGTCTTGAATGATATACTTTATCGTTTCTCCGGACGTTGTATCCGTAAGCTCTCCGACCTCGTCTATCACAAGATCGGTTATAACGCCAATTTGACGGTTTATCGCCCTGAGCTTTTCGGTAAGCTCCGTACCCTGCTCGTTTAGATCCGCCGCAAGCTCATCGGCTTCGCCGAACATTGCAGAAAGCGCGTCGAACAGATTGTCGCTGTCTTGGCGAACGCTGCCCGAAAGCGGCTTGAACGGCTTTTTATTCGTATTTGAAAGGCTGTCCGCCGCGTTTGAAACGCACTCCAGCGCGTGCTCAAAAAGAGTACCCGCGCGGGAAACGCGGTCGAACGACGCGGAGATAAGCTCCGCCGCTTTTTCGATATTATCGTTTGCGGGCTTTATATCCTCTATCGCCGCTCTGAATCCGCCAAGCGCGGCGTTTAAATTCTCCGCCGCCGTTTGAGCTTCGCCGAGCGCCGTTCCCAACTGTGATTTCGCGCCGTCGATATCGGAAATTATCGTCGGAAGAGAATCGGCGATCTTTTCCAGTGCCGTCACACAATTTTTCAGCGCGGCCGTCAATTCTTGAGTATCAATCGCATTTACGTCGGGCGAAGAAAGCGCCGTCCTTGAAACCGTTGATTCCGTTAAATCGGAAGTATTCGGCAGACTGATATCGGGCAGACTTATTTCCGGTCTGCTGATATTGGGCAGACTTACATCGGGCAAACTTATCTCCGGTCTGCTGATATCGGGCAAGCTGAAGTTAGGTTCGCTTGTCTCGGGGCTGCTGATATCGGGCAGGCTGATGTTCGGTTCGCTCGTCTCGGGGCTGCTGATATCGGGCAGACTGATGTTCGGCTCGCTCGTCTCGGGGCTGCTGATATCGGGCAAACTGATGTTCGGCTCACTGATATCGGGTATTTTTTCGCCGATCTCCTTGAGCCACTCGACAATGCCGGCGATATTTTCCATAGCGTCCGCAAGCTGATCGAATATATCGTCCGAAGCCGCAACAGCGTCTTTCAAAGCCTGTATCGCTTCTTTAAACGCTTGCGCGTCATCCTCTATAACGCTTGTCTGCAGCTTATCCAGAGCGCCGCTTATGTCCGCGGCGATGTTTTTGACGTTTTGGGCGCAGTTTTGAAGATCGGCGATCGCCGCCGCAACATCATCGGAAGCCCCGCCCGCCGCTTCGGGTATCTTACCGAGTTCTTCAGCCGCGTCGGAAAGCAAACCTGCCGCCTCGGAAAGTTCCGTGCCGATATCCGAGAGATCGTCGGCGGCAGGCTTCGCAATCACGATAGCGTTTGAGATATCCGCGGTAACCATATTCACGGCGTTGACGTTGTCGTCAACAAAATCGCCCATACTGCCCGCTATGCTGTCGGCGCTGTTTTGCGCGGTCTGCGAGAAGTTCTTTATCTTGGTCAAGTGAGAATAGACCGTATTTCCCGCCTCGCCTGCACTGTTCAGTGCGTCGTCCGTCATGGTGTTCAGCTTGTCAAGCTCGGTTCTTAGGCTGCCGAGAAGATCCTCCGAGGGCGTTATCGAGAGGTAAGGCTCGGTTTGTCCGACAATTCCGCCGACTTCCTTTCTGCCGTTGATAACGCCGTCGTTTACGCAGCCCGAAAGGTAGCCGCTCTGCCGCCCCGCTATGCCGCCCGTATTGTAGCCTACGTGCGGATAACCCACACTGCCGCTGTTTTTGCAGCTTTGCACAACGCCGTCGGAATAGCCGACCACGCCGCCCGTATCGAAAACGCTGTTAACAACGGTCGCTTCGTTTACGGTCTCCGTTTCGCCGAGAATATTCCCAATTCCCATATCCCCGGTGTTCGCCGAGGATATCTCCTCCGTAAGGTTAACGTCCGCGGTGTTTGCGCAGTTTATAAGAGTGCCGGCATTATTCCCCGCGATACCGCCCGTGCCTTTTTTCCCGTGAACCGCGCCCTCCGAGGAGCAGGAGATTATTTTGCCGCTTTCGGCGTTGCTCCCCGCTATGCCGCCTACATTTTCTTCGCCGCTCACGGTGCCGTTAAACGAGCTGTTCTTTATCGTGCCGCGGTTTTCACCCGCTATGCCGCCTATGTCGCCGCGCGTGCCTTTCGGAGCTATCGTTCCTGTGACATTGAGGTTTTCGATAACGCCGCCCTTTTCTATATAGCGGAACAGTCCCATATCCGAGCCGCTTGCGGTTATCCTCAGCATCGAGATCGTGTGTCCGTTGCCGTTGAATGTGCCGCCGAAGATCGGGATCGGCGTGAACTCGTCGTAATCAAGGTCGAGATCGGCGGCGAGGTTTACGGTTTTGCCTTTAGACCAGCTGTCGAGTGTGCAGTTTTTGGAAAACGCCAGAAGCTCCTCGACGGAGGAAATGGTGACCGTACCGCCGTCCGCGAACGCCTTAAAATTCAGCGGCGCGGCAAGAGAAGCCGCGAACGCGCCCGTCAGCACTGCCGCCGAAATTCGTTTAATCGTGCGTTTCATCTGTCTGTACCTCCTCATCTTCAAGCTGAACAGCGTTCGTTTCAAGAGCGGCATTTACCGTGCCGCGTATCGTTCCGCTGAAGTCGCCGTCCACAACGCCCTGAACGTAGCCGCGCATGTGTCCGTGAACGCGCATATTGCCGCTCATCGTCTGCATTGAGAGCTTGTGCTTCATCGTGATAGCCGTCTTTTCGATGATGACGTCGCCGAGCAGCAATATCTGCGGCAGAATGCCCATTACAAGCAAAATGGATATCAGCGTGCCGCGCCCCAAGCAAACGCCTATCGAGGATATCGCAGGGTTGGTAGACAAAATGCCTATCAAAACGCCCGCCGCCGCCAAGATCGTGCCCGAGGTGATGATCGTCGGGAAAGACTGATTGAGCGCCTCGATCGTCGCTTTCTTGAGCGGCATGGTCTTTTTAAGCTCCATATAGCGGTTGGCGATAACTATCGCGTAGTCGATGTTCGCGCCCATCTGAATAGAGCTTACTACAAGATAACTCAGGAAAAACAGCGGGTCGTTCTGCAAAAACGGGAACGAGAAGTTTATCCAGACCGAACCTTGAATTACCAAGATAAGCAGAATGGGAAGTCCCGAAGATTTGAACGTGAAAATAAGCACCAATACCACGAAAACTATCGTAAGTATGCCAATGAGAAGATTATCGCCCGCGAAAGACGTTGAAAGGTCGTAGTCCGAGGTGGAATTTCCGACAAGCAGACACTCGCCCTCGCCGTAATATTTCGCGGCGGTCTCGTGGAGCGTGTTGAGGAATTTTGTGGTCTCGCGGCTTTCCTCGGGAAGATTTAGCTGAAGCACAAGGCGGCTGTAATTCTCGCCTTTAAGCTGTTTCAAGGCGTCGGAAAGCTGAACGTGCAGATCCTCTATGGTTTTCGTCATGTCCTCGTCGAGCGTTACATAGCCTTGCTGCATTTCATCATAGACGAACATAAACATATCCACAAGCGGCACGCCGTATTTATCCACGCCCGAAACGACTTGCCCGTAATTCTCGCCGTTTATAGCATAAGCCGAATACAGCGCCCGCGACACCTCGATATCGAGGTCGGCAAGCTCGGCGAACTGCCGCGGCGTAAGCTTGTCGGTGAGCACATAGCCGTCCATTGCTTCTACGTTCGCAAGCCCCAAAACCGTATCGGTCTCCTCCATTTGGTCAAGCTCGCGCAGAAGCCGTCCCTCTTTTTCGTAATCGCCCGTCGGTACGAGCACGGCTAAGGTATTCACCTTGCCGAAGTTCTCGTTGACCCGCTCAGTCGCGATCTGCGACTCGTTTTTACGCGCGGTCGTGAGATCCGTCATTCCGAAAGCGTAAGGGCAAAGATTGGAGCAGATAGCACCCGCCACTATCAGCACAATGAAGATCGGCGGCATTATAAAGCGCGTTTTCACCGCGAATTTGCCCCATGCCGTTATCTTCGGCACGAAATTTTTGTGGTGCGTTTTATCGATAAGTCCGCTGAAGCTCATCAAAAGTCCCGGCATTAACGTAAACACGGCAAGCAGGGAAAGCACGATAGCTTTCATCAGCACGAAACCGAGATCTTTGCCTATGCCGAATTTCATAAAGCACATAGCGCCCAAGCCCGAAAGCGTGGTCATTGAGGAACCCGCTATCTCGGGAATGGCTTTGGAAAGCGCTATAACGCACGCGTCATGCGCGTTCATGCGCTCGCGCTCCTCGGTGTAGCGGTGGCAGAGGATTATCGCGTAATCTATCGCCAGCGCAAGCTGCAAAATTACAGCTACGGAATTTGATACGAACGAGATCTCGCCGAACATAAAGTTCGTGCCTTTGTTCATAATAGCCGCCATTCCGAATGTTAAGAGCATTACGGGAATTTCCATATAGGTCTGCGAGGTAAAAAGCAAGACCAACAGGATTATCACCACCGCGATTATCATAACGACCTGAATTTCCGCGTTTAAAGAAGCGGACGCGTCGTCGCCCGTGTCGCCCGTGACGTAAACGTCATAGCCGTCCAGTATCTTTTTTACCTTGTCAAGCGCGCTGAGGCTCACCGCGTCCTCGGAAGTGCCGTCGTAGGTTATCGAGAAAAGCGCCGCGCCGTCTTTGAAATAATCCTCGGTGTTTTCAAAATTCAGCTCTTTAACGCCGCTTACGTCCCTTATTTCCTCCGCGAGCTTTTCCGCCTGCGAATAGGCGATGTTGTCCACCATAATTCGGTTCGTGCCGAACGTCGTGAACTCCTCCTCCATTACGGTAAGTCCGCGGCGCGTTTCCGTGGAGGCGGGCAGGTAGCTCGTCAAGTCGTCGTTCACCTTTACCCAGCCGCTTGAGAAAACGCAGAAAACCGCGAATCCGATATACAAGAGATAGAACGCCTTGCGCTTATCCACGATAAACGCGGCAATCCGTTCCATTGCGCTCGGCTTTGCACTTGTTTTACTTGCTTCGCTTACTTCTCTTGCTTCACTGCTCAATTTCCGCTCATTCCTTTCTTTATTTTAGGCAACACCGCACAAAGACCGCCCTACGGGCTTTGCCGCCCGCTTGCTTGCAAATTTTCCGTCATTTTTGCCCAAAATCTCCTCATAGGCGCCAGCCTTATTCGTCGATTTTGTGCAATCTGACGAAAAATTAGGCGACGCAATCGGACGACAATCTCTGTGCGGTGTTGCCTTTATTTTGAGTGTATATAATTATACCACACTTGTGTAATATTGTCAACATTTTTCGAAAAAAAATTGTGCAATAATATCGAATTGTCGGTCGAATTTTTATGCACAATTCACAACAACGTCTCTCCGAAATCGTTCTGCCTTTTCCGATATCGCGCGGCACTCAGATATGTTCGTCTATCCAAGCGGCACGGGTATGCACAAAGTTCTTGATAAATTCCGTATTCGCGGAGTAAGTATTGAGATTGGCGCACTGCCAGGATTCGTAGCCGACCTTGTAGCCCATGGTATCCCAGACCTTGTAGTTTTCCGCCTGAGAGCGCTCAAGCAGCGCCGCGTTTTTGTCGACGCTTTCATCGCAGGTCTGCACAAGTCTGCCGCGAACCTCAAACCAACGTTCGCGTATTTTTCCGCGGAATTTCTCGTCGTTCATCAGATAATTGCACCAGTTTACGGTGATGTATGCGTCCTCGTTATCTTCGCCTATCGTGAACCAATCGTCGTAGCCGGGGTCCATGGAGAAGTTGCCGAACGCCAGATCGAAATCCCAGATAGGTCCCATTTTTATCTTGCCGCCCTTATCCTTGGTGAAGTAACAGCTTCTGCGGTAACAGCAATCAAGATTGCAGGTAAGCTCCTGCATAATTATCCAATCGGCGAAGCTGTCGGTATCGATATACTGCTCGTAATCCTTGCCGTTTACTATCGCGTCATCGGCGGCGTTGAAGTAATCGATGATGAATTTCCGCTGCTCGTCGGTCATTTCGCCGCCCTCGGGGTCTACAAACGTCAGGTTCACTGCCGAACCGGAGTTCACGGTGAAAAAATCCTTGCCGTTTACAAGGCTTTCGTCGTCCGCGCCGTAGGTCTCCAAAAGATAGCCCCTGTCAGGTTCCGTCGCGCTTTCGTAAAGGTTTATTTTCGCTTTCGCTATCTCGCGCTGTTCGCCCAGAGCGTAAACTCCTCGGTACTCGCCGTTTACGAACAAATCTACCGAATACTGCGTCGGCGTCCAGACAAAGGAATCAAGCTGCCGCCCCATATCGTAAGCCGTGATGTTTCGTATCAGCGACTTGTCGGAATAATTCGCCAACAGGATATAATCCTTGTTTTTCGGAAAGCCGAGCAGCGACGCTTTTTCGCTCAATTTCAAACGGTACGGCTTTTTCTGCCACTGCCAAGTGGAGTGCCCTCTGCCGTGAATTCCGCCGCTCAAAAAATCGGTGCTTTCAAAGCCCTCCGCGCCCGAACTGTCGATATAGAACGCCATATCCGAGTAAACGTCGCGGTCTATGGTACTTACGTCCGAGCCGTCCGCTAGGTAAAGATTTACTATCGGTATATCGCAGACCGTCCTGTTCACCTCGAACGCGTAACTGCGCGTCAAGCCGTTTTTGTCGGTAAGCTCCAGCGTCGCGCCGCCGATAAGATCAAGGCTGCCGTCCGCGTTTACCGCGCCGCCGAAGCTGTATTCGCCGTTTTCCGCTTCTATATTCACAAAGCAGTTTTGCAGAGTTTTGATATCCACGTAATTATCATAGCCGATATTCGCGGTGAGTTTGCCGTTTTCGTTATCCACCGTGAACGGACGCGCGGCGTTTATCAGCTTATTGTCCGCGGAGATCTCCGCGCTTTTGACGCTTGCGGCGAACAAGTCCGAGGGCGCGGAGCTTTCATTGGTTTTTTCCGAGGAGCTTTCACGCGCGCTTGATAAATTCTCCGTGCTTTGAGTGGCGATCGCGCTTTTAGAGCTTGTCGAACTTATTGAATTTCCAGAATTTTCCAAGTTTTCCGAACTTTGCGAAGCGCCTTGAGAATTCGCTTCGGACACGGAGATCTCGCCGGGCGCGTTCGCATTGGAGCAGCCGCATAGACTTATGCACAACAAGGAAAATATCAGACATTTTTTGAGACGTTTCATAATCGTTCTCCCAAATTTTGTTTTACACCACGTTTCCCCCGCCTTGAGGCGGGGGAAACTCATAGATTAAGATAAAATCAAATTAAAGCTGAGGACCTGCGGAAACGAGCGCCTTACCTGCGGGGTTGTTCTCATACTTCTTGAAGTTCTTGTTGAAGCGTGCCGCGAGGTCTTTCGCCTTTTCTTCCCACTCGGAAGCGTTAGCGTAGGTGTCTCTCGGATCGAGGATAGCGGGGTCTACTCCGGGGAGCGCAGTGGGCACTTCAAAGTTGAAGTACGGAATAGTCTTGGTGGGCGCGTTCTTGATGTCGCCGTTCAGAATAGCGTCGATTATGCCGCGTGTATCCTTAATGGAGATACGCTTGCCCGTGCCGTTCCAGCCGGTATTTACAAGATATGCCTTAGCGCCGCTCTGCTGCATTCTCTTAACGAGTTCCTCTGCGTACTTCGTGGGGTGGAGTTCCAAGAACGCCTGACCGAAGCAAGCGGAGAATGTGGGAGTAGGCTCGGTGATGCCGCGCTCCGTGCCCGCAAGCTTAGCGGTAAAGCCCGAAAGGAAGTAGTACTGAGTCTGCTCGGGAGTGAGAATGGATACGGGAGGAAGTACTCCGAAAGCGTCAGCGGAAAGGAAGATAACGTTCTTAGCCGCGGGAGCGGAAGAAATGGGCTTTACGATATTCGTAATGTGATTGATCGGATAAGATACGCGGGTATTCTCGGTTACGCTCTTGTCCTTGAAGTCGATCTTGCCGCTCTTGTCGAGCGTTACGTTCTCAAGAAGCGCGTCGCGCTTGATAGCGTTGTAGATATCGGGTTCGCTGTCCTTGTCGAGGTCGATTACCTTTGCGTAGCAGCCGCCCTCAAAGTTGAACACGCCATTGTCGTCCCAGCCGTGCTCGTCGTCGCCGATAAGCAGACGCTTCGGGTCGGTGGAAAGGGTGGTCTTGCCGGTACCGGAAAGACCGAAGAAGATAGCGGTGTTCTCGCCGTTCATATCGGTGTTCGCGGAGCAGTGCATGGAAGCAATGCCCTTAAGCGGGAGGTAGTAGTTCATCATCGAGAACATACCCTTCTTCATCTCGCCGCCGTACCATGTGTTGAGGATAACCTGCTCGCGGCTTGTGATGTTGAACATAACGGCAGTCTCGGAATTAAGACCGAGTTCCTTATAGTTCTCAACCTTAGCCTTTGAAGCCGTGTAAACAACGAAGTCGGGCTTGAAGTTCGCCTGCTCCTCCGCCGTGGGCTTGATAAACATATTTCTTACAAAGTGAGCCTGCCATGCCACTTCCATAATGAAACGGATAGCCATTCTGGTGTCGTGGTTAGCGCCGCAGAAAGCGTCTACTACGAACAGTCTCTTATTGGAAAGCTCCTTTTTCGCGATCTCCTTGCAAGCCTCCCACGCTTCTTTAGTTGCGGGGTGGTTGTCGTTCTTGTATTCGTCGGTAGTCCACCAAACGGTGTCCTTGGAGTTCTCGTCCATAACAATGAACTTATCCTTGGGCGAACGGCCGGTGTAGATACCCGTCATAACGTTTACCGCGCCAAGCTCGCTCTCCTGACCTTTTTCATAGCCCTCAAGCTCGGGTTTAAGCTCCTCCTTGTAAAGATCCTCGTAGGAGGGGTTGTAAACTATCTCGGTCGTGCCCGTGATACCGTACTGCGTCAAATCGATGTTAGCCATTTTCAGTTACCTCTTTCTTCTAAATTTTTAATAAATTGAGAGTCCCGCGTTTTCCGTCCGCAAAAAACTCTCTCCACGAATACCATTATACAACATCTTTTGCAAGTTGTCAAGAAAATTTTTTCAAAATTTACGTTTTTTACGGATTTTTTACACTTTGACGGGAAATACAAATCAAACGGATATTTACGGGCAATCATAAAGCTATATAAATAGGTAGAAACAAGCAGATTTTTGAAATCGATCGAACAAAAAACGGATAAATCTGCAACAATTACCTTTAATAATTCACGCCGAGCCGAAAATAATAATAGCGCAAAGGGCAATTAAGCATTCGATTTTGAAAACCTTTGCTATTAAATTGAATTGAACAAGGAGAAATTGTTATGTCTACTAAACAGGCTAAGGCTAATCTTAACAACATTAAAATGCAGGCTGCGAACGAAGTCGGCGTAAACCTCAACCAGGGCTACAACGGCGATCTTACCGCACGTCAGGCAGGTTCCATCGGCGGTCAGATGGTAAAGAAAATGATCGAGTCTTACGAGCAGAACGCTAAGTGAGCTTTTAAGAGTTGATCGTTCAATAAGAACAGAGTTCCCTCGGGCAATAGTCCGAGGGAATTTTTTAGACAAAACCGTCAATTGTATAAAAACAAACGCCGACGTTAAGAATAATACTGATTTTCCGAAATTTTGCCGCCTGCCCCTCTTACGGCATGGCGCGGCAAAAAAAGAAAACAAGTAAAGGAGAAAAAATTTACTATGGCACAATTCAAATGTAAAATATGCGGGGCGGTTTTTGACGCGCCCAACCGCGCCGAGGCGGTCTGCCCGGTTTGCGGAGTCAGCGGAGAGGACTTGGAGGAGCTGCAGGGCGAACATCAGAACAAGTACGCGGGCACCAAAACCGAACGCAATCTCGAGGCGGCGTTCGCGGGAGAGAGCCAGGTGCGGAACAAGTACACGTATTTCGCGGCAAAGGCAAAACAGGACGGCTTCGAGCAGATAGCGCAGATTTTCCAAACGACCGCGGATAACGAAAAAGAACACGCGGAGATCTGGTTCAAGGAGCTTGGCGGCATCGGAACAACGGAGCAAAATCTGCTTTCGGCGGCGGAGGGCGAGAACTTCGAGTGGACGAATATGTACGAGGATTTTGCGAAAACCGCCGAACAGGAAAATTTCCCCGAGCTTGCCGCGAAATTCCGCTTGGTCGCCGAGATCGAAAAGCACCACGAGGAGCGTTACAGAGCGCTAATAAAGAACATCGAAATGCAGGAGGTGTTCAAGAAAAGCGAGGTCAAGGTGTGGGAATGCCGCAACTGCGGACACATCGTCGTCGGCACGAACGCACCCGAGCAATGTCCCGTCTGCGGCAAGCCGCAAAGCTACTTCCAGCTCTGCGCCGAGAATTATTGATAAAACAAATCCCGCCAAAAAGCGGGATTTTTTCCTGTTTGCGGTCGTTTTCCGCAAATTTTATCATCTTAAATTCAGATACTCTTCAACAGAATTTACACAGCAAGCGCCGTCCGAGCAAGCCGTTATCACCTGCCGCAGAGCCTTTGTGCGAACGTCTCCCGCCGCGTAAAAGCCGGGAAGCGAGGTCTCGCCGTTCTCGTCCGCTTTGACGTATCCGCGCTCGTCAAGCTCGACCAAGCCTTTCAGAACGTCCGTGTTCGGCACGCTTCCTATCGCGGCGAAAACGCCGTTTACGTCAAGAGTTTTCGTTTCGTTGTTCTGCGATATTTCGATCGCGCTCACCCTTTTTTCACCGGTTATTTTAGTCGGTTTCGCGGACAAAACCAATTCGATATTCGCGCAGTTCTTTACCTTTTCGACAAGCGACCTGTTCGCGCGGAACTCGTCGCGGCGGTGAATAAGATACACCTTTCGCGCGATTTTCGCGAGATACAGCGCGTCCGTAAGCGCCGTATCGCCGCCGCCTATCACCGCGGCGGTTTTCCCGTCATAAAACGCGCCGTCGCAAGTCGCGCAGTAGCTCACACCGAGCAGCTTGTCGCCCTCGATGTCAAGCCGCCGATAACTCGTCCCCGCCGCGTAAACGATCGTTTTGCTGTCGATCTCCGAGCCGTCCTTAAAGCGCGTTTTAAAACCGCTCTCCGTTCGAGTTATCTCGGCGGCTTCGGCGGTTATTATCTCCGTGCCGAGTTTTTCCGCGTGTTCTCTGAACTTCTCGCCCAAATCGTAACCCGAAATGCCGAAAAGCCCCGGGAAGTTGTCGACTTGCTCAGTAACCGCAATAGCGCCGCTGCCCATAAAATCCTTTTCCGCGACAATGTGGGAAAGCTTCGCCCTTGCCGCGTAGATCGCCGCGGTCAGCCCCGCGGGACCGCTTCCGATTATCAAAATATCTATCATTATACCGTCATTCCTTTCCGACTTGCCGCCGTTCACCGTTCGCCGCATTTCGTGATGGTCGGGTGATCTCCGCATACCGCGCAGCCGTGCGTATCGGTCGGCAGCTTCACCTTGCGGAACTCCGTTTTCAGCGCGTCGTATGTAAGCAAATATCCCGTCAAAAGCTCGCCGCAGCCGATTATGTACTTCACCGCTTCCATAGCCTGAAGCGAACCGATAACGCCCGCCACAGCGCCGATAATGCCCGCCCGTTCGCGGACGGGCAGCGCTTCTTCGGGCGGCGGGGCTTTGAACACGCAGCGGTAACACGGACCTTGCTTCGGAACGTAAGTCATAAGCTGCCCTTTTAAGCCCAGTAGCCCCGCGTGACAAAACGGCTTCTTCGCTATAACGCACGCGTCGTTTATCAGAAATTTCGCGGAAAAGTTGTCGGTGCAGTCGAGAATGAAGTCGTAACCCTCGATAAGCTCCATAATGTTTTCGCTCGTTACGAACGTGTGATACGCGTTCACCGTAACGTCGGGGTTTATCGCGTTCATCGTTTCCTTGGCGCTCTGCGCCTTGGGCTTGCCGAGGTCGTTTACGGTGTGGAGTATCTGTCTTTGCAGATTGGACAAGTCCACCTCGTCCGCGTCGGCTATGCCGATAGTCCCCACCCCCGCCGCCGCAAGGTAAAGCGCCGCCGGAGAGCCTAAGCCACCCGCGCCGATAATAAGCGTCTTGGCGTTCAAGAGCTTTTTCTGCCCCTCGGCTCCGACCTCTTTAAGCGCGATGTGTCTTGAATATCTTTCCCGCTGTTCATCGGTAAAAGACGTTTCGTATCTGCCGTCCGCAATTGCCATAGCCGATCTCCCGAATTGTTGTTTATCAGAACTTGTGTTCATAGAATTTGTGCGCGAATTTTCGAGCATAATTTTTCCGAGAACAAGGAAAATTTTCGCAGACGGGCTTTCGCCCGTCAAGAAATTTTGACGCAGTTATCGGGAAAATTTGCCGAAAAGACGCGTGCAATATTCTATGAATACACGCTCTTAAAGTTGCTCCGTTAGTATTTGTTTGTTTTAATGAGGTTATTCGCGTTTTCTTTTATTATACACCATATTGCCTATCTCGTCAATAGGCTTTGCGGTTTTTGACGTTCCGCACAAAAACTTCGGCGAATTTCCAAACAATTATAGGGAATATTACCACCGGCGCTCTTAGCCGCGCAAAACCCGCCGATATAAAATTTTATCCGAATTTCATAATATATAGGTTGAATTATTTTGCGGAATGTGCTATAATTAAAATGTATATATGCGTTTAACGATATAACGCGCGTTCGGCACGACAAAACGGACATTATGCCGAACGGTATACGCTATAGCGATCCACGAAAATAACGCTACAGTTTTAATTGACGTTATAAAGCGATGTGAGAGCATAAAGAACCATTGTTGCTTTAATTGTGTGGATCGCTATAAGAAAGGACGCAGCAATGACAAGATTTGAAAATAAGCTTTGCCCGATCTGCCGAACGCGGTTTAACGAAAAGGCGGACATAGTGGTCTGCCCGATCTGCGGAACGCCGCACCACAGGGCTTGTTACAGCATAAAAAACAAATGCGCTTTGGAGGAACTTCACGAAAAGGGCTGGAATTGGAACGGCAGACTTCCCGACGAGGAACCCGAAAAAACCGCGCCCCAATCGGACGCCGCTGCCGCCGCCAATATCGAACCGCAGTCGGAGGATCCCCACCACGCGGAATATCCGAGCGGCACGCCCTATGAACAAGAACAGCGCATGTTTGAGGAACTTGGCGAGGAAAACCCGTTCAAGGAAATCTTCGGCACGCTTCGCGACAGGGAGATAGGCGAGGACGGCGTAAGCATGCACGAACTTGTCGCGTACTCCGCGACAAGCGCGTACCATTACGGAAAATCGTTCAACATTTTCAGAAACAAGACCGACGGCAAAAAGCACAGAGCCTCGTTCAACTTTTGCAGCGGGATTTTCGCGCCGATATTCCAATTCTACCGCAGAATGAACGTGTTCGGCATACTTGTTTTGCTGATACAGCTCGTGCCGCAGCTGATATCCGCCGGGGCTTCCGAACAGTTTATAAAAGCGAACGGCGTGGCGCTCAATCTGGCGTTCAATCTGATACAAATAGGGCTTACGGTGGTGCTGTGCGTTTTTGGCGACTATATTTATTACAGGCACTGTGTAAAGCGAATCACCAAGTTCAGAAAATGCTATGAGGGCGACACCAAATCCGACGACTACTATATGGCTCTTTATGAAAACGGCAAGCCGACTTTTGCGGGAGCGGCTTTGGGAATGCTAGCGACGGTGTTCGCCGAAGCGTGCGTTTTCGCCCTGAAAATGTTCAACGGCGGCATAATGTGAGGATCGCCATGAGACGAAGACTCGAACAATTTTACGAATCTTTCGGCGACCGCGGAGTAATGTTCATTCTCTACGCGCTTGCCGTGGTGATAAACGCGCTGCCCGCGGTCACGGCGGAGCTGCCCTCGGTCTATCCCGACGAAATAAGCGTGGCGGGCGCCGCCGCTCTGTATTCGGGGCGAGACTGGTCGGCGCTGTTTAAGGATATAAACGCAAGCGGCGGATATATTCAGGCAATTCTCTACACGCCGCTGTTTTGGATAATCAAGAACCCTTATGCGCTGTATAAGGCGATGCTTATCGAAAACGCGCTCGTCGTCGGTTTTATTCCGCTTATCGTTTACAGGCTTGCGGGAAAATTCGGAGTTATCCGAGTGCGGCAGAAGCTGCTGATCTCGATGTGCTGCGGAATGTACGTCTCGTATCTTGTGAATTCCAAGTTTATCTGGAACGAATCGGTGACCTGTCTTTTCGGATGGCTGCTGGTACTGTGCTTTTTCGGAAGCTGGGACAAAACCTCTCAAAGCGCGCGCGCGGGAATGTCGGTACTGACAGGATTTTTGTGCGCTCTGTCATACGCGGCAAGCACGCGGCTGATATCCGTTGTGGCGGCGATCGTTCTTACCGCGGTGTTCGCGCGGTTCGTGCTGAAAGAAAAGGCGCTAAATCTTCCCGTTTTCGGGCTTACGCTTATGGGCGCGTTCGTCGGGGAGCATTTTTTGAGGGAAGCGGTGGAAAAAGCCGTTTGGGGCACAGCTTCAAATAATCTTGAGAATATCGCGGCATACGCGAATGCCGCCGGGCGGTTTTTCGGGGTGCTGTTTTCGCACATTTACGCGTTTATGACTTCCTCGATAGGTTTGGGAGCGCTTGCCGCGGCGATATTCGCCGTGATGCTGCTGACGTATCTTTCCGAGGGCATAAAGGCGCGTCCGACTGTCCTAGAGGACGGCACCAAGGTATACGAGCCTGTAAAACACAAGTTCAACGTGAAGCTCACGGCGTTCGCGCTTCTGCAATTTTCGGCGGTGGGCTTCACTTCGATGATATCGGCTTTTTTTGCGTTCGGAACGGGGAAATACTCCTCGGAAACATCAATGTTTGGACGGTACACCGACAACATTGCGCCGTTTGCGATGTTTTTGGTGCTGACATACATTTTCCTCTACGGGATAGATCTCGCAAAGCCCCTTATCGGCGCGGGAATATACGGCTACGCCTGTCTGTGCTTCGCGGTGGCGGGATATCCGCTGACGCAGCTGTACAGCCAATTCAGCTGCTCGCCCATTCTGGGTATGTTTACGACGATTCTTGGAGAGGACGGCGCGGAAAGCTCTTCGGGCATGGGCTATGTGATAATGTCGTCGTTTGTGTTTACGGTGTACGTGCTTGTCATTGTGCTGATAGCCTGTACGCGGAAGCACAGAACAAGCAGCGTTACCGGCACGGTTTTCGGCGTGATAGCGGCGGCAATTATCTACACCTGTGTGTGGTATCTGCCGAGGATATGCACGGAAAACTCGGAACGGCTCGCCCCTTATAAAGAGGTAGCCGCGCTGCTTTACAACGACGCGCAGTCGCCGCCGATAATCGCTTACAACACCGACCCCGAGCTTGCGGCGACGGTTCAGTTTCTCACGCCGGACGCGCAAGTTTCCACGCTAAAGCGCGGGAAAAAGATCACGAAATCCTGCCTGCTCATCGCGGAAAACAACGCGAAGCTGCCGTTTAAGGGCGGTTCATACGACATTGTGGGAAAAACCGCGGCTTTTACGGTTTACGCTTACGGCGAAAACGCGCGCGACTTTATTAGCTACAGCTCGTCGAACGGCAAAAATTCGGCGGCTGTAAAACAGACAACGAGGTAATGATATGCCTATATTTAAAAAGGCGTCGAAGCGGTTTGACCCCGCGCGGACGCTTTGCATTGGATTTTTGATAATAATCGCGCTGGGAACGCTGCTGCTGTGGCTGCCGATATCCTCTCGAAACATGAAAGCCACTCCGATTTTCGACTGCCTGTTCACGGCGACTTCGGCAAGCTGCGTTACGGGGCTTTCCGTTTACGACACTTATTTACACTGGTCGCTTTTCGGACAGATAGTGATAGCGCTTCTTATTCAAGTGGGCGGTTTGGGATTTGTTACGATAATCACGTTCTTCAACGTTGCCGCCGGCAAGAAACTCGGTTACAGAACGCTGAAAAACGCCGCCGGCGATTTTTCCGAAAGCAGCGTAGAGGGCGGACGCTCGATTTTCATCAGGATCATCAAGTACTCGCTTATCTTCGAGCTGTGCGGCGCGCTTATTCTGGCGTTCGACCTCGTGCCGAGGTTCGGAGGATACGGCGTTTGGATGAGTATTTTTATGAGCATTTCGGCGTTCTGCAACGCGGGCTTCGACCTGCTTGGAATGACGGGCGAGGGGTCGAGCTTGATATCGGCGCAAAATCACCCGATCATACTTATTACTCTCGCTTTACTTATTATAATAGGCGGCTTGGGTTTTATCGTATGGGAGAATTTTCTGAGCTTCAAAGATAAACGCAAGTTCAGTCTGCACACGAAAACCGTGCTGTTTATGACGGGAATACTTATAATAGGCGGCACGCTGTTCTATATGATAAGCGAACGCAACAATCCCGCCACAATGAGGAACATGCCGTTCGGCGAAAGGCTGATAAACGCGTTCTTCGCGTCCGTCTCCACTCGGACGGCGGGCTTTGACAACCTCGGAATGGGCGATATGAACGAGTTCTCGCAAATGGGGACTGTGCTTTTGATGTTTATCGGCGCGGCTCCGGGTTCTACGGGCGGCGGCATCAAGGTAACGACGGTTATGGTGATGATCGCGACGGTGGCTTCCTACATGCGTAACAAAAACGACGTGGAACTGTTCCGCCACAAGCTTGATAAAATGATCATCTACCGCACCTTGGTAATTTCGGTTCTGTCTATGTTCGCGGTGGCGCTGTGCTTCGGATTTTTGTACTTCTCAATGCCAAAGGGCACGGAAGCGGACGCGGGCGCTGTGCAGTGTCTGTTCGACGCAGTGAGCGCGTTCTCCACAGCGGGGCTGTCGGCGGGGGCGACGGCTCTCGCGGGAACTGCGGGGCGGATTTTGCTGATATTCACGATGTTTATCGGAAGAGTGGGGCCCGTTTCGATAGTAATGTCGCTTGTTATGAAGAGCGGCAGCCGCAAGAACATCGTAGTCCCCGACGGGCAGATATTGATAGGCTGACAACAGAGAACAGTCATCAAATCAAAGCAATTTTGTAATTTTTAAAGGACGTGATATAATGGAAACAGAAGCGTTTCAGCTCGGAAAAATCAAGATGTACGTATCGGAAGATCACCGTTTCGGCACGGACGCGTTTTTACTCGCGTACTACGCGGGGGTGCGTTCAACGAGCGTTGTGTGCGACCTCTGCACGGGCTGCGGGATAATCCCCCTGATATTCTGCAAGAACGCGAAGCCGCAGCTTGTCTACGCGATGGACATTCAAGAGGAAGCCGTGGCTCTGCTTCAAAAGACCGTGAACGAAAACGGCTTACAGAACATCGTTCAGCCAATTCTGTGTGACTTGAGGAACATTCCTCAAAGCGTTCTCGCGTATGAAAGCGTTGACATTGTTACCGCAAACCCGCCGTATATGGTAAGCGGTTCGGGATTCACCAAGGGTTCCGAAGCGCAGGCGATAGCTCGGCACGAGATCTTATGCACCGTTGACGACGTTTGCGCGGCGGCGGCGAAGCTCCTCAAATACGGAGGTTTTTTGAAAATGTGCAACCGTCCCGATCGGCTGTCGGACGTTATTTGCTCCATGCGCGAGCACAAGATAGAGCCTAAAAACCTTACGTTTGTGTTTAACTCGATAAACGATCGTCCGTGGCTGTTCCTTATCAGCGGAAAAAAGGGCGCGGCTCCCGGAATGGTCGTTGAAAAGCCCATGATACTCCGCAACGACGACAAATCCTACACCGAGGAGTACTCTAAGATCTACGAATGATACTAAGGCAACACCGCACAATTATTGCTGTCCGATTGCGCAGTCAGATTTTTCTGTCAGCGGGTTGAGCTTTGCTAAACGCTTGTACAATGAGGACGAAGCAAGGCTGACGCCTTGCGAGGACGAATTGTGCAATATGACGAAAAATATGCAAGCAAGCGGGCGGCAAAGGCGTTAGCCGGTAATTGCGCGGTGTTGCCCTAATTCCAAATCAGCGTATAGACTTTAATTTGCTGTTCCACACCCGTCATCACGTCAATTTTCGTCCACACTTTGAATACGAGTTAGTATGCGCCGCCCCGTGCGCTTCGGGGCGGCGCGCGAGAAAACGCCCTCGGGGTCGCGGCTGCCTTTCAATTTCACGTCGGCGCGAATGCGCGGCGTTTTCGAGTGCGCCGCCCTCGCGTTTCCGAATGTCCCCCGAGAGGGAACGCGAAAATCGCGGAGCGGTTTTCGCGCGACCCGAGGGGGGGCGTGAGGAAACGCTCCGACCCGCAGCCGCGCTTCGGCGGGGAGTTTTCCTATTCTTTACCCAAGGGGGGAACGTTTTATGAGCGAATCAGGCAAGCTGTCCATAGTCGGCACTCCGATAGGCAACCTCGGCGACTTTTCTCCGCGCGGCATTGAAACGCTTCAAAACGCGGACTTCATCGCCGCGGAGGACACGCGCGTGACGCTGGGATTATTAACGAAATTCGAGATAAAAAAGCCGCTTGTCTCCTGCTACAAGCCAAAGGAACAGGAAAAAAGCGAACAAATCATCGGCTTGCTTCTTGAAGGTAAAAACGTCGCCATGGTATCCGACGCCGGAATGCCGTGTATATCCGATCCGGGCGCGGTGCTCGTCCGCAAGTGCTATGAGCGCGGTATCGCCGTAGAAGTTATTCCGGGGTGCAATGCGGCAGTCGCGGCGGTAGCGGTGAGCGGACTTGAAGTCGACAGGTGGGTGTTCGAGGGATTTCTGCCCGTTCCGAAAAAGGAACGCGCGGAGCGTTTGGAAACCGTCAAAAATCTGCCGCACGCGCTTGTATTTTACGAAGCGCCGCATAAAATAAAGCAAACGCTAAACGATCTATACGCGGTTCTCGGGGAACGCCAAGCAGCGCTTTGCCGCGAGATTACGAAAGTCCACGAAGAAGTGATACGCGGCACTCTCGGCGAGCTTTCGCACTATTATGATGATTTGGAGCCGCGCGGAGAATATGTTATAGTGGTGCGCGGCGCGGAAAACTCGGCGGCTGAGTTCTCTCTCGAACAGGCGGCGGAGCTGGTGCGGCAACTGGTCGAAGGCGGCGAAAAGCTGTCGGAAGCGTGCCGCGAAGCCGCGAAAGTCACGGGCATTCCGAAACGGGAAATATACGCGCGACTGACACCCAACGGCTGACGGTCACTGCCATGCGCCCTCAAAACGCTTATCGGCTGTCGATCGTATACTTTGTACATTTTGCACTATTCAAATGGAGGTAAACATTATGAAGAAAATACACAACATTATCCAAGAGGATATCAAAAAGAAAACAGGACCCGTCGCTCAAATAGTTATCCCGATAATCACGGCGGTGATAGTCGTAGCGGCGGCGGTGGCTTACATCTGCCTGAAAATCGCCGATGAAATGCGCTATCAGGAAAAATGGAAAGACTACGACGAATGCGGAATGCACTGAAAAACCATACCGACTACCGAGCGATCGAGATAAACGGCGGCTTATGAAATACTCGCAGCTTAACGGCAAACTGCTGATCTCGCGGCTTCCGAAACTTTCCGAGCGCGTAACGAACGAGCTTCAAAAACTCGATTTTGGAGACGATGTGCCGCATTGTCTGTTCGCCGACGTGCTTAACCCCGTACTGTCCGACTATTTCGCCGCGCACGATTTCGGCGGCGTGAAAACCGCTCGTCAAAAAAGAGCCGCGCTGAAACTCGCCGAGCCGCTTATTTCCCAAATATTTGAATTTTTCGAGGACTTGGCGGCAAGCGGCGATGAGAAAGTGCGATATCTTCTTCAAACGTCGCTGTTAGAGCCGCTTTATGACAGCGAAGCCTCATATAAGGGAGCGCTGTTGTTTATGGGAGACGAAACTCGGCGGATATTTGACGAGATCGCGGAGTACATAGATATTCCGAAAGGACGGAACAATTATGCGCGCTGAAATCGAGGTTTTTGCAGACAGCGAAGAAGTGCCCGCCGAGCATTGTATGCGTTTCGGCGCGAACAAATTCTATACCGTGCGAATTGACGGCGAAAATTTTCTGCGCCTTGAAACAGACCGCGACGATTGGAACCAGTGCTTTAACGAGTATATACTTTGGCGCGGTTGGTTTGTTCTCGGCACGGGCGAACAGGTGATCGCCGTGAATTTGAAAACGCTTGAATGCAAACAATATGCGGTAGATTTTTATTTCAACGGATTTCGTGAATACGGCGAGACGCTCTTTGTGCAGTCGGGCACGGAAGTACTCGCGTTCGGCGGAGATATGGAGCTGCTTTGGCGGCGTGAGGGGCTTGCCGACGACGGCGCGGCGGTTTTCGCGGTGAAAGACGGAACGGTTTTCGTTAACTGCATTTTTGACCCTCCCGACGGCGATACTGTCGAAATACGGTTAGACATTCTCTCGGGGAAAACGCTCCCATAATTTAGGAGATATTATGAAAAAGAAAAGCAAAACGCCGATAATCGCCATAGCGTTATGCGCGGTCGTTTTAGCATTCGCCGCGCTTTCGGTACTTATATTGACAGGCAAGATAGGCGGCGAAAGGCGAGACCCCGACAAGGAGCGGTTCGAGACGTTTCTCCGTGAGAAATACGGCGAGGAATTTGTCTGCCTTGAGACAAGCAAGCCAAGTAAAGCCGATCATGTCATGATAATTTTGGGGATCTGCGCCCCCGTTCGGGATATGTCGCTCACTTTCGAGACGGAAATAGATATCAAGCCCAACGAAACGCAGAATATCGATCATTACCCGACCGCAATAGCGAACCGACAGCTTACCAAGGAATTTACAGAGCGGCTCGGCGATGATTGGGGCGAGTTTACCGCGAATTGCGAGGTTCTCAAATACTACCATGACAGCGAGATCGTTGAAAAAGTTCGCAGCGGCACGTTCGATTGGCAAGATCTTGCGGCGCTTAATAACAAAAGCCGCGTTCTCTGCGGATTTACCGTGCTTGTCAACGGCTCGACGAACATTTCCGATGAAGATGAGTGGAACGCTTTGCAAGAGATTGCCGCGGAGTACCGCAGTGAACTTGTAAAACTCGGCGCGGACTTGGGGCTGATGTTCGACTTGTATTTCGCGCCCGACGGTCTTTACGAAGAATGTGCGGCGAAAATAAACGCGCCGCCCCCGCTCGACTTTGAGTTTATCGAGGAGAAGCTTGACGGACGGGATATACATATCCTCGTCAATATGAAGTTCCCCGACGAAAGCGCATTTACGCAGAGTGTCGGAGCATACGTAAAAGCCAAAGAGGAAATCAATGAGCAATAAAAAAATCAAAACGCCTATAATCGTCATAGCGTTATGCGCGGTCGTTTTAGCATTCGCCGCGCTTACGATACTCATATTGACGGGCAAGATAGGCGGCGAAAGGCGAGACCCCGATAAAGAACGGTTCGAGACGTTTCTCCGCGAAAGATACGGCGAGGAATTTGTGTGTCTTGAATGGGAAAGCTCGAGCGTTTTCAAGAAACCCGTGCTGATGAACGGAATTTGCGCGCCCGTCCGCGATACAACGCTTAGGTTTATGGCGGATATAGAGATCGGCGACGAAACGGAGTTCACCGACGATTATCCGTGGGCTGTTGCAAGCCGACAACTCTCCGATGAGTTTACCGAAAAGTTTGGCAAAATATGGAATGAATTCAGCATTGACAGCGGTTTTCTTATCATTGAAGGACATGACAGCGCCGAGTTTGTCCCAAAAATTAGGGAGGGCACATTCAATTGGCGGTATTATGTGGAGCAGAGTATAAGCGGCAGCTACTTCGATCTCGGCGTCAATGCTATCTGTACGGTGCTTGTCGACGGTTCGGCGGCGACGCATTCCTATGAGGAAGAGTGGAACGCTTTGCATGAGCTTTTGGAGGAATATAATGCGGAACTTAACAAGCTGGATAGATACCCCGTGCTTTCGATCTCAATATACTTCGCGCCAAGCAAACTTTACGGCGAGTGCGCGGCAAGAATGAAAGCGCCGCGGTCGCTCGGCAGCGGCAACGATGATTACTTGGTTTTTTTAGAAGAAAAGCTTGGCGAACCGATATATATCGGCGCAAGCGGCGGTCTCACTTCGGAAATGCTTGCGGAGGACAAAGGACCTTATATGGAATATCGAAAGAACATCGGCAAAGTAAATAATCAAACGGAGGAAAACACATGAAAAACTTTCGCAGCTACAAAGCGGAAAAATATTCCGAGGACAAATTTAAAGAGGTCGAGGACAGGATATATCAGACCGCCGACCCATTTGGCACATTTGACGGCGACATCTATGTTACCTCGCTTACGTTTGAACTGGAGAACGACCGTTACGGCGAGGAGGACGGCTCTCCGCAATTTATTCCGCAGGTGCCGATAGAGGGGCTTCTGGACGAGTTCAGCCTGTTCGTCACGGATTTTTACGAGGACTTGAACAACGCAAGCGAGACCGTTTGCTATCAGGAGTTCGGCTCGTTCGAGATCGAAGATATACGAAAGCTGAGAACGCTTATCGGAAAGAAGTTCTACGCCGAGCCGTATGAAGAGGACGGCGAGGAGTACTATAAAATGGTAACGGAGTAACGCCAAATCTCAAATTATATTTTCTTTTCCCTGCGGGGCGGGGAAAAGAAGATATTATGCCTACTTTTAATAAACGGAGGAAAACACAATGAAAGCAGCAGTAATTTTAACGAAATGCAAAGAGAGTCACGAACTTTTCGGCATACGCGCCGAGGTTCGCGAGAACGCGGAAAAGCCCGAACAGGAAGAATGGTACGCGACCTGGGCTTTTAAAGTCAGCGAGAAGACGGCGGGTCGCGAGAAATTCGGCGACACCGAAATTTCGGGCAACATCTACATCACGACCGAATATCCGTCTTGTCCATATTGCGGCGCGAAAGGCTTCTTCCAATGCAGCGAGTGCGGCAAGACCACTTGCTGGAACGGCGAAAACGAGACCGTCTGCGAGTGGTGCGGCAACGCCGCCGAAACTTCCGCCGAAGAGAGCTTTGAGGGCATTACCGGCGGCGGGTTCTGACAGTTGACAATTATTGATCGATGTCGTAATGTTGTACCACTAAGGAAACGTTGATTTATCTTCGTTTTCCCCGCCGGCGGCGGGGAAAACATAATCAATTCACAATTTTGGGAGAAACACTATGCTTAAAATAGGCGATAAAGTGCCGCTGGAATTGGGCGGCTCGGCGGAAATTCTCGAGGTGCTCGGACAGGGCGGGCAAGGTATCGTTTACCGCGCCCTGTTCGCGGATAAGGAGTACGCGCTTAAAATGTATTTTCAGAACAAACTGCGCCGCCCCGAGATCTTCCGTGATAATCTGCGGACGCTGTGCGAGGACAAAACGGCAAACAGCGCGTTTTTAATGCCGCGGCTTCTTACCGCGCAGACGGACGAGGGCTTCGGATTTATGATGGACTTAATTCCGGAAGAGTACAAACCGTTCTCTGACATACTTAACGCGCGTGTTAAACTGTCGGGACTGTACTCGGTCGTGAATTCCGCGATAAAGATAACGGCGGCTTTCCGCGAACTTCACAACTCGGGGTTCAGCTATCAAGACTTGAACGACGGCGGTTTTTTTATTCGTCCGTCGGACGGCGACGTGCTCATCTGCGACTGCGACAACATCGCGCCTTACGGAGAACACCTCGGCATTGCGGGTAAACCCGGATATATGGCGCCCGAAATAGTGCGCGGCGAAAAGACTCCCGACAAGTTTACGGACAGATACTCGCTTGCTGTGGTGCTGTTCAGACTTCTTCTGCGCGGCGACCCGCTGGAGGGCGGCAAGGTGCTGAAAAGCGTGTGTCTTACCGAGGAAGCCGAAAGGCGGCACTACGGCTTCGAGCCGATCTTCGTTTACGACCCCGACAACGACAGCAACCGCCCCGTGCGCGGCGTTCACAACAACATCATCAAGTTCTGGAAGATCATGCCCGACTATATTCGGGAAGCGTTCGAGTTTTCGTTTACCACGGGCTTGAACGAGCCGTCAAAGCGGCTTATCGAGAAGCAATGGCTCGATATTTTGAAACGTCTGCGCGGCGATATCACCGCGTGTCCGTGCGGCATCCAAAACTTCCTGCCCGCCGTTCCCGTTGACGACGAGGGAAAACTCATCTGCGCGTGCGGAAATCATTACGCGAAACCGCTGTCGCTTAAAGGCTCGAAAACAAGCGTTCTGCTGTTTGACGGCGCGAAACTCTGGAACGATGACTGCGAAGCGCTTGCCGAGGTAGTCCGCAACAAGAAAAATCCCGCGCTGTGGGGGCTTAAAAATCTCGGCTCGGAGGCTTGGCAGTGTACGCTCCCGAACGGCGATGAAAAAGATATCGAAAGCGGAAAAGCCGCGCCTATCTTTATGGGAACGAGCGTTGAAATAAACGGAGAACGGTTTGAGATCAAGGAGTAACCGAACCGGCAGCGCCTATAGCAATCCACGAAAATAACGCTCTAATGTTATCATGCGAGACGGGGCTTAAAAGCACTAACGTTGCTTTAATTGTGCGGATCGCTATAAACGCATATCGAACTTTGACGTGCCGCCGCGCATACTCCGCGATTTACGAAAGCATAAATTCAAAAAATTTTATGGTCGAGGGCAAACTCTATGAAATACACAAATCCCATTATTAAGGGCTTTTACCCCGATCCGTCGGTCTGCGCGGCGAACGGGAAATACTACCTCGCGTGCAGCTCGTTTCAGTACTTCCCGGGCGTGCCGCTGTTTGAAAGCGAAGACTTGGTAAACTGGCGGCAGATAGGTCACGTTCTTACGCGAAAAAGTCAAGCGGATCTCGACGGGGTGCCGAGTTCCGGCGGAATATTTGCGCCGACTTTGCGCTTTAACGGCGGGCGATTCTATATGACGGCGAACAACAACACGACGGGGAAGAATTTCTATGTCTTCACCGACGACATTTACGGCGAATGGAGCGAGCCTATAACCGTAGGTCTTGACGGCATAGATCCCTCGCTTTATTTCGAGGACGGGAGCGCGTATTTTATGACAAACGGCACGGACGACAACGGCGAAAGCGGCGTTGCGCAGTGCGAGATTGATATAGAGACGGGCGTGAAGCTCTCGCCGAGCCGGTGTATTTGGAAAGGCTCGGGAGGGCGCTTTCTCGAAAGCCCGCACCTATATAAAATAAACGGCGCTTACTTCTTAATGGCGGCGGAGGGCGGCACGGAATACGGGCACATGATAACCCTCGCCCGCGCCGACAGCGTTTGGGGCGAGTTTAAAAGCTGCCCGAATAATCCTATACTCACAAACAGAAACAAGGCGCCGTATATCATTCAAGGGATAGGGCACGGCGATCTTATTCGGGACAAGTACGGCGATTGGCATATCGTCTCTGCCTCGGATTTCGGCAGCTTGGAAAATGGCAGCCTTATCACAACCTCGGACGAGAGACTTTTCTTGTGCCCGCCCGGTTCACCGAGGACGGTCGGCTTTGCGCGGGGCTTGACGGTACCTGCGATTTTGAGTATGAGATAAAGGGCGATTTCGCTCAGGAGGAAAAGCGGCGCCGCACTCTCGCAAATTCACGGCTTGAATTTGTACATTTGCGTTATCCCGTATCGGAGAATTATGAAATTACGGATGACAAAGCGATACTCCGCGGCACGAAAAAACGCTTGACGACGTTGACAGCCCGACTTTCATAGGGATACGCCAGCGAGAGTTTGCGGGAATTTTCCGCGCCCGCGTAAAACTCCTCGGCGGCGAAGCGGGGCTTTCGGCGTATATGTGCGAACTTGAGCATTACGACATCGCCGTCAAGCAAACGGCAAACGGCTTCGAACTGATTGCCAAGCTTAATATCGGCGGCATTAAACACGTTGAAAAGCGGCTTCCGATCGACGGCGGCGAGGTCGCGCTGGAGATCGCGGCAAGCAGCGAATATTACGAGCTTCGGGCGAACGGAACAACGCTTGCCCGCGGAATGTCGAAATATCTGTCAAGCGAGGTCTCGAACGGTTTTACGGGAGTAGTACTCGCGATGTACGCCGTGGACGGTACGGCGGAGTTTTCCGAATTCGAGTATGTTTATTAAGGAAGTGCGAGTTATGGAACTTAACATCAGAAAAGCTGAAAACCGCGATATTCCGCGTATTCTGGAGCTTTTAAGCCAAGTGCTGGAAGTCCACGCGAAAGGCAGACCCGATCTGTTTAAATCGGGGACGACAAAGTATGACGCGGCGGAACTCGAAAAAATACTTGCAGACAAAGAGCGCCCCGTGTTCGTCGCGGAAAACGGAGAAGTGCTCGGGTACGCGTTCTGCGTATTTCAGCGCCACGAGGAGCGCAACACCCCGAATTTCACCACGCTTTACATAGACGATCTTTGCGTTGACGAGAAGTCGCGCGGCTTGCACGTCGGGCGGTCGCTTTACGAATACGTTCTGAAATTCGCCAAAGAGCGCGGCTGTTACAACGTTACCCTGAACGTATGGGCCTGCAACGAGAGCGCGATGAGATTTTATGAAAAATGCGGGCTTCAGGTGCAGAAGATCGGAATGGAAAAAATTCTGTGAATAATAAACGGTAATTCCCCATAAACTATTTTGCAAACAGTTTAAGGGGGATTTTTATGTGCACCGCCGTTGGTTTTAATAAAAAGGACTTTTATTTCGGAAGGAATCTCGATTACGACGTGAAATTCGGCGACAATGTCGTAATAACGCCGCGGAATTTTCCGCTGAAATTCCGCTTGGCAGGCTCGATGAACAAACATTACGCTATGATAGGAATGGCTCATATTGAGAAAAACTATCCGCTGTATTACGAATGCGCAAATGAAAAAGGTCTTGCCATTGCGTGCCTGAACTTCGTCGGCAACGCGTTTTACGGAAAGCCCGCCGAGGGGAAATTCGCGGCGGCTTCGTTTGAACTTATCCCGTTTATCGCGGGACAATGCGCCAACCTCTCCGAAGCGCGAGAACTTCTCAAAAAGCTAACGATCGTAGACGAGCCGTTTAGCAAAGAGCTTCCCAATTCGGAACTGCACTGGATGATCTCCGACAAAAGCGGCTCGATAGTCGTGGAAAGCACACGCGGCGGCTTGTTCGTTTACGAGAACCCGCTCGGCGTGCTTACAAACAATCCCGAATTTCCCGCGCAGCTCACTCAAATCAACAATTATATGGGGCTTTCAGCAAAACCGCCCGAAAACCGATTTTGCCCGAGTTACAGCTTTAACGCTTACAGCCGCGGAATGGGCGCTATCGGCTTGCCGGGAGATCTTTCGAGCCAATCTCGTTTCACGCGGGCGGCTTTCGTCAAGTCCAACTCCGTTTGCGGCGACAGCGAGGAAGAATGCGTGTCTCAAGTATTTCACATTCTGGCGAGCGTCGAAAACCAAAAGGGCTGCTGCGAACTTGAAAACGGCAGGTTTCAGATAACGCAATACTCCTGCTGCTGCAACTGCACAACGGGCGTTTACTACTACAATTACTATGACAATCATCAAATAAACGCCGTGAATATGCGCGCCGAAAACCTATGTTCCTCGGAACTTATCGTATTCAAGCCTCGGCAGAAAGAAAATATCAACTATCAAAATTAACACACTAAAAATGCCGCACGGAAAACCGCGCGGCTCAGCGTGTAGAAAAAGCATATCTTTCAGACTGTCGAGAAGCCCTCAGATACGAGGAAACCGCTCCGCGGCTAGCCTTAATGGCTGCCGCGAGGGCGGTTGACGAAGTAGATGAGGGTTTATCGACAGTCTGTGCCGCACGGAAAACCGCGCGGCTTTTTATTCCTTTAAAAATTCGTGCCATTTGAAATAGTCGGGATAATATTTCAGCAGAAAATCGTAGAACGCTTTCGAGTGGTCGTGGTGCCAATAATGCGCGTATTCGTGCCAAAAGACCGCCTTTACCGTTTCACGCGGATATGCCGCCAAACGAAAATTTATCGAGATATGCCCGCGCGTATAAGAACAGCTACCCCAGCGCGACTTCATATCCTTTATCGTAATTTGCGTGGGCGGCGGCTTTAGACCGTGCGTTTTCAATTCTTCCCAAACCTCGGCGTTCAGTTCGCGGCAAAGCTGCAAAAAACGCTCCGAGACGGCGAACTTGATAAGCGAAAGCACGTTTTCGGGCTCGGGGAGACGGGTGAAAACGCGGCACTCGTTCTCGTCAAAAACGGCGGTCTCGCGCGAATTTTGAATAATTCGCACGGGATATTCTTTCCCGAGAAAATTCACTGAACGTGTGTTTATTTCGCTTTTTTCCTCGTGATCTTTAAGCCTCTCGAACGCGCCGAAAAAGAAGTCCGCTTTCTCGACAAGAAAGCGTTCGATCTCCGCAACGGGAACGCGCGGGCTTGCCGAAACGTAAACTATGCCGTCCGATTTCGGGCGGCAGTTTATGTTTTTGACTTTTTTGCGTTCCAATTCATAGCGGAGCGGCTTGCCGCCCGCATTCAATGTTTTCATCGGTCTGCTCTCCAAACGGTGGACTTCACTTACCTAAGTTTTTTGAGTATCTTTGCCGCGTCCTCGTGACCGTTTTCGGCGGCGAGTTTAAACCACTTTTTCGCCTCGGACGCGTCCTTGGACACGTAAACGCCCTTTAGATACATAACGCCGAGATTATACTGCGCGATGTTGAGCTTCTGCGCGGCGGCGGTCTTGAACCAGCGGAACGCTTCGGCAACGTCCTTCGCCGCGCCGTTGCCCGTGTAAAGGCACTTTCCGTAAGAGCACTGCGCCCGCGCGTGACCAAGCTCCGCGGCGCGTTTGTAAAACATCGCCGCGCCCTCCGCGTCCTTTTCGGCAAGACATCGCCGCGCGCTCTGATAAAGCTCCTCGCCCTCGTCCGCGGTAGGCTTCGGCGAAACGTCGGGGTCGGGTATCTGCGGCGCCTGCTTCGATCTTTCGATAGCCTGTTCGGGCTTCGCTTCGTCGAGAGTGCCGCCCGCTTTCCGCCATTTACGCGCAAGCTCGGCGTTTTTCTCCGTATGAACGCCGTTTTCGTAGCACATCGCCACCATATTCGCCGCGTCCGCACAGCCGTTTTTGGCGGCTTTCAAAAAGCACTCGAAAGCCTTGTCCTCGTTAACCTCGCACGCTATTCCCTCCGCGTAAAAATAGCCCGCCATATACTCCGCCTGCGCTACGCCGTTTTCCGCGCCGCGCACGAACCATTCCCGCGCCTGCTCCAAATCCTGAACTCCGCCGCGTCCCTCCAAACGGTAAACTCCGACGTAGTATTCCGCTTCTCCGAAATCCTGAGCCGCGGCGGCTTCAAACCAATAAAGCGCCTTTTCATACTCGCGTATCCTATCGAAATGCCGCCCCAGCGAATACTGCTCCGCCGCGTCGGTGACGTTCTTGCGGACTTCGGTCTCGGCGGCGGGAGGGTTTTCGCTCTTTTTGAACGAGATCTCGCACCCGACCGCGCTTCCGACCGCCTCGACCGCCTCGGCGGCCGATTTCCCTTTAAGCCCTATCTCGTCGCGCAAGGATTTTACACATCTTGCCGCCGCCGCGCACTTTACCTCGAACGGCTTCTCGCGAACCGCGACGAGCTTTTGCGCCGTGCCGTCGTAAAGCGCCACATAAGCCAATCGGCGCGCGGCGGTCTCTTTCGGGAAAAAATCCGCTATGAGCGCGTCGGCGCGGCGGCGGTTCAATAAAGTCTCCGCTCCGAATTTCTCCGTTATATAGCAAAGTATCCCCTTTATATCGCGTATCGGTTCGCCGTTTTTATCGTGAACGGTTTTGCAAAAGCCGCAAAAATCCTGCTTGGTATTGTCGAACTCCTTGCCGCAGCGCCCGCATTTCATATTATCACCCGCTTAACATTCAATGATTTTCAAGTGGGAATCTCTAAAATCCGATTTTGTCTAAAACAAGTTTTTCAGAGATGTCCAAGCTATATTGTACCACAAATCCCCCGAAAAGTCAACGGCTTAACGGGGGAAATCTTACATTTGTCTTACATTTTGCGAAAACCGTTGACGTAAACGGAGAAAAGTGATATTATGGTAACACGAGGTGAAATTTGTGAGAGATATTATCGAAACATTAAAATTTTACGGCTTTTTTGAAGCGGCGCCGCTGTCATTGATCGCGGTGCTGATATATTCATTGGCGCGCACCGCTTATCTTAAGGCGGGAAATCATCCGCGCGCACGCGTTTCCGAAGAAATCGCGCGGGGGCTTTTGGTGTGGTATCTTATAACGCTTGTCGTTGTGGTATGGTTCATATATTTGCCCGAACTGCTGTTTGGAAAGATATCGGTCGGGGACTTTTGCGAGATGACGTTTTTCCACGGCGAATACGCAAGCAACGGGCGTTTTGAGAAACTTCTGCGCGGCGATTTTTCGGTGTTCAGCGACGGGGAATTCTGCGCGAATATTGCGCTGTTCGTCCCTTACGGAATACTGCTCCCGACCGCGTTCCGCCGCTTGAAGTGGTGGGCGGTCGATCTCGCCGCGCTTGGAACCACGCTTGTTATCGAGATCATTCAGCCGTTTTTCGGACGCTCCTGCGACCTCGACGACATTATAGCGAACACTCTCGGCGCGGCGGTAGGGTGCGCGGCAGCTAAGCTTGTAATCACGCTCGCCAACCGCAAGGAATAGATCGGCGCACAGAATTTTCACGCGGCGGTCCGCAAAAAATCACCGCTTTTTGCTGTCTCCGAGAATGGACGGCGCGACTTCGCTGTCTTTTTCAATGCGCCTGTTCATCCACTTCGGAACATTTACGATAAGCATAATGCCGATTGAAAGCAGCGTAATAAGCAGGCTCGGCATATAAAGCATAGTGGGTCCGCTGCTGTTGACGGGCTTGTAAAGCTCGATGAAAAAACTATATGTTATCAAAGTCCCCGCCGCCGCGAAAACGTGTATCACGGCGGCTGTTTTTGTATGTCCGAGCATCATCACGAACATTCCGACAACATAGAATATCGAGGATATCAGCCACCACAGCGCCGACGGGTCGGACGCCACCTCCGCTTCAACGATATCTCCGTTCCAAATGCAAAGCGGTCCGAATATTCCCAAAACGAACGCGAAGATCGTCGTGACGATAAGCTCCAGCACCTTTAAAATTATCACGAAAACCTTGCCCGCGCCCGTACCTTGGTCTTTTGCGAAGAAGTAAAACGCTTCCTTTTCGTTCGCTTTTTCGGTTATGTTTTCCGCGCTTTTTTTAGGCGGCAGCTTGACTTGTTTTCCCATATTTCCTCCAAAATCATATCTCTCGTTTCTCCCCGCCGCTCGGGGAAAACGTTATTCTTTATTCTTATATCCCCAACGGTCGATATCCGCTTTTCTCATCGCGCCGAAAATGCGCTGCTTCACTCCGTGATTGTTATGCTCAAGCTCCGCAAGAAACTCTTTCATCGACTGGCGCGTCGTGTGCTTATCGGCGGGGCATTTTGATTTTACTATCTCGAAACCGTTTCGTTTCGCGCAAGACGTGACCGCGTATTCGGGCGCGAAAACGAGCGGTCGGATAAGCGTGATGTCCTTTCGCGAAAGATACGAGCTTGGCGAGAAGCAGCCTATTCTTCCCTCTTGAAACAAGTTCATCATAAACGTTTCGATAGCGTCGTCGTAATTATGCCCGAGCGCTATTTTATTGCAGCCCGCTTCTTTTGCCGCGTCATGAAGCGCGCCGCGCCGCATTTTCGCGCACAGCGAGCACGGGTTCGGCTCTTTGCGGATATCGAAAACTATCTCGCCGATATCGGTCTTTATCAAGTTAAACTCAACGTCCAATTCCGCGCACATTTTTTCCACGGGCGAGTAGTCCGTTTCAACGCCGCCGAAGCGCGGGTCGAGCGTTACGCAAACCACCTCGTACTTTTTCTCGTAAAATCTCCGCATTTTCGCAAGACCGCAAAGCAGCACGAGGCTGTCCTTACCGCCCGAAACGCCGACGGCTATCCTGTCGCCGTCCCCTATCAGATCGAATTCTTGACAGGCTCGGCGGATATAGCCCAATATTTTCTGCATTGTCTCACCCTCATTCTCTACTTATTATAGTTCATTTTCTCTCCTATGTCAATAGTCTTTTTGCTTTTGCGATTGACAAAGAACCTGTTTTGTCGTATAATATAGTTGTATACTCAATTCAACCTTACTTAGCGCAGCCACCCCCGCGCTGCCGCGAACCGCCGCCGCAGGCGGCGCGGCGGCGACAGCCGCCGATTTTGCCGCGACAGCGGCAAAATGTTCGCGGCAGCACGGCGTTTCGGACGTCCGCCCCGAACGGAGCGCAAGCGGAGTGAGCGGGCGGCGGACAAAACGCCTCCGGGCGGGTGAAAACCTTGCAGGCTCCGCACAAAACCGACAAGGAGAAAACAAATGCTTGACGAAGTAACTCAAGAGAAAACGGAAAAAATAGCGCGGGAAATATTACAGAACGCGAAAAACAAACTTCTCGTAAATCTGCGCTTTCTGGATATGGCGCTCAGCCGTCCGAATCTCACCTCGGACGCGGAACACACGACCTCCTGCGCGACGGACGGCGAGATATTTATATACGCGCCGAAGTTCGTGCTGTCGACTTACCGCGTGGAACCCGATCTGGTGACACGGAATTTTCTGCACATGATATTTCACTGCGTATTTCGCCACATGTTCGTCAATACGCTGATAGACAGAGAATTATGGGATATAGCGTGCGATATTGCCGTGGAGAGCGTGATAAACGACCTCAAACTCGATTACTTAACGACTCTTAAATCGTCGCAGCAGGAACAGTTTTTAAGCGGCTTCAAGAACAAGATAAAAACGCTTTCCGCGGAGAAGATCTATCGCTTTTTGCTTGATCAAAAACTTCCGCAAAAAACGATCGACGGACTTGGCATGCTGTTCAAAGTGGATGACCATTTTCTTTGGTACCTCACTGAAGAACAAAAAGGAGCGCTCGGCTTAGGCAGCGGCGCAAATCAAAACGGAGACGGCGAGGCTTTCTCCGTGAGCCGCTCCGCGCTTGCGGACGACTGGACGAGTATTGCCGAAAGTATGCAGATGGACTTGGAAACGTTCGGAAAACAGCGCGGCACGAAAGCGGGGCTTTTGACGCAAAATCTCCGCGAGGTGAACCGTGAACACTACGACTACACCGAATTTCTAAAAAAATTCGCGGTGCGCGGCGAAATTATGAAAATAAACCCCGACGAGTTCGACTACAACTATTACACCTACGGGCTTAGCTTATATGAAAACATGCCGCTTATCGAGCCGCTGGAATACAAGGACGTCAAAGCTATCCGAGAATTCGCAATAGCTATTGACACGTCGGGTTCCACGTCGGGAGAATTGGTTCAAAAATTCGTGCAGAAAACCTACAATATCCTCAAAAACGCCGAGAGCTTTTTCACTAAAGTAAATATTCACATAATCCAATGCGACGCGGCAATTCAGGAGGATGTGAAAATCACCACGCAGGAAGAGTTTGACAATTATCTCAAAACCATGAAAATACACGGATTGGGCGGCACGGATTTCAGACCGGTGTTCAGCTATGTAAATTCGCTTATGGATACGGGCGAGTTCTCGAATTTAAAAGGGCTTATTTATCTTACGGACGGCATGGGAGCGTTTCCCGCGAAAAAGCCCGATTACGACGCGGCGTTCGTGTTTATCGACGACGAGCCGAACAACTACGACGTTCCCGCTTGGGCGATAAAACTGATTTTAAGGAGCGGCGAGATATGAGGGAGCACTATTCCCTGAAAACTGAATTCGGCAAACGGGACGAGCTTTTTAAAGCGATAATAACGCTTGACAAAAAGCGCGTTCGCGAACTGAAAAAGAGCGGCGCAGCGCTCACCGAAAACGTGCGCGGCGTTCTCGAAAACGGCGCGGGGCGCTCGGTAAGCGTGGAAAACCCCGCTTATCAATTTTGGTTCTCGCTGCTGCGCGAGATCAAAGAAACGCCGCTTAAAGACTTTGCGGAATTCGCCGCGCTGCTCCGCGCGGAGGTCGGCAAACCGCTCCACTACTCCGAGGCGTTGTGGGTGTGGGGAAACAAACGGGCGTTCGAGCCGCGATTTTTTGAAATAACGCTTGCGAATTTCAACCAAAAGAAAATGCCGAAAAAGATTGCTATGAAGCGAATTATAGACGAAAACAAGCTCGGCTGTCTGCCGATATGCGAGAAGCACGGCTGGCTAAAAAATCCGAAAACGCGCGACGAGCTTATCGACTACGCGACCGAACAGGGCAAAACGGAAATATCCGCGTGGTTGTTGGACTTCAAGAACCGCACCGCCGATCTCGCTTTGGAGCGCGAACGCGCCGAGAAGAAAATGCAGCGCGAACTCAACGCCGACCCGAACTCCATTACCGAGTTGAGGAAGATTTGGAAATTTGAAAAACGCGAGGACGGTTCTATAATCATATTGGGCTACAAGGGCGACCGCAGGGAGATAATCGTTCCCGAAAAGATAGGCGGCTGTACCGTTACGGCACTCGGAGAATACGTATTCTCGCCTTATGCCAAACACATAAAAGCGGAACAGCGCGCTTTGCGGAAAGCGATTACCAAGATCGTTCTGCCGGATACGATAGAGAGTATCGGGGAGTTTGCGTTTTATCAATGTAAGTCGCTGACGCGCATAAATCTCCCCGAAAGGCTCACCGAAATCACCAAGGGGATGCTTGACATCACGGGATTGGAAAGTATCGTTATCGGCGGTAACGTCAAGAAGATCGGCGGGGTGGCGTTTTGGGGCTGCCGCGATCTCAGATATGTGAAGCTCTGCGAGGGAGTTGCCGAGATAGATGTGGCGGCGTTCTATAACTGCGGGAATTTGGAAACAATAGAGCTGCCGCGCTCGCTGAAAAAAGCGCCTCCCTGCACTATGTCCGAAAGCCCGTTTTGGAACTGCATAAAGCTCACAGCTTTGGTGCACAAAGGCACATACGCGGAGAAGTACTGCGAGGAAAACAAGATTATTTACAAATACGCGGAGGAATAATTATGGAATACTACTCAATTTCAAGCGAATACGGAAACCGTGACGAGCTTTTCAAGGCTATCATAACGCTTAACAAAAAGCGCGTCGAAGAATTAAAGGTGCGCGGCGTTACACTCACCGAGGACGTGAAAAACACAATGCTGAACGGCGGCGGCTCGTTTATTTCGGGTTCGCCCGCGTCGGGGCTTTGGTACGGTTATCTTACCGACTTGGAGAGCGTCGCGAAGCTCGATTTTGTGTACATCTCGCGGGAGATATTCGCGCAGACGGGCGAACCGCTTTACTTTTCCAACTCGTTAGAGCAGGTGATAGCCAAATATTTTTTCAATCCCGACGTGTTTACTTGTCTGCTGGAGTGCTACGACCAAAAAAAGCTGAACAAAACGCGGATAATGAAAGAGCTTATCCGCAAAAACAACGTTCCGCTTCTGGAAAAATGCGCCGAACACGGCTGGCTGAAGCAATCGAAAAAGCGCGACGAGATGATAGACTACGCCGCCGAACAGAACCGCCCCGAATGCACCGCGTGGTTTCTGGAATTTAAGAGCCGCACCGCAGACCTCGCCGCCGAACGCAAAAAAGCCGAAAAGAAACAGCTCGCCGAGCTGAACGCCGCGCCCGATTCCGCTCTTGAACTCAAAAAAATCTGGAGCTGGGAAAGGGGCGAGGACGGCGGACTTATCATCAAAAGCTACAAGGGCGAGGAAACCGAGGTTACAATTCCTTCCAAAATCGGGAAGAATTTCGTGACGGCGATAGCCGATTACGCGCTCTCCCCCGCCGCTCCGCGGCTAAAGGACGACCGCATAAAAAGCCGCGCCGACATAAAAAAGATCACCGTGCCGACCGGCGTCAAACGAATAGGCGAATACGCGTTCGGCGGCAACGGATATATGTGGCAAAGAGTCACCTCATCGCTTTCGGAACTGATACTCCCCGAAACGCTTGAGATATTCAACGACAGGCAAGCCGCGGAAACCGCGCCGCGTTTTCTCGCAAAGTGCGGCATAGATGTTCTCGTCGTGCCCGACACGCCCGCCGCGCGGTGTTACTGTATAAAAAACGACATCAAATTCCGCTTTGAAGAGGGCGGCGAAATACATATCCCGTTTAAAGAGATCATCAAATCGGACGAGCTGTTTGCCGCGATACTCGCTGTCGATAAAGAAAAAGTCGAAAAGCTGAAAGGCTCGGGCTTTACGGACTATATCAAAGAATGTCTGCAAAAGGAGCTTTACGGAATTATGTACTCCGTTCACCGGGAAATTGCGGAAGTTATCGCAAACGCGAACGCCGACGACAGGCTGTTTATTTTGCAAAACCTGACCGCCGAACTCGGCGAAAAGCTTTACTGCAACAACCACATTCACGGGTTATTATACAGAAAGCCCGAGCTGTGGGACTGCGTGCTGAAAATTTTCGATACGAAACGCCTTAACAAAACGGACGAGATGAAACGCTTTATCAAAAACAATCAAGTGGAGTATCTCGCGGTATTCGCGGAAAACGGCTGTCTTAAAAATTCCGCGACACGCGACAAACTTATAAAATACGCCTCTGACAACAACAAGACTGAAGCTCTCGCGTGGCTTCTCGATTACAAAAGCCGCACCTCCGACCCCGAAAAAGAACGAAAACGCGCCGAGAAAAAACTTGAACGCGAGCTGAATGCGGCGCCGCCCACGGAAGAAGAACTTCGCGAAAAGTCGAACAAGCTGTTTAAGAGAATGTTCACATACGAGATTGCAGACGGCGAAGTCACAATAACGGGCTACAAGGGGAGCGCCGAGGAAGTAGAAATTCCTCGGGAGTTTGAGGGCAAGCCCGTTGTCGCTATCGGCAAGCAGGCGTTTTATCCGCAAGGCTCGGGAGTTCCAACGCGTCACAGACACAACCGCGCTAACGTCAAAAGGGTAGTATTCCCCGACACGGTTCGGACAATCGGCGAGATGGCGTTTTTAGGGTGCAACGCCTTGCGTGAAGTCGTTATACCAAGCTCCGTGACGGAAATCGGGGCGCGGGCGTTCTTTACGTCCGTGGCGATAACGTTCACCGTGGAGCGCGGCTCGTTAGCCGAAAAATACTGCAAGGCAAACGGAGAAAAAATCGTGTATAAGGTGAGCCTATGAATTACAGATATATACCTCAGGAAAACAAAGCCGAGATATTGGAAAACGCCGTGATAAACGGTTCTTCCGAGGAAATTGCGGCGGCTTTCAAGGAACTCGGATATATAGAAATGACGGCGCGGGCTTTGGGTCTGGCGTGCCGTTTTCGCGGAGTTGAGACCGTGAAAACGCTTGCGGAAAACGGCGCGACGTTTAAAATTCCGAAAACCGAGGAGGCGGAGCAGCGATACCATTGCTACTCCGGAGCGAAACAGAGCAACTACCGTTCAAACTTCGCGCTGTATCTTCTTAACATAACAAAGCACATTAAAGGCGCTTGCTGCTGCAAAGGCTTGAAGCTCACGAAAAAAGCGGCGCGGCGCGACAAAACTTTTCTGAACCAACTGACCGACGGCGAACGCGCCGAGGTTTTGAGATACCTTTGCGAAAACGCGGAAAAGCTGTCGTTTTCGCCCGAGGAAACGCTGTACTATGCGATATTCGCGCGGGACGAATTTATAGCGTCGGAACTGAAAAAGCTCGGTGTGAAGCTCTCGGAAAAGCGCGTAAATATTATGACGAACGGCGGACCGATTTCGGACGGATATTGGTTTGAATGGTGCTCGATGCAAGGAAAGCTGCCGAACGACGACTATATTCCCGTAATGAAAACGATAGCCGCGGAGCTTAATGGAGAGCGGTTTCACTGCACGGGAAAAGTTTACGATCTGACTAAAACGCGCTTTGAAAACACGGAAATTCTGGAATTCTTCCGCGACAATTTCAAAATCGCGCGGCTTAACAAAACGCAGATAATCCGCGACGTTATCAACATGAACAATCCCGGCGCGCTCGTTGTTTTTGAGCGGCTGGGGTGGCTTTCCGATATTCGGCGGCGCGACGAGATGATAGACTACGCGCAAAAGCTCGGCGACAGAACGGAGTGTGTGGCGTGGCTTCTTGATTTCAAGAACCGCACCGCCGATCTCGCCGCCGAACGCGCCAAAGCCGAAAAGAAAATGGAAGCGGAACATAACGCAAGCCCGACCTCCGTTGTTATAATGAAAAAGACTTGGGGATATAAAAAACGCGAGGACGGCACACTTATCATCACGAGTTACAAGGGCACAAGCACCAACGTAAGAGTACCCGAAAAGATAGGCAAAGGCACCGTCGCGGCGATAGGCATGGGAGCGTTCTCGGGGAACAGCGGAATGTGCGGCGGCAGAGTTACGACCTACGCTTCATACGATCAGCAAAGGCAGCGCCGCACGATAACGAAGATAACTTTGCCCGAGACCGTGAATTTTATAGATAACAGCGCGTTCGCGGATATGGAAGCGCTCACGGAGATAAATATTCCCGAGGGAGTTACGGAAATAGGCGGCGTGGCGTTTTATCAATGTCTGTCGCTGGAAACGCTCGTTATTCCAAGCTCGGTGGAGCGTATCGGGGTGTACGCGTTTCGGAACTGCGGCAAACTCACGGCTATCGTGGAGCGTGGCTCGTTCGCCGAAAAATACTGCAAGGAAAACGGAATTAAATTCAAATATAAGGAGCAATGATTATGGAACTTTCCGACGATCTTTACGCGGTTGTTTTACAATGCGATTTTAAAGCGGCTGACGATATGATAAAGGCGGGCGCGGCGCTTGACGAGGACACGAAAAAGGCTCTTACGGAGGGCGTGGGGAAAGATACGGAGGACGGATCTAAAAAACGTTTAAAACGTTTGGCAATACGTCTGGTGTTTGATAAATTTATCGAGGGCGCTTCGGCGGAAGATTTCGCCGCGGTTTCCGAAAAGCTGTCGGAACTGGTCGGCAAACCGCTTTTTTACCACTATAACGATTTTCATTACGCGTTTTTTCTGCATAATTACTACGACCCGTTAATCTTTGAAACGATACTTAAATGCTATAACGGCAAATCAATGCGAAAACAAGCGACTATGCAGGAGATAATCGACCAAAATAACGTGAATCTGCTCGGGATATGCGCGAAGTACGGTTGGCTGAAAATGCCGAAGATCCGCGACGCTATGATAGATTACGCGAACAAGCAAAACAGACCGGAATGCACCGCGTTTCTTTTGGATTTCAAGAACCGCACCGCCGACCTCGCCGCCGAACGCGAACGCGCCGAGAAGCGTATGCTTCGAGAGATGAACGCAAATCCAAATTCGCTCGCCGAGCTTAAAAAGGTTTGGCGGTTTACAAAGCTTGAAGACGGAACTCTTGAAATAACAAGCTACAAGGGCAAGCAAACGGAAGTTGTCGTGCCCGAAAAAATAGGAAAGGACACGGTGACTTCAATAGGAAACGGGGCGTTTACGGGAAATATCGGGAGAGCAAAAAGAACGCCGCGCGAAATATGCAATTTCCGACAAGGGAAAATCACTAAGATAACCCTGCCCGAGACTATAAGCAACATCGGCGAGGGCGCGTTCGACCACTGCTTGGCGCTTACCGAAGTGAATATTCCGGGCGGCGTTAAGGTCGTGAGAAGCGGCGTGTTTACGTACACGGCGATCGAGGTTTTGCGGCTTCCCGAAACGGTAGAGGAGATCGCCGACTATGCGTTCTCGGGCGGGAAATTCAAAGAGTTGATACTGCCGAAAGGACTTAAATTTCTCGGCAAGGCGGCGTTTGATTGGTGTACGTTCGAGCGTATCGAGATACCCGAAAACATATCCGTGATAATGCAGGGAACTTTTTGGGGATGTAAAAAGCTGAAAGAGGTCGTGCTGCCCGAGGGTATGGAAACGATAAAAGCCCGTGCGTTCTGGACCTGTCCTGAACTTGAAACAATAAACCTCCCCGCCTCGATAAAGAAAATCGAGAACTACAAGCGCGGCGGCAAAATTCACAACGCTTTCACGGACAGTCCGAACCTCACCGCAACGGTGGAACGCGGCTCTTACGCGGAAAAATACTGCATTAAAAACCATATTGCATATAGGAGCGAGTGATATGGACGAGCTTCAAAAATACGCGCTCTCAACGGACAAAAGCTATTCTCCAAGCGCGGACGAGCAAGACAAGATAACAAAGATACAGTACGAGTTCTGTGTGAAAATGCAGAACGCCGAGGAAAGCGAGTTTATAGAGACCGCAAGAAAAGTCCGCGCCGAGTTGGGCTTTCCTATTCTCTATTTCAAGTCTGTCTTCAAAAGCGGCGTTCCGAAAAGCATTGAGAGCGCGGCCGTTCTGGAATGCGTTATCGAGTGCTTTGACTGCTCTCAAATTAACAAGAAAAAACTGATGCAAAATTACATAGATGTAAACCGCCTTGATTTGCTTGAAATTTGTGTCAAGCACGGGTGGCTTGCGCAGCCGAAAAAGCGCGACGAGCTCATTTTCTACGCGAACGAAAAATGCAGAACGGAAGCCGCGGCATACTTGCTTGAATTCAAGAACAGCACCGCCGACCTCAAAACCGAACGCAAAAAAGCCGAGAAAAAGCTCGAACGCGAATTAAACGCCGACCCGAATTCGGTCTCGGAATTGAAAAAGAGCTGGCGATTTGACAAGCTCGGCGACGGCACGCTTATCATTCTCGGCTATAAGGGCGGACGCTCGGAAATTTACGTGCCGAAAACGATCGGGCAAAATACCGTTACGGCAATCGGAAACGGCGCGTTTTCGCCGCTGCAAACGCGAATTTCTCAACAACGTTTCGATTTTCGAATGAACGGCATAACTAAAATCACGCTCCCCGAAACGATAAAGCTTATCGACCCGTTTGCGTTCAGCGCCTGTCGCGCTCTGCGTGAAGTCGTTTTGCCGAAGGGTCTTACCGACATCGGCTATCACGCGTTTTACGATTGTGAAGCGCTCGAAAAGCTCACACTCTCGGGCGGCGTGAAATATATCGCCGAAGAGACGTTCGCGGCATGCCCGAAGCTTACCGTGTATGTAAGACGCGGAAGTCACGCGGAACGCTATTGCCGCGAAAGGGGCGTTCGGTTTGAGATAAGGGAGGACGAATGAGTAAGGAACTTAAACCGTGGGAAAAAATCGACAAACTTGAACAGAGCGTTATGCAGGACAGCGCGGACGATGTGGCGGCGCTTTATGACGCACTCGGCAAGGTTCCGTTTACGGCGCAGGCTTTGGGGCTTGCGTGCCGCTATCGCGGGCTTGAAACCGTCAAGGTCTTGGCGGAACGCGGCGCGGCGTTCACGTTCGATTTGGCTGAACTTAAGCCCGTTCACTTGGGGAGATCGCGGTATTTTTGGCTGGAACTTTACGGCGACGAGAACTACTCGTTCGGACTGTTGAGCGATGTCAAGCGCCGCGAAACGTATGAACTGAACAACATAGGCAAAATGCACTGCGGTGTTAGTCTCGTTTCGTTAAGCGAACGTTTGAAAACGCTTGATTATCTTCTCGAAAACGCGGAGAAACTCGGCTTCAAGGCTGACGAGTTTTTGTTTTACGCTTATCTCTCCGACGAACGCGAGATGATAGATTTTCTGAAAAGCAAAGGCGTTCGCGCGTCGGAGCGGCTTCTCAAAATAATCACCGAGGGTGCAAACAACGACGATTGGCTAAACTACTGCTATATCGTCGGAAATCTCCCCGATGATAAGTTTTTCCGCGTAATGGGCGCGATCGTCGAGGAGTGCGCCGAGCAAATGCCCGGTCGTAAGCTGCACTTCACGGAGAAGCTTTGGGAGTACAACGAGAGACGTTTTGTCGAGAAGCCCGAATTTCTCAAATTTCTGCTCCTACATTTCAATCAGGCGAAAATCAACAAAACCAAATTGATGAAGAAAATTATCGATCGTGATAACGTTCCTTGCCTTGAAATCGCGGCGGAAAACGGTTTACTCAAACAACCGCGAAAGCGCGACGAGATGATAGATTACGCGAACGAAAAAAACGCGGTTGAATGTACGGCGTGGCTTTTGGACTTCAAGAATCGCACCGCAGACCTCGCCGCCGAACGTGCCAAAGCCGAGAAAAAACTTGAACGCGAACTAAACGCGAACCCTAATTCCGCATCGGAACTCCGAAAAGTCTGGAGCTTCAAAAAGCGCGGGGACGGTACGCTCGAAATTACGAACTACCGCGGAAACTCGACAAAGATAATCGTTCCCGCGAAAATAGGAAAAAGCGCGGTGACCGCGATAGGCAAGGAAGCGTTTTCACCGTTTCGCGACAGAGTATGCCACGGTCGCGAGTTCTTCAGGACGATCACCGAAATAACGCTGCCCGACGGCATTGTCGAGATCGGCGAAATGGCGTTCGACAACTGTCTCGCGCTGACGGCAGTCGTTGTTCCGAAAAGCGTCTCTGTTATCGGCAAAGCGGCGTTCGCCAACTGCAAGGGGCTGACCGTAACTGTCGAGCGCGGCTCTTACGCCGAGGAGTACTGCAAAGAAAACGGCGTTAAATTTAAGGACAAATAAAGCGGACGGACTTCACAAATTTACGCTCTCGACAGACAAAAGCCATTCTCCCGGCGAGGACGAACAAGCTGCGATCGCTAAAATACAATACGAATTTTGCGTAAAAATGCAAAAAGCTCCCGAGGAAGAATTTATCGAGACTGCGCGTGAATTGCGTAGGAACTCGGCGTGAATGTTGGACTGCTCGAACCCCTCCCGAAAATAATTCGCGGATTGCGCTTGACTAACTCAACCCTTTGGTGCTATAATTAGAAAAGCGCATATAATGTAAGAAGCGTTCAACAAATCAGGGGGTGCGGCAATGACCGAATTACTCATCAAACGATTTATCAAAGACGGCGACGACCGCTCCGCTTACGGAAAAATGGCGGGGAAAGTCGGGATAGCGTGCAACGTGCTTTTGTGTATCGGCAAATTTATCGCGGGCGTTTTGTCGGGAAGTCTGTCGATCTCGGCGGACGCGGTGAACAACCTTTCCGACGCTTCTTCAAGCATAATCAGCCTTATAGGTTTCAAACTTTCGGAAAAGTCCGCGGACAGCGAACACCCTTACGGTCACGGGCGGTACGAGTACCTCGCGGGATTTATGGTCGCCGCGCTCATTATCGTTATCGGCGCGGAACTTTTACGCGACAGTATACGGAAAATCATTGCTCCCACCGAAGTGATCTTCGGCATAGTGCCGTTGGTCGTGCTTATCGTTTCGATACTGGTTAAACTCTGGATGATGCATTTTTATCGTAAAATAGCGCGGAAAATAAACTCCGATACTCTTAAAGCCTCCGCCGCCGACAGCCGCAACGATGTTTTCTCTACCTCTGCGGTTCTGACAGCGCTTATCATCGCGCATTTCGCCAATATAAACCTCGACGGCATAATGGGCGCGGCGGTCGCGGTTTTCATTCTGATAAGCGGCATAGGTCTTGTCAAGGAAACGCTCGACCCTCTGCTCGGAAAAGCGCCGAGCGCGGAAACGGTCGAGGAGATACGCGCGAAAATTCTCGCTTATGACGGCGTGCTCGGAACTCACGACCTTATGGTGCACGACTACGGTCCGGGTCGGAAGTTCGCGTCGGTACATGTCGAGGTATCTGCGGACCTGACGCTGGTTGAATGTCACGACATTATTGATAAAATAGAACGCGATTTTCTGAAAGGCGGGCTTAATATGCTCGTCCACCCCGACCCCGTGTCCTCGGACGGCGCTTCGGAACTTGTCGGCGGGGTTCTTAAAGAAATAGACGAACGCATTACGTTCCACGATTTGAGAGCCATTGGTTCGCCGCCCTTAAAAGTGCTTTTCGACTGCGTTCTTCCGCCGAATTGTCCGAGTACTCACGACGAAATAACCGCCGCCGTTTCGGAAAAATTGAACGAAAAGTTTGAGGGCTGCCGCGCCGTTATAACGTTTGACGACGGCTACGCTAGCATTCCGCAAACTTCTCATCAAGAATAACAAAACCGCCGCTCACCCGAACGGCGGTTTTTGTATCAGAAAATAACATTGCAATTCGGCAGCTTTTCGCGCAGCAGCTTAATATCATCTTCGGAAGTGTTTTGCAGTTCTGTGACGTCAAGTTCCTCTAAATTTGTAAACTCGAACAGCACGTCAAATTTTTTCAAGGCGCAGTTGTACAACTCCAGCTTTCGCAGCTTTTGAAAATCCTTTATCGGCGAAAGTTCCAAATCGTTCGTCCAGCTTAAATTCAACTCCTCCAAATTCGGGAGCGATATCAGCGGATCGAGTTTCGTTGAAAAACACAGGCTGCTTAGATCGAGTTTTCGCAAATTCACAAGTTCGGAGAGCGGCCGGACGGTTTTCGTCGCCAACTGCAAAAGACACAATTCTTCAAGCTGCGTTAGCGTGCCGATAAGTTCCAGATCGTCTAAACTGTCGGATATATCCAAATCGCGGAGACGGCGAAGTTTGGGCAGCTTTTTCAGCGGCTCAAGGCTTTTATACGCGCAGCTAACGTCCAGATATTCGAGCGGCAAGCCCTCAAGCGGCGAGATGTCGCGCAGTTCCTCGCAGTCGAGAACGAGAGAACGCAATTCGGACAGCGTTGACAGCGGCTTGATACTTTGGACGGAAGTGCCCGAAAGGTTCAGTTCGGTGAGTTTTGCGAGTTTGGCAAGCGGCTTTATGTCTGTCAAGTCAAGGTTGTTCAACAGATTCAGCGAACGCAGTTCGGTAAGCACCGCAAGCGGAGAGATATCGGTAACGTCCGCCCACGAGAGGTCTAACTCCGTTATTTTCTCCGGGTGTTCAAGTCCGCTTATCCACTCGCGCAGTTCGCTGTCGGTAAAATCTTGGAATTTGAATTTCATAGCCGTCACCTGAATAATGTGCAGTGTCCGCTTTTGCGGTAATAGTCGATACGCGCCTGTATGACCTCGCGCGTGGTTCGGTAATATTTCGCAAGGCAGTCGATACAGAAAAACTCTTGGACGTTACGCGAGATCAGCTTTTGATTTATCGCGATATCGTCCGAGCCGAGTTTTGCGCCGCACTCCTTGCAGGTTTTCCAGTTTGCCATAGTGATTTCTCTCTAATAATATCTCTCCCCCGTTGGGGGGAGAGGAAATTTTTATTACTTTACTTTAACGACCTTAGCGCGGAGCACCATACAGCCGTGCGGCGGGAGCGTTGTGCAGAAACGCTCGGTGAACGTGCCGAGAGCTTCGTGCTTCCAGCAGTCGTAAATATCCAGACCTCTGCCCGAAGCGGTGGTAAGTCCGATATCCCAGAACTGGAGCGACATCTCGCCGTCTCTGTCGCCGAAGTTGAACATTCCGATAGCGTAAGAACCGTCGCTCATCGGCTTTACGAGCGAGAACACGTTCTCAGGATTGTTCCACTGCTTTATGCAGTAAGCCGCGCGGCACTCGATATCCTGATTTATCGCGATAACGTCCTTGTTGGTGAGCGTTTCCTTAGTCGCGGGCGTCATATTGCGGATATCGCAGCCTATCATCAAGGGGCTGTCCATAAGCGCCCACAGCGAGAAGTGCGTTCTGTATTCCTCGTCTGTGCAGCCGCCGAGACGCGCACCCGTAGCCGCGTTAGCCGCGTCCGCGACAACAGCCACATCGCCCTCCGCGTCCGCCGAAGCTATCCACTGATTTACCGAGCCGCCGTACATTCCGACAACAAGCATATCAATGTCGTTGTGGCAATAGTTTCCGCCGTAGCACTCGTTTCCGATCTGCGACAAAGCGAGCTTTTTAATGCTCTCCCAATTGTCCTGAATGTCGCCCGTAGAACGGAACAAATGTGCGCCGCTCTCGCGTATCCACTTGTAAACATTGTCGTTGCCCCAGTTGCACGCCGAGAACACAATGTCTCTGCCGCAGTTGCGGAGAGCCGTGCTCATTCTCTTATAGAGCACCTCGCCGGGAATATGGTCGGGCTTGTAGCAGTAGTCGTATTTGAGGTAATCAACGCCCCACTCCGCGAAAGTTTCCGCGTCGTCAAACTCGTGCTCGAAAGAGCCGGGGTGACCGCCGCAGGTGTGAGTGCCCGCGCAGGAATAAATGCCGAATTTCAAGCCCTTTGAGTGAACATAATCGGCAACCGCCTTAATGCCGTTCGGGAATTTCTCGTGGTCGGGAACGAGCTTGCCGTTCGCGTCGCGCTGTTTCTCGCTCCAGCAGTCGTCGATAACGACATACTCATAACCCGCGTCTTTCAGACCCTCGGTGATAAAAGCGTCCGCCGCAGTTTTGATAAGCTCCTCGTTTATCTCCCAAGAAAAGGTGTTCCAAGAATTCCAGCCAAGGGGCGGCGTAAGCCCGAGATATTTGTTTTGCATATCGTTTATTTCTCCTTAATTTTTCGTTGCGCGGGCAAATACTAACAAGTAGATATTTGCGGGCAAATACCAATAAGCAGATATTTGCGTGCAAATACCAACAGATAGATATTTGCATGCCGCTTTAGTTTATTCTACCATAAAGAGCCGAAAAATACAAGGGCTTTTTCTAATTTTTTTATATGGGTAACAACGGTACAGTTGACAGTTAATGTGCGCCGCCGCGCGGCGCATATTCAAATTAGCGCGCGAAGCGCGCATACCTTAATTGTCAATTGTCAACTGTACATTGTCAATTGTTTACAGCCCCTCGAAATCGAATACGGGCGTATATTCCTCTTTCGCGGAGCTTTTCTCCTGCATAAAGCCGCGAAGTCCCGCTTTGTAAACCTCGTCGAGAACCTTTTCGTACTCGAATGTGGTAATTCTCCTGTTCATTTTGGAAAGCGCGGGATCGGTTTTGACTTTCCCGAACGGAGTGTACTGGCTCATCAAGCTGAACAGAATGTTGCCGCCGAAGCGCTCCCCGAGCCGCTTTACTATCTCTATGCTGTCGCGGTAATGCCACGGCAGAACCAAATGCCGCACGATAACCCCCTTTGTTATCGTGCCGTATTCATTGAAAACGGGCTTTCCCGTTTGTCTTAACATTTCGGAAACGGCGCTCATCGCGGTCTCGAAATAATTCGGCGCTTTGGAGAGATTTATTGCCAATTCATCGTCGAAATACTTCACATCGGGAAGATAAACGCCGATAATTCCGTCCAACATTCGCAGAGTTTCCACGCGCTCATAGCCGCCCGAATTGTACACTATCGGAACGTTCAAGCCCCGCCTTTTAGCAAGTTCCAGACTTCGTAGAATTTGCGGCACGAAATGCGTGGGATTTACGAGATTTATATTCTGCGCTCCCTTTTCTTGAAGTTCCAAAAAGATTTGCGCTAAACGCTCCTCGGAGATCTCCCTGCCTAAGTTATCGGAACTGATATCGTAATTCTGACAGAACACGCACTTCAAAACGCACCCCGAAAAGAACACTGCTCCCGAGCCGCGGCGTGTCGCCGCTCCCGTTCCGCTCACGCCTTGATTTGGGTCGCGGGCTTGTTCCTCGCAGTCAAAGGGCTGCACGGGCTGTTCGCAACCCGAAATGCACGGTTCTTCCCAGAAGTGGAGCATAGCTTTTGCCGCCGTGATTTTGTCGCCCATTCCGCAAAAGCCGCGCGTTACGGCTCTGTCAACTCCGCATTTTCGCGGACACAATTCACACTTCACGGATTACGCCGCCCTCCTTTCAGAAGCCCGAGAAAATCCCCGACAGTCAACAGCACGGACATCAACCCGAGTACTACGATAATTACCGTGTTTTTGGTCTCTCTGTAACCGCTTGCAAGCCGGCTTGGATTTTTCGGGTTGTATCGCACGATTATATTGTCGCCCACGGAAACAGCGATCCCGCTCACTTCCATTCTGCCGTTGTATTGCGTGCCGTTTATGAAATATCTGCACTCGGCGTAATGGTGACGGTGTTTGCGGCTGCCGCTCTCCTTGACGTTCGTCACGACCGCCGAAGTCTCCTTATACGAATTGTATCGCACGCTTGTTACAATTTGCGGAATCAAAAACGCCGCGAACGCCAGCCAACATATTATCACATAAATTCTGCTTTTCGGCATATTTTTCATAGTTTCTCCTTACACAACATTTCCCCCACCAACCGATGGGGGAATGAAGTTCTTCAATCGTCCGACGCTTTGTCCGTGCCCGTGACGTTAAAGCGCATTTGATTTACCTTATTGAAAAACGCGTTGATGTCGAATGGGTTTTCGGCTTCAATCTTCTTGCGCATACGAATTGCCTCTAATAAATAATCCTCGGCGGTTCTTCTTGGTGCCCTGTACAAAACACGCGGATTGGAGTACATTTGCGCGTCCTCGTCGCGGAGACGTTTTCCCACGCGCGTCGGTTATGCTATCGAGCCAATACTTTGTGCAGTTTGTGATTTCATCGTTGAGCTGCGCGTATTCCTCGTCGGAATAAGTGCCGTTTTCGTGACAGCTGTCTATATACTTTCCGACTTGAGCGGCAATGGTCGCCACGCTGTCCTCGTTAAAGCTGCCGTTTTCGGTTGCCCAAGACAGATTAACTTGTCCGTGGTCAATTGCCCAAGCCTCCGTTTTAGCAAGCTCGGCGATTTCATAGTTCAAGCCGACGTGATAACGGCTTGCGCCTTCGGCGCGGAAAAACGCTGAAACGATATGCTTCGCGGAAAACCCTCCAGGCGTATAGCCGTCGCTCAATTCTAAGTCTTTTATGACCCTCTCCCCGACATCAGCGCTCGTGTTCTCCGAAAAAATACCTTTTGGAATGCTGTTAGAATTGCCGTTCAGCTTTAACGCGCCATCGTCCGCAGGCACGCCCTCGTATCTGTCAAACTTTACGATTTTGTAGTCTTTCGCCCTTTCCGGGTCAAGAGGTTTCATCACCTTGTTGACATCAATTGTGTCCGTTTTCGGGCTTTGCGAGTATCTTACCGATAAATGAATGTTGTTTGTTACGTCCATTGTTTACCTCCCGAAAAGCACTCGAATGTTTTTTCTTCGCCGCCGTATCTCGCCGCGACTATCCGCTTGAAGAACTCTGTGAAATCAAATCCGTCTTTCTTAATAAGCCGCTGCTTTCGCTGCGTGGTGTATTGCTCCAAATCTTTGGGCGTCATGGGGGTAAGCCGATGATTAAGGTAATCCTCGCGGCGCTCGTCCGTTATTTCCACGGCGGCGCGGCGGTCGTAAAGCTTATCTGTCCAAGCGTTTGCGGCGCTCTTTATCTCGTCGTTAAAGCGCGCGTACAGCTCGTCGGACATACAGCCGTGCTTATAAGCGTCGTCTATTTCCCTGCCGACTTTCGCGGCGACAGTTACTATGCTGTCCTCGTCAAAGGCGTTTTCGCGAACCGCTTTGAACAGCTCTCCTATGCCGAGACTTCTTTGAATAGAGGGCTTTTCGTCTTCGTATTCATATCCCACGCCGTATAACTGCGTTCCGTAAGACGCGAACATTCCGCTTACTCGGCGCTTTACGTCGAAATCATCGGGTAATTTTGTGTAAAACTTTTCGACCTTAGCGATATTGGAAACATTGTCGAAACTCTTGCTGACATTCATCAGTTCCTCGCGGGACATAGTTTTTATCTCTCCGCGCGCCGCAGCCGAAAAATCAACCGTATCATAGCGCACTGTCGGGAGAGCCTTAACGTCCACGCCCGTCAAATCTGTTGTCTCACCCTTAAAGTTCTCCAAAGAGACCGCATTGACGTTCTTGAAAAATTCGGGAGAACCGAGCTTTACTATTCCGTCCATATTGACCTCCATTGTTAATTACAAACTTACTCCCCCGAAACGGAGGAGTAAGCCGATTTACAGATTTTTGTTGAGCGACTGTCCGGAAGCCCGCCCTACGGTCGCGCTGTTGTAGTAGCCGATCTTCTGCTTGGTCTGCTTTAACTGCTCAAGCTCACGGCGGGAGTCCTGACGGCGCTCTTTAAACTGTCCCGAAATAACCTTGTCTTTATCGACTATCCGCTGCTTGCAGAACGTGATGTTCCGCTGGAGCATTTGCAGCTTTTTGTGCTGCTCGTCAAGCTCGGCGGAAACCAAAGTGCCGTTGATAAGCATATTCAAAAGCTTCTGTTCTTCGGGGCTTTCGCACTCGATAACGCTGCGGAGATCCTCTTTCAAGTCCTCGAGGGTATCAATAAGCTCGTTTCTGGCGATAAGAGCCTCTTGAAGCACCTCGATCTCGGCGTTTACCATGTTATCCGTCTGCTTTTCATACTCCTGAAGCGTTGAAAGCATTTCGCTCATCAGCTCGTTTACTCTTTCACATCCAAAAAGCTCTGCCATAATTTTCCCCTCTTTTCTGTGCAATATTGAAACGCGTCAGCCTATTTTTTTGCGTTTCTTTTCGTTAGCTTTCTCCTGCGCTTCGATTTCGTCGCGGGTCATCTGGCTTACCTGCGTCCACGTATCGCGAAGCTCGGCTATCATCGGAACGACTTTTTTTAGATCGGTCAGATCCTTGCAGACGTTCGCTTTAACTATCGTCTTATAGAAGAAAACATACAAATCGTCAAGGTTCTGCGAGATCGGGATGGACATATCAAGAGCCTCGCGGAGAGCGTCTATGCAGTCCTCGGCTCTGATAAACGCGTCGTTGGACTTCGCGTAATTCTTCTTCTCGACAAAATCCATTCCGATAGCGCATTGTTTTTCTATCTCGCTGTAAAGTCTGATAACGACCTCAACGGGGGTCATCGTCTCAACCGACTGCTTTTTATATTGTGCATAGGGATTTACCATAATTATCAACCCTTCATTTCAGTCTAACTGTATTAGCGCATTAGTACATTAGTACGAGGACAGAGAGCCGCCGTTCGCGGTGAACTGCGTAATGTAGTTCTGCTGCGAATCGAACTGCGCCTGCATTTTTTCAAGGTTGGTGAATACCTTCCACCAATATTCCTCTTTGCTGTCGTAGCGGTCCTGAAGCTGCTCAATACGCTTGTTGATGCGCTCCATTTCCTTGTATATCGAGTTATCCTTAGCGGATGTGCCCGTAGCCAATCCCGCCTTGCGAACGAGCGTGCCCTTAACCTTGCCGGTGTCCTTGACCGCGCTTTCGATCGCTTTGTTGACTTTCGACATAACGCCGTTGTCAAGGTCGGTGAACAGCGCGATGACCTTGTCGGGATTTTCGCTCAGCGCTTTGTCGAGAGTATCCTCGTTAACTTTCAGCTTGCCGTATTTCATACCCTCGCCGCCGTCCGCGTCAAGGAGACTTGCCGTACTAACGCCCATACTCGAAAGCGCGAATTTAGAACCGTCCTCCAACGTAATAACGGTGGACATTGCGCTTCTTATTCTCGACATAACGCTCATAACCGTGCTGTCGTGATAAAGCAGACCTTTTTTAGCGGCTTCTTCCCACTTTTCGATCTCCTTGTCGTCCATATCCTCTTTTTCCTCGTCGGTAAGAGGCTCGTAGTAATCCTTGTTCTTATCCTTGGGGCGCTGGGTCTGGGTGTAGACGTTTACGTCGTCGATCATCTGATTGTAGTCGTTGACAAAATCCATGATCGTCTTTTTGATATCGGTGTAATCCTTGTCAATGATTACCGAAATTTCTTCGCTGTTTTCGGGGTCTACGTCCGAGAAATCATAAGTAACGCCGTCAAACTCGTAAACGTTGTCGTTGTGAGCGATCTCGACGCCGTCAAACGTAAAGGACGCATTCTCGCCGCCCGCGTAATCCTTTCTTGTTCCCTCGGTCAGTTTCAATGCGCGCGCAAATTCCGTATCGGCAACGTTGACTTTTCCGCCCGCGCCCTTATCGCTCGCCTCAAGCGTAAACGCGCCCGAGAGCTTGGAGTACGACATAGTAACTCCCGCGTCGCTCTTGTTTACCGCGTTCATAAGGTCGGAGATGGTAGCGTTCTTATCGACGCTTATCTCCTTGCCGTTGATATTGAGAGTGTAATTCTGAACCGGAGTTCCGTCGGAGGGCGTGTCAGATGTCGGGAATGTGTAGCTTGCGGAGCCTTTCGGTACGCCGTAATCGCCCTTATCGGAAGCAACCGACATTTTCAGCGCGTCACCCGTCGCCAGATCCTTTGCGGAAAGCTTGCCGTCGGCATACTCAAATCCTATACCGTATTGGTCGAATTCGTTGTTAAAGTATGTAAGAACTCTGTTTAAATTCTTGTCGGACGCCGCTTGTTTCGCGCTGTATTCAAATCCCGCAAGCTGATCTGCCGTAACGGCCGCGTCCTCGTCAAGACCGTTCGCCTTTCTGTAAGCCGCTCTTTTGAGGTTCATATAATCCGCGCCGTCTTGAGAAGCATAATCGGCTTCGGTAGCATATCCGGCAAATCTCATACTTCCCGAGTGAACGTTGCCGTCCGCGCCTGTTACGTTAAACATGAAAAACGGCATTGTTTCATCGGGATCGTCGGAACCGAGCGGATCGAACGTAACGCTCTCGCTCATTCCGCCGAAACCGAATTTGCCGACGTTTTCGGTTATGGAAAGGCTGTCGCCGCCGCTGATCTTAAACGCGTACTCGCTGCCGCTTTTCTCAACTTTAAGACCGCTGTCGGCAAACTCTGCCGCAAGCGCGCTGTTAAGGCTTTGCGCAATGCTGTCCTCGTCGCTGCCCGAAAAGCTTATAGTTTTTGAATTCTCGCCGACTTTAACATCAAGTTTAAAATTGTATTTTCCGCCCGCGTCAGTCTCCGCGTTCAGTATAGCTTGCGAGATATCCAGCTTAAAGCCGTCGGGAAGCGTATAATCCTTCGACGTGGAAGATGTCGGCGCGGCAAGACCCAATTCCGAAAGCTTGGTGTTCTCGTCAATGTAGCTTGTCGCCGAGCCTTTCACCAGACCGAGCGTCGCGTCGCAGGTGGAAGTCATCGAAAACTCCGCATACGAGCCGTCCTGAATATATTTCGCGACCATCGAGGAGCCGTCTATGCTGAACGTTATGCCCTGTTCCAAGCTGTAAGCATTGTTAAGAGCGGTTACCATTGAAGCGGCGTTGTAATCGTCCGCGGCGTCAAGTGAGGTGTATTTGAAGTTCACGGAGTTCATTACCTCTTCGGTAACTTCGCCCTCATAAGAATACTGCTTTAGGAACGCCGCTTTTTTCAGTTCCATAAACTCATCTTTTATTTTGGCGCCTTCCGTGGTATCTTCGTCTCTGCCGTCGTAATAACCCGAGGTGTGCGTATCAAATGTGATGTTTTTGTTAACCAGCGAATTCTTGTAGGAAACTTTGGGGTCGTCCTTGTCGTAAAAGTTGGGGACGCTCACCAAAACGGAGCTTTTGCCCTCGACAGCCGCCGACGGAGAAACCGCCACTCTTTGAGCGAGTTTCGCCATACCGAAGCAGCCGGATCTCTCGGTAACGGTCGCCATAGCGTTGCCCGCGGTCGTGAAGTTTATTTCGCCGTCCGCGTTTGCGTTTGCCGAAATGAACGGCGTACTGCCGTCTATGGTTCCGAACGCGTCTTTAAGCGCGGCGTTAAGGCTTGCCGCAAGATTGTCCGTCATATCGTCAAGCGCAGCGTTTCTGTCGTCCTTCGATTGACCTTGAACTCTCGTATCGGTAACGGAAAACTCGACGGTTTTCGCAACATTGCCCACTTTAACATCCAACGAGAATTTCATCTCGCTGCCGTTGTCGACATCTTTCGCCTCAATAGCTCTCTTGGCGTCCAGCCCGAAATTAGCCGAAGCGACCTGATTTCCTGTTGCTTTCGCCGCTTTGGCAACGCTGTTCACCTTTATCTTATGAGAACCCGCCATAGACTTGCTGTCGGTCGTTACTTTAAGATTGCTATCCTTGCCCGATTTTGTGGTGATGGTCGTGCTGAACTTATTGAACGACGACGGGCTCATCAAATATGTATCGCGCTTTAAGATATCAAAATACTTGTTCTTGAAAGTCGAAAGCTTAGAGGTGATATCACGATATTGCTCCTGCTGCCACTGAAGCTTCTGGAGCTTTTTATTTTGATTGTCGATCTTAGTCTGATAAACGGACATCATCTGCTGTATCATAGCCTCGGTATCAAAGCCCGAGTTGACGCCGCTTATACGCATCTGATTACTTGCCATAGTTAATTTCCCTCCTGTTTATGAGCGTTCAAAAGCTGCTTTATCGCCGTCTCGGAGACCTGAGCCGCTTGCTCGTTCGTCTGACGGAGCGTCTTAAGCTCGCTTCGATAGATCTTAACTTCCTTAGGGGCATTGATCCCTATCTTCACCTTGTCCTTAGATATCTCCAAAACCGTTATCTCAACGTTGTCGGCAATGGTGATGCTCTCATCGCTTTTTCGTGTAATTACAAGCATATCATGCCTCCTCCGCGTACACCGGGTACTTAAATTCGTAATCTTCGAGAATAGTCTGTCCCGCGATATTGTTCTTAGTATTAAGAATTATCGGGCAGCGAAGATTGATGGTGGTTTTCTTGTAATCCTCGGGGACGATCGCGACAGCCAAGGTATGCAGATCGTCGCCATCCTCGGCTTTGAGCGTTTTCTGCATCTCGTCGTCGATCTCAAATTTATAGCCGGGATAAATTGCCCACGGGTCGTAAACCACAAAGCACGGATCCGTGCTGTCCACCGCCTGAAGCCACATCGGAAAGACGTCCTCGCCAAGCGGACTTAAAAGCGTATACCGCTTAATGTCCTCAAAGCCGATTATCCCGTTCGGAACGGTGATTATCGTGCTTTCCTCGATCTCAACCTCGCCAAAATCTCTTGTTTTGATTTTCATATTTCGTTCCTTTATCTTTAAAACGTTCAGCCCTTGATATCGAAAAGCGGCGGCTCATAGTTCGGGTTCGCCGAGGGCGGCACGTAGATCGGATCGCCTATGTATTCGATCTCGACGCGCGGTCTGTCGCGAACGATAAGCTCCACGCTTCCCGGAATAAACTCAAGCGGGCTTTCGGGGTGAACATCCCAGTCGAAATCCTGCTCGCCCATTTGGTACTCAATATTCAGCTTGCCCTCGTCGAACGTGATATCCGCGCCCTCCTTTGGCAAAAACTCCATAATGGTCTGGACGGTCGCCCCCGCGCGCGCGTTATTGAGCGCTATCTCGCTCGGCGACATTCCGCGCGCAAGCTGATCGCCCTCGTTCGCCACCTTCGCGGTTCCCTGAAACGCTATCGAAAAGCCGTCCTGCGCTTTTTGTTGGAGCATATCGCCGTCGGTCATATTTCCATATCCCAAGCTCTTTCTGGCTTGGTAGGTGTCGATATTGAGCTTCAGCGGCTCAGCCTGCATAACATATCCGCCATTCGTTGTCTTGATATTTACCTTCGGCTGAGTGTTTTCCTCGGAATGTTCAAACTTTGCGTTTGTTACCTTGATCTCTATTTGAATAGGGATCGTTGTGATTTGAAGCAAATTGGGAATCAATTAAAACACCTCCTGCGTAATAATCTTTATAGACGGGCAAAAAACAAATTCGCCGCAGCCTTTAATTTACTTTATATAATTGAAAATGCTGTTCGGCACCACCGAGCTTGACATTTGCAGACACGCGTTGTAAAGCGCCTCATACGTTTTCCAAAGCGTGATCTCTTTCTCCGCGTCCGTAACCTCGAGATCGTTTTGACGTTCCATAAGATTGAGGTCGCGGGTGGTGAGCTTCTCGAGATTAAAGTCAATGAAGTCCTCGTTGCAGCCGAGATCGGCGATCTGTACAAGCAAATGCTCGTTCGCGTCGACTATCCTGTCGATACAGCCGTTAGCGTAATCAATGTCGCCGTCGCGCAAAGCCCTCGCCGCGTCTATTGTAAGCTGAATATAATTGTCAGAGTATATCTTATCTCTCTGAACCGCCGACGCGTCCTTGTCCGAGCCTTGTTCCATTGACGTTACCGCTACGGGATTTCCGTCATAGGTAGTAATGTTACCCTCATCGTCGATATTGATTTTATTATGCACTCCATCCAAGCCGAACGCAACCGAAAGCGCGCCTTGAATGTTGCTTACCGTCTTAGCCGTATCCGCGCTGCCTTCGAAGCTTACCACCTTTGCGCGGTTACCGTAAATCACCTTAATGGAATACTCGCGTTCCTCGCCTATGGAAGCCAGATCCACCTTATATGTTGAACCTTTCGTCGGCGTTATCGCCACGCTGCCCGACGGTGGATTTTTCACCTCGGAGATCGTCTCGTAATCGTCGCCGGTTTTAAAGCTTACCGACTGCTTATCGCCCGTGGGATTTGTGACGGTGAATCCTGCCGCCGCAGCTTTAATGTTATTTAAAGTTTCCGCAGTGGTTTTTCCGCCTTGGAACGTAATATCCGTAGTACCTACTTTTATTGTATATGTGTTGCCCGCGTTGAGCTTCACAAGGTCGATTTGGTCGAAATATTTTGAATATACGGTGGCGCCTTTTACGTTCGTGCCGGTCATCTTCATCGAATCCTGAACCTTGACCACCGCGCCCTCCGCCGAAAAGCAGCCCTTTGTAACGGGGTTTGTGGAAATATGCACAAGGCTGTGCCCGTTCACGTCCTTGCCGAACGCGTCATCCAAAGCGTCCTGAACATTTTTGATAGTGTTGTTCTCGCGCGTTTCGGGATCGGCGTCGTTCGCCGCCGTGAATTTGATCGACTTCGTGATCTCGCCCATTGTAACGTCGATCGAATAGATCTTGTTTTCTTCCATGGACGCGAAATTCAGCTTGAACTTATTGGTATAGCCCGCGTCGTTATCAACAACGAGCTTTTCGGCAGTCGTGCTGTACTCGTTGTTTACCGCGCTTACGATACTTCCGTCGGAATATATCACTCCGCACTCGTCCATTGTGGGCTGTTTTAATTTATCATAAGCGACTTCCTTTGAATACGCCGCTTTAAGCGCGTTGTTTATCGTATCGACGGTCTCCTCGCGGGTCGCGCCGCCCGTAAACTCTATCGTTTTCTTGATACTGTTCGCGTAAACGTCGATGCAGTATTTTCTGCCGACCTTTATCGATTCAAGATTTATGTCTGCTGTGCCCTTTTCCGCGCCGCAGCCCGTTATCTTCGCGCCGTTGAACGAAATATCCAGCACCGACTGCGGATCTACCTCTTGAGTTTTCTGATCTATATCCATTCCCAATCCGATATCTACGGTAACGGCGTTAGAATAAGGAAAGCCCTTATAGCTGCTCATTGAATTCACGGGAACGCCGTGATACAGAACCGTCGCGAGGTTTCCGCTGCTGTCGTTCTCGAGTGTAAACGGCAGACCGTTATCGCTCTCTCCTCCGAAGATAGCGCGTCCCGCGCTGTCCGTATTGAATATCGAAACAAGCTTTTTCGCGGAGTTTTCAAGCTGCTCCGCGTAGATCGCGTAGTCCTGCGAATCCTTGGTGGTATTGCATGCCGCCACGAGAATTTCTCTTATCTCCGCCATTTTATCGGACACCTGCAAAAGCGAGGTCTCGGCTTCCGTATAGAACTTGTTCGCCGTTTTGAGGTTTTCCTGCCACTGCTCGGAATTGTAAAGCGATCTTCTTACGTTAAGCGCTTTCGCCGCGGAAAGCGGAGCCTCGGAAGCTCTCGAAAACTTTCTTGTAGAGGTAATGCGCCGCTCGCATGCCGTCTTTTGCGTTAAAAGACGATTGAGGTCGCGGTTGTAGCCTCTTAATATAGTAGGATTTGTAATTCTCATATCTCAGTTCCTCCGAATATTACAGACCGACTCTGCCCGTGCCGTTTATCAATTTGTCGAGCATATCGTCCAAAGTAGTCAACATTCTCGAAGAAGCATTGTACCATTTGGAGTAATTCAGCATATTTATGCCTTCCTCGTCCATCTGAACGCCCGAAACGCTGTCGCGGGAATCAAGCAGCTCGTCTACGGTGACTTTCGCGGTCTCGTTGCGGCTGGTCTCGTATTCTATCGTCTGCCCCAAGCGGTTGGATATGAACGAAATGTATTCAAAGTAGCTGCCCGTAAAATCGTGGCAATATCCGAACTCGATATTTTTGTTGTCGAACTGCGAGAACAGATACTTAACGTTGGTATTCTGCAAATTCACCGTGCCCGAAGCCGTGCCGTCAACCGTCTCGTAAACGGGAATGGGCTTGCCGTTTGCGTCCAGCTTGTTGGAACCGTCCGCGTTCTTTTCGTAAACGGGAACGAGATTGTTGTCCTTATCTCTCAGTCTCGAACCGGGTATGTAAACTATATTCCCGTTTGCGTCCTTTTTCGGAACGGGAAGTCCGTCAGCGTCGTATTTTATCGAGCCGTCCGCGTTGGTCTCCGTTTCGTAAGCCTGCTCGTACTTTATCTTAGTGACGGGAGTGTCCGACTTCTCGTCGAAGCCGTACTCATACAAGCCCGTTTTCTCGTTGAAGTAACGTACCTTGCCTATCATCGTGGGATCCTCGAGCCAATCATCCGAAACGCGGATATTTCCCGCCGTAATGAGCGAATCCTCCGTCGCGGAAACAAACATCGCCCTAAAGCTGTCGTTATCCGCGCCGTTAGCGGTGTTCAGCGTGTCGGCGACCGTTCTCGCGAACATATTGATAGCGGACTTGAAGTACGCAATTCCGTAATTGCTGTTCTGACCGCCCGCCGCGTAAACGCCGTTGCCGTTTATCATATCCTGATACGCTTTAAACGAGCCGCGCGTCAAAATAACGTCCTGTCCGTTCTGGAAGTAAAGCTCCGCTGTGCCGTAAATGTCATATTCTTTCATAATGATCTGGCTGTTCTTCTGCGCGATGCCGTCCAGTATTTTCACTCCGCCCATTGTAACGTCATACGTTCCGTTGGCGTTTTGGTGCACGGAGATCTCGCCGTAGGTTCCCAGCTCGTCAATATAGAGGTTCATCTCGTCGTAAAGCTCGTTGGGCCCGTACTCCTCGGCGTAATGGAACTTCTCTTTTTCAATGCGCTCGTTCAATTCGCGCATTTCGTTGAGCATCTTGTTTACGTATTCAACATTGTCTTTCAGCTCGTTGACATAAGTGTCCTCGACCTGCTTAAGCTGACTGCTGTAATCGTTCAGCATACGGCAAAGATTGACCGCCGCGTTCGCGGCTATTGTCGCGACCTCGGTACTGTCGGGCTTTTCCTCGGAATAATCCTGAAGCGCATTCCAGAAATCCTGAGTTTTCCGTTGCAAGCCCGTGGTCTCAAAATTGTCGAGGATATCCTCAATATCGCTTAAAACGTTTATTTTCGTCTCTGTCTCCGATTCTATGGAAACGTTTTCTCTGTAACGCTTATCTATGTAAGTGTCGCGTATCTGTGAAACGCCGTAAGCGTTCGCGCCCTGACCCTGCATGGAAAGCATATTGCTCCGCGACGACCACCTCGGCTCTCCGAGACCGCTTACATACATCGAATAAATATCCACGCGCTGGCGGGTATAGCCCGGCGTGTTGATGTTTGATATATTGTTGCCCACAATATCCTGGTTCTTCTGAGCCAGCATAAGTGTTCTTCTTTGAGTTTCAAAGCCTAAAAAAGTAGGACGCATGATCTATCCTCCACAGTTAAACGTTTCTGAACGCCTTTGCCGTCGGCTGTCCGCCCGCGACCTTTGAAGCGTTCTTATTATAAGTCTCGGGCTTGTTTACAATGCCCGCCCTGTCTACGATTTCCTTTTCGCTGTCGAGCTTGCGCTTGACTATCTCGGCAGTCTCCGAGTTAAGCTCGGTGATGTTGTCGACGATCTCCGTAAGCTGCCGCGCCAGCATTTTGATTTTCGGCTTATAGCTTTCGGGCGCGTCCTCGGCAAGCTCCGAGAGCTTTTTATCACCAATGCCCAGTCCCTTGAAAAGCGCCAGCCGCTTTTCCTCAAGCGAACGGCTCTTCATCAGAAAAGCCTGCTCGTCGTTCAGCGATTTCGTAAGCCAGTCCAAATCATCCTGCAATATCTTCGTGTGCTTTTTCATTAAGAAAACCGTAAGTTCTCTGTAAAAATCCACGTCGATCTCCAGACATTTTACGACCGCTTCGGCAGTCCGCCAATCCATCAGATCACCCCATTAAAATAAGTGCCGCGAGCTCTTCTCTCGAAAAATCGCCCGCCGAATTGCCCGCGTCAACTATCTCCTGCGGAGTGGCGTTAGCGTTTACTGCGCTTGCGATATCCGCTTTTGCGGCGGCTATCGCGGCTGCAAAGCCGAACTCGACCCTGTCGGTGTTATTTTTTGCGGAAACGGCGGCACCGGATTTTTTCGGCGCGCTCGCCTTTGTTGTTTTGTAGGGAGAATAAATTCCTCCGATACCTTTTATCTCCATAGTGCCGACCCCCTTTTAAATTAGATGTCAAAATTTTAGCATGAGCCTCGCGCTGTAAGAAAGCGCAACTCGCGCTTTGGTTATATTATCGGCATACCGGCTTAAAATCTTTAGCGAGTTGCGAAAGCCGCCGAAATTTTCGGCGAAACGCACAAAAAGCGCACCACATTTCTATGGTGCGCTGTATATTTTTTATCCCAATATTAACAAAATATTAACTAAAGAGCGTTCCCGCTGAACCTAACGAATTTCCGACGTGTGCAAAAACTCCGCACGGCTGACCGTTCTCAAGCACGCCTTGGGTCTTGAAGGTGTTGGTAGAGGCATTGGTAGTGACCTCTTTTTTGCAATATGACGTCCACTCGACTTCCACGGGCTTTGAGGAGAAATCCCCGGCTGTCAGAGGAACGGACGCGTCTGTCTGCGTGGGAGGAACATAGGATATCTTCGCGTAGTAAAAGCCGTCTTTATATTCCATCTTGTTTTTCATTTCTTCCATAAAAACCGCGCCGATCTCGCTGCCGCCTGTGGTGTGGTTAAGTCTTGCGAGAAGAACGTCAAGCTCGTTTGCATAGTCGACGTGCTTCAAAACGCCGCCGATAACGCGGAACTCAACATAAAGCGACGCTTCTTTGGGCGTTTCGGTCATGTGATTGTCCCCGGAAACAAAGCCGTTATACGGATAATTTCCGCCAACGCTCGGATAATATTTTATACCGCCGTGGACGGCGTTTTTAACATTGTTGGTGGTAGAACTCGACCAATGGTTGCTGTAAGCGTTGGCAAGGGTCATCGTCAGCGGTCCGTCAAACATTTGCATTTGTACGACCTCCGACTGAAGCGTCATGTAAAAATCCTGTGCCGCGGAATTGGCTTCCTTTATTTTGTCGCGCTTGTTCGTCGCACTGACAAGCGTGCTTGCCACCATTACCGCGATAATCGCGACAACTACGATAAGCTCAAGCACAGTAAATCCGCGTTTTGATTTAAGAAGCTGCAATCTTTTTATCATGTAAAGACCTCCTTATTTTTCGGGGTTCAAAGCTCTTGTGCATACAAAGCGAAACGCTGTACGTTCCGCCTTGCACAAACAAAAGTTTTGAGTGCGAATTATACACATAATTCCTCGACGGCAAGCCGCCGCCGAGGAAATTGTGTTTAATTAGCTTTCAAGCAGCCTTTCAAAATCGCCTTATTATGAACCATAAGGGAGCTTGGGGCTGGTGCCGTAGATAGCGCCGGACTTAACGCCAACCTTCTTGTTGCTATCCCACGCATATTTACCAGCTTCGAAATCGGTCTGGGCGATACCGGACTCAGATGTAGCTTTCTCACGATATACGCAAGCGCAAGCCTTGCCTTCTTCGTTTACGAATACGGTTGCATAGAACTTAGCGTTCGGATAATCAGCCTTAACCTGATCAGCCAAAGTTGTGGGGTTGTCGCTAACCTTCATGCTGTCGGTGATACCGGTGGTTGTGCATGTAGAATTCTGCATGCTGATGCCAACCTTGAGCCAGTTGGTAGAAGTAGCAGAAGGATATGCACCGCCCTGTGTTACGTTCTCGGTGATCCAAGTGTTAACCGTCTGAATGAGTTCCTTCGCGGTGGAGTCTGCAGATGTAACCTTAGACTTTGTAATCTGCGAAGTAAGGGTAGGAATGAGGATCGCAGCGAGTACGCCGATGATAGCGATAACAACGATCAACTCAACGAGCGTGAAGCCCTTTTTGGCCTTGAGAGCCTGAAGTTTCTTTACCATAATAAAGACCTCCTAATAGAATAAAATTTTTTATGTATAACCCCGGCGGGGCTATATCCGAATATTATCACCCGAACTTATCGGGTTCCCAAAGAGTTTTCACTCGATCAATCTTCAATCGGCTTTTCCCAAAGCTCTTGACTTCGATCTTGTGTTTTGTTTTGCTTTCTCGTTATGTTTCTATTATAATACATCTATTAAAAAAAAGCAATAGGTTTTTTAAAAAAATTTTTTGAATTTCGTAATTTTGTACAAAAGCATTCAATATCTTTATAACTTTTGTGCAATATGACGGTGCTTTTCGAGGATTTTTTTCTGTAACTTAAATTAGGTTACATTTTTCGGCGAATTTTCGAATATTTTTCGTTTTTTTTCGCACATTTGCCCGATTGTTTTTCCTCTTTTAGCGTTTTTGCGGTTCGCCCGCAATTCGCGACCGCAGGGAGCGAATTTGCCGCGCAGCGGCAGTTTTGCGCTTTGCGCAAAACGCGGGCGTACCGCGGCTTTTCCGAATGTCCCGCCGTGTCGAACGCGACCGCAAGGTGCGTTCGGCGCGGCGGGGCGTGAGGAAAAGCCTCCCCGCGGCGAATTACCGCTTTATCACGCGTTTATCATTATGGCGCTCCATTTTATTCGCAGAGTGCGTTTGCTTTGAAGCGCCGTTACGTCCAAGCAAAAACCGCGCCCCGAAAGACGCGGTCAATAATTGCATTTTGCAAACCTCGGTTACTCCTTAACAGAGCCGGAAACCAAGTTCGAGTAAATTGATTTCTGCATTGAAAGGAACATGATCAGCGTAGGAATTATACAAATAATAACTCCCGCGAAGATAACGTTCCAGTCGACGGAGGACTGATTTGCGAAGTCGCTCAACGCCGTGGAAACAACTCTGTGGTTATGCATATACAGGTACGGAGTATAGAAGTCGTTGTAAACGCTTACGAACTTCATAACAAGCACCGTCGCGATCGCGGGACGCAGCATCGGCAAGATGATGCTCCAGTAAACGCGCGGATACGAACAGCCGTCCAAAATCGCCGATTCGTCAAGCGAAACGGAGATATTATCAAGGAACTGAATAAATATCGAAACCGAGATGATATCCGTACCGATCATCAAGATGATCGGCGCCGCGTAGGTATCGATAAGGTGCAGCTTAGTTACGATCTGGTATACGGAGATCTGCATTGTGATCGTAGGCAGCAGCGAAGTTACCAGATAAACGCCCTTAACCGCTCTTGTAAACAGCATCTGGAAACGCTGAACAACGAACGCCGTCATTGTGCCGGTCAAAATAGAGCCGACGCAAGTTACGACGAGGATAAATGCCGTGTTCAGCAAGCCTTTCATAACGTTACCCTTGATAAACGCGTCCGCGAAGTTGCCCCATTGCGGAGACGCGGGAAGAGTAAACGCGCTTGTCGTCAAAACTTCCTGCTTCGTTTTAAGCGAACCAATAAAAACAGTCAGCAGCGGAATTATTACCATCAAGCAGCAAATTACAAGTACAACATACTTCATAACCTGCCAGAAGATGCGAACGCCTTTCGGAGTTTCCTTGAACGCATAGTATTTCATATCAAAATAATGTGAATTACTCGCCATTCCGCTCACTTCCTTTCCTTAAACGCAACCTTTTGGATAGCCGTTACCACTACCGTAATAATCAGCAATACCACAGACATCGCGCACGCCAAACCGACCATTTCGTCCTCGAACGCGGTCGAGTTCGCTTTGATGACAAACGTAGACGTTCCGAAGCCGCCCTTTGTAATAATGAACGGGATCTCGTAAACGGAAACCGCGCCCTTAACAGCCATGATCAGCTGCAAGGATACAATAGATCTGATGCTCGGGAATACGATGTACCAAAATCTTTGCCAAGAGTTTGCGCCGTCAAGGTCTGCCGCCTCGTAAACATCGGGAGTGATTGACTGTATGGCGCTGATATACATTATAATATCAAATCCGACATATCTCCACACAGACGCGAATACCAAGCAGACATTTGCCATAAACGGGTTTGTCGGATCGCTTATCCACGGAATTCCTTCAAAGCCCTCGCCGCTGAACAGCTTCAGTATCGAGTTCAGCGTGCCCTGCGGAGCAGAGTAGCCGTCGCCGTTGCCGAAGAAGTTCTTGAATATGATCGCCACGGCAACGCCGTTCATCATATACGGGAAGAACATAAATCCCTTGAACAAGCCGCCGAGCTTGATCTTGGAGCAGAGGATCGTCGCCAAAAACAGCGCGAGCGCCTGCTGTAAAAACGAACCCACCAAATAATAAAGAGAGTTTCTCAGCGGAATAAGGTAATCAGTTGAAGCTACGGGAAAGGTAGCGGACTTTACGCCGAACACTCTCGCGTAGTTATCAAAGCCCACCCACTTTCTGAAGCCGAGCATTTCACGGTCTTGGAAACTGTAAACGACCATGTTAACGGCGGGGATAAGCGTGAACAAAATCATAAGAATCAACGGGATCAACAGGAACAAGAACGTAGTAATATACTTTTGTCCCGTATAACCGCGCACCCACTCACCGAATGACCGCTTTTGTTTTGCAGCACTCATACAGTAACCGTCCTTTCATGATTGATGAAATATAACATTTTGGGAAGGTACCCGCCTCCCCAAAACGCTTTTTATTTGGCTTTAAGCCTTAGAAGTCAGCTTTCTTAGCGAATGCCTCGTCCTTGTACTGCTCAGCCTCGGGAGTTGCAAGGAATGCCTGAAGCTCGGGGTTCGCGTCTCTTGCGGTCGCCCACTTGGTGTTCATATCTTTGAGGACTGCCTCGAAGTCAGCGTCCGTGCCGCCCGCCATTGCTTTTTCGCAAAGTGTGAACTTAAAGTTGCCGTCTGCGCCGCCGTCGATATTAACCTGAGCCTGCTTGGTATCAATATCGCCGAATGTCGTGCTGATAGCGCCGGGAGCCTGATTTACGGTGTAGAGGTTTACATTGTTCTCTTTAAAGCCGGAGAGCGCGTCGGGGATCTCGCCGGTCGTCAAAGTCGGGATAAAGCCCTCGTGGTTAGCCCAATCGGACTCCTCAACCCACCACTTGATAAACGCCTTGCCAAGCTCTTTCTTGGACTCGGAGCTGTTCTTGTTTACCGCGAGACAAGTATCAGCGCCGATGGAAGCGTTCTGATTGCCCTTGGAATCGGTCATAGGAACAGGCATAAGAGAAACGTTCTTAAGATCCTCGTCGGAAACGCCCGCTTTCTTACCCTCTGCCTTGAACTGAGATACTGCCCAAGAACCTACGATAAACGTAGCGCACTTGCCCTGAGCGAGCATCATCTTGGAGTTATCCCAAACGGTATCGTTTACGGAAGCCTCGTGAAGATCGGGATCGCTGTAAACCTTATACATCATTCTAACCATCTCGTAGTAAGGCTCGCCCTTTACGAACAAATCGCCGCCGTTTACAAGAAGCTTGGTCTTGAAATCGGGGTCGCCGGTAACCGCGGGAGCGTACTGAGTGTACTCCTTGAGGTTCCAGTCGCGCGCCTGATAGCAGCACATTACGGGGATAACCGCGTTGCCGTCGGAATCCTTGCAGTTTTCGTGGATCTTCTTAAGATCCGCAATGAAGTCGTCAACGGTCTTGGGAAGCTCGGTAATACCCGCGTCAGCCCATACCTTCTTGTTGTAGCAGATACCTGCGGCGTTACAGCCGGAAGGAACACCGTATACTACAGCGTCGTCGCCCTCGCCCTGAGCCTTATTGGTGATATCTCTGTACGCGTCCTTCATTTCGCCGACCGTACCGAGAACCTCAAAGTAATCGCCATACTTCTTGGGGTTCAAACCGGAATCGGGGATGTTCAAAACATCGCCGTAGTTAGTGGAACCCATCATCTGCTTAACGTCCTTAGCGTAATCCTTAAGAGCGCGGAAGGTGACCTTGCAGTTATACTTTTCTTCAAAAGACTTTACAAACTCGTCGGGCATATAGCCATCGCCGCCGTCGTCCTTGCTTACACGGTCGGTACGGTTGGTAATGACCTCAAGCGTTTCGCCGTCCTTGATCTTGGAAGCGTCAAACGAAAGACCGCCGGAAACGGTGCTGCCGCCGGAAGTTGTTCCGGAATTTGCTCCGGAATTTGTTCCGGAAGTTGCTCCGGAATTTGTTCCGGAAGTCTTGTTCGAAGTAGTGCCCGCTGACGTCTTAGAGCTGTTGTTTGCCGGAGCGGTTGAAGATGTGTTTGTGTCTCCGCAGCCTACGCACGCAAACGTCATACCTGCCGCAAGCGCACCCGCCAAAACTCTTTTAAGTTTCATAGATATTCCTCCATTAAATAATAAAAAAAATAGTGTAAAGTAACCGAAAAAGCTTAACGTGATTTTGCACATTTAGCTTAAATTACATTTTTATTATACTTTATTTTCACTAATTTGTCAAGCGGATAGCTTATTTTTGTGATATTTATCAATAAACGCACGCATTTTTTTGTCATTTTGCACATATTCTTTTAAGGATTTTAATGTAAATAGTGAAATTTAAGTTAATAATAGGTAATCGTTTTCAGCTTTCGCCTTATTTTACGCAAATCCCACACAAATAATGAATGTTTTTTATTGGCAAAATAATTTTTCGCGCAAAGTAAAGAGGAGACGACAAATGCCGTCTCCTCAAAATTTATTCACGCGATCTTATGCGATCTTAAAAATCCGCTTTCTTTGCGTAATTTTCATCCTTATAGTCCGCCGCTGCGTCGGTAGCAAGGAACGCTTGAAGCTCGGGATTGGAGTCTCTTGCCGCAGCCCACTTGGTGTTCATATCTTTCAGTATCTGATTGAATTCATCCTCTGTGCCGCCCGACATCGCCAATTCGCATATCGAGAACTTATAGTTGCCGTCCGCGCCGCCGTCGATATTGACCTGAGCCTGCTTGGTGTCTATATCGCCGAACGTGGTCGTGATATCGCCGGGTGCGGGATTTTGGGTGAACAGTTCAACGCCGAGATCCGCGTAAGGCTGAAGAGCCTCGGGCATTTTTCCGGAAAGCAGCGTGGGAATGTTGCCCTCGTGCTCCGCCCAGTCGGATTCCTCGATCCACCACTTGATAAACGCCTTGCCAAGCTCTTTCTTTGATTCGGAGCTGTTCTTGTTTACCGCGAGACTTCCGTCCGCGCCTACGGAAGCATGAAGCTTGCCGTCCGAACCTCTTATCGGAACGGGCATAAGCGCAACGTTTTCGCAGTCCTCTTTGGAAACGCCGTTCTTTTCGCCCTCCTGCTTAAACTGGTTTATCGCCCAAGAACCTACGATGAACGTGCCGACCTTGCCCTGCGCGAGCATCATTTTTGAAGTATCCCAAACGGTGTCGTTTACGGAAGACTCGTGAAGATCGGGATCCTTGTATACTTCATACATCATTCTGCAAGTCTCGTAATAAGGCTCGCCCTTTACAAAGAGGTCGCCGCCGTTTACAAGAAGCTTGGTCTTAAAATCGGGGTCGCCCGTGACCGCGGGAGCGTACTGCGTATATTCCTTAAGGTTCCAGTCGCGCGCCTGATAGCAGCACATTACGGGAATGATCGAGGAATCGTGTTCGCGGATCTTCTTAAGATCTGCTATAAAGTCGTCTACCGTAGAGGGCAGCTCCGTGATGCCCGCGTCCGCCCAAACTTTTTTGTTATAGCAAATTCCCGAAACGGTGCAGTCGGGAGCGAGACCGTATACGACAGCCTCGTCGCCCTCGCCCTGAGCCTTGTTTGTAACGTCTCTGTAAACGTCCTTAAAATCGCCCACCGTTCCGAGAACTTCAAAATAATCGCTGTATCTCTTGGGGTTTAAGCCCGAATCGGGAATAGAAAGCACATCGCCGTAATTCCCCGAGGACATCATTTGCTTAAGATCTTTTGCGTAATCTTTAAGCGCGCGGAAAGTAACCTTGCAGTTGTATCTTTCTTCAAATTCCTTTACAAATTCCACGAAATATCCGTCGCCGCCGTCGTTTTCGGAAACGCGGTCGGTACGAGCCGTCATTACCTCAAGCGTTTCGCCGTCTTGGATTTTGGAAGCGTCGAACGTCAATCCGCCCTCAAGCTGCTGACCGCCCGACTCAGTGCCCGAATTCGTTTCGGAATTCGCGCCGGAATTTGCGCCCGAGCTTGCCGCGTCCGAATTTGCGGCGTCGGAATTTGCCGCGCCCGAGCTTGTAGTGCCGGAATTTGCCGCGCCGGAATTTGCGGTATCGCCGCAGCCGACACACGCCAGCGCCGTACAAGCCGCAAGCGCGCCCGCCAATACTCTTTTAAGTCTCATCGATATCCCTCCGTAAAAATAGTGTAGTAAACGTAAAAACAAAGTTGAATATAACCTTATATTTAACTTAAATTTACGGTTTTATTATACTACTTTATTTTGTTTTTGTCAAGCAATCGCTAAATTTTTGTAACAGTAAACAATATATACAACGCGCTTTAAGTGGTTTTGCACATTATTTTTTGGGCAAAAATGTGTAATTCGCAATCATTTTACATAAAAGCGTTACAAAAAATATCTCTCTGCCGCGCGGGGCAGAGAGATAAATAAAAATTACAGATTGCAGAAAATTTGTGTCTTTTCGTTCTCTCCCGCTTCGCCGGGGAGAGAGCGATGTTATAATACTAATTCCAAAGCAACGTATAGACATTTATTTGCTATCGCGCACCTGTCATCACGTCAAATTCCGCCTACACTTTGAACTTAGTATAAGCTCTTTTGGCAGCGTTTGTTTGAATTATCAAAAGGAAACGCGTTCCTCTATATAAGCCTTAACTTCCGCTATCGGGATACGCACCTGCTGCATACTATCGCGTTCGCGGACGGTAACGCAGCCGTCGGTCTCGCTGTCGAAGTCGTATGTCACGCAGAACGGCGTGCCGACTTCGTCTTGTCTTCTGTACCGCTTGCCGATAGAGCCTGTCTCGTCGTAATCCGCCATAAAGCTCTTAGAAAGCTCGTCGTACAGCGCCAAAGCCTTTTCTCCGAGCTTTTTCGACAGCGGAAGAACGGCGGCTTTTATCGGCGCTATGGCGGGGTGGAAATGCAAGACCACTCTGGTGTCGTTCTTTTCCGCGTCAACTAACTCTTCGTCGTATGCCTCGCAGATAAGAGCCAGCACGGTTCTGTCCAATCCGTAGGTGGACTCTATTATATAAGGCACAAATTTCTCGTTCGTTTCGGGGTCAAGGTACTCAATCTTCTGGCCGCTGTATTCTTGGTGACGGGAAAGGTCGAAATCCGTGCGGTTGTGCGTGCCGTTGATCTCGCCCCAGCCGAACGGGAACAGGAACTCGATATCGCACGCCGCCTTAGCGTAGTGCGCCAGCTTTTCGTGGTCGTGATAGCGCAAATGCTCCTCTTTGATTCCGAGTTCGGTGAAAAACTTACGTCCGAACTCTTTAAAGTAGTCGTAAAGCTCGCCGTCCGTACCTTCTTTGCAGAACGTCTGAAATTCCATTTGTTCAAACTCTATGGTTCTGAACGTGAAGTTTTTCGGAGTGATCTCGTTTCTGAACGCCTTGCCTATCTGTCCGATAGAAAATGGCAGCTTCGCCCTCATAGACCGCTGAACGTTAAGGAAATTGACATATTCGCCCTGTGCGTTTTCGGGGCGGAGGTAGATAACGCTTTTGTTATCGTTTGTGGTTCCTCTGAATGTCTGGAACATAAGGTTGAATTCGCGTATATCCGTAAAATTATGCTTTCCGCAGTTGGGGCAGGGGATATGTTTATCCTTGATGTATTGGAACATTTCCTCTTTTGTCATGGAATCCGGGTGAGCGTCCGGGTCGAACGCTTCAATAAGATTGTCGGCTCTATGGCGCATTTTGCATTCCTTGCAGTCGAGCAGCGGGTCGGAAAAGCTGGCAACGTGTCCCGAAGCCTCCCAAACTCTGGGGTGCATAAGGATATCCGCGTCAAGCTCGTAGGAATTTCTGCGCTCTTGGATAAAGCGTTTTCTCCAGCAGTCTTTTACGGTGTTTTTAAGCCTTGCGCCGAGCGGGCCGTAATCCCACGTATTCGCGAGACCGCCGTATATTTCGCTTCCCGCGAAGATAAAACCTCTGCCCTTGCAAAGAGCGACAATCTTGTCCATAGATTTTTCCGTGTTGTTCATAATTTTTAATATATCCTTTCTTTATCCCCAATGGTGTTGGGGGAGATTAACTTATTTGCTTGACGCGTCCGCGGCGGCTTTCACTTCGAGCAAAAGCGCCATAAAGACGGACGGGAACCGCTGTTCGGCGGGTGCGTTCCGCACCGCTGTAAGGTCGCCCGTCGAGCGTTGTTGCCGCCGTAATCGCCGGTTCCATATCCTTGACCGCCGCCGAGAACTCCTTAAGGCAACACCGCACAAAGACCGCCCTACGGGCTTTGCCGCCCGCTTGCTTGCAAATTTTCCGTCATTTTTGCCCAAAATCTCCTCATAGGCGCCAGCCTTATTCGTCGATTTTATGCAATCTGACGAAAAATTAGGCGACGCAATCGGACGACAATCTCTGTGCGGTGTTGCCTTAAATCCATCCGCCAGCGCGTCTACATAATCTTTAGCCGTAAGCTCCTTGCCGCACGCCGTTAAGAGCGTAGGCGGAATTATCAGCGCTATTATAAGCTATACTATACGTTTTGTCATTTTTTCCTTTCGTTCATTAAACCATCGAAAAATCACTTTCCGGATTTGAGACGTCGCCCGCTTCGGCTTTCAGCTCTTTGATCAACTCACTAAAATAATCCGGAAATGCATCGCTGTCGGCGGCTTCCACAAGCGCTTTGAATTTGTTGCCGTTTTCCACACTCTCCTTTTCCGTTGTCGAAAACAGCCACTTCCACTCCGCGCGCGTGATCTCCTTTTCCTTTGCCAAAGGCTCGCCGATCAGCTTTTTATGCTTTTCGGCATACTTCTCGGGCGGGTTGATCTTCTGAAATTCGCACAGCTTCTCCAAAATATGAGCACAAGCCGTTGTGGATGCGGCTCTGTTCGCCTTTATTTCATTGAAAGTCGAATTTTCATCATAAGGCAATTCCGTGACTGCTTTCGAGTAATCGTGAAATTTCTCGCGTAAGGTATTGTAATATTCCTCAACGGACAGCGGCTCGCCCTCGACGGTTACGGTCGGGTCATTAAGCAGAATGTCCGGCACTGAAACTTCCTCGGTCTTACCGCACGCCGTTAAAAGAGCGAGCGGAATTATCAGCGCTATTATAAGCGCGGTTATACGTTTTGTCATTTTTACTCCTTATTGCAATGAGGGTTTAACGATTCCCGGTTCTTCGTTTAGACTGCGGATAAGTTCCAAATACAAGCTCGGGAAATACTCTTTTTTCTCGTCGCCGACTATCTTTTCGAGTTTTTTCCGATCTTGTCCAAGTCGTCTTGGCTTTTTGCCGTTTCGTACTTCGCGACGGCCTTATCCCAATCTCTCTCGTACTTCAGCGACTTCAGTATTTTATTGTGCATATCCTTGTACTTTGACGGCGGGTTCAGTTTTTCCAGACCGTCGTAAGCCGTTTCCCTATGCTTTATTATTTCTTTCAGGCTCGCGATATCTTCCGCGCTGCCAAACCGCCACTTCATTGCCAATGCCGCGAACTTTCCCGTACCGCTAGTAAACTCCTTAAAGCATTTATAGCTCTCGTTGTAATACGCCTGTATCGTCATCGGCTCGCCCACAGCCTTGCTTTGACTGCCGCACGCCGCAAACAATATCGTTATCGGTATCGCCAGCGCTATAATAAGCGCGGTCACTCGTTTTGTCACATTTTTCCCTTTCCTTAGGCAACACCGCACAAAGACCGACCTACGGTCTTTGTACGGTGCTGCCCTTACTGTTCAGAGCCACAAAAGCCCGCCGCGCCGTCTTTCAAGCCGTTGGAGCTTTTTCATAAACGCGCTCTCCGCGTAAAAGAAGCTGCCCTCGTCCTCGAGAGCGGAAACGGACTCTGACATCTCGTGAACGTAGCCCAAAAATTCGCTTTCGAGCATAACGTCGTGAAACATATTCTCATATTTATCAAGGAAACGGCGCATATCGGGAATAGCCGCGCGAACGGCGGCAAGCTCGTCTTTGAGTTTGCCCGGCACGGTGACCTTATCGAAATAATCGCACACCGAGCGCATTTTCTTGACGGCTTCGGAAGCGCGGGATTTGTTTTCGCGAACGTAATTCAGTGTTTGCGGCATACCGCTGTCGTGCGCGTCCAAAATTCCGTCCGTGATACTCACGATCTCATAAAAACCCTCCATGAGAGCCTTGTTATTGCTCTCGGCGGTCTTTATGTTGTGATGCGATATCAGCACCAAAACGAGCGGTATCAGGAATGTTCCCGCCACCGATATGATGTTTCTGAGAGTTTTGTTCACAGCGCACCTCCGTCCGGTTCAATGCGTTATTGTTTATCGAGCACAACTTTAGGCGCGGTGCCCACAATATTTCCGCTCGGAGAAATTCCCGCCGTTTTGCCGTTCCACTTCCACGAGCCTTTTTCAAAGTCCGAGAGAGCGGGGTGTTCCGCGCTGTCGAGAGAAGACGCGTCAAGGGCGTAAATTGCCGCGAACGCTTTGCCGTCGGCGTTTAAATAAACTTCCGCGTAGCCGTCCATCAGACCCCTAAAGTTCTCTTTAAGATGTTCGGTAAGCGTTTGCGGTGTGTTATTCGCCTTGTCGGCGTCGGTTATCGCGCCCGAAACGGAAACCTCGCCGCCGCTCCACGATATCTTCACCGTACCCTCGGCGGGAGCGTTTCCGCCGTTATTCATATTATCAACAATCCAAAGATTTACCGCGTACATTACCGTTTTCGCGTCGCTGTCCGCCGAGGTTACATTCGATTTCTCGGTATATTCGGCTATAGCGAGATTTTTCCGAATTATTTCGCTGTTTTCAACGCCGTCGGCAAACCACTTGTAATTCTTCATAAAGCTGTCGATGTCGAAGCTTTCCGCTTTATTTTGGAAATTTTCTCCAATGCTTTCAATTAAGGACGTATCTTCCAAATCGGTTTGGGCAATTTCTTTCAGCGTGCTGTTGTAAAGCCGCAGTATCTTCTCAAACTTTAAAAACTCGCCGTGAAACTCCGTCATTCCCTCGGGCGGAGCAATGCCTTCGAGCGGAGCCAAAGCGACCTCGGCTTTTTGTGCGCACTCTATAAGATCCTTTTTCAGCTTTTCACGGTCGTTTTTACTGAGCGCTTCGATAAAATCCGCGTCGCTTGCCAAGGTTACCGCCGCGGCGTTTTCGCTTTCGTAAAGAACGATGACCCATTGAGCGGTGCAGTTGATAACTTTCGCCTTGTATTGCTCTTCGGTAAGACTTTCGGTTTGCGAGACCGCGCTCTGCTCTGCGGAGACATCTTGTTTCTCTTGCGAACTTTGAGCGCTTTGTTGTTCGGCTCTGCTTTGTTCTGCCGCGCTTTGAACGCTTTGCGCGGACGTAGAACCGCTCGGGCTATCGCTCTGACGTTCTTCGCAGCCCGCGAGAGCGCTCGCCGCCAAAACGACCGCCAAAGCCGCCGCCGATTTTTTAAATTTTTTCATTTTTTCTCCCAACGCGTTATTGTTTCTTCTTTTTCCATTGCGGAACAAACTCTTCCTGCCCCGTGTTGTCCACGAGCATAAACTCCTGATCGTAAACGGGAAGCGTAAAAACAGCGTATTCGCCGCAAACCTCGGCTCTCGCAATATCGTAGTTATTTGCGAAGCCGCCGTGGAAATAATATGCCGCGCCCACTTGCTCCAATTCCATACCCTCGAATTTTTTAAGCGGATAATATACGCAGACGTTGCCGTATTTTACGGTAAATTTATACGCCTTGGAAAGCGGCTTGCGTAAGCAGTAATCATCGTTGTAATAAGCATAATGCTTCGTAAACTCGCTTTGCTCTATTTCGGAGACAGCGACCCTGTCGCTGCTGTCCTCGTATTTTAGGCTCTCCGTAGGGAAATAGCAGTACCGGAAGTCATCACGGCTTTTCAATTTATAGCTTATTCCGCTTTCCTTACCGCTTGGCGTGAGTTCCACATAACCGGTTATGTATGGCGCGTATATCTCATAGGAATGGTCGTTGATATTTTCGAGCTTGGAAAATTCCTCCGCTCTTTGTTCGCTGTCAAACGAAGTCAGCTTGCACTCGATATCGTGACTTGTCAGCCACTCGGCGAGCGGACTGTCGGAAAGTTCCGCGTTCGCGAAAACCATTTCAAGCTTGCCCTTGCAGTCCTCCAAAGCCTCGTCTAGATCGTTTCCGTCAAAGCGGTTATGATACATTGAGCGCATAATCAAAAAGCGAGCATCATTCGGACAACCCCAATACGCTTCTATGACCTTGCCGCCAGCCTGAAATTCCGACACCTTATCAAAAAATGCCGCCTTTATCTCCTCGTCCTGATAGCTGTCGGCAAAGCCCGAAAAGTCGGGATTTTCAGCGGTTTTCGCCAAAACGTAAAATTTCTTGTCTCCGTTTTGCATAGCCACGATCTTATCCTCTTCAAAATAGGCGTTGTAATTTGCGTGGTACTTGTCGTCGTCTTCGATAAGCTCCGCGTCGAAGCCGTACTTTTCCGAAACGTAAGCGGCGGCGTTTTCCCGCGCCCGCGCCGTCAGCGCTTCCTTTTCGTTATCCGCTCTGACGCGCCCTATCAGACTGTACAGCGAGCAGCTAAGCCCCAGCGCGAGCAAAACGATGCCCACGATGACCCGCACTTTTGGTTTTTTTCGTTCTTTAGGGTCAACGGTTTTTTCGTCGGTTTCCATATATGACCTCCATACATAAAAAGGCGTAAAGCCCGTTAAACAGACTTTACGCCTTTTGTGCGGTTTACGGCATCAATCTTCGGGCAGTTCCAACGGCTGAAGTTTTACTTTAATTCGCTTCATCTGTTCGTCAATCGCGCCGACAACTTCATCCGCGTTTGTTTTCACCGCTACTTTCCGCAAGTCCGCAAACCTATAAAATACGTCTATAAGCAGCCCGATGTATTGCATATCGGAGTTTTCCATAATTCGCTCCTTTTGCGGTTTATTATGATCTGATCTCCATTTCATCAAGCTTTTTGATCAGTTCGTCAATTTTTTCTTTCACGGCGGTCTCGTTAGCGGCTTGTTGCTGCATTTCAAGAAATTTTTCAATTTCTTTAATATCTCCAACGGTTAAAACCTGTTTCGGCATAGTTTCACCCCCCTTTTTTGTATTCTTGTACCTATTATATCACATTTCATCCAAAATTTCAAGGGGAACGTGTAAAGTCTGTTTAATTTTCAAAGAACTAGCCTTTCGGCGGCGCGCAGTACGTTTCACACACCAAAGCGCGAATTTCCTCAAGCCGACGCTCGTAGCCCGACAGAACGTCGACGTTTGTTTCTTTGCGGCTTTTTTCGTATAGGTTCATCGTTTCGTCTTTGAGTTTAAGGATATCGGCGGGAATGACGGCGTTTGTTACCACGTAACGTTCGGTTATGATTTGCAGAATCTCGGCGGAGAGTTTATTTGCTTTAAGCGTCATAGCGTCAAACTTTCTCTATCCAGCCCATATCGTCGGGAAGCTTGCCGTACTGGATACCGGTCATGGTGTCGTAGAGCTTCTGCGAGATCGGACCTATCTTGTTGTCGTTTATCGTCATGATCTTGTCGCCCCATTTGAGGTGACCTACGGGCGAGATAACAGCCGCCGTGCCCGTGCCGAACACCTCGTCGAGCTTGCCCGCGTCGTAAGCGTCGGCTACTTCCTGAATGGTAATGCGGCGCTCGGAGACTTTCATTCCCCACTTCTTGCAGAGTTCGAGAGAAGATTTTCTCGTTATGCCGGGCAATACCGAACCGGTAAGCTGAGGAGTAATAACTTCGCCGTCGATTACGAAGAATATATTCATAGAGCCTACTTCTTCTATGTACTTCTGCTCCACACCGTCCAGCCAGAGCACCTGCTCGTAATCTTGGTTGTGAGCCTCGTCTTGGCTCTTAAGCGAAACAGCGTAGTTCGCCGCCGTTTTCGCGAAGCCCGTGCCGCCGCGAACGGCTCTTACGTACTTCTGCTCAACATAGATCTTAACGGGGTTAAGTCCCGTTGAATAGTACGCGCCCGACGGAGACAGGATTATCAAAAACAGATAGTGGTCTGCGGGCTTTACGCCTACATACGGGTCGGTTGCGAAGATAAACGGGCGAATGTAAAGCGACGCGCCGTCCGTGTGGGGAACCCAGTCCTGTTCAAGTTCAACAAGCTTTTTAAGCGCTTCAAGCATAAAATCCTCGTCGAATTTCGGGATAACCATACGCTCCGCGGAGTTGTTCATACGCTTGAAATTCTCCTGCGGACGGAACATTTGCACGGAGCCGTCCGCGGTTCTGTACGCTTTCAAGCCCTCGAAAATTTCCTGACCGTAATGCAGACACATTGCGGCGGGCGACAGCGAGATTTCACCGTAGGGTACGATACGCGCGTCGTGCCAGCCCTCGCCCGCGTCATAGTTCATCACGAACATATGGTCGGTGAAAACATGACCGAAGCCGAGCTTTGTTTCATCGGCGGGTTTTGCCTTGGGAGCAGTTGTCTTTTGAATTTTAAGTTCCATTGTGGATTACCTTCCTTTGTTGTGGGGGAGTATTTGGCTTCCCGAAAATTATTTATACAGATTTATTTTACCACTTTTTGCAGCCGTTGTCAACTACTTTGCCAAAATAAAACGCTTTTATTTTGTGCGGCTTCTCCCCCATAACGGAAAAATCAAGTTTACTATATTGACTTTTGTGCGTTTATAGTATATAATAAAAGATAAAGCAGCTTTTGACATTCTTATGTTTTTTGCAAAGAGAAAAATATAGGTCAGAATTGCTGTAAAAAACAAAAGGTAGGAAAATTATTATGAAAAACGCAAAAAAGAAACTCAGTGCAATTGTCGTTGCGATTATGACGACAGCGTCATTATCCGCGCCGGCTTTTGCCGTAAAACCGGCAAACAAAAACAGTTTTATTGAAACGCTTTTAAGCCGCCACAACAGCATATCTCTTTCCATTAAAGAGAATGGCGATCTTGGTTTGGACACATCCGCGCTTCAAGCCGAAGAACATGAAATTGACAAACAGCTGTCCGGGCTTGGTGTGGAATCTCTTACAACCGAAGAAGTTTTGGAACGTTTTGGAGAAAACGATGCGGGAATTATGCCATACGTGTTAACTCCAAAATCCGATAACATTTATTGGTATACATGGAGAAGCACCGTTACAACACTTTATGACAGATATGAAGTTCAGACATTGACCGCTTCGGTAAAAGGCGGCAAGCCTTCCAAATTGCTTGAAACGGGCGCTGTTGTACTTCAGAATAAAAAAAATTGGAAAGCGGGTGCATTGAAGGTATTGGGGCTAACCGGAAAAAAGGGAGTAACATATTTACTAAACCAAAACAGTGTAACCAAAATCGCGAAAAACGCATACGATTATGCAAAGGCATATATAAAGGGACTCTCAGCCAAAACCGTTATAACCAATGTGAGAGCAACATATTCTTATAATGCATATACAACGGCATCATTTAAATATGTTAAAAAAGACGGGGACCCGGACAGCAGCCAGCGGTGTACATATATATCCACAAAATGTGAAGTGGCGCTGCACGGAAGCTTTCCCACATTCGTTTGCAAAAACGGTATCAACCATCCGAAAATAGTTACTTTTGATGAGACAATTATCGCTTCCCCAAATACCTTTAATAACAATATGGCTGCCGTAAACGCATTCCGTTCGCCGTTTGCGCCCACGCGCGCGTATTTGAACGGAATTGACCTCTACGGACTTGAAAATAAAAAGCTTGTTACCGTCGGCGCTCTTCGTCCCGAATTTATCGCGTACCTTGCATAATCGAAAAGAGAGGAGAAATATGAAAGCTTTCAACAAAATACTCCCAATCGCGATAGTCGCGGTTCTGTTGGCAGCGCTTGCCGCAGTTTTAATCTTGACAGATAAAAGCGTCCGCGAGCCCGCCGTGAATCCCGTATACGAAACTCATTATCTCACCGCGGACGAGGCTTCGGAATATCAAGCTCTCAGGGATAAATACGATTATCTGGCGCCCGAATACGGCCTGTTGAATTACGAGAGGTCGCTTAAAGACGAGCTTGAAAAAAAGGAAAAACTCTCCGAGGATGAAAAAACCATTCTGTCGACTCTGCCGGTCACGATAGAACGCGCGGAAAAATCTCTTGAAAACGAGCCGTCTTTAGAAGAGCTTAAAGCACAAATGGACGCTCTCGGCACAGTCGAACCCGTAAGCGGTACGGATTATTCAATGGAGCTTGAGGTCGAAGTCAAGGGCTGAACCAATGAACCAATAAACAGCAACGGAGAGCGCAGGCTCTCCGTTGTTATGTTAGAACTTGTAAAAATCCGGGTGTGTAACGTCGTGAAAATCCGCCGTGACAAGCCCCAAATAATCTTGCGCGGGAATTATTTTCAAAACCTTGTTATCGGACACATTTCGGAAGATCCATAGTTCCGTGCCGTCGGGCAGTTTGGTTAAGTTTTCCTCGCAGTACAGCCTAAGACCTTTGTCGTCCGGGTTTCTGCCGTTCGTCACGATAAAACCGAAACTCGAACCGCCGCGGTTGATAACGTGAGCGTAATAGCCGTAGGTTTTAACGGCGCGTTCCACGGTCACATTGCGTTTTTTAGCGCCTTTCGCGTCGGATATTGCTGAGATAACGCATATCAAATCAAAAACAATCGCAATAATCAAGGTTACTGTCATCCATTTTGCAAGCCGTCCGGAAGTCCAATCCCTTACAAACAGGGCATATATGATAAAAGAAATCATACAAATGACAAAGGCAGTAAACACTAACTGCCAAAAGGTAACGCGCGTAAGCCCGATAAGCGTTTGCTTGTCAAAATAACCGTTGGCTTGCGCTTTCGGGCTTTTCTCGGTCAGCAGGCGAACCGGCTCGTTTTGACGAACCGGCTCGTTTGAAACTTTCGGTTCATCTTTTTTCTTAAGCGTTGCGAGCGCGCCGCCCGCGCTTTCGGGAACGGCGGGGTTTTCTGGAGCGGCGGGACTTTCGTTTTCAAATATGTAATGCGGCGAGAACTCGCCCTCGGCGACCACGTACTTTGATTCGGGATACGCCCATATATATTCGCCGTCGCGGTATTGAAACACATAAAAACCCATGCCGACCGGCTGATCTAAATCGGCGGAGCTTATCATATACTGATTTTTTTCGTCAAACTTATCCTCGTCGTCAAAGACAATCCACCCGGATTTATGCTCACTGCGGTTTTCTCGCTGATAGGAAATAACGTCCGCCGTTTTAACGCGCCGCCGAACCGTTATCTCTTTGTTTTCGAGCTTTTTGCGGTCGTCCCTGTTGCTGCTGATTGCATAGGCAGTCATAGCGATGACATTCAGCCCCGACAATATTCCGATAATCGTCAACAAGACCGATTGTCCTTTTTGCGTGTTCCACTCCTTTACACTCGTCAAAAGCATACCGCCTATCAAAATGCAAGGCAAAATCAGTATAAGCTCTGTGAAAAAATAATATCCGATAGTTTTGCCTATGCCCATCCGCATTTTTTTCTTATAAAGAAACTCGCGGTCGATGATCTTTTTGTCCAATGCACTCACCTCTTTATTATGAAAACGCCGATTTACCGCTCGGGAAGAAGCTTTTTAAATCGGCGTTTACAAAGCTTTATCGGCTCATATCTCGCAGTAGACCACTCCGTAATCGAACGGCGCAACGTGAATTTTGCCGTCCGCGATACCCTTTCCGTAACGGTCGAACGCCGGCTCAAAGCCGTAGAACATAGCGGTTTTTTCGTTCTTTATCTCGAACGTTCTGCCCTTGGTTGACTTGTTGAGATAAATTATCGCCGCGTCGCGGGTTATTCTGTCGAACCGCGCGAAAACGCAGACGTTGTCGTCGCACTCGATAAAGCGCATTGCGCCTTGCTCGAACGCGCGAGTGCCCTTTCTTACCTTGGAAAGCTGTTTTACAAACTCAATAAGATCGAGGTTCTCCTCGCCCCACGGGTAACAGCGGCGATTGAACGGGTCGCGGTAACCCTCCATTCCCGCCTCGTCGCCGTAGTAGACGGACGGTATGCCGGGGAGGAAGAACTGCAATACCATAGCGCACTTCAGCAGAGCGATTCCGAGAAGATACTGCGCTCCGTCAAGACGGCGCTCCGCTTGCCAGTCCTTGTCGTGCCAGCCGACTTCCTCTCCGCCCAAACGCGTGAGCGCTCTTTCCGTGTCGTGCGTGGACAGAAAATTCATCAGCATATCCACCGAGGGCTTGGGATAGTGGTCGAGAATGGACATAATGCTGTCCACAAAAAGCTTGCCGTCCGCGTACTTGACGTAATTTAAGATCGCTTCCTTGAACGGGTAGTTCATAACGCTGTCGAGCTGACCGCCGATAAGATAGCGGCGGCGAACGCCGTAGCTTTCCTTATTCGACGCGTCCTCCCATACTTCTCCGTAAATCACCTTATCGTCGCCCATTTTCTTTACGGCTTTGTTGAGGTTGTCAAGGAACTCGTCGGGCAATTCGTCGGCTACGTCCAGACGCCAGCCGCGCGCGCCGAGTTTTATCCATTTCTGTAAAATTCCGCCGTCGCCGCAGATGTACTCGGTGTAAGCGGGGTTGTTTTCATCGACGTTCGGGAGCGTCGTAATTCCCCACCAACTGTCATAGCGCTCGGGATAGGCGATAAACGAATACCACGAATGATACGGGGAATTCGGGTCGCGGTAAGCGCCCGTTTTCTCGCCGTAGCGCCCGAACTTGTTGAAGTACACGGAATCCGCGCCGGTATGCGAAAAAACGCCGTCGAGGATTATGTCGATACCCATTTCCTTAGCCTTTTCGCAGAGTTCGATAAAGTCCTCCTCCGTACCGAGCATGGGGTCTATTTTCTCGTAATTCGCGGTGTTGTAGCGGTGGTTTTCGTGAGCCTCGAAAATCGGATTTAAGTAGATTATCGTAGCGCCCAAATCTTTAATGTACGGCAATTTCTCGATAATTCCGCGAAGATCGCCGCCGAAATAGTCGTTGTTGCGGACTATTCCCTTATCATCGGGGCGGTAGTTGGGCGTGCCGAGCCAATCCTCGCGGATAATTCTATCCTCGGGGACGTTTTCATGCTTTACGCCGCTCTTGTAAAAACGGTCGGGGAATATCTGATACATAATGCCGCCGCGAACGCAGGCGGGCGTGTACATATTCTCGTCGAACACGGTAAGCTGGAACAGCTCCTCGCCCTCGAACACCCCGATATTCGCGCCCGTGCGCTTTATATAGCGCCGTCTGCCGTCGAGTATACAAGTGAAATAATAGTGGTGTACGCCGCAATTATTGGGCGTGAAAACGCAGGAATATATATTGTCCTCGCCGCTTTCGTCCTGAAGCGCAAGCGCTATAAAACGCTCCTTAAATCCCGGGCGGAACATTACAAGCGTAAGGTCCGAAACGTTCATATTTTTCGGTATCCTTACGTTGTACATGGACGGCTGACCGCGCCGCAAAGCCCCGAACGGGTGCTTGTAGCTCGTGTCGAAACAGTCGAATATCGGTAAATCACTCATAATTATCTCCTATATAACAGCTTTTCCGCCGGCTGCCGCCGGCGGAAAGCCGTGTTTTTTAATTATTTGCTCAAATATCGTGCGTCGCTCTTATTTCAAATTCCAGATGTCGCGCGCGTAATCCTGAACAGCTCTGTCGGCGGAGAAGCGTCCCGCGCCCGCGATGTTCATCAGAGACTTCTTGTTCCAATCCAAGGGGTTCTCATAAACGTTCGCGATGTAGAACTGCGTGCCGCGGTAGCTGTCGAAGTCAGCGAGCGCCATATAGTAGTCCTTGTTCTGAATAGAGCCTGCCACTTCCTCAAACGTCGCGCCGTTTATGCCGTTGTACATTCTCTTGATAACGTCCGAGATAACGGGGTTGTTATCAATGTAATGCTGCGGGTTGTAGCCTTTCATACGCATATCGTTCACCTCGGGAGTTCTCATACCGAAAATGAAGATATTATCCGTGCCGACAGCCTCATGAATTTCAACGTTCGCGCCGTCGTAAGTGCCGAGCGTCAAAGCGCCGTTCAGCATAAGCTTCATATTGCCCGTACCCGAAGCTTCCGTACCCGCAAGAGAGATCTGCTCGGAAACTTCCGCGGCGGGCATAAGAATTTCGGAAAGCGTAACTCTGTAGTCCTCAAGGAAGATGACCTGCATTTTCTTAGAGATAACGGGGTCGTGCTTGATTTCCTCGCCAATGCACCAGATCATCTTGATTATCTGCTTTGCGATATAGTAGCCGGGCGCCGCCTTTGAAGCGAAGATATACGTTCTCGGAACATACGGCGCGTTCGGGTTCTGCTTCAAATAGTTGTAGTCCGCGATGATGTTCATAGCGTTAAGCTGCTGACGCTTGTACTCGTGAAGTCTCTTTACCTGAACGTCGAAAATGCTGTCAAGATTAAGCTTTGTGCCCGTGGTCTTTTCAACATACTCCGCGAAGCGCTCCTTGTTATTGCGCTTGATCTTGCCGAGCTTTTCGAGAACGCTCTTGTCGTTCGCGAACACTTGGAACTTGATAAGCTCCGAAGCGTCCTTTTTGAAGCCCTCGCCAATGCACTCGGAAAGCAGATCGGTAAGCTCCTTGTTGGACTGGAGCAGCCATCTTCTGTAAGCGATACCGTTCGTGACGTTCTTGAACTGGTGGGGCTTGTCGAGATACTGGAGACGGAAAACGTCGTCCTTGATTATCTGCGAGTGCAGCTTCGATACGCCGTTTACGCTGTGAGAAGCCGCGCAGCAGAGATATGCCATGTGAATTTTGCCGTCCTGAACGATAGACATCTTGGAAACCTTGTCGCCGTCGCCGGTGCGGTTCATAAGATCCTCGCAGTAGCGGCGGTTGATCTCGCAGATTATCTGATAAATTCTCGGAAGAATGCGGCGAACCAGATCCTCGTCCCACTTTTCAAGCGCCTCGGACATAACCGTGTGGTTGGTGTAAGCGAATGTGCTCGTAACGATATGCCATGCCTGCTCCCAGCCGTAGCCGCACTCGTCGAGCAGAACACGCATAAGCTCGGGGATAGCGAGAGTGGGGTGAGTGTCGTTAATGTGAATGGCAACTTTCTCGTGGAAGTTGTCGAGATTGCCGTAAACGCGCATGTGGCGCATTACGATATCCGCAACGGAAGCCGCGCACATAAAGTACTGCTGTCTCAAACGCAGAGCCTTGCCCTCTGCGTGGTTGTCGTTGGGGTACAGAACCTTTGAAATGGAGTGCGCGATATTGTTCGCGCCCAAAGCCGTAGCGTAGTCGCCCGTGTTGAACGATGCCATATCGAACGACATGCTCTCCGCGCTCCAAAGACGAAGCTTTGAAACGCCCTTGCTGTCGTAACCCGAAACATACATATCATAAGGAACCGCCGAAACGCTGTTATAATTTACATACTCAAGACGGTGGTTGCCGTCGTCCCACGATTCGTTCACCTGACCGTCAAACTTTACCTCAACGGCTTGGTCGGGCACGGGCACCAGCCACGCGCCGCCGCCGGGCAGCCAGTTGTCGGGAAGCTCGGTCTGCCAGCCGTCTACTATCTTCTGCTTGAAAATGCCGTACTCATATCTTATTGAGTAGCCCGTAGCGGGATAATCGCAGGTAGCCAGACCGTCCATATAGCAAGCCGCAAGTCTGCCCAGACCGCCGTTTCCGAGACCCGCGTCCGGCTCCTCCTCGTAAACTCTGTCGATCTTCACGCCGATCTCCTCGAGAGCCTTAGCCGCTTCGTCCTGCATACCGAGATTATACAGCGAAGTTTTGAGCGAACGTCCCATAAGGAACTCCATAGACAGGTAGTAGACCTGTTTTCTGCCCTTGGAGTTGCAGTCGTGCATAAAGTTGTGGCGCTTCTCTTTCATATAGTTTACGACTATCGTGGAAAGCGCGCGGTAGATCTGCGTTACGGAAGCGTCTTTCGGGTTTGTACGGAAGTCGTACTCCAATATTGATTTGAGATGACTTAAAAGTTCGTCTTTGCTTATTGGTGAAGTCATAGTTTTGTTCCCCTTTCGTTGATCACAAAAATAATAATACACTTTATATTATACATCATCTCACCGCAAATTTCAACCCTTTATCCACAAATACGTAAAATTAAAACAAATTCAACAAGCGTTATTTGGCATATTGCACAAAAACGCTGCTGATTTCTTTCGCAAAATGTGCAATTTATATTATTCTTTGTGGAGCAATTCAGGCAGAACCGCAAAAAGCCGCACAGCCCGAAAGCTGTGCGGCTTGAAAATTTATTGCGAATTGGATTTCTCGGCGTCGCGGTTCGCGACAGCTTCTTCGATAAGCGCGTCCACTTCGGATTTGTTGTATGTCTTGACCGTTCCCGCTTCCACCTTTTCCGGGTCGGGGAAGACCATATCATACCGAATATAGCCCACATCGTCCACCTTTATAAACGTGTCCTTGTATACCTCTATCTCCTCCGGATGAGCGTCCGCGTATTTACCAAAAGTGATAAGCTGAATCGTGTCCGCTATAACAAGAATCAACAAAAGCGGCACCACGATCATCAAGACCGTCAACATGATTTTTTCGCGTTTTGACATAATACCACACCTCCATCACGTTGGGTCTTCAATTTGTTGGAACCAATAATAAAAAACTTTTTCGCCCGAGCTTTTAGCCCTGTGAAAATACACACAGCATTTACTTGTGGAATTTGCCGCAGTACCGCTGACCAGTATTTTTTTATTGACTTTTGAACCGAAAATGACTGACATATCATATTCAGACCATTCATTAGAGATGCTACTATACGTATAAACGGTAATTTGATATTGATTTGCCGCCTTAAACTTTGTGGAGATTTGATAAGAATAATCCGTGTCATCCGGTGCCCCGACAAAAATAGGTGTATAATCATTCATCTTTTTAATGTTTATAAGCCCTTGATATTCACTACCGTCGCTAATATCCATTTCTATATTAGCATGCTCCCAATCAGCTTCATCGGAAAGAGCTTGAACTTCATCAACGGGTCGGGGGGGTCATTTCATCAAGATTTATTACTTGACAAACCTCTCCGTTATATTCCGTATAATATTCTCCGTCTTCGACCCAACAATTGTAATTTCCCACACGAACCGTTTCACGCTGTTCGATTGCTTCTTCCGCATAAACGGTTACCGTTGACGATAATGCGGCAACGACCGCTAAGAATAATGCTGTAATCTTCCTCTTCATAATAATTTACCTCCAATAATGATTAAAATTAAAAGTTTTGGATAATATTTATTCTCAAATCCATTATATATTAAATAAGCTATTATGTCAAGTAAAAAAATTCACAAAAATCAATTCCGTTTTTTGTGAAATAGTACTGTTCTATCTCCCGCGAGGAAAACAAAAAATTAAATAAACCCCTTGACAAGGAAGGAAAAATGTGTTATAATGTATAAGTTAATCGTTAAAAGGACGATAACCCCTTTCCCGCGCGGAAAACGCGGGATATATATCCATAAGGAGGTGCAATAAAATGGCAAAGCTGAATGAAAAGTACGAGGCAATGATAGTTTTCTCCGTAAAGAACGACGAGGAACAGATCAAGGCACTCGCGGACAAGTTCTCGGAGCTTATCAAGGCGAACGGCACGCTTACCAATGTTGACGAGTGGGGCAAGAGAAAGCTCGCTTACGAGATCAACTACGAGAGCGAAGGCTACTACGTGCTCTACAATTTTGAGGCAAAGCCCGAATTCCCCGCAGAGTTCGAGCGTATCGTCAACATCACCGACGGCATTCTGCGCTCGGCGGTAATGCTCGCTAAGTGAACAGAGCACAGTGGGAGGTGTTATTTAAGTGAATAAGGTCATTATGATGGGGCGCATGGTCGCGGACGCGGAGCTTAAAACCACGCCGAACGGCGTGCCGGTCACAAGGTTCCGCATAGCGGTCGACAGGAATTTCCAGAAAAAGGGCGAGGACAAAAAGTCCGATTTCTTTAACTGTCAGGCATGGCGCGGAACGGCGGAGTTCATCTCCAAGTGGTTCCCCAAGGGAAGGCTTATCCTTATCGAGGGCGAATTGCAGACCAGTCAGTACACCGACAAGAACGGCAACCCAGCGACATGGTATGAAATTCAGGTCGACAACGTATATTTCACCGGTGATAAGGGCAGCGGCTCAAACGGCGGCTACGACGCGCCGCCCATAAGCGAACCGCCTGCGGGATACGGCGGAGGATATTCTTCCGCGCCCGCGCAGAGCGCCCCCGCACAAGCTAACACTTCCGCGCCCGCGGCGGATTTCTCCGCGGCGGACAGCGACGACTATCCGTTCTGACAAAGAACGCCAAACGTTTTCCGCGCTCGTGCGCGGAAAACAACTAAGCCGATTTAAGGCGTAAAATAATACGGAGGTAAATGTATCATGGCTGAAAAAGTCGAGAGATCTTCTCACCCTATCAAGCGCACACGCAAAAAAGTTTGCCAGTTCTGCGCCGATAGAAGCGAGTTTATTGATTACAAGGATATAGCTAAGCTCAAGAAGTTTATGACGGAGCGCTCCAAAATTCTGCCCCGCAGAGTTACGGGCTGCTGCGCGTATCACCAGAGAGAGCTTACCACGGCTATTAAGAGAGCGCGTCAGCTTGCGCTTATCCCTTACGTTTCGGACTGACGACAGTTTGACGGCGTAAACAATGTGCGGTACAGCGGCACATTTTCTGTAAAAAACCTCGAAATTCCCCGCTGTCGGTGGGGAATTTGCGGTTTGACCGCATTTTTCGGAAAACGTTTCGAGCTTGCCGCGATCGTAATAATGATCACATATTTTTTGGAGGCGATACTTATGGGAACATTTTCTTTTGTTTTATCCATTCTCGGAATGGCGGGCGCATGCGTGCATTATATGATCGATATGACGGCGCAGCGCACGCTCAAATTTGTTTTGGGAATTGTTACACTGATCTTAGTGATCTTAGCTCTTGTTTTTTCGCTCGGCGATATGAAAAAGCAGAAGGCCAACGGCGGCATTAAGCCGTCTATGAAAAACATGGCGCTTATGGGTCACGCAGCGGCGGGCGTTACGCTCGTTCTTGGCGGAATTATTTGCGCTTTGGCTTTCGCAAAATACCCCATGGCGTAATTTTACGATCGTTAACTGAATTTTTTTAACCGCGGCTCACACCGCGGTTTTTTGTAAAAACGCCCCCCGTATTCAAGGCGCAAAATCTCATAAATCCAAAAAACATCTCCCCGCCGTTGGCAAGGAGATGTTTTGTTATTCAGTAAATTTGATTTAAGATTATATCCGCGATCCTGTAAAGCGGAGCTTGAACTTCGACCGCGCCGCAGTTGAAAGCCTCCATGGGCATTCCGTAAACTACGCAGGTCTCTTTGTCCTGACCTATGGTGAACGCGCCCTTTTGCCGCATTTTCAGCAAACCGTCCGCGCCGTCGCGACCCATTCCCGTGAGGATAGCGCCAATGGCAAGAGATCCCGCGACATCCGCTACGGAATCGAACATAACGTCCACGGACGGGCAGTGACCCGAAACTTTTTCTCCGGGCTTTGAGGAAACATACCAGCCGCGCGAGTCCTTGCAGAGCCTTAGGTGATTGTCGCCCGCGCCGACGACGATAAGTCCGGTGTGCAGACGTTCGCCGTCCACGGCTTCCTTGACTTCCATTTTACACGACTTGTTAAGCCGCTCGGAATAAAGCTTTGTGAACCCCGCCGGCATGTGCTGAACGATTATAACGGGCGGAGTGTCCGCGGGGAAGTTGCGGATAACGCTTTCGAGAGCCTCCGTGCCGCCCGTTGACGCGCCCAGAGCTATTATCGCTTCGCTGCGCTTGACTTTCGCGTGCTTTCCCGAGGAGTAATTGAAAGTTTCCCTCGGGCTTGCGGGATTTTCGGGCTTTTCCGAAACGCTTTGCGCCGACTGCGATTTTTTATTCACCATTTGCTCGGCTCTTTGCGCTATCTCCGCAATGTTTCGAACATTGGCTTTCGGAGCCGTCGGCGAAATTTTCGGCGCGGGGGGCTGTTCCGCTTTGATTGGAACGTTGTTCACATCGATATTGCTTTCGGGGTGATTGCTTTTATATGCTCTGCGAACGGCTTTGCAAAGCTCTGCGGCAAACAGCGCCATATCGTTGTTGGTGCGCGCCGCGGGCTTCGCGAGAAACTCCACCGCGCCCGCATCCTTGCACGCTTGTCTGCGCACCTCGGAGCTTGATACGACTATCGTAGAGATGTAATACTGCGGCAGCAGCTTCTGCAAAAAATCCACGCCATCCATTCGCGGCATTTCAAGGTCAAGCGTCATAACATCCGGCTCATACTGAACAATCATGTCCCGCGCTTTGTAAGCGTCGCCCACCTTGCCGACTATTTCTATCATATCGTCCTGCTGTATGAACCGCGTTAAAACCTCTCTGAAAAGAATGGAGTCGTCCACGACCAAAAGCTTGATTCTTTCCATAAACGTTATTCTCCCCTAAGCTGAATTTTGTATCCCGTCATACTGCGGGAAAACGTGCGTTATTTCTCCGGGCGGCGGTAAACGGCGGGCTGGATATACTCAAACTTCGTGTCGTTTCGGTTGACGCTTTCGGCGTGCCCGATGAAGAAGTACCCGCCCGGCTTCACCACGTCGTAGAAGCGGTTGACGAGCGCCTGTTTTGTCGGCGCGTCAAAGTATATCATTACATTGCGGCAAAATATCAAATCGAACGGTTTTGACTTGTATTTCGGCGGCATATCGTCCATAAGGTTGAACGTCTTGAAGATGACCTCGTCCTTGATAGCTTGGCAAATTTCGTATTTGCCGCCGCCCAAGTCGTTGAAGTACCGCGCTTTCCATTCGTTGGAAAGCCCTTTCATACCATCTTCGCTGTAAACGCCGCGCTTTGCCTTGCCGATAACGTCCTGCGAGATGTCGGTCGCCAGAATACGGGTATCCCACTTTGCCTTTTCCGCGCCGAAATACTGATCCATAAGCATTGCGGTGGTGTAGCACTCCTCGCCCGAGGAGCACGCCGCGCTCCATATTCGGAGAACATGATCCCCCTTGCAGGTTTGGGTCATATACGGCAGTATCACGTCCTTTAAAAACGTGTAGTGCTCCGGTTCGCGCATAAAGAACGTGTGGTTGGTCGTCAGCTTATTTAATATGGTGGTGACTTCCGCGCCCGACTTATCCGCCATTACGGCGTCGAGATATTCATTGTAATTCTTAAAGCCGCGGTCGTGAAGCATATTTCCCAGCCGCCCCTGAACGAGAACTTTTTTTGCCGAGAGATTTATGCCGAAATTGTCGTACATATACTTTACAAGCCGCTGAAACTCGTTTTCGGTGATCTCCAGTCCCACTTCTTACGCCTCCTGTTCGTCAAGAAGCTTTGCCACGTCGAGAATGAGCTTTGTGTTGTCGTTCTCGCCGCGAATCATATACTGAATGAATTCGTTTTCGTTTACGTTTTTGTTCTGCGGAGTTGCCGAGATATCGCCCGTATGGATATCCTCAACATCCGCTACGCTGTCGACGATAATGCCGACGGCAATATCATTGAAATTCAGCGTGATTATGCAGGTGCGCGAGGTATACGGGATCTCGGGCTTGCCGAAACGCGTTCTGATGTCCACAATGGGAACCACCTTTGAACGCACGTTGATGATACCTTTAATATAATTCGGTACGTGCGGCACCTTTGTTATTCTCGGCATGCCTATAATTTCGGTAACGTACTGTATCTCAATGCCGTAGACCTGTTCGCCGATATTGAACGTCATTACTTTTCCGAGAATACTGTTGTCTGCGGCAAGTTTTCTGTCGCCCGACTGCTGTTTAGCGACCGCTTCTCTTATTACGTCATTAGTCATTCTAAAATTCCCCCCTTAACCGATAAGCAAATTCGTGTCGATGATAAGCGAGATAGAACCGTCGCCCATTATCGTACAGCCCGAAAGACCCTCGCCCTTAATATTGTAGCGCGCCAAGTACTTCGGGAACGGCTTTACGACCACCTGTTGTTCGCCTATCAGCTTGTCGGCGAAAATGCACATGCTCTTGTTGTCCGTTTCAACAAGAAGAAGTATGCCGTCCTTGAGGTCGGTGACTTCTGTGTCGATTGCAAACTTCTCATGCAGACGGAGAATGGGGTAAACCACGCCGCGTATCATGATCATTTCTTTTCCGCCCGTATCGTTGAGGAGCTGTCCCGGCTCTACCTTAAAGCTTTCGCGGATAGTCGAGATAGGCACGGTGAACACAAGTCCGCCGACCATGATTTCCATACCGTCGATAATAGCCATTGTGAGCGGTATCTTTATAATGAAGTTGGTGCCCTGACCCTTTTTGCTGTCAACGAGAACCTGACCGCCGCACTTCTCGATATTCGCCTTAACAACGTCCATGCCGACGCCGCGTCCCGAGAACTCGGTAACGACTTCGTTCGTCGAGAAGCCGGGCAGCAGGATCATATTCTGAATTTCGCGCTCGGTATATTCGCCCTCGGGCTTTGTCAAAAGACCCATTTTCTTGGCTTTCGCCATAACGCGCTCGGGGTCGATACCCGCGCCGTCGTCCGAAACGGTGATGATGACTTCTCCCGACGAGCTTTGCGCGGAGAGCTTGATAGTGCCCTTCTCGGGCTTGCCGAGGCTCTTTCTGGTCTCGGGATCCTCCTCGCCTATACCGTGATCCATACAGTTGCGGACAAGGTGCATAAGCGGGTCTTGAAGATTATCGACGATAGACTTATCTACCTCGGTATCCTCGCCCTCGAGCACGAAATCGACGTCTCTGCCGAGTTTTTTACGCATATCGCGGACAATTCTGTTCATCTTCTGGAAAACGCCCGCCAGCGGCACCATTCTTATAGACATAACGGTGTCCTGAAGCTCGCCGGTGAGCTTTTTGAGGTCGCGCGCGGCTTTATTGAAGCTTTCAAGCTCCAAACCCTCGAGGTCGGGGTTGGAGATAACCATACTCTCGGTAGTGATTATCTCGCCGACGATATCGTGAAGCGCGTCCAATTTCGCGAGGTTTACGCTGATAAGGCTCTGCTTCTGCGCTGCGCCGCTGTTCGCGTTTGCGACTGCCGCCTGCGCCTTTTCCACGGCCGATTTTTCCTCCGCCGCGGGAGCGGGCTTTGCGGGAGCTTTCGGCGCCGCCGGCTTTTCGGTCTTGAGCGTTTCCTTCGCCGGTTCGGGCGGAAGCTCCGCCTTGGGAGCCTCGGCAGCGCTTGCCGCCGCTTCGGGAGCGTTCGTCAATACCTCGTAGGACTGCACGTTCATCGCGCTCTCTATCAATTTAAGTACATAATCGTCCTTTCCGTCGTTGGCGGTGAACGATACAACAAAGCCGTTTTCGATGATCTCCTTGGAGGTTTCGGCGTTGTTTTCAACGTCGTCGGGAGTGTACTCGAGGAACGAGCACTCGTCGCGGATAGTGTTGATAAGCAGGAACGCGCGGAGATTTTCCATCTGGCAGCCGTCCTCGAAGAACACGCGCACGGTGGTCTTTCCGTCTCCCTTAACGGGAGCCGCGCCTGCCGCGCCGCCCGCCGCTTCCGACGCTTTCGCCGAGCCGCCCGCCGCGGTCTCATCTCCCGAAGCCTCGCTGGTCAGCTTATCGCGAGCCTTTATCAGCTTATCGATAAGTTCATCGAAATTCATCTGCTCGTACTCGCCGTTTACGTTGTTCTGCAAAGCTTCTATCTGCGCTTTATAGGAGTCGGAAACTTGAAATACAAGGTCGTATACAAAGCTTACGTCGGTGATAACGTCGGGGTTTTCTCTGATGACAAAGAACATATCCTCCGCTTTGTGCGCCAAAACGGACAGATTGTCGAAGCCCATCATCGCCGAGGAGCCTTTGATCGTGTGCATTATGCGGAAAATCTCCTTGATGTCGTCGCCGTCAAAAGCGCCCGCGCTCTCGGTGCGAAGAAGTATCTCGTCGAGCTGTTCGAGAAGACCGTTCGTCTCGAAGAAATACATATCAAGCATTGCTTCCATGCCGGATTCGATTTTTGCCATATTTTCAATTCCTTTCCGAATACGCCGCCGCAAGGCGTTTAAGCCCCGCTTTGACGCTTATTTACTAAAAAAATCCAAAAATTTGCCGATAAGTTATATGTAAACTTCAACGCTTGAACGCTTGTTTTCGGCGTTGAAAAATTTTTTTCAAAAAACCCTTTATTATTCCAGCGAAATATGTTACAATAGATTTACAGAGATCTTAAACCTCTTAAAAGGAGTGACACGAAATGGCGCAAATTCCGCAGATAAATAACCCGATAACCTCGAAGAACTATAATTACAGTCCCCGTCAGCAGGACGCGAATACCGATCCGTTCGACATCGTCAAGCTCACCGGAGTGGGAAGCGCGGGTGTAAATTCCGATTCCGCTTCCAAAAGCCGCCTTGAAATGGGCAACCGCGAACTTATCCCGCTTCAGGTGCGCGCACCCAAAGACCCCACGCTCGCCGTCGAGATGCTAAAGGATCTGCTCAACGTCGAAGTGCTCAATCAAGCGCTCGTCACGGGGCACACCGATCTTTACGGCAGTCTGCAAAGTCTCGCCAAGGAGCTGTATGTGACCCCCGAGGAACTGGTTCAAGAAATACAGAACCAAGAACAGCAGAACACCATGTTCAGCGGGCACGAGTTCTACGACGTTCTCCGCGAGGTAGCCCAGACCACCTCCGACCCGAACACCAAGGAGCTTATCGGAAATCTTTTGAAGTCGATAAACTTCGCGCAGAACAAGGAGGAAATTCTCGGCGCTCTGCGGGCGAACCTGAAATTCCTGTCGGAATACTACTCGCCGAACGAAAAGCTCTCGCATAAGCTGCTGGACCTTTCGCAAAAGTGGGGCGCGGAGGACGCGGACGAATATTTCGAGATGTTAAAGAGCGACACCCTCGCGATCTTAAAGGACGTTTCGGGAAGTCTGCTCAACGACGACAAGACCCAAATGCTCCTGCCGCTCATCACGCACAATCTTTCGCGCTACAACACCAATCCTTATATGTGCAAGGAGTACTTCAATCTTCTGCTTACGCAGATATCCTCGGGAACTCTCCGCGAATCGCTGAAAAACTCATTCAACCGTCTCTACGCAGCCATCTTCGACAAGAAGCCGATGCAGGATCCTCACACCATGGAGGAGATCGCGAAAATGGGCGATCCCGCTTCAAACGGAATACCTAATAATAATTATACAACAACCGACATAAAAAATCAACCACTTTCGGAAAATTCAGACGGAAAAAATGCGGTTTTTAATGACAATTCCGCGCAAATTCAGCAGAATAACAAAATTTCGGGCGAAGATTTTGGTGAAATCGCCACACGCGCAAGCGAGCCTTTTCCTGTTTTTGACAGCGAGGGGGAGCAGATAGGCTTTCAAGACCCGAACATCAACCGACTTTTGGACGAGAACGGAAACACCGTTCCGTTCGCCGCCGAGCAGCCCGTGTTTGACGCGCGGGGCAGACAGCTCGGATATCTGCCGCAGGCGATGCACGACGAATTCGGCAGCGTTATAGCGGGACACCCGCTTATGGACGAGGAGGGCAATTTCGTGCCGTTCCCCGTCGGAACGCCCGTGTTCGACGAGAACGGAAGCCCGTTGGGATTTCTGGCGCAGCCGCTTTACGACGAAAACGGCGATGTGATACAGCAGACGTTCGTCGACGCGAACGGCAACCCGTCGGCTTTCCCCGCGAGACTTCCCGTGTTCGACGAAAACGGCGAACAGGTGGGATTTTCGTCGAACCTGTTCAGTCAAAACGGCAATCCCGTGCTAAATCAGCCGCTCGTTGACATAAACGGCAACATTCTGCCGTTCGTGCCCGCCGTGCCGCTTTACGACGAAAACGGGGACGCTGTCGCTTACCGGCCGCGCGGACTGTTCAACGAAAACGGCGACCCTATCTTGCAGCCGCTCGTGGACGCGGACGGCTATCCCGTCGAGGAAAACCGAATTCCAAAGGAGCCTGTGTTAAATCAGGCGGGAGAACAGATCGGCTACCGCGTAAAGTTTTTTGACGAAAAAGGACAGCGCGTTTTGAACGAGCAGGTCTTCGACCTCAGCGGCAACCCGATCTCCGAAAACAGCGAAACGCACGAGCTTTCGGGCTGGCACAAATACTTAAACGAGCTGATGTCGCAGTCGGGCTACTCTCAGCAGCTGAAAGCCGCGGGCTACAACGCGGACGGCATACTCGGCGCTTACAACCGCGGGCGGTTAAGCGGCGCGGACGCCTTGAAAGCGCTTATCGAGGGCTTGTTTATCGACAAGGAAGTTCCCGCGGCGGCGGAGCAAATGACCGCAATGCAGGGCGACTTCGCAAAGGTAAACACCATGCAGGAGATGATAGACCTTTTGAACGGTCTGCTGCGCGATATGCCCGACGTGCCGATAAGAGAGCGGCTTTACGGCGTTTTTGTGGATATTATCGACAAGATGGCGATAACAAGCGAACTTCCGCAGCACGGGATACGTCCGCCCGTGTCGTCCACGCTCGACAGTCTCACGGATTTTATTCAGCTGAATATAAACAATCCCGCGCTTAAATCTCTCGACAGCTTCAACGCGTCGAATTTGCTGCAAAGTCTGCTTAACGCACCGGGAGTTTTCACGCCGCTCGCGCATTATATACTGCCGCTCGAGGTGGCGAACACGCGCGCTTTTGGAGAACTGTGGGTGGATAACGATGAGAACAATCCGAACAACACTCCCGGCACGCAGCGAAATTATCATTTGTTTTTGACGTTCGACGTGGAAAGTATCGGGCGGTTCGAGTTGGATATGTACGCGCTCGGCGAAAACGTCGACTTGTCGCTTCTCTATCCGCCGCGGTTTGAAAAGGAGATCGAGCCGATGAAAGATCGCGTGAACAAGATAGTTCGGAATATCGGCTACAACACGCAGAGTTTCGAGACCGCGCCGCTCAAAAAGCCGCATAACCTCGTGGACGTTTTCCCGAAGATAGAGGACAAGCGCGTGACGTTAAACAAGAGGGTTTAGTTAATTGACCATGTAAAATTATAGAAGCGCTCGACCAAAAGCAACGTCATGGCGGCGCATAAATTTCAAAAAGTGTCAGAATTTGCGAAGCGAATTCTGACCGGTCTTGAGTTTGAAGCGCAACGGAGCGCGAAGCGCGGAGTGAGCATTCAAACTCAAGATTTTGAAATTATTTAAAATAAGGAGTATAAAATGGCACGGCAAAAGCACCCAATGGCTCCCGCAAACAACAAGCGCATAAAAACAATCAACGTTACAAGCACGCATAAAATTTGCGAAAGAGATTAAGTTTGCCGCAGCGAAGCGTAGGCAAACTTAATCTGCTAGCGAACGAAGCGAAGCGTAGTGAGCGGTTCGCAAATTTTTTCTAAATAAGGAGGATAAAATGGCACGGCAAAAGCACCCAATGGCTCCCGCGAACAACAAGCGCCTTTACGGGCAAAACGCGGCGGTGGCTTTGAAGTATAATCCTGATATGAATTACGCGCCCGTGGTCGTTGCCTCGGGGCTTGGAGAACTGGCTCAGCGAATAGTCAATATCGCGGACGAGGCGGGAGTTCCGGTTTACCGCGATGACAGCGTGGCGGCGCTGCTGGTTATGCTGAATTCGGGCGAGACTATCCCGAAAGAGTTGTATCAGATAGTTGCGGCGATCTACGCCGAGGTGGTCTACACCGCCGATAAAATGAGAAAGTGAATAAACGGCATGCAAAAACCGCTCCCGTAAAAAGGAGCGGTTTGTTGTTTTCGGCTTCTCGCAAGCGCGTTTATCGTTTGAAAATCGGTCGCCATCAGCCGTCGATAAGGATAAAGTCGCCAAGTTTGGAACGGATAAGATTTTCGTTCCGGCTGTAAATCAAATGTGAACCGTTTACGTTTACGACAAAGCTTTCCGGAAGCTCACGTTCGCTGCTGCAGCTTATGGCAATAAGGTATCTTGACTGTTCGGGTATGAAGCTTTCAAGGGCATATTCCTTTTCGTTAAACAAAAGATCCTTAACGCTTTTAAGCTCATCTTCGCCGACATAGTCTATATCGATAAAATCCGATTCGGCGGTTTTAAAATCGTTTAAATCCACCGCGTCTCTGTGTATTTCTCTCAAAAGAGACGTTAAGACGCTGTCAATATCGCTGCTGTCGGCTTTGGTGACGAGATATTCCGGAGTTACCTCAATCCACAAGCCGCTGTTCTTGTCGCCGTTAAGATAGTACTTGCCGCTTTTGACCTCCAAATTTTCGGGCACCTTATCCTCCGGCGCCGCATCCGCTGCGGCATTGTTGGTTCGGTTCAGCATTACAGCCGCAATGCCGCCGCCAACGCCCAGTGCCGCCGCCAAAATAATCGGAAGTATTATTTTTTTCATAAAAATCACCTAGCCTCTCACTGTTTAAAGAATTGTATGTCGTTTTCCTTTGATATTATAGATTTAGGACTCAAGGTAACATCACCCAACGCTTCGAAATTTACATATGCTATCTGCACACCGCTTTGAGATGGACTGTCGTCCACTAAGGAACCATCTGAATGAACTTTGACCGCGTTCATAAAAACCGCACGAAAATTTGATGAACCGCTGCCGCTCAATTTGCCGTTATGACTTTTGCCGGTTGCAAAATATTTGTTATCTGCACTTCTGTAAATTTCAACTTTAAATTCGCCCTCATCGACCCTGATTGCGCCCGGTATGGAGTTTTTGGGCTTGTATATTCCAACAAAATTCTTGTTTACGATAACATCCTCCTCTGCGGCGACCGAAATCGTGAGCAGAAACGATGCAATGAAAACAAAACCCAAGCAAACCACCTTTTTGATTTTTTCGTTCATAATAATCACCCCCTTTCCTAATTATCATTAGCCCTGAGCAAAACTCATCAACCCGCATTATAAAAGGGAAAACAAGCCAA
>CANQWD010000008.1 GCA_947627465.1 uncultured Clostridia bacterium
AGACTGATTTGCTTGTTCATATTTTTATTATACCATTTTCCCTTTCAATTTGCAAGGCTTTGTGCGGTGTTGCCTTAGTTTAATGAAATCCAATTATGGCGAAAATGTTGAGACTGAATATCAAACCGTGTAAATGGCAATAATACCCATAAGGAAGTGAGGTATTTACCATGAAAAAGACACACGGATTAGACGAAAGAGAAATGGAACTGGCAAGGCTGCTTATGGCTGACTGCCATACGACGGGAGATATTCAGGCTAAACTGAAAAGATTGTTTGCCGGCACGATTGAGCAGATGCTCGAATCCGAGATGGACGAGCACTTAGGTTACGAGAAAAACTCTGTTGAGGGGAATAACAGCGGAAACAGTCGAAACGGTTACGGTAAGAAGACGATCAGCAGCGATTACGGTGAGTGCGAAATAGCAGTGCCGCGCGACAGAAACGGTGAATTTGAGCCAAAAGTCATCGAAAAACGACAGACATGAACCGACGAGATCGAACAGAAAATCATGACAATGTATTCCAAAGGAATGTCTCAGCGGGACATTGAAGATACGCTGAAAGAGATCTACGGAACAGAGATCTCACAAGGACTTATTTCTCGAATAACCGACAAAATCCTGGCTCAACCCCCAAAGTAGTGGAAAAGCTTAGAAAGGATAAGCGACTGAGAGTTTCAGCTTACCGGCAACGAGAAAAATTTTAGCAACAAAACCTTTAAAAGTATTAAATCCGCGCACTGCTCTTTTTGCGGATTGGATCATCGAATTTATGCCCTTGCAAATTGCATTTGTGAGCTGATTATTAAAGTAATTCAAAATTTGATCCTTGTGTTGTAATAAAGTTGCTGCCGTATTCTTCATTTCGGGAAGCCTCGAACGGCGCATCCAAGAATATAATGCGCGGAACATAAGTTCGGCATCATCGGCTTCTTCACAGGCATAAAAATCATCTAAGGAATTAACGAATCTATACGCGCGTCCTGTTTTCGGATATTGCTTTGAAAGGCTTTGTAATGCGATTTTTTGACCGTCGGTCATACGCTTTTCGGTGATCATAAACAGCTTTCTGCCGCGAAACAATGGCAGCTTTTCGGATGTTTCTTTTTGCTCCCTTTTGCGAACATCATCAAGCACTTTTAACATTAGCTGTTTAACGTGGAACTTATCAATGGTGTGTTTGGCGTTTGGAAATCTGTCCTCAACAGCTGACAAAAACGCTGCCGACATATCGCCGGTAACCGATTTGATCTCTTCACAATTCCCGTTCTTTTGGGTCAGTTTATCGGCAAATTTTCCTACTGTCGAAGCGTCCTTTCCCGGCTCTAAATCTATCACAGCACGTTTCGCAGCATCTATTATTACCGTCACATAATCGTGCCCTTTCTTGAATGATGTTTCATCAATTGCAAGGCTTTTTAACATCGTCCAATTTCCGTTCATCGAATGCCTTTTCTACCCAATAATTCAAAATGTTCGTAAGTGATTTTTCATCGCAGCGAAGTGCCTTAGCGGCTTTTGCAATCGGCATGCTCGCCATGATCAACATTGCATAACCCTCAAACATCAGCGTAAAGCGGCTATCCTTGCGTTCAAACGGCGCATTGACTTGCTGAACACCGCAGTTCGGACACAAGACCTTTGGTCTGCGGCAATGTACAAGCGTTGGATAAAACATACAATCTCCATGCCGCCAAACGCGCTCGTGTAGCTCGTAGCCGTATCTCTTTGTTTCTCCGCCACATTTCGGGCAGGCGATTTTCGCGCGTTTCCTTATGTCAAGAAAAATATGTATAGCAGGTTCTTCCAAGTGAAATTCAGTTCCTTTTACATACCATGGTTCGCTCAGGTTTAAACTTTTCTCAACCATATTTGTAAAATCTTCTATCATTTTTACCGGCTCCTTCCCTGATATTATATCACACTTTTTTGATAATTTCCATTACTTTGGGGGGAGAGCCTAAATTTAAGATGAAGTCGTCCCCGGATCAGCAGAATCTATATCCCATTCGGTATGAAATTTCTGTAAGCTATAAGCCGCAAGGCAACCATTGGGATTTTTTGTTATTTGTTGTAAAGTTGTTGCGTAAATCTATCGCATAATTCAACAAAACCGCGTTTTTTGTGTTGTTCAAAGCGTAAATAAAATATATATGGTATTCGCGAGTGGACCTGCAAATATGTACTGGTTAATCTAAACACATAGCGTCTGCGTTTTTGTGCAAAGTGCACATTTTTTTTTTATTTTTATTGACTTTTTGGGTGTTTTATGATATGATATTAAAAATGAGGCGCACTTTAATTAAACTTGAGAGCGCTTTAACGGGGGGATATATAGATGGCTTCCAAAGAGGAACGATCCCGAACGAATAAATCTCGGGTCAAAAAATTAAAGAAGTTGAAGCGCTCCGAACTTTTGGAGGTCATGATCGCGCTGAAGCGCGAAAACGACAGGCTGCGTATGCAAAACGTTCAGATAGCTTCCGCCGCCGCAAAACGCGAGGAACAGCTTTTCGCGGTAATACGTGAGTTCTCGGAGCTGACGGGAAACATCGACGCGTTGGAGCTGCTTTTGCCTGAGGACGACGGCACGTTCTCCGAGGAAAATTTCTCAGAGCCGGACTTCGACGATCTGTTTGAAAAATACGTGGGCGAGGTTATGGAGAATGCCTAAAAAAAGCTTGCCGCGCCCCTCACGGCTTGAGCTTGAAGCGGAATTTCGACGGGCAAAGAAATGGGAAACATTTCGGCGGGTATTGAAAAACACGGTGCTGTCGCTTATAGTCGCGTGCGCGGTCGGGGTGCTTATCTTTACGTTTGTGTTTCCGACGCACCGTATCACCAGCAGCACAATGGAGCCGACGCTCAGCCGCGACGAGCTTGTGATATGCTGCAATTGGAAAGAGCCGCAGCGCGGCGACATAATCGCGTTTTACTATAACGATGTGATACTTGTAAAGCGAGTGATAGGCAAGACGGGAGACGTGATCGATATGGATGAAAACGGCAATGTTACGGTAAACGGCGAACAGCTCGACGAGCCGTATGTGCGCGTTCCCGCGGTGGGAGAATGCGACATAGAGTTGCCGTTTACCGTGCCGGAAGCGAGATATTTCGTTATGGGCGACAATCGGGAGATCTCGATCGACAGCCGTTCCACGCTTATCGGCTGCGTGAACGAGGAGAAGATAATCGGCCGTGTAAAGCTTCGCATTTGGAAGCTTAAGGATTTTGGATTTGTTAATTGATCTAGGGAAAGGAGTAATCGATATGAAAATGAAAAAAAGGATAGCGGCTATATTTACCACGGCGGCGCTTGCGCTCACCACGCTGATTTTGCCCGCGTTTACCGCGAGCGGCGCCGACCCGACCGGCGGCACTATCAAGATCAACAACCCAAAGGGACACACCTACAAGTTTTACCGCATTATAACGGGCGATTTTGACAGCCAAGGCAAGATCATGTCGCAGTCGGCGGATTTTGACAATGCTGTTTTGAAAGATCTAACAGAATTAACCGCAGATGATGGGACTTACAAAACGCTGAAAAGCGGCAAACATATAATCGATTCGTCTAACACGACTTGGTCTGCATTTCTAATGGATAATATCAGGAACCTGTATATTCAGTGCGGCGGCATGACGAATAGCAATACATATAACCAAAACTTTAACCATGCCAGTGAGAATACCGGTTTGTGGGATAACAGCAGTAGCAGCGGCGGTACAAAAATATCCGCCGAGCGCCTGGTGAATCTTCTCACCAACGACCCTGCGATAACAAACAACTACCTTTACAAGGACGGCGCGGCGCTCAACGCGTTGGGCAACGCTTTTTTGACCGGCGTAAATGACACTCCGACCAAAACAGTCACGGCGAGCGGCAACGACACCATTGTCGCGGAAAATCTCCCCGCAGGCTATTACCTTATTGCTTATGACAACGCGCCTGCATATAATGGAACCGCAAAGCAATATTCATCCGGCGACCTCTTGCTTGCAAGCACAATGTTCGCGGCGGTGTGTGACGCCAATATCGGCGACGATGCCGTTGAGATCGACGCGAAGAACGATTCCTCCGTGCCTAAAGTGGGTATAGAGGTTTACAAGAATTTTGTTACAAAAACTACTTTGACTGATGATAATAAAGAAAAGTACGGAATAAACCAATCCAGTGGTGCAAACAGAAACGGAGTATATAGTATAGCTAGCGATCTAACCGCAAATGTAATCAAAGTGAACGAAACAGACACCTCTTGCGGCGCTCTGCTGGACGATGATTTCAAGCAGTATACTTCATTGGGTCTTACGCATGATGATCAATATCTGCTTTACAGAGTTTCCGTCACGCTGCGGGACAATTTTGAAAGCTACAATCACTACAACCTCGAGGTCGCGGTGCAATATCTTTTTGATAATTCTTTGAAAGTGACGCGCGAAAATACCACTCGCTGTGAACTATTTGTAAAGCCGAAAGGCACCGGCACAACGCAATACCGCCTCCCGCTGTTCGACGGGCGTGCAAATTACAATATTGTTGGAAACAATTCTGCAGCACACGGCGGCGCGGGATATATCCTTAATGCCGGTTCTTCCGGCGGTCATGGCACTGATATTCAAAAGTGGTTTGAAGAACATGGTATGGATAATCTTTTTAACAATGCTAATCCCAATAGCAATAGTGACCATCCCAACGAGATATTCTATTTCGACGATCTGAAGTCGTTTGTGTATAATACAAGCGATGATAATAAAGACAATGTAAACATGAAAATTTTGGGAACGGCGGACACACAAGTGGAAGCAAATGAAGCATGTCTTAAAAGTGGCGACACCCTCTATCTGTACTATCTCGCGGGAAATACAACAACAACCGCTCCCGCTAAATCCGCTCAGCCAATATCCGCAGTGACGAGAGTTGCCGCGGCGTATTCCAACAACCCCAACGAGGTTGAACCGGGCGACGCTGCCTACGATGATACCAAACCCGGCGTGGATTACACTCAAAAACCCGTAGATCAGATGTATCAAATGGGCATTACCCCGATAAGCGAGTGTAACATCAACAGATACAGTCTTAAGGTAAATGTCAAGAAAGATACCGGTGATATTCTCAATAACAGCACAAGTTTGAGGTATGCGCTGTACACAAAAGACAGTGACGGCAAAAAAGCATACGCGTCTTTCCAGCAGATCAACAGCACCGCCTCAAATGTTGTTGTGCGGTATTTCGACGCAAATCAAACGACTTCTACAACAACCGGTGGAGGTTCCTTTCCCTATTATGTTAGTAACCCAAGCAATAGTAACACATTTAACTTTTATTGGCTGCCCGCGGGTACATATTACCTTGAGGAACTTCAAATAGGCACTGTTGACGGTTACAAATTAGCCAAACAACCGATCAAGTTGGAAATCGGCAACGAATACAACAAAAATCAGCCGAACTCGTCTTACACGCTGACGACAGACGGTACTTATAAAACATTGGTAAACAAACTGACCGTTAATTTTAAGAGCGAAACCACGGATAACCGCATTACGGCAACGATAGTAAGACCCGCGGCTAATTCGGCAGCAGGTAAAGCCGCGGCAGTAACGGAAGTTGTGCGCACGCTTGATCTTACGGAGGAGGATAACCCGATTTATGCGACCACGACAAAGCTTGATGGCGATGCTGGTAGTGCTTTGATAGACGGTCTTATTGAGGTGGATATCATACACAATCCCTCAGGTATCGAGCTTCCCGAAACGGGCGGTATCGGTACGGTGATATTCTTCGTTGTGGGCGGCGCGATAGTTCTCGCGGCGGTAGTGCTGATAGTCACAAGAATAAGAATCAAACACGAAAAGCTCTATAGCGATCCACGAAAATAACGTTACAGTTCAATTAAACATTATAGTGGAACAGGAACTTATAAAGAACCGATGTTGCTTTAATTGTGTGGATTGCTATAATGAGCCTTGATCAAGACTTTCAAGGAGGCGTGATATTATGAAAATCAAGAAGATCCTAGTCGGCTTTATGGCGGCGATCACGGCGGCGGCAGTCGTTTCCGCGCCGATCTCGGATAATTTCGCCCGGAGCCTTTCCGGTTCCGTGGCATACGCGGCAGACAGCGCCGCCCCCGATAGCCGCACCGCCGAGGAAAAGAAATCCACGGGCGTTATCACAATTCGTCACCCGCAGACAGGCTGTACATATACGGCGTATCAGCTCTTTGACGGAAATGTGACTAATGAACAGCGCAGCGATGTCAGTGATGTCAGCGATACCAACCCCTATGTGCTCAAAATCAACGGGGTAAAATGGGGCGGGGATATGCGGCTGAATACAACCTATGACAATAGCACCGGCTGGAGTTCAGATATGACCGACGCAACAGGTAAAACATATTTTTTCACATGGTTAAAAGATCAGAATAAAAAAGTTCTCATAGGTAGTGAAAACAAAAGTATCTTGGACATTATTAAGGAATATATCCCCAATGGGAACAATCCTTTTGGTGTTGCTTTGACGAATATTACCGCTAATACTGTAAATTTTCCTCTGGATCTTGCAAAAGCACTCAATCTAACTAATGGAACCGGTGCGAATAATAAAATCAAAGACCCGCGCATATACGACGCTTTTGCCGAAGCGGCAACGTATTTCTTGAAAGACGGCGCTGCCGGAACAACGTTTGTTGAGGGCACAAAAACGTTTGCGGACAAAAGCGAAACCGTTATGCAAGCCGTTGTTAAGCCCGGCTACTATGTTATCAAGTGCCAAAAAACCACTCCCGAAAGCGTCGGCAACCCTAAAGAGACGGAAAAGGCTCTTTATTACTCGCTCGTTCTGGTTGGAGCTACCGATTTGGGCACAGCTGAGGACAATACGGCACTAACAGGTGATGCGACCGTAAATTCTAAGAGCGGCAATTCCGCCGCTACCGTTAAGGTGAAGTTTTATGACAAGCCGTATTCTGACACGAATGGGCGCATTATTGCCAAATCCGATAACACCGACGCAATACTGCCGTCAGGCGGCAATTTCCCTACGACGGACGGCGAATGGAAAACAAACGTCTCCATGCCCGATTTAAGCTACGTTAATTGCCGTATCGAGATAACTCTGCCCGAGACCTACGAATGCTTTGATCAGTATTATCTCGCCGTGCCCGTGATGTATCAATATGTTGATACATATAACAATAATAAAAATAACAGTCTACAAGCAAGCAACCATTTTAAGCGCGTGGGAGACCCCGAGCTTAAGATCATAAAATCTGACGGCAATAGTACGGTGGTTACAAAATACGGCGAAACTACGAATGACAGTGACATTAAGGGTAAAATTGAGGGTAATACTTACACTTATGCCAACACAGGAAATAGTGACGTGCAGAATTTTTATGCGGACGAGGTGTTTGTGATAAACGATCTGCGCAAGCTTATCAACAAGGATACAATTGGAGAAAACGATCAGCTTGTTATCGAATTCCCCGTAAAGTTCGACCTTATGCTGCACAAAACCGCAAACGGTATAACAACTATGGGCGGCTACGATCAAAACGACAATAATGCCGGTGGTTCACGCGACAACGTTGCTTATTTGCGCGACAACAACTTGCTGCAAAACTACATATCCGCAAGAGCCGTTTACTCAAGCAACCCGAACAAGGGCGTTACGGGATATGACGATACAAATAAAGTTACGAAGTTTACATACGACACGAGTAAAGCCCCCAATTCGCTTGAAAACCCCATTGCGGTTTCAATGCGTTCCGCCGCGAATATAGTTACTTACAGACTGCATTTGCGCGTGGAGCAGAATGCGGATACAGCGGCAGAAAAAGGTGTCAGCGGTTTGAACTTTGCGATCTATGACAAAACGACCGCTAAATATGCTGTTGTTGAGAAGATAAACACAAATGTTATTGAAGACAAGGATCTGGAGGGTTTGATATACTTTTCAGGAACCGGCAATAAGAAACAGACAGACGCTTGGCGCATTACCGGGTGGGAAACAATCTCCGATTTAAAGGCTGATGGGGCTGTTGACGATAACAAGGTCACAACAAAGAAAGCCGATGCCGCTTTGCAGTTGGCTGATACAAACGGCAGCCTCGAGATCGTTGGATTAGCGCCCGGAAATTACACCTTTGTCTCGTTGGACGACGCAAAAGGCAAGTTTATGAAGACCGGAGGTAATTATGTTGATGTAATGCGCCCAACCAATTATGACGAGTTTACCGTGGAGATAGCGGACGAGGTTATGACAAAAGTTGATAGTGCTGAAACCGAAGTTCCGTTCCTCAATCCTACAAGCGATCTTTCGCTGCCTGCCATTAAGCCCGTCAATTCTCTTTCGGGCAAAGTGTTCTATAAAAACAGCACAACCGCGGATTTAAGTGTAGTGGATACGACCGGCGGCATAACCGGAGACGCTATCGGCACGAAAGATCCGTCGGGTGATGATTTTAAAACCGCGGTCGAAACTCTATACGCAAACAAAGACCAAGCGCTTGTTTCCGTAAAGATAACCTATATAAAGCCGGGCGTTCGTCTGCCTAAGACGGGCGGTATCGGCACGGTAATTTTCTTCGCGGCGGGCGGCGCGATAGTTCTCGCGGCGACGGTGCTTATCGTAACAAGGATCAGAGTGAGAAAGGAAATGTCTTAACGGACGTTTCACGGTGAGCTATGAAAAAGAAAAGCAATAAGATAGTCACCGTGCTGCTTTTTGTTTTGCTGATAGCGGGGCTGGCGATAATGCTGTATCCCGTTTACAGCGATATTCTCAATCGGCGGGAGCAGGAGGGTGTGCTGAGCGTTTACAAACAGGACGTTGATAACCTTGGCAGCGAGGAGTACAGGGAAATTTTAAGGCAGGCGCACGAATACAACGAAAAGCTTGCCGCGCTTCCCGGAGGACTGTTTAACCCCAAACCCGCGGGCGATTATGATAGTATTCTGAATATCGGCGGTTCGGGGATAATGGGTTACATCACCATAGACAAGCTGAAAGTGCATTTGCCGATCTACCACGGCACAAGCGACGAGGTTCTGGCGGCTGGCGCGGGGCATTTGTACGGAAGCTCTTTTCCCGTGGGCGGGGAATCCACTCACGCGGTCATCACGAGCCATCGCGGCTTGCCCTCGGCGAAGCTCTTTTCCGATCTCGATCAGTTGGTGATAGGCGACAGGTTTACGGTGACGGTTCTCGGCGAAACTTACACTTACGAGGTCGAGAGCGTGGATATAATCCTCCCGACCGACTGGAGCAAGTTTGAGATACAACCCGGCAGAGACCTTGTAACGCTGTTCACCTGCACGCCGTATTCGGTAAACTCACACAGGCTTGTCGTTACGGGACACCGCGTGAAAAACGCCCGCACGCCGGGAAGCCTTGTGATACCCGCCGACGCGGTGCATATCGATTGGAAAAAGATCGCGCTTATCATAGCGGCGGTCATTGCGCCGATACTGTTTGCGTATTGGTTTTTCGGCAGCAGAGAGCGAAGATTCCCGCACAGAGATCCCGCGTCGGTTCTCAACGAGGAAAAGCGTGAGAAAAAAGACAAGTAAATGATTTTGCGTAAGCGCTCCTTATAAAAAATAACCGCGGCATACCCGATAGGTACGCCGCGGTTTTTTATTGGCAGTTATTTGTGAAATTTCCGTTCAGCCTTGAACGTCCTTTTGGGTTTCGCGCTCAAGTACCTCGTAGAACTCGGGCATTGCTTTTTTGAAGTTAAGGGGCGCGAAATTGGTACTGTCCACAAACGCGTGCGAACTTTCGCCCTCGGTGAGCAGTTCGCCGTCGGAGTTTCTCGTCAGCTTATAGGAGAACTCAATACGTGCGGGAGTAAGGCGCGTTATTTTTGTGGTGACCGTCAAGTCCTCGTCGTATTTTGCGGGTCGCCTGTATTTAAGCGCCAAGCCCGTCACGGGGAGCATTACGCCCTGCTCCTCCATTCGGGCGTAGCTGTAACCGAGCGCCTTGATGTAATTCGTCCGCGCCATTTCAAACCATACGGGATAGACCGCGTGATGAACTACGCCCATAGCGTCGGTCTCGTTGTAGCGCACGTTGATCTCGGTTGTATTTGCCATCACGAACGCTCCCTTTTTGATTGAAACAGCCCCGCGCCGAATGCCATAATCTTATCGGGAACAAGCTTGCTCAACGATATAGTAAGTTTATTGAAACCGCTTTCGCAGATCAGCAGCTTGCCCGCGAACATCTCGCGCACCGCGTGCTCGGCAAGTTTTTCGCTGCTGTACAAAACGGAACGGAATTTCACTTGCGCCGTTTCGCAGAACTCCGTGGAAACGGGTCCCGGGCAGAGCATTGAAACGTGCACTCCCGAACGCGTAGAGCGCAGTTCTTCGTAAACCGCCTGAGTCATTCTTACGATGTAGCTTTTGCTTGCGTAATATGACGAAAACCACGGTCCGGGAATAAATCCCGCGGCGCTTGCGGTGTTGAGGATATAACCGCAGCCGCGCTTTTTGAAGTCGCGCAGAAACAGCTTGAACAGGATATGGAACGCCTTAATGTTCACGTTTATCATATCAAGCTCGCGCTCAAGGTTGGTTTCGGTAAACTCCCCGAAAACGCCGAAGCCCGCGTTGTTGACGAGAATGTCGATATTGTAGCGCTTCACGGTCTCATAAAGCTTGAATACGCTCTGCTCTTTGGATAAGTCCGCGGAAACGCACATAACCTTAACGCCGTAATTTTCGATTAGCTCGTTTTTAAGTTCGATAAGTCTGTCGCGGCGGCGCGCCGTGATAATAACGTTTATTCCGTGACGCGCCAAGCTTCTTGCGATATCGCGTCCTATTCCCGAGCTTGCGCCCGTTACCAATGCTATCATTAAAGTACCCCCATAGTTATTATGCTTTCCTCCCCGCGCAGATCGGGGAGCAGTCCGATCAAAGCTTGTTTATCCTGAATGGAGCCAAAGGCAGACCGAATGCGCTGAATATGTGTACTTCGGCATAGTTGCGCCAGAGATAGCGCACTCCGCACGGGTTTTTGACGTTTTTGGCGGTAATGAAAATACGCTCGCCGGAAATGTCCGCGTAAGCGGGGTAATATACGCCGTCCTCGCCGCACACCTCAAATCCCTCCGGCTCGCCGTTAGCCTTAAAACCGCCGCGCGAATATTTGAAGCGCAGTTCCACGGTCTCGCCGCGCCAAACGGGGTAGTCTATCATAGGCGCAAACGCGCCGTCGCAGCCGCCGTAAACCATGTCCAGTATCTGCATGGCGAAACGGTGTCCCACGGGCTGTTTGTCGACAGGGTGAATGTTGTCGCGTTCGCCGCAGTCGGCAAGGACAACTATTCCGGTGTTCTTTATTGTATCGTAAACCCGCATTTGAGCCTCACGAATAAGCGCCCACGACTCGCCGTCCGGATTTTCTCCGGCATACATCGGCAGTTGTCCGATAACAAACGGCAGGCTGTCGTCGCGCCATGCTTCGCGCCAGTTGCGGATAAGCTGAGTGAGCAGCGTATAATAAGCGTGCGGGTGGCTCTCATCGGTCTCGCCCTGATACCACAGCACGCCGCCCAGCGTATACGGGCAAACGCTCTTCACCATACTGTCGTACAGAATTCCCGGCGAACATGGATTGCAGGGCGCGGGAGGACCCGGGTACTTGTTTTCTCCACAGACGTCGGCAATTTCCGCTTCCGTTGCATTGGGAGAAGTTTTCAGGAACTCCGTGCGCTTCTCGTCATACTCGGACTGGTACTTTTGATAATCGCGGTAATCGGACACGGCTTCATCGACCGTTCTTCCGGCGAGATAAGCGTCATATTCACCAAAATAGACCGCCGCGCCGCCGCGGGCATACTTTCGGTCGATCCAGCAGGAAGCGGACGTGCCGCCCCAATTACAGCCGATTATACCGACGACCACGTCAAGGTATTGAGCCATTTCCTTGGCGCAGAAATACGCGGCAGCGCTCCAGTGACGGGCGCTCTCTTTGTCGGAAAAAAGCTCCCACGAAGCGGCGTTCAGCGCTTCGTCGTGATTTTCGTCTAAAAGAGTGGTCTTGGGGACATAGTAATAGCGCACGTCATTCGACTCATCATTTTGGAGAGCTTCCTCGCCGCCCTTACAGTTGCCCAGCTCGAATTCCATATTGGACTGACCGCCCGCAAGCCAAACCTCGCCTATCGCGACGTCCTCAAAATAAATATAGTCTCCGGTCTCCTCGTCAGTTAGCGTCATATTCATGTGACGGCACGCGCCCATCGGTGGGAACATTACTTTCCACCGCCCGTTTGTGATAACGCAGCGCGTCTCAAAGCCGCATAGCTCCGCCGTGACGACAACGCCGTCCTCGCCCGTACCGAAAACGCATATATTCTTTCCCCGCTGTAAAACCATTTGGTCTCCGAACACGGGCGCCGCTTTAAATCTTGCCATAGGCCAAACCCCCTTTTATAATGAGCAGCTGAAAATGCTTACTTATTATTATACATCTTTTTTCAACGGTTGTCAAGCGTTTGTAAGCAAAAGTTTTGAACGGTTCCGCATTATTTTATCCCGCGAACCGCCGCTTTTATTTTCGCCGTCTTACTTTCTATTGACTTTTCCAAAAATTACGGGTATAATATGGGTAAACGCTGAAAACGGGAGTGAGGAAATGTTCAGACTTGCAAGATATCTAAAAGATTTCAAGCTTAATGTCACGGTGGGACCGTTGTGCAAATTCACCGAGGCGGTGTTCGAGCTTATCGTGCCGTTGGTTATGAAAAAGATAATTGACGTTGGCATAGCGCGCGGCGACAACGATTATATTTTAAAGCACGGCTTGATTTTGGTGTTGTTGGCGGCTTTGGGGCTGTCGTGCGCTTTGGTGTGCCAGTATATGGCGAGCGTCGCTTCGCAGGGCGTGGGAACGGCTTTGCGGCGCGATCTGTACGCCCGCATCAACACGCTTTCGTATAAGGAACTCGATAAAATAGGCACGCCCGCGCTGGTTACACGCATTTCCAACGATGTGAACCAAGTGCAGACCGCCGTGGCTATGCTTATTCGATTGGTAGTTCGCGCGCCGTTTCTTGTTATCGGAGCGACCGTTATGAGCTTCACGATCTCGCCGCGCTTGTCGCTCATTTTTTTTGGCGCAATGATCTTCATAATTGGCGTTATGGTTCCTATAATGAAAGCGACCGTTAAGCTGTTTAAAAAGCAGCAGACCTCGCTTGACGGAGTTTCGCGGATAACACGCGAAAACCTTACGGGAGTGCGCGTGGTAAGGGCGTTTTCGCGGCAGGGGCACGAGGTCGATCGTTTTGAGGAGACCGCCGAGGAATACAGAAAATTCGCGGTAAAAGCAGGAAGAATAAACGCATTGCTGAATCCGCTTATCTTCGTCGCGGTGAACGCCGCATATTTATTGATAGTATATTTCGGAGCGGGCTTCGTTCAAAACGGTACGGACGGCATGACGCAAGGCTCGGTTATCGCGCTGATAAACTATATGACGCAGATATCGCTGGCGCTGGTAGTCGTTGCGAATTTGGTGACTATTTTCACGAAAGCCGCGGCTTCGGCGGCGCGTATCAATGAGATCTTTGATATGGAGCCGTCCGTTAAAGGCGCGGAAACGTCTCCGAAACAAGACCCGAACGCGCCCGCCGTTGAGTTTAACAACGTTGAGTTTTCGTATATTGGCGGCGAAAACGCGCTCGAAAAGCTCTCGTTCAGTCTTAAGCGCGGGGAAACGCTCGGAATTATCGGCGGCACGGGTTCGGGCAAATCCACGCTGGTAAATCTTATCTGCCGCTTTTACGACTGCGACAGCGGCGAGATCAAAATAAACGGAGCGAACGTCCGCGACTATCCTACGGAGGAGCTGCGTAAAATAATCGGCATAGTTCCGCAAAAGGCAGAATTACTCTCAGGCACATTACGACAAAATATGACTTTGGGTAAAGAAAATATCTCTGATGAACAGATACAAAAAGCTCTTGAGGTCGCACAGGCAAAAGAGTTTACGGATAATTTGGAAGGCGGCTTGGATTTCCGCGTTTTACAGGGCGGCAAGAACTTCTCGGGCGGGCAAAAACAGCGTTTGACCATAGCAAGGGCGTTGGCGGGGTCTCCCGAGATAGTGATTTTGGACGACAGCTCCAGCGCTTTGGATTACGCGACTGACGCTAAACTGCGCAAGGCTCTGCGGGAGCTTGGCGGCGACAGGATGTCGCGAAGCCAACGCCCAAAGGCGCGGCAGGACGCCGCGCCCCCAAGCGTTGGCGGCGTTACGGCGGTCATCGTGTCGCAAAGGGCGAATTCCATAATGCACGCCGATAAGATAATTGTGCTTGACGACGGCAGAGCCGTTGGGATAGGCACGCACGCGGAATTACTGAAAAACTGCGAGGTTTATCATGAAATATGCGCAACGCAATACTCCGAAGAAGAATTGCGGGAACAGGAAAGAGAGGGCGGCGCGATATGAATAACAAAAAAGGCGCGTTGTCGCGCGTTCTCCGCTATATGAAAGGACAGCTTCCGCTTGTGGCATTGGCGATAGTCTGCGCGGCGGGCAGCGTTTTGCTGTCGCTTTACACTACGGTTTTGGTGGGTAAAGCGGTGGATTGTATCAGCGTCGAAAAATCCGATTGGAGCGGCTTGTATCCCATTTTGTTAAAAATAGCCGCAATTATACCAACGGTAGCGCTGCTTCAATGGCTGATGTATTTTTCCACGAATAAGATCACGCATAAGACCGTAAAATCTTTGCGAACGGATATTTTCACGCACTTGCAGAATCTGCCGCTGTCTTATATCGACGCGAACTCCCACGGCGACATAATAAGCCGCGTGGTAAACGACGTAGACGCGGTTTCCGACGGACTTTTGCAGGGCTTTCAGCAGCTCTTCACGGGCGTTGTCACGATAATCGGCACTTTGTTTTTTATGTTTTCCTTAAATTGGAGGATCACGCTGGTCGTCGTGTGTATCACGCCGCTGTCTTTCGCGGTCGCGGCGGTGATATCGAAGCTCTGCTTCAATAAATTCAAGGAGCAGTCCGCGATAAAGGGCGAGCTTACGGGCTACATCGACGAGCATATCGGAAGCCAGCGGCTCGTTAAAGCGTTCGGGTTCGAGAACGTCTGCGAGGAGCAGTTCGCCGAGATTAACGAACGACTGAACCAATGCGGCAAATTGGCGCAGTTCTATTCCGCGCTTACGAACCCCTGCACACGGTTTGTAAATTCGCTCGTTTACGCGGGCGTGGGCGTTTTCGGAGCGCTGAACGCCGTGAGCGGCGGGCTTTCCGTGGGCGACCTGTCTTGCTTTTTGCAGTACGCGAACCAGTATACAAAGCCGTTTAACGAGATATCGGGCGTTGTGACTGAGCTTCAGAACGCTTTGGCTTCCGCGGCGCGGATCTTTGCGCTTATCGACGAACAGCCCGAGACCTCCGAAGAGGACAAAACAGTTCTTGAAAACGCGGACGGGCGCGTTGAGATCGATAACGTCGATTTCTCCTACGTTCCCGAAAAGCCGCTTATCGAAAACCTCAATTTAAACGTTAAAAGCGGTCAGCATATCGCGATAGTAGGTCCCACGGGCTGCGGAAAAACCACTTTGATAAACCTTTTAATGCGATTTTACGACGTGACGGACGGCGAGATAAGGGTAAGCGGCAAGCCCGTCAAAGAGCTTACGAGAAACAGTCTGCGCGGAAGTTTCGGGATCGTGCTTCAGGAAACATGGGTGTTCAAAGGAACGGTTCGTGAGAATTTAAGTTATGGCAAGCCCGACGCTTCGGACGAGGAAATAATCGCGGCGGCGAAAGCGGCGCACGCGCACAGCTTTATAAAGCGGCTTCCCGAGGGCTACGATACGGTTATCACCAACGACGCGGAGCTGTCGCAGGGACAGCGGCAGCTTTTGTCCATTGCGAGAGTTATGCTGGCTTTGCCGCCCATGCTGATACTCGACGAGGCAACGTCCTCGATAGACACGCGCACCGAAATGAAGATACAGTCCGCGTTTGATAAGATGATGCAGGGCAGAACTAGCTTTGTCGTTGCGCACAGGCTTTCGACCATACGCGAGGCTGATTGTATTCTTGTGATGAAGTCGGGGCATATCGTCGAACAGGGCACTCACTCGGAGCTTCTAAAAAAAGGCGGCTTTTACGCCGAGCTTATACGTTCGCGCGAGGAAAGATGACCCAATAAAGCCACTTGAATTTTTGCACATAAAATTCCGCAAATTTCGAGCGAATTTGGGCATAATTCACTATTATTTTTCTGTAATCGTTCTTGTTGAAAAAACCGCTTGACGAAACCGTTCGTTTTGTAGTACAATAAGAATTGAATGTAACCGAATGATTATTTGGAGCTGCGGAACTGCCGATCCGGCGGCGTTTTACGATTTTGATCCGATCGGCACGCCCCTCTATACAATATCATCAGACAGTAATAATAAGGAGACAATGACTATGGAAAAGAAAAAAATCGGCGTTTTGACAAGCGGAGGCGACGCGCCCGGAATGAACGCGGCGGTAAGATCGGTAACCCGCGCGGCGATCTCCAAGGGATTTGACGTTATCGGCATACGCAGAGGTTATAACGGGCTTCTGCACGGCGATATGATCCCGTTGGACGTAACGGCGGTAAGCGATATAATCCAGCGCGGCGGCACGATGATCTATACCGCGCGCTGCCTTGAGTTTAAGGAGCCGGAGAATGTTAAAAAGTGCGCGGATATCTGCAAGGAGAAAAACATCAACGGTATCGTCGTAATAGGCGGCGATGGCTCGTTCAGAGGCGCGGCTGATCTGTCAAAGGCGGGTGTTCCCTGCGTGGGACTTCCCGGCACTATCGACAACGATATCCAGTGCTCCGAGTACACCATAGGCTATGATACGGCAATGAACACCGCCGTTGAGATGATCGACAAGCTGCGCGATACTTCGCATTCTCACGAACGCTGCGCGGTAGTCGAGGTCATGGGCAGACACGCGGGACATATCGCGGTGAACGTCGGTTTGGCGTGCGGCGCTACCGCCGTGCTCGTTCCCGAAATGGAATTTGATATGGAAGCCGTTATCGCGCGTATTAAAGAGGTTCGCGCGGCGGGCAAGAAGCAGTTTATCATCGTCGTTGCCGAGGGCGTGGGTCATACCGAGGAGATAGCAAGACGCGTCGAGGAGGAAACGGGCATAGAGTCCAGAGCGACTATTTTGGGTCACGTTCAGCGCGGCGGCGCTCCCACGGTGCGCGACAGAGTTATAGCTTCCGAAATGGGCTATTATGCCGTTGAACTGCTCGAAAAGGGTATCGGCAACCGCGTTGTCGGAATGAAAGACGGCAAGGTATACGACGTCGATATTCAAGAGGCGCTTTCTATGAAGAAACCGTTCAACGAGCGTCTTTACAGAATTTGCAATGAGATAAACTTCTGATTATAGCATTTTCCGAAGCATGTCGAAAAATGTATAATAAGCAATAAAAATACACAGAGTAGAAAATCGCGCGTTAAGTGCCGACCGAACGGAGAGTTGTCGGGCGGACGAAAAGCGGGAGCTGCGTTTTGCGAAAAAACGCGCTCTAAGTCTTGCGGTGCGGTTTTCGCATCTCGCTGTACATAATCGAATAAAGATATGAAAAGTCATTTTTATTCCCTGTTGTATAGCGGAAAAGTCACGGAGGTAATAATTATGACTTTTTTTGCTAACTTTAAGAAATCGGCTCTGGAGCTTAAAAATCTGCGCTGCTTGTGCGTTACGGCAATACTTATTGCGCTTGATTTGGTGCTGAAAAGCGTCACGATTAACATTACAAAGGATTTGAAAATTTCGTTCGCGTTTTTGGCTTTGGCTTCAATCGGAATGCTGTTCGGACCGACGGTGGCGTTTCTTGCGGGCGCGGTGACGGATGTTTTGGGCTTGCTAATTGCGAATAACATAGGCATGTTCAACCCGATTTTTACGCTTATTGAAGCTACGGGCGCTATGCTGTACGGAATATTCCTATATAATATAAAATTTTCGGACGCTCAGACGCTCGGCGGAAAATTTACAAACAAAAACGATGTCAAGCAGCTTTTGCGGATCGTTCTCGCAAAGGTAAGCGTAGTTATAATCTGCAATTTGATTATGACTCCAATAGGTCTTATTGTTAATAGTTCTATGGCGGCGGGAACTTTTGTCTATGCGGATGTTCTTGCGAAATATCCTGCGCGTTTGATTAAAAACGCAATTCAGTGCCCTGTAGACTGTATGCTGCTTTTCGCGGTTCTGCCGATTATTTCAACAGCTTATCACCGCGTTTTTAAGCGCAATATGTCGGCAGCGTAAAATGTCGAATTGTAAAATTTTGTTTTAAAATTACGGAAAGGCTAACAAATGAAGAAACTTGGATTTATCGGCGTCGGAAATATGGGCGGCGCGATCATTAAAGGCATTAACGGAAAGCTTGGCAACACGGCTGTGTTCGCTTACGACAGCAACCTCGAAAAGCTCAAAGACTTGAACCTGAACGGTGCGACTGCCGCGCCGAGCATTTTGGAGCTTGCGAAAAAATGCGACTTTATATTACTCGCGGTAAAACCTCAGCAGCTTGACGGCGTTCTTGAAGAAATCAAAAACGCGGGGAATGATAATTTGGTTATAATTTCCATTTGTGCGGGAATCTCCGCGGAATATATCCGTGCGAGAACTTTTGCCAACGCGAAAGTCGTGCTTGTAATGCCGAATACGCCGATGATGCTCGGCTGCGGCGCGGCGGCGATAAGCCGCGACGACAAAACCTCGGACGACGAGTTCGAGTTCGCCAAAAAGATAATCGGCTGCTGCGGTATAGCCGAGGTCGTGCCTATGGACAAGATGAAAGAGGTTATCGCGATAAACGGCTCCTCGCCCGCGTTTATTTATCTGTACGCAAAGGGCTTCGTGCAGTACGCGCACAAGGTCGGCATTAACGAGGACGCTGCTTTGCGCCTGTTCGCGCAGTCGCTTATCGGCTCGGCGCGTATGATGACCGAAAGCGGTATGACGGTGGACGAGCTGATAAAGCAGGTAAGCTCTCCGGGCGGCACAACTCTCGCGGGGCTTCAGGAGCTTTACAACGGTCGTTTGACCGACGTCGTTATCGAAGCGTGCGACGCTTGCACTCACCGCGCGTATGAACTCGGAGCAGAAAAATAACTCAAAAAATGTAAAATACGCGCTAAAAATTACGGAGGGTATATTTATGGTAGTTATCGAAATGGAAAACGGCAAGAAAATAAAGTTGGAGCTTTATCCGGAAAAAGCGCCAATCACAGTTGAAAATTTTTTAAAATTAGTAAACGCGGGGTTTTATGACGGGCTTATATTCCACAGAGTAATTAGCGGCTTTATGATACAGGGCGGCGATCCCGAGGGAACGGGAATGGGCGGCGCGAAAGACAAGATCAAAGGCGAGTTCAAGTCAAACGGTGTGGAAAATGATATCAAGCATGTTCGCGGCGTAATATCAATGGCGCGTTCCCGAGACAAGAACTCCGCTTCAAGCCAATTCTTCATTATGCACAAGGACGCGTCGTATCTTGACGGGGATTACGCGGCTTTCGGCAAGGTAGTCGAGGGTATGGAGGCAGTTGACGAGATCGCCGAGACCGAAACTGATTACAACGACCGCCCTTTGAATGACGTTCGGATGAAGAAAGTTTACGTCGAGGAGTAATAAGCATAAATAATATTACAATTTGTAAAGAAATGTCGAAACATAAAGAAGCGTGTTTAAAATGCGCTTCTTTTTCGCTTTTGAAAGATTTGTGCAAATTAAACAAAAATATAAATGGAATTTTGTCATAATACCTCATGATTTTGTAATAAAACAGGGGTTTTGTACAATGTTGCTATTGACAAATACTGAAAATTATAGTAGAATAATAGAATAGGGGAATTATAACTATATCCTAATTCCTTAAAGAAGAGGTTCGGATATGCGTTTTGGCAGCGTTGAGTTTTTTAAAGTGCTGATAAAAACAGTGCTTGCAATATTGTTTTTTGTTCCGCTGATACTCGCTGTGGTTTTCGGCGTGCTTTTTGTACAAAAGAACACACAAGTAAACGAGCTTACGTCGGAAAACACATCAATTCAGCAGGATAACGACAAGCTTTCCGTGGTGGCGGACGTTTTGGTCGAAGAAAAGGTAGCCGGAGCGCAGGACGTCCGTGAGATATTGCGCATGAGCGGAGTGTCCTACGAGGAACTGATAAAGCTTGCGGCGGAGGAAAAAGATCTGGACGCGCAGGGACTTTATGATATTCTGGCGAATTGCGGGGTGTCCGATAAAGATATCGTCGCGATGGCGGCGGCAAAGAAAACCCTCGGCGCGGAGGATTTTTACGATGTGATGAGCAAGAACGGCATTACTTCCGGGAGCCTGATAAAAGCCGTGGCTGAAAAGAGCGGCAAAAGCGCCGAGGAGTTTTATGAAATACTCTCGGAGTGCGGAATGAACGACGATGAGCTGATCGAATTTATTCAATCGAAGCAAAAACAGCCCGATAATTCGAGCGGCGGTTCGGATGTGAGCGAAGCGGGAGGAGATAATTCCGATACAAGCGGCGGCGATATCGATACAAGCAATATAAGCGGCACGAGTGAAACGAACGACACGAGTGATACAAGTGAACCGGAGGAATCGAGTCCTTACGCCGATCTGTACGAGGATATGTACGTCACAACGCCGGAAAAATACAATTTTGAAGAGGATACGATCTATTTCACGTTTGATGACGGTCCGTCGAAGTATACTTACGGATTTTTGGATTATTTAAAGAAGAATAACGCGAAAGCGACATGGTTTGTGGTTCCCGATGAATCCGACTGGTGCCGCGACGCGCTGAAAGCTATTGCTGCAGACGGGCACACGATAGGCGTTCACAGCCTGACGCACGATTACAACAAGATATACGCGTCTGTGGAAGCGTATTTGGATGATTTCCACGCGGCTTGGCAGATCATAAGAGACGCAACGGGACAAACGCCGCAGATCTTCCGTTTCCCGGGCGGCAGCAAAAACGATTTTAACGGCGACACGCGCGACGCGATCATTAAGGAAATGACGCGCCGAGGATTCAGATTTTACGATTGGAACGTGGAAAGCGGCGACGTTGACGGAGCGAATTGGCAGCAGATGTACAATTCGATACCGCGCGACTGTCACAGCGTAAAGCGGCCTATAATTTTAATGCATGATTCCGCGGGCACCGAAAACGCGCTATATGTTATCGACGACGTGCTTAAGGTGCTTAAAGCCGAAGGCTATAAGTTTGACAGTATTCAAGACGACACGGAACCGATTCAGTTCATCGGACCGTTCTCATAAAAAAGTTAAAAAGCCGAAAATAAGACGGCAGACCCGCAAAATTTCGGAATGTCCATATTGAAAGGATAGTATTATGGGAATCAAAGATAATTTCTCACAGGCGGTAAAAGAGCTGTGGAAGAAAGAGGGTCAAGATAAGAAGGACGATAAGCAGCAAAAAGCCGCGCAGCCTTCCGAGCTTGACAAATATCTTCGCGACGGCGAACAGGGGAACGCCGCGGCGTCGGGATTGGAACGGAATGGCGACGGCATTCCGCTTGAGACCCCGTATTATCGAAGCTCCGCGGAGACGCAAGGCTCTCCGGCGCAGCAAACGCAAGGGGGAGCGCAGGGGGCGCAAACGGATCGTCAAGCTCAGCCGATGCGCGAGCAAGCGCAGCCGACAAATCCGATGGGAGCGGCTCAAGAGCCGAGAGCGCAGGCAGATCAGCCTGTTTCAAACGAGCCTCCGATAAACCAAAACGTGCTCAATGCGCAGAACGCCTCCAACCGTGCGGAGCAGCAGAACGCAGAACGCTCCAACGCGGCTGAAGCGCAGCAAGCTTATCAAAATCCGCAAAGAGATTTAAGCGCGCCGCAAAACAATCAGCAATCGCAGTATGATCAAAACATTCAGAGTATTCGTCAGAATTTTGGGTATAATCAACAAAGCGGCTCGGATAATTACGGCGGCTATAATCAAGGCGGCTATAATCAAGGCGGCTATAATCAAGGGAGTTATAATCAGGGCGGCTACAATCAAAACGGCTACGGCGGCTACGGAGGAAATCCTCCGACGGGCGGCGGTTACGGCAACGGCGGAAATATGCCCATGGGAGCGCCCAACCCCAACGAGACCGACGAGGTCACGGTAATTTCCAAAAACACGATGATAGACGGAAATATCCGTTCGCTCGCAAATATGCAGATAGACGGCAGCATAAAAGGCAACGTCGAAACTACGCGCAACATAGATATGAGCGGAAAGGTAATAGGCGACGTCACCTGCAACAACGCGGGAATGGTCTCGGCGGCAATGCAGGGCAACATATCTCTTAAAGGCAGAATGAGAATGGACCGCGATACGATACTTATCGGCGATCTTTCCTCGCAGTATGCGGACATAAACGGAAGAGTGCGCGGAAAGCTCGATATAGTCGGCAAGGCGGAGCTTAAGCGCGACGCGGTGGTTTTCGGCGACATAAACGCTTCCACTATCGCGGTAACGGACGGCGCAATAATCCAAGGCTATGTAAACACTACGTTCCTCTCCAAAGAGGACAGCCGTAACGTATTCCCCGACGCTATATCTATCGACAGCAAAGAGGTTAAAAGCTGACGCGTAAAACGCGCAGAAGTTTTGCTTTAAATCTTTGTTTCCGCCTAGCGCGGAGTAAGAAGTTCAGATAAATTTAAAGGTAGTTTTGTTTAATGAGTGAGAAAAATAACGGCTCTAAAAATTCATCGAAAACAAGCGCGGTGATAGGCACCGTGGTTGTGGCGGCTTTGGCGGTCGCCGCGATCGTGGTATTGGTGATGATGAACAACAAGCCCTCGGTAGATCAGACCCTCCCCGACGGCACGACAGTGTCCTATAGAGCGTCGCAGGAGCTTGCCGATGAATGCGGCGAAAGAGCGCGCGAGCTTATGTCGGATAACTACAAAACAATACGGTTGTTTATAACCGAGGGGCTTCCGCATAAAGATGAGCCTTACGGAAACCGTCCCGAGGACGGTTATTACACGGTAAATTCCGAGGAATTCAAGCTCTATGAACAGTTGGAAAGCTTCGTGAAGTCCGTTTATACGGAGAGCGAAGCCGAAAGAATATTGACGAAGATGCCGTCCGACCCCGCCGTAACGCTCGGCGGTGTAAAGAGGGAAAACTCCGAGAACAATTCGGAAAACACCTCCGAAACGGAAACGCGTCCCGAGACCATTGCGGTTTACCAAAGCCGCGATGTTTATGTTGATATTCAAACGGAGTCGGAAACGTCCACTCCAAAGGTGCCCACCGTGGTGGTTCCGAAGCCGTCCGAGAGCGGTGCTGAAAGCGCAGGCTCGGAGAACGGCGAAACCGAAGTATGGGACAGCGACCTTGTTGTTTCCGAGTCGGATGAGTCGGTCGAGCCGGCGGAATCGGTGAAGCCGGTTGAACCGACCTACACTAAGCAGAGCGTTCTGGGAATAAGCGAATATTTCGTGCCATATACCGAGTACGACAGACCGTGGAATTCGATAAGCATAAAGGTAGTGCCATCCGGCGAGGAAGAATGCTTCATCACCGTTTATCTCGGCTCGGACAGGGACGTGAACCTTTCAAGCGTGGATGACAGCGACATTATCAGCACGAAAATGGTAAAGGAAAACGGCGAGTGGAAGCTTACGGAGCTGGTTTATTGATATGAAAAAGAATGAAAATCCTCTGTCGGTCTACGCGAACGTAAGTCAATTGGCGTTTATTATCGTCGCGCCGCTGCTGTTGTTTTTGTGGGGTGGCAGCGCGGTAGTGAAAAAGTTTTCGTTGCCCGATTGGGTGATGGGCGTTTTTATCGGATTGGGCTTGCTGTTTATGATATGCGGCGCGGGAAATTACATCGCAAAGCTTATCAAAATGTACGAAAAGCCCGATAAAAAAGCTCCGAAAGCGTTCACAAGTTCGCGCGGCGACAACGACTATTATGATGAGTATAAAGATTTGCGAAAATAACGAACGGGAATGATGATCTTGAGAAAAAACCAACCGATCTACGACGAAATGCGTTCGCTCTCTCCGTATTATTTGACCTTGAGCGGAATATATTTGGCGGTAGTGACGATACTGTGCTGCGCCGCGGGCGGTGATTTTGCGCTGCCGATCGGCGCGGTTTACGGCATAATATTGGGCGTGTTGAATTTCCTTATATTGGGAAAATCCGCGCAAGCGGCTTTGGAAAAGACCACCTTCAAATCCGCGCAGACTTATATGAATATAATGTACTGCGTGCGATATTTGGGGCTGTTCGGGCTTTTGACGATAGCCGCGCTTGTACCGTTTATAAATCTTATCGCGGCGGCGATACCGCTTTTTTTCGTTCGGATCGCTATCATGATAAGAGAAATAAAAAACGGACGCGTAAAGCGTACTAAACGCTGAAGCGTTCTACAAAAAGGAGGAATGATAATATGCCGTCCGCATTGACGTTCGCCGCGGAGAGCGGTATTACCGTAAACGGGCCTCTCGTGGTTGCGAGCTTTAAGCTGTTTGGCATAACATTCAACTTGACAGAAAGCGTTATAGTGCAATGGTTCGTAATATTGCTATTGCTTATCGTTGTGCTGGTGCTCACACACAACCTTAAGGTCGTTCCGGAAACAAAACGGCAGGCTGCCGCCGAGATGATCGTGGAGTTTTTCCGCGGCACCGTCGAGGGCACTATGGGCGTGAAATACCAGAGACATATCGCGTATTTCGGCTCGCTGTTTTGCTTCATTATGATAAACAACCTTATGGGTTTGCTTGGGCTGCGAAATCCGACCGCCGATGTTTCGGTGACGGGCGCGTTTGCCATTATAACGTTCTGCATGGTGCAGTTCAATAAAGGCAAAACGGGCAAGTTTAAGGGTTTTATGAAGAGCTTTGTGGAGCCGCTGCCGTTTATGCTTCCGTTTAACATAATCGGCGAGTTCGCAAACCCCTTGGCGCTGACGCTTCGTCTGTTCGGCAATATGGTTGCGGGTATGGTTATCGGGTCGCTAATCTATTTCGCGCTCGGACATTTCGCAATACTTATTCCCGCTGTCGCGTCGCTTTACTTTGACATATTCTCAGCCGTTATGCAGGCTTATATCTTCATGATGCTGAGTATGTCGTACATCTCGTCCGCCGACTGCGGAGAGGACTAAGGCAAATATCCCTTTGCGGGATAAACGTCCGCCTTAAACGGACAAAATACATATTTTACGGAGGACAACAAATATGGAAATGACACCCGAAACTATGCAAATTTTAGCTAAGGGCTTAACGCTCGGACTTTCCGCGCTTGGCGCGGGCACCGCGATGATCGCGGGTCTTGGACCCGGTATAGGCGAGGGCTTTTGCGGCGGCAAGGCGGTCGAGGCTATCGGCAGACAGCCCGAGGCTTCCGGCGCTATCACAAGAACGATGATCATAGGCGACGCGCTCGCCGAGACGACCGGTCTTTACGCGCTCGTAATCGCGCTTCTTCTCCTTTATGCTAACCCGCTTATCGGCAAGCTGTAATTTACGGGTCAGAATATATCGGAGGAGGAGAGCATAAATGCTGCAATTTATTTGCGAAGCGGCGCAGACGGCGGAATCGGCTGCCGAAACCGTGGGACAAAGCACTTTGTCGCTGGTGTCGATAGATACCGGGACGATCGTTTTCACGCTGATAAATACGCTTATCATCTTCCTCATCTTTAAGTTCTTCCTGTTCAAGCCCGTAGGCAAGATGCTCGACAAGAGAAAAGAAATGGCGGCTTCCGCGATAAAAGACGCGGAGGACGCAAAGGCAAAAGCCGAGGCTGCCGAAAAGGAATATAACGAATCCTTGGCGAACGCGAAAGCAGAAGCCGCGGAGATCGTTAAGCAGGCAACATTAAGAGCGCAGAAGCGCGAGGAAGAAATCGTAAACGACGCCAACCAAAAGGCGGCGGATATCCGCGCGAAAGCGGAGGAAAATATCGAGCGCGACAAGCAGCGCGCCATAAACGAGGTAAAGGATCAGATATCCGAGCTTGTTTGCATGGCGGCGGGCAAGGTCGTTGAAAAAGAAATTTCCGCGTCGGACAACGAGGAGATCATCTCCAAGTTCCTGAGTGAGGTAGGCGCGGCAGAGTAAACCGCGCAGAAAGGGAATTTTTATGAACGACAACGCTTGTAAAGTATACGGCGACGCGTTCTTCAGTTTGTGCTGTGAGGAAAACGAGAGCGGTTTAAAGGACACGCTCACCGAGCTTACGGAGCTTTCGGGTACCTTTTCGGAGAACCCCGAATTCATAAAGCTCATGGGCACGCCCACGGTGCCGCTTGAGGAGAAAAAAGCGCTCATCGACGAGATGGAAAAAAGCGGCGGCGTATCCGAGCTTACGAAAAACCTGCTCGGAGTGCTTACCGAAAAAGGCAGAATGAGCTGCTTCGGCGGAATAACGAAACGTTTCCGCGAGCTTTATAACGACAAGTTCAAGCTCGCCGAGATAACGGTGACGACTTCCGCGCCACTTTCAAGCGAAATGAAGAATAGGATTGCCGAAAAGATGTCGAAGATCATCGGAAAAACCGTGACGATAAACGAACGGATTGACAAGACGATCATCGGCGGCATTATAATCGACCACGGCAGCCGCCGTTACGACGGTTCCGTAAAGGCAAGACTGAACGAGCTTTCAAAAGAACTCGGCTCAGTAATCAATTGACAATGGACAATTGATAATTGACAATTATTGTATCGACGGCAAAGAAGTTTAAAATTGTCAATTGTAAATTATACATTGTACATTAGAAGAAAGGGATGTATGTAATGGATTTACGCCCCGATGAAATAACGGGTCTTATAAAGAACCGCATAAAGAACTACAACTCGAAGATCCAGCTCGGCGACGTCGGAACGGTCGTTACTATCGGCGACGGTATCGTGCGTATTCAAGGCTTGGAAAAATGCATGTTGAACGAGCTTTTGGAATTCGAGAACGGCGTTCAGTGTATGGCGATGAACCTCGAGCAGGAATTCGTCGGCGCGGTTATGCTTGGCTCGGACAAGGGCATTAAAGAGGGCGACAGCGTAAAGCGCACGAACAGCATCGTGTCCGTGCCCGTAGGCGACGAGCTTTTGGGACGCGTTGTAAACTCCCTCGGACAGCCGATCGACGGTAAGGGCGACATTCTCGCAAAGGAAAGACGTCCTATCGAGAAGATCGCTTCGGGTATCATCACGCGCGAACCCGTAAGCGTGCCGCTTCAGACAGGTATCAAGGCAATAGATTCCATGATACCGATTGGCAGAGGTCAGCGTGAACTTATAATTGGCGACAGACAAACGGGTAAGACCGCTATCGCCATAGATACCATAATCAACCAAAAAGGCAAGGATTGTCTGTGCATTTACGTCGCGATAGGTCAGAAGAATTCCACCGTCGCGAACGTTGTGGAAACTCTTACAAAAGGCGGAGCGATGGACTATACAATAGTTGTATCGTCGACCGCTTCCGAGCTTGCGCCGCTGCAGTACATAGCGCCTTACGCGGGCTGCGCTATGGGCGAGTACTTTATGGAGCAAGGCAAGGATGTGCTTATCGTATACGACGATTTGTCGAAGCACGCGGTAGCTTACAGAGCGCTCTCGCTGCTGCTGAAGCGCCCGCCGGGACGTGAGGCGTACCCCGGCGACGTATTCTATCTGCATTCAAGACTTCTTGAGCGTGCGGCGCGTATGAATAAGGACTACGGCGGCGGTTCGCTTACCGCGCTGCCGATCATCGAGACGCAGGCGGGCGACGTTTCGGCGTATATCCCGACCAACGTTATTTCTATAACCGACGGACAGATATTCCTTGAAACGGAGCTTTTCAATTCGGGCGTTCGTCCCGCCGTAAACCCCGGTATCTCGGTATCCCGTGTCGGCGGCGACGCGCAGATAAAGGCTATGAAAAAGGTTGCCGGCAAGCTGAAGCTCGACTACTCGCAGTATCGTGAGTTGGCTTCGTTCGCGCAGTTCGGTTCCGATCTGGATAAGGACACCAAGGATCGTCTCGCAAAGGGCGAGCGTATCGTTGAGGTGCTTAAGCAAGACCAGAACTCGCCGCTGGCGGTCGAGGAGCAGGTAGTCATAGTTTACGCGGTAGTAAACAACTATTTGGCGCCCATTCCCGTGCCGAAAATAAAGCAGTATCAGAAAGACCTTATCGAGCACATCAAGGCAAACAAGCCCGAGATACTCGACGGTATTCGCACCGAAAAGGTAATGTCGGAGCAGAACGAGGAAGCGCTAAAGGAGCTTTTGACAAGCTTTGCGGCGTCTTATGCGGGCTGATTTTTCCGTATTCCGAAAGGAGAAAATATGAAACAGGCATCATTCGTTCTCAGCATAGTGGCGACAGTGCTCGCGACGGTTTCGGCTATCGCGGTGGCGTGGCTCTACATTGAGAAAAAGGTAAAATATATCACCACCGACGACAACGTTTAAGGCTTTGTTTTAAACGGTCGGAGAACGGTCTTGGACGGCTAGGGAAGCAAAGCCGAACAAGATCATGAAATTTAATCAAATAAGGGGTGAAATATTTGGCAAGCGGAAATATGAAAGCCATCAAGCGCCGTATAAAGTCGGTAGGCTCCACAAAGCAGATCACCAATGCCATGCAGCTTGTGGCTTCAAGCAAACTCCGAAAGGCGAAAACGCGCGCGGAGCAGACGCGCCCCTATTTCAACGAGCTTTATAAAACAATGTGCGAGATAGCGTCGGCGAACGACGATTTCTCCACGGTTTACACGATAAAGCGCGAGGTGAAGCAAAAGCTGTTTATCGTAGTGGCGGGCGACAGAGGTCTTGCAGGCGGTTATAACTCAAACGTGCTGAAAATGGCAGCGGCGGCTCACGCGGACGACGCGGAAAAGCCGAAGATAATCGCCATAGGCAGAAAATCCGCGGAGTACTTCCAGAAGCGCGATTACGATGTAGTGGCGGCTTTTGCAAATATCGCGGAGGACATCAAGCCCAATACCGCGCAGGATATCGCGGACTTGGCGCTCAAAATGTTCGCGGAGGGAGAGGTCGATGAGGTACACGTGTTCTACACGATGTTTAACTCGACGCTGTCGCAGCAGCCCGAAACAATGAAGCTGCTTCCGCTCGATACGCAGGAACTGGAATTCGAGGGCAATATGACCTACGATCCGTCTCCCGAGGCGGTGTTTAACCGTATCGTGCCGAGATTTACGGCAAGTCTGCTGATGTGTGCTATTGTCGAGAGCTACGCTTCCGAGCAGGGCGCGCGCCGCACCGCGATGGAAGCCGCGACCGACAACGCGGACGCTATGACGGAGAGCTTGTCGCTTCTGTATAACAGAGCGCGTCAGGCTAGCATAACCACCGAGATCATCGATATCGTATCGGGAGCCTCGGCGCAAAACAATTGACAATACAGGATTGTCATAGAAAGGAAAAATTCTATATGGCAAATCAGAATATAGGCACGATAGTCCAGGTTATCGGCGCGGTATTGGATATCCGTTTCGCGCCCGAAAATCTGCCGAATCTGCTTAACGCTATCGAGATCGACAACGCGGGTAAAAAGCTCGTGGTCGAGGTGGCGCAGCATATCGGCGACGACGTTGTCCGCTGTATCGCAATGGGTTCAACGGACGGTTTGGTTCGCGGTATGGAAGCGGTAGACACGGGGGCTTCTATCAAGGTTCCCGTAGGCGAGCAGACGCTTGGACGTATCTTCAACCTTTTGGGTGAGGCGGTAGATAACAAGCCGCAGCCCGAAACGGAGGAAAAGTGGGAAATTCACCGTCCCGCTCCCACATTCGAGGAACAAGAAGGCTCCAACGAGGTTCTTGAAACCGGTATCAAAGTCGTAGACCTTATCGCGCCGTACCTTAAGGGCGGTAAGATCGGCTTGTTCGGCGGCGCGGGCGTCGGCAAAACCGTACTTATCATGGAGCTTATCAACAACATAGCAAAGCAGCACGGCGGTATCTCGGTATTTACGGGCGTAGGCGAGCGTACCCGTGAGGGCAACGACCTCTACCGCGAAATGACCGAGTCGGGAGTTATCAACAAGACCGCGCTGGTTTACGGTCAAATGAACGAGCCGCCCGGAGCGAGAATGAGAGTTGCGCTTTCGGGACTTACAATGGCGGAGTACTTCCGTGACAAAATGGGGCAGGACGTATTGTTGTTTATAGACAACATCTTCCGTTTCACACAGGCAGGCTCCGAGGTTTCGGCGCTGCTCGGACGTATGCCGTCCGCCGTAGGTTATCAGCCGACGCTTGCGACCGAAATGGGTGCGCTTCAAGAGCGTATCACGTCCACAAAGAAGGGTTCTATTACATCGGTACAGGCAGTTTACGTCCCCGCCGACGACCTTACCGACCCCGCTCCCGCGACGACATTCGCGCACTTGGACGCTACAACGGTATTGTCGCGTGATATCGCCTCTATGGGTATTTTCCCGGCGGTAGACCCGTTGGAAAGCAACTCGCGTATACTCTCGCCCGAGATCGTAGGTCAAGAGCACTACGAGGTCGCGCGTCAGGTTCAGGCGATTTTGCAGAAGTATAAAGAGCTTCAGGATATCATCGCGATCTTGGGTATGGACGAGTTGTCCGACGAGGATAAAATAACAGTATCGAGAGCGCGTAAGATTCAGCGTTTCTTGTCGCAGCCGTTCTTCGTTGCGGAGAAGTTCTCCGGTTACGAGGGCAAGTACGTGCCGCTGAAAGAAACCATTCGCGGATTTAAGGAGATAATCGAGGGCAAGCACGACGATCTGCCCGAATCGGCGTTCCTGTTCGCGGGAACTATCGATGAAGTGGTTGAGAGAGCTAAAAAGGGTGAGGAATAATTCCTTAACTTGACAGGAAAGGAGATTATTTATGACACCTTTTAAGTTACAGATCATCACGCCCGAAAAGACGGTGTTCGACGGCGAGACCGAGCAGATAATCGTCCGCACGACGGTCGGAGACGTAGGAATATTGAACGGTCATGAGCCGTACTGCGCGGCGGTCGCTATCGGGCAGATGCGAATAATGATAGACGGCGAATTTCGCCGTGCCGCGACTTCGGGCGGTATTATAAAGGTATCCAAGGAAAAGACGACGGTGCTTGTCCAGACCTGCGAGTGGTCGGACGAGATCGACGTTGAACGCGCCGAGGCTGCCAAAGCCGCCGCCGAGGAACGCGTTAAAGCTGCCAAGAACGACAAGGAACTGCTTCTTGCCGAGGCTAAGCTGAAACGTGCACTCAACCGAATAGATACCTCTAATTTTAATTAAATTAAATCCCCCTCGAGCGAGGGGGATTTTTCATAAAGTTAGTTCAAAAGTCCCATTTGCTGTTTTAAGGTAAGAATACGCGTTACGCTTTCATTTATCCTCGTCTCGGGAATTATACCACAATTTACAGCGTCAATAACGCCGCTTACCGCCAAGTCCAAATCCTCGGGAGCCAAGATCATGTCCATCCCCGCGTTTATCGCCAGCTTTGCGGCTGTGCTTGAATAGTAAACGTCGGAGATCGTGCTCATATTCTGCGCGTCGGTGACAGCAATGCCGTTGAAGCCAAGCTCGCCGCGCAGCATTTCGGTTACTGCCGTGTAGGATAAGTCTGCGGGAAGATCGTCGCCGAACGCCGATACTTTTTGATGTCCCACCATAACAAAATCCGCGCCCGCCTCTATTCCCCGTTTAAACGGTACAAATTCGGTACTTCGCAGTTCATCGAGCGAACGTTCAATAATTATCTCGCTGTCGGTGTGAGTGTTCCCATCCTCAGCGCCCAGACCGGGAAAGTGCTTAAGTGTCGCAGCAATTTTCGAGGAGTTCAAACCGCTCACAACCCCCGCCGTCATATTCGCGCAAATCTCGGGATCGGCGCTGAATATGCGGTCGCCAAGCTCGTTAGTCGGAGAAATGTCCACGTCGGCAACAGGCGCGAAGTCCACGTTGAAACCAAGCTGTCGCAAGTCCGCGCCGATTGTTTTCCCGATATTGAACGCCTCATCGTAATCGTTGCGTTCACCGTAGACTTCCATAGGCTCAAAAGCCGTTGTGCCGAGATTATCCGCACAGCGCGCGACTTTCCCGCCCTCCTCGTCCACGGCAAGAAATACCCCGACGCCGTTTTTCAGAGAGCTTTCCAGCGTTCCGGAAAGCATGGCGCGAGTTTGCTCGGCGTTTTCAAGATTATCGCCCATAAGCAGCACGCCGCCAACGGGCTTTTCGGACAGATCGAGCGCCGTAACTACGGAATATTCGTCTTCCGCTATCTGTTCGGGCATGACAAAAAACATCTGATATACTTTTTGTTCCAAAGTCATTTTGGAAAGCGTTTCTTGGATTATATCGGAAGCCTGTTCGCTTTTATCCACGGAAGTTTCCGAGCTTACGGAAAAAACGGCGACCTCGGAAAGGTCGTTTTCCGAAATCGCCGAGCTGTCGTAATTTCCGCACCCCGAAAGCGTCGTCAAAGCCGCCATAACGAGCGCGCATATTCCGCGCTTAGTCATTAAGCGGTTGTTTCGCGTTAAATTCATTGTTTTCGACCTGTTGCTCAAACACCGCGCCTGCGTAAGCTGCGCCGTGGCTTATCTCACTTTCGTGCCGCTCGAGACAGTCATCGTTGATAACGGGCTTGGGCGGTTCGGGCTTTTTCTTGGCGAACATTGAATCGCCGATACCCATAGTTTCCGCCGCGACTCCGAGCGTAGACACTATCTGCGTTAAGTCGGTCGGCATAAATATCTTCGTGGAGTTTCCGTTCGCGACTTCTTTCAAAGCGTCAAGACCTTTGAGCTGCAAAACGGAGTGCTCTACCTTAACGGCGTTCAGCCGCGCCAAACCGCTTGCCTCAGCCTCGTAAACGAGCTGTATGCTCTTTGCTTTACCCTCGGCGAGAGCGATCTGCGCGTCTCGTTCAGCTTCGGCGGCGAGAACTTTCGCTTGCTTGTCGCCCTCCGCGCGTTTGATAACGGATTCCTGATGAGCCTCGGCTTCAAGTATAGCCTGACGTTTTTCGCGCTCTGCACGCATTTGCTTTGTCATAACCTCTTGAATTTCCGCGGGCGGCTGAATGTTTTTTATCTCAACGCGCGTTATCTTAATGCCCCACGGGTCGGTGGCTTCGTCCAAAACGCCGATCATCTTCGCGTTTATCGCGTCGCGCGAGGACAACGTCTGGTCGAAATCCATCTCGCCGACAATGTTACGCAAAGTGGTCGCCGCAAGGTTCTCAATAGCGAACATCGGGTTGTCGATGCCGTATGTAAAGAGCTTCGCGTCAAGTACCTGCATAAACACAACGGAATCTATCGCCATTGTAACGTTATCTTTAGTAATAACACGCTGCGGCTGAAAGTCGAGAGTGCGCTCTTTAAGCGACACCTTGTTTACTATCCTTTCGAAAAACGGAACCTTAAAGTGCAGCCCCGAATTCCACGAAGCCTTGTATTTTCCCAAAAATTCCGTTACCCAGCAGTTAGCCTGCGGCACGACCCTAATGCACTTAAATAATAGAATAAGTACAAAAAAACCGATAACGCAGAGCCAGATGATTTGTCCCTGTGTCATAAAATTACCCCTTTCATATTTCAACTATATCTCCCGCAGCGCGTGAGCATATAAGTAAGTATACCATATTTTCATCAAAAAGTCAAATGTAAATTACAGGGAGCTTATAAACCTGTCAAATGCCGCGAAGCCCTGTTCGTCGCGTTTAAACACGCCGCAGTCGAGCAGCACCTGCTCAAAAACCGCGCCGACTTCCATACGGATTATCTCGGCGGCATTTTCGGAGTTCATTTCGGGATGACGCGTTTTCACGTCAAGCGCCCATGCTTTATGCGGCGCTGTGAGAGCGCTTTCTCCAAGTCCCAACAGCATATCCTCCACAGCGCCAAGCTCCTCCGCAAGGCGCGACGGCAGAACCGCCAAGCCCATAACCTCTATAAGTCCGATATTTTCCTTTTTGATGTGGAACAGCGAGGGATTTGGGTGATAAAGCCCTAACGGCCGCTCGGGAGTGGTTAGGTTGTTCCGCAAAACCAAGTCAAGCTCGAATACGCTGCCGTGCCGCCGCGCTATCGGTGTAATCGTGTTGTGCGGTTCGCCGTCCGTTTCGGCGAAAATCATAACGCTCTCATCGGAGTAGCCGCGCCACTTTTTCAGAATATGCGAAGCCGCCGCGCAAAGCTCTTTGCGGTTCCCGGATTGCAGACGAATAACCGACATAGCCCATTTGAGTATTCCGAACTTCACCTCGGAAAATTGCGGCAATGTAAATTCTTTTTCAATTGGCGCGACCTCCATAGCGAACGTGTAACGTCCACCCTGAAAATGCTCGTGGCTCAATATAGAGCCGCCGACTATCGGAAGATCGGCGTTTGAACCGACAAAATAATGCGGCAAAATTTCCAGAACGTCAAACAGCTTCTCAAAAACAGCGTCGTCTATCACCATTGCCGTGTGCTTTTCGTTGAACACTATGCAGTGTTCGTTGTAGTAGCCGTAAGGCGAGTATTGCAAAAACCAAGGCTCTCCGTGGACGGAAATGGCTATTGGGCGCAGATTTTGCCGCGCGGGACGCTTGACGTTTCCCGCAAAGCCCGCGTTTTCGGCGCAGAGCATACATTTCGGGTATTCGGCGGACTTCGCAGACTTTGCCGCCGCTATATCGCGGGGGTCTTTTTCGGGTTTGGAGCGGTTTATCGTGATGTCAAGCTCCCCGAACTCGGACTTGTACTTCCAGCGTTTATCCCGCGCCATTCTGCCCGCGCGGACGTAGTTCAGATCCTTACTGAATTTGTAGTACCAGTCGGTAGCCGCCTCGGGCGAGTTTTCATACAGAGCGCGGAAAGCCGCGTTCATCTCGTGCGGAAGCGGCGTTAAAACGCCCATAAGCTTCGTGTCAAACAGATCGCGTGAGTTTGTGGTATCGGAGATAATGCCGTTTTCGCAGGCGAAATCCACAAGAGGAGCCAAAACGTCGTCGATCGGCTCGCCCGAGTATTTCGCGCCCGTTTTCTCAAAATCCGAAAGCCCCAGCGTTTCCATTAGCTGATTTTGAACGACATAAACATCGTCCTCGGATATAAGTCCTTTTTTCAGCGCGTAGTCCATGAGTTTTTCCACAGCTTCGTAAATCATAGCGTCCTCCTTGAAATACAGTGCGGCGTTTTATTTTATGCCGGAAAGCGCCCGAATAATACATTTCTCTTTGCTTTCTGCCCCGCATAGCGGGGCAGAAAGCAATATAATCTCAAAGACGCAATTTTTTAATCGGGCAGAGCGTATTTGTCTTTGTATTGGTTAAATTCGTCCATAAATTCGCTTTTGTCAAGACGTTTAAGCTCGTTCATATATTCGTGCGTATCCATATTGTTTTCCTGAGTTTGAATAAGGCAGACCGCGATGTTGGAGCAGTGATCGGACACGCGTTCGAAATTCGTCAGCAAATCCTGAAGAATAAAGCCCAGCTCGATAGTGCAGATACCTTGGCGAAGCCGTTCCACATGGCGGTTTTTCAGTTCGGTGCGAAGTCCGTCGATAACGTCCTCAAGCGGCTCCACTTCCTTAGCCTTGGCAACGTCAACGGTAACGAAAGAGCTTATCGTCATATCAAGTATTTCGGTCACGGCGTTCATCATAATGCCGATCTCCTCTTTGGCGGCGGGTGAAAAACCTATTTTCTTGTCGTACATCTCCTCGGCGGCTTCCTTGATGTTCACCGCATGATCGGAAATGCGCTCGAGATCTCCTATCGTGTGCAGAAGATTTGAAACTACTTGGCTGTCCGCAACGGACAAGTCCTTTGAAGCGACCTGAAGAATATACGAGCCTATCTTGTCCTCGTAAATATCAATGGCGTTTTCGTTATCGACGACGGTCTGCGCCGTTTCTTTGTCGTACTTTCCGACCAATTCCATAGACAACATGATAGTTTTTTGGGTAAGCTTCGCCATTTTAAAAGCCACGTTCTTGCAGTGCTCGATAGCAACAGCGGGAGTTTTAAGGAAGCGCTTGTCGAGAATAGGCACTTCGGTTTCCTCGTCTCCCGGCTTGTCGCGCACGGTAAGGCATGCGAGCTTTTCAAGCTGCTTTGTGAACGGCAGGAACAGTGCCGTAACAAGTACGTTAAAGCAAGTGTGGATAACGGCAATGCCCGTGGAATTAAGCTTGTCCGACATAAACGGCATATCGATAAGTCCGTTTACTATATAAAACAGCGACAGGAACACTACGGTGCCTATTACATTGAAATAAAGGTGCACGATCGCCACACGTTTCGCGGATTTATTGGCTCCGATTGAAGATATCAGCGCCGTAACGCAAGATCCGATGTTCTGACCGAGGATTATCGGCAGCGCTATCGAATAGGTGATTGTCCCCGTTTTGTTGGAGAGCGTCTGCAAAATACCGATAGAGACGGACGAAGATTGTAAAACGGCAGTCAGCAAAGCGCCGACGAGCACTCCCAAAAACGGATTGGAGAAAGCCACCATAACGTTCGCGAACGCTTCGTTGTCTTTAAGACCTTCAGCCGCCGATGACATGCTGTTCATGCCGAACATCAAAAGTGAAAATCCTATGAGAATTGTGCCGACCGTTTTCTTCTTGTCGGACTTCATAAACATAATAAGCACAATGCCGATAAGCGCGAGCATCGGCGTGAAGTTTGAGGGGTTGAATACCGCCGCGATACCGCCGCCGCTTACGGACGACAGGCTCAGTATCCAAGCCGTCGCGGTTGTGCCTATGTTCGCACCCATAATAACGCCGATAGCCTGCGACAATTTCATTATCCCCGAGTTTACAAAGCCGACCATCATAACGGTGGTAGCCGCCGAGGATTGTATCAGCGCAGTAACGCCCGCACCCAAAGCCACGCCTTTAAGAGGGTTTGACGTCATCTTTTCAAGCCAGTGTTCCAAGCGTCCGCCCGCGAGCTTTTCCAAAGCCGCCGACAGCGTGTGCATTCCGAACATAAATACGGCAAGTCCGCCGAGCATTGCAAGTACATCGTGAACAGTCATATAGTAGCTCCCTTTTTTTCTCAGCGGCACATCATTCCGCCGCCGTCCCTTTTTCTTATTTTTCCCGTACAATTCTATTATACAAGATATTTTGGGAAATGTACAGTAGTTTTTGTAAAATTATTTTAGCAAACCCACAGCGTTTTGTTAACTCTAAACAAAAGCGGGTAAAACGGGCGGCGATTGTTGTACAAAACGCCGATTTTGCGAAAAGCGCTATTACAAACGCGATTTTCCGTAAAGCTCCTCAAAAAACACACTTGACAAAACCCCGTGAAAAGAGTATAATAATATCTAATGGAGAGCGGCTTTTAAGACGGCGCGGGACGCCGATAAGGTTTGCGAAATAATTTGGGCGGGTGTGAAAGGCGCGGTAGTCATGACAAACTCCGCGTACGCCCCACTGAAATAATCGAAACCGAAAGCCGCCAAAGAAGCGGCTTTTTCTTTGTTATTTGTTATATGATTAAGAAGCCCGTCTTGTGAGGTGAGAAAACGTGGCGGAATGTTCCGTAAAAGCTGAGATACTTGATGAAAATGCCATATCGCGGGCGATAACGCGTATATCGTTTGAAATAATAGAGCGGAACAAGGGTGCGGAAGATCTGTGCGTAATAGGGCTGTATTCGCGCGGCGCGGTGCTGGCGCAGCGCATTGCCGCGAAGATCGCCGCGAACGAGGGCAGAGAGATACCCACGGGTCTGCTCGACATCACGCCTTATCGAGACGACGAGCGGCGCGGGAGCGGCGGCTCGACGCGAATAGATTTCGATATAACGGATAAGCGCGTAGTCATAATAGACGACGTGATATTTACGGGAAGAACGGCCCGCGCGGCGATAGACGGCCTGATGTCCCGCGGCAGACCCAAGATGATACAGCTTGCCGCGCTCGTCGACAGAGGTCACCGCGAATTGCCGATAAGGGCGGATTATATAGGAAAAAATCTTCCGACTTCAAGCGGCGAAAAGGTAAGGGTCATGTTTAAGGAAACGGACGGATGCGATAAAGTGGTGATCGTAAACAATTGACGGCGGTAATAGTTGACGGAAAAACGGGGGAATTATGGATTTAATATTAAAAAACGGCTTTGTTGTTGATTCCGCGAACAATTTCGAGGGCGTTGCGGATGTGCTTATAGATAAGGGCAAAATTGTCAAATGCGCGCCCGATATCGAGGAAAGCGCGGACAAAATTATAGATTGCTCCGGACGAACGGTAATTCCGGGGCTGTGCGATATGCACGTTCATTTCCGCGATCCCGGGCAGACGCATAAGGAAGATATAATTACGGGCTGCGAGGCGGCTGCGGCGGGCGGCGTGACCGCCGTCGCGTGTATGCCGAACACGACCCCGCCCGTAGACAACGCCGAAGTGGTGATGTATATACTCAATAAGGCGCGGAAAGCTAAGGCAAAGGTGTATCCGATAGGCTGCATAACCAAAGGAATGAAAGGCGAGGAGCTTTGCGATTATGAGGAGCTGCGAAAGGCGGGCTGCGTGGCGGTGTCGGACGACGGCAAGCCCGTTCTGAACGCGCGGATTATGGCGAGGGCAATGGTAAAGGCGCATTACGCCGGATTGAGAGTTATCTCTCACTGCGAGGATCCCGATATAATTGCGGGCGGCATTATGAACAGCGGCGCGGTGTCGAAAGAATTGGGAGTTAAGGGAATGCACCGAATGAGCGAGGACACCCAAACCGCGCGTGAAATAGTTATGGCCGGCGATCTGGAAATGCCGATACACATAGCGCATGTCTCGACGGCAACAAGCATGCTGCTTGTAAGATTGGGTGCGCGTTACGGCACAATGGTGACGAGCGAGACCTGTCCGCACTATTTCACGCTGACGGATGAGAAGCTTCGGCTTCGCGACGCGGATTATCGAATGAACCCGCCGCTGCGCACCGAGGACGATGTAACGGCGATAACGGAAGCGGTCTGCGACGGCACGATCGACTGTATCGTCACCGACCACGCGCCGCATACCGCCGAGGAAAAAGCGGATTTCGAGAAAGCGCCCAACGGCGTAGTGGGCTTGGAAACGTCTCTCGCCGCGACTCTTACGGAGCTTTACCACCGCGGCAAGATCTCGCTTAGGCGCATAGTAAAGCTGATGTGCGTAAATCCGCGCAGAATATTGAATATTCCGGGCGGCAGCTTTTCCGAGGGCGAGCCTGCCGATATCGCGATATTTGACCCAAACGAGGAGTGGATCGTCGATCCGGACAAGCTGCACTCAAAGTCGCACAACACCTGTTTTAAAGGAATGAAGCTCAAAGGGCGCGTTAAAATGACGATTTTGAACGGAAACGTTGTTTATGAGGATAAGTAAATGAAAATAAACGTAAGGCTTGAAAACGGGCTTCTGCCCGATACAGCGATAACAAGGCGGACGGCGCGCCAATCGTGTCGTTTCCGATCAAAATTGAGGGCGTGCCCGAGGAAACAAAAACGCTTGCTCTGACTTTTGTGGATTTCGATTCGATACCCGTGTGCGGTTTTGCATGGAAGCATTGGCTTGCGGCGAACATTCCCGCGGATATTGCGGAAATTCCCGAAAACGCGAGCCAAGACTGCGCGTTTGGAATGGTTCAGGGCAAAACGGACTTTTCGGGCGCGGCAAGCCGCCGCTACGGAGGACCAACTCCGCCCGATAAAACGCACAACTACACGCTGACTGTGTTCGCGCTTGACTGTGTTTTGAAGCTTGCCGAGGGCTTTTCTTTGGACGAGCTTAACGCGGCTATGAACGGACATGTTCTGGAAAAAGTGGAGACAGTTCTCCCCGCAAGGAGTTGATTTTATGAGTACAAGAGAACGCGCGCAGATGATTTTCGACAGTCTTACCGAGGAACAGCTTGAACAGCTTATGCAATATATGGAAGATAAATTTCTTCCCGAGCCGCCAAATACGGTGCATTCGTTGGCGGAGCTTGAGGAAAAACTTGCCGAAGCGGAGGAAGATATAAAGGCGAGCAGAGTTGTCACGGAAGAAGAAATGAACGCTTTCTTTAAGGAGCATTTTGGAATATGAAGCTTATATATTCACAGAAAGCGCAAATTGACTTTTTGGCGATTAAACAATATGTTTCAAGCGAATAAACAGCCGCCGAAATCGTAAAGGCGATTAAGAGAAAAGGTTTACGATTTGAAGGTTTTCCCTAAACGATATAAGTTATGAAAGAACAGCGGGTTAAGGTTTTTTCGGCGAAAAATTACCTTGTGTTTTACCGTCTTGACGAACAAGCCGAGACGGTATATGTAGAAAGCGTAATTTACTCGCGCAGAAACGTTGACGAACTGCTGTAGGAAACTGATCTTATGAATGTAAAGCAACTCGTCGGTCGGTGCTCGCTGTTGGATAAAGCGGAGATGATCTTCCCCGCGAGAAATTGAGAAATGCGCAGTAATATGGAATTAACGAAAACGGACATATCTGTTTTGGAAGAATATTCGGTCGGCAAAATAACGTGGAAAATTGTTGAAAAGATACCGCTTAAGCGGTTTGCCGAGGAAGTTCCGCCGACGCTGATTATAGAGTTTGGCGGTACTTATATCGCGAAAACCGTTATTGACGGCGAGAACGTTTGGGCGGTAGTCGGAAAGCGTAAGGGCAAATTTTATTACGAGTCGTATGCCGACACGCTCAAATCACTGTTGGATAATCTTTAAAAAATTAACGCTACGGCGGCGCATAAGTTTCAAAAAGCGCTGACCGAAGCGCGGGTGATCGCTTGCGGTTGTGCTAAAATCGCTGTTGCCTTAACAAAAAACAACGCTTTGGCGGCGCATAAATTTCAAAAAGCGTCGACCGGAGCAAAGCGTAGGGAGACCGGTCTTGAGTTTGATGCACAGCGAACGAAGTGAGCGAGCAATCAAACTTAAGATTTTGAAATTTAAATTTAAATAAGGAGTAAGAAAATGGCACTTGACAGACTTATCGAAAAGATAGAACAAACCCAGAACCCCACGGTTGCGGGCTTAGACCCGAAGTTAGATTACGTACCCGAGTACATTAAGAAAAAGTGCTTTGAGAAGTACGGTGAGACGCTGAAAGGCGCTGCAAAGGCGCTGCTGAAGTTCAACAAGGGTCTTATCGACGCGCTTTACGATATAGTGCCCGCTGTGAAGCCGCAGGCGGCGTATTACGAGATGTACGGTGTAGAGGGCGTTAAAACGCTCTACAAAACGCAGGAGTACGCGCGAAGCAAGGGGATGTACGTCATCACGGACGGCAAACGCAATGATATCGGTACGACCATGGAGGCTTACGCGACCGCTCATTTGGGCAAGGTAAAGGTGGGCGGAGAGGAATACGAGCCGTTTTTGGGAGACGCGCTGACGGTAAACGGCTATCTCGGCACGGACGGCATAAAGCCGCTTTTGAACGTCTGCAAGGAGAACGACAAGGGCATTTTCGTGCTGGCGAAAACTTCCAACCCGTCAAGCGGCGAATTGCAGGATAAGAAGATCGACGGCGTTCCCGTTTACGAGGTAATGGGAAAAATGTGCGAAGATTGGGGCAAGGAACTTTCGGGAGTGTACGGTTACAGCGGCGTGGGAATAGTCGCGGGCGCTACGTATCCCGAGCAGATAAAGCGGCTGCGCGAGATATTGCCGCATACTTTCTTCCTTATCCCGGGATACGGCGCTCAGGGCGCGTCCGCAAAGGATATCTCGGCGGCGTTCGATAAGAAAGGCTTGGGCGGGATCGTAAACTCATCGCGCGGGATTATGTGCGCGTATCAGAAGCAGAAGTGCAATGAACACGAGTTCGCCGAGGCGGCAAGGCGCGAGGCTATCCGTATGCGCGATGAGATTATGGGAGAAGTCGGGAAGATAACGATTTTGAAAGGGTAAGACTGATGACGGTCAAAGAAGCAAGGCGTGTTTTGGAGAAAAACTCGGACGGCTTAAAGGGCTCTTTAATGTGGGAGATATGCGAGAACGAAACGTTTTCCGAGGACGCTTTTTGGGAGTTTTACGATTGCGTTATAACGCTTGTAAAGGACGCTGTTGATAATGACAACAGAGATTTTGAAACCGCCGAAAAGATAACTAATGTTTACGAGTGGTTTCTTACCGAATTGATTTTTTATTTCAATCCGAACGATACGTTGGAAATCAAAAATTTCCCAAACAGTCCGCATTGGTATGAATATACTTACTATCTCGAAAGGCTCGATGACGCTGTTAAAGGATATTTTCGCAAGGCGCTGCCCGATGAAACGCTTTACGAACTGCAAAGACCTAAGGGATAATTATACAGGCAAATTAAGGAGAAAAACGATCATGATTTTTGAGAACAAACGAAAAGCGACATTGATCCTCGCGAACGGCGAGGAGTTTTGCGGGCGCGGTTTCGGAGCGGAGGGCACGACCGTTGGCGAGATAGTGTTCACCACGGCTATGACGGGCTATCAGGAAACGCTTACCGACCCGAGTTATTGCGGACAGATAGTAACGCAGACTTTCCCGCTTATCGGTAACTACGGCGTGAATAAGATCGACCCGGAGAGTAACGGCAGCGCGGTCTCGGGCTACATAGTGCGTGAGCATTGCGAACAGCCGTCTAATTTCCGATGCGGGGGCGATCTGGATACGTATCTCAAAAATCTGAATATAATCGGAATTTACGACATTGATACGCGTCACCTCACCAAGATAATCCGCGAAAGCGGTGTTATGAACGGCGCTATCGTCAGCGGGGATTACAACAAGGACGAACTTCTTGAAAAGATACGCGCGTATAAAGTCGGCGAGGTGGTTTCAAAAGTTTCCGTAAAGGAAAAGGAATATTACCCCGCGGAAAACGCGAAATTTAACGTTGTTTTAATGGACTACGGTTATAAATTCAACATTCGCAGAGAGCTTGTAAAGCGCGGCTGCAATGTTACCGTAATGCCGTATAACGCCACCGCCGAGGAGATAAAGGCGGTAGATCCGGACGGCATTATGCTGTCAAACGGTCCGGGCGACCCTGTTGATAATGTACAGTCCATTCAAACGCTGCGGGAGCTTATCCCCGAGCAGATACCGACGTTCGGCATTTGTCTCGGACATCAGCTTCTGGCGCTTGCGAACGGCGCGAAAACCGAGAAGCTGAAATACGGTCACCGCGGCGGCAATCAGCCCGTAAGGGACATAGCGCACGACAAAACGTTCATTACCTCGCAAAATCACGGCTACGCGGTTATAGGCGGGAGCATTCCCGCGGAAGTCGGCGCGGTAAGTCACGTAAACGGCAACGACGGCACCTGCGAGGGGGTTCGCTACACGAACGCGCCTGCGTTTACGGTGCAGTTCCACCCGGAGGCGTGCGGAGGACCGCACGATACCTCGTACTTATTCGATGAATTTATAAAACTTATGGGAGGGCGCAAGTAATGCCGTTAAGAAGCGATATAAAGAAAGTATTGGTGATAGGCTCGGGACCTATCGTTATAGGACAGGCCGCAGAGTTTGACTACGCGGGAACGCAGGCTTGCCGCGCGCTGAAGCAGGAGGGCTTGGAGGTGGTTTTGATAAACTCCAACCCCGCAACTATTATGACGGACAAGCACATGGCAGACAAGATATACATTGAGCCGCTGACTTTGGACGTTGTAAAGCGTATAATAGAGATCGAAAAGCCCGACAGCGTAGTATCAAACCTCGGCGGGCAAACCGCGCTCACATTATCCATGCAGTTAGCCGAGAGCGGATTTTTGGAGGAACACGGCGTAAAATTGCTCGGCTCCAATCCCGAGACCATTCACAAAGCCGAGGACAGACAGGCTTTCAAGGACACAATGGAATCTATCGGACAGCCGTGCATTCCGTCAAAGGTAGTAGAGGATATCGACAGCGCGATGGCGTTCGCCGAGGAGATAGGCTATCCCGTAATTGTAAGACCCGCGTTCACCTTGGGAGGAACGGGCGGCGGTATCGCCGAAACGCGCGAGGAGCTTCACGAAATTGCGACAAACGGTCTGCGGCTCTCGCCTATCACGCAGATACTTGTTGAGAAGTGCATTTCGGGCTGGAAAGAGGTAGAGTTCGAGGTAATGCGCGACCGCAAGGGCAACGTTATCACGGTCTGCTCCATGGAGAACTTCGACCCCGTGGGCGTTCATACGGGCGACAGTATCGTAGTCGCGCCCACGGTGACGCTTGCGGATAAGGAATATCAAATGCTGCGTACTGCCGCTTTGGATATAATTCAGGCTCTGAAAGTCGAGGGCGGCTGCAACTGCCAGTTCGCGTTGAAGCCTGACAGCTTTGACTACGCCGTTATTGAGGTAAACCCGCGTGTTTCGCGTTCCTCGGCGCTTGCTTCCAAAGCTACGGGTTATCCAATTGCTAAAGTAGCCGCAAGAATTGCGGTGGGCTACACCCTTGATGAAATAATTAACCAAGTCACGGGCAAGACCTACGCCTGCTTCGAGCCCGCGCTGGATTACCTTGTTGTAAAATTCCCGAAGTGGCCGTTTGATAAGTTCGTTTACGCGAAGAAAACGCTCGGCACACAGATGAAAGCCACGGGCGAGATTATGGCGATAGCGCCGAGCTTTGAAGCGGGAATGATGAAAGCCGTGCGCTCGATAGAACTTAAAATGGATACGCTCACCAAAAAGGAGTTCACAAAGCTCACGGATGAGGAAGTCGAGAAAAAGCTCTATGACGTTGACGTAGACCGCTCGTTCTGCGTGTTTGAAGCGTTAAAGCGCGGCATTTCCATTGACAGAATACATGATATTACAAAAATCGACAAGTGGTTTATCTCTAAGCTGAATAATCTTGTACAGCTTGAAAAGTGGCTTGCCGAGGGCGAACTTACCGAGGAGAAATACGATATCGCGAAGAAATACTGCTATCTCGACAGCACTATAGAGCGCATTTCGGGGCAGAAGCTCGCCGACAAGGGAATAGACCGCCGTCTTGCCGTTTACAAAATGGTCGACACCTGCGCCGCGGAATTTTCGGCTTCCACGCCGTACTTCTACAATACGTTCGACCGCGAGAACGAAGCGGCGGAGTTTATTGAAGCGCACCCGTCCGACAAGAAAAAGGTTATCGTTTTCGGAAGCGGACCTATCAGAATAGGACAGGGCATCGAGTTTGATTACTGCTCCGTACACTGCGTTTGGACGTTAAAGGACGAGGGCTGCGAGGCGATAATCTGCAACAACAACCCCGAGACCGTCTCGACAGACTTCGACACGGGAACGCGTCTTTATTTCGACCCGCTGACAAGAGAGGACGTGGAAGCGCTGATAGCTACCGAAAAGCCATACGGCTGCGTAGTTCAGTTCGGCGGACAGACGGCTATTTCGCTTACGAAACATCTCACCGAAATGGGCGTGCGTATTCTTGGAACGCAAGCCGCCGATATCGACGCGGCTGAGGACAGAGAACTGTTCGATGAACTGCTTGAAAAGTGCGGTATCCCGCGTCCAAAGGGCGAGACTGTGTTCACGACCGAGGAGGCTCTTAAAGCGGCTAATGAATTGGGCTATCCCGTTCTGCTTCGCCCGAGTTACGTTCTCGGCGGTCAGAACATGATAATAGCGCACTGCGACAGCGATGTTTCGGAATATATGAATATCATCACGGCGACGAAGCTCGAAAATCCCGTGCTTATCGACAAGTATATGATGGGCACGGAAGTCGAGGTCGACGCTATCTGCGACGGCGAGGATTTTGTAATCCCCGGCATTATGGAGCACGTTGAACGCGCGGGAATACACAGCGGCGACAGTATCTCCATTTACCCGTGCCAGAACCTTTCCGAGCACATCAAAAAGGTGATAATAGACTACACGGAGAAGCTTGCAAAGGCACTTCACGTTATGGGTCTTGTCAATATCCAGTATGTGGTTTACAACCACGAGGTTTATGTTATAGAGGTAAACCCGCGCTCCTCAAGAACCGTGCCGTATATCAGCAAGGTGACAGGCGTTCCCATGGTGGACTTGGCGACTAAGATAATTCTAGGCAAGAAATTAAAAGATATGGGCTACAAGAGCGGGCTTTATCACGAAAGCAAGTACATCGCCGTGAAAGTTCCCGTGTTCAGCTTTGAAAAACTTCACGACGTTGATAACCAACTGGGTCCTGAGATGAAGTCCACGGGCGAGTGTCTCGGTATCGCGAAAACGTTCGGCGAAGCGCTCTATAAGGGCTTGACGGCGGCAGGGTACAAGTTTGGAGTAAGCACTCCCGATAACCCGAAAGCGGTGCTTATCTCCGTGCGCGACAGTGATAAAAACGAAGTCATTGAAATTGCGAGCCGTTTTGAAGCTCTCGGATTCAAGATATACGCGACAAGCGGCACGGCGAGTGTTCTCAACCGCAATATGATAGCCGCCAATCACGTTTACAGAATACACGAGGAGCGCGAACCGAGCGTTATCACTATGCTTGAAAGCGGCGAGATAAGCTACGTTATCTCCACTTCCGAAACAGGCAGAAAGCCCTCTCTCGACAGCGTTCGCATGAGGAGAAAAGCGGTTGAGCGTTCAATAGTCTGCCTTACCGCTATCGACACGGCAAACGCGCTGTTGGACTGCCTTGAAGCGCGCCGTTCGATAGACGACGTGGAATTGGTGGACATTGTGACGATTGACAATTGATAACGGAGTATTGACAATTATGACAGTAAACGGAATTGAAGTAAAACGGCGCTATAAGCCCGCACGGATAATTTCGGACGTTGTGTCGCTTTTGATAACGGCGGCGGTCGTTTTTATGACGGTGACGTTTTTCCCCGAATACCGCTTCGCCGTGAATACCAATCCGAACGTCAATGAATTGGTTATGAAATACCGCGAGGGTTTGGCGACCCGGCAATATATCGCGTGGATATTTCCCGCGCTTGCCGCGGCGGTATTCGCTGCGTATCTTATACTTACGCTTAAAAGCTGCAAATTTGCGAAATACAATATCACAAAGCAAAACGCGCAGAATGTTTACGATTGGTACGCGTTCGCTGTGTCCCTTGTGAAAATACCGCTGCTGCTGATCGTTTTTGATTATATGTATATCGTTCAGCAGCGGCTGATGTTTAAAAACGCAAGTCTGTTCAATGTTCAGATCGTTTTGTACGCTTTGGTTACGGTCATAATAATTCGGCTGTCAATACACAGAATAAGAGGGCTTTCCAAAACCGAGAAGCCTCCGGAAACGGAACGGGGCGGTGTAAAAGCAAGGCTCGCCGACGACGAGGATAATAAGGAGTAGATCATGTATTATTGCGGAAAATATCCCATAATTGAAAAAAAGACGCTGGCAAAGGGTGTGTATTCATACATTATAGACGCGGACGAGCCTGCTGATGAAGCGCAGCCGGGGCAGTTCGCGATGATAAGCGCACCGAATTATACTCTGCGCCGTCCGATTTCGATATGCGGTATCGACAAAGAGCGCGGAACGCTGCGTTTCGTGTTCGAGGTTCGCGGAAAAGGCACGGAGGAGATCGCAAGCCTTACCGAGGGCGAAAGTTTGGATGTTCTCGCGCCGCTGGGCAACGGTTTTCGCATACCCGACGGCAAGAAGATCGTAGTAGTGGGCGGCGGTATCGGCGTGCCGCCGCTGTTGGGAATATCGCGCTGTTCCGGTGAGCTTTGCACGGCTATTTTGGGCTTTCGCGATTATTCCAAAATAATTCTGGAGGACGAGTTCCGCGAAAACGGCAGCGAGACTATTCTCTGCACCGACGACGGAAGCGTCGGGCAAAAAGGCTTGGTGACGTTCCCGCTGGCGGAGGTTCTCGAAAAGGGCGAGACGGCGGCGGTTATGGCTTGCGGTCCCACGCCCATGCTGAAAGCGGTCGTTAAGATGTGCGAGCTTTATAAAGTGCCGTGTCAGGTGTCCTTGGAGCAGCGAATGGGCTGCGGCGTGGGCGCATGCGTTACCTGCTCCTGTCTTACCGTGCGCAATGGCAAGGAGTTCTATTCAAGAGTGTGCAAGGACGGTCCCGTGTTTAATGCCGAGGAGGTGAAGTTCGATGGTTGATATGAGCGTAAGAATTGCGGGCGTGGAATTCCCCAACCCCGTTATAGCCGCGTCGGGAACTTATGGCAACGGCGAATGCTACACTGAGCTTTATCCTATCTCAAAGCTGGGTGGTATTTCCTGTAAGGGAATGACTATCGAGCCGAAGCTCGGTAACCCGCCGCCGCGTATCGCGGAAACTCCAAGCGGGATATTGAACTCGGTGGGCTTGCAGAATATCGGAGTTCACGGCTTTATCGAGTATTATCTGCCTACTCTTAAAGAGGAGGGCAACGTTATAATAGCGAATGTTGCGGGCGCGACGATCGACGATTATATTGCCGCTGCGGAGGCTCTGGACGCGTCGAACGTGGATATGATAGAGCTTAATATTTCCTGCCCGAACGTAAAGGCGGGCGGCGCTACTTGGGGAGTAACTCCCGAGGGCGCGGCGGATGTGACAAAGGCGGTGCGCCGCGCGACTTCTAAGCCGCTTATCGTGAAACTCACGCCGAACGTTACGGACATCACGGTAATAGCGAAAGCCGTTGAAGCCGAGGGCGCGGACGCGCTCTCGATGATTAACACGCTTCTCGGAATGAGAATAGATATTCGCACGCGCCGACCGATACTCAAAAACAACACGGGCGGACTGAGCGGTCCGGCAGTATTCCCCGTGGCTGTCAGAATGGTGCGGCAGTGCTATAAAGCGGTGAATATCCCGATAATCGGTATGGGCGGCATTTCCACATGGGAGGACGCGATTGAGATCATGTTGGCGGGAGCGTGTGCCGTGCAAATGGGTACGGCAATATTCACAGATCCGTACTCGCCGCTGAAAGTTATAGACGGCATTGCCGATTATATGGAGCAAAACGGCATTAAGAGCCTGTCCGAGATAGTGGGGCAGTGCCAAGAGTGGTAAGGTGAACCCTATGACGAAGATAGACGAATGGAAAAAGACCGCGCCCAATACTTTGAACATAGATTGGGCGGCAGTTGAGAAAACTCTGGGTTTTGCTCTGCACGATAATCTTAAAGATCTTTATTCAAGAATAATTTCCAAAAAAGACGTTAAGGGCGTTATGAAGTACGATCCAAAGGACTTCGTTAAAGAGTACGTAAACAAGGAAAATTGGCTTGACAGCAGCAACGGCGGCTTTCCGAACTGCGAGTTTGAGCTTTGGGCGCTTGGCGGTACGGAAACGGAGTATGTGTGCCGCTTTTTTCAAGACGCGTTTTTCGGCGACTGGACGGGAGGCGGCGATTTTGGTCGTCACGCGCTGATAGGTCAGCTTTTCATCAATATCGGGCAGCTTTATTTGATATTTAACAACGATACGGGACGGTTCGAGTGGGCGGATCTCGGATACGGTTATTTCGACGTTTACGAGGAAAATCCTTACGGAATAATTGCCGACAGCGCACAGGAATTTCTTGATAAAATAAAGAGGGGCGGCTAGTTAACACAAACGAATTTTTTATCTGTCCGGCAGCGACACCTTGGACGCGAATATGGAGTTTGAGGCGATTTTATTCGCGCCCGCAAAAGCGTGGGCAAAAAGCACGGCAGCGATCCCGATGAATACCCTCATATTTACAATCCCGATTATGAAACCGGCAGCAGCACGGCGGCATGGGGCGATAAGCTTTTACCGAAAGGATCAATTATGGATGAATTTTGCAGAACAGAGCGTTTGCTTGGCTCGGCGGCTCTCGAAAAGCTGAACAAAAGCCGTGTCGCGGTGTTCGGTATAGGCGGAGTGGGCGGTCACGCCGCGGAAGCTCTGGTGCGCAGCGGCATAGGCGCACTTGACATAATCGACGGCGACGAGGTCGCGCTGTCGAACATAAACCGGCAGATAATCGCTTTGCACAGCACGGTCGGTATGGCGAAAACCGAAGCCGCCGCCACGCGTTTACTCGATATCAATCCCGAATTGGTTTTGCGGAAATATCAATTCCGATTATCCGAGGAAACGGTCGGCGAATTTGACTTTTCGGATTACGATTATGCTGTAGACGCTATCGACGATGTTCGCGCTAAAGTGCTTTTAGCCGTAAAGTGTAAGGAAAGCGGCACGCCGCTGATAAGCTCGATGGGCGCGGGAAATAAGATAGACCCGACAAAGTTTCAAGTCGCGGACATTTACAAAACGAGCGTTTGTCCGCTAGCTCGGGTAATGCGCCGAGAACTCAAATTGCGCGGAATAGAGCGCCTAAAGGTCGTGTATTCCACGGAACTGCCGCACGCTCCCACAAAAGAATGTGAGCGCGTTGTTCCCGCTTCGTGCGCGTTTGTGCCGTCGGTCGCGGGGCTGATTATCGCAGGCGAGGTCGTTAAAGATCTTACAAATATTACTAAATGAAACATAGAATTTCCCCGTCGGCGGCGGGGAAAAATTTTTATAAAAAAGTGCTTGACAAATACCCCCGTGGGGTATATAATATTAAGGGGGAGATGATAACGGTGGCTGAAAATTGTCCTCATTGTCAAAAGAAAAAAGAGCGTTCCGAAGCGGAATATAAGAAGCTGATAAACCGATTGAACCGCATTTCGGGTCAGATAAACGGGATAAAGAAAATGGTGGAAAACAGCGCGTACTGCACGGATATTCTGGTGCAAGTCGCCGCTGTGAATGCCGCGCTGAACTCGTTTAATAAAGAACTGCTCGCGGAGCATATTCGCACTTGCGTTGCGGATAATATTAAGAACGGCAACGACGAGGTAATAGACGAACTGGTGAATACTTTACAGAAGCTGATGAAGTAAACGATTGACTTTTGGGCGTGGTTTTTTGCCGTATTCTGAAAAAGCGTTGAAATTATTTTTAAATAAGGGGCTAAAATGGAGCAATATAATGTTACGGGAATGTCCTGCGCGGCTTGCTCCGCGCGGGTGGAAAAAGCGGTGAACGCCGTTTCGGGAGTTACAAGCTGTTCGGTCAGCTTGCTCACGAACTCCATGGCGGTGGAGGGCGGCGAGCCGTCCGAGATCGTTAAGGCAGTGGAAGCGGCGGGCTACGGCGCGGCGGTCAAGGGCGCAAAAAAGTCGGAGAGCGCTAAGGACGAGTTAAAGGACACGGAAACGCCCAAAATGAAAATGCGCCTGTTTTGGAGCTTGGGATTTCTGGCTGTGCTGATGTATATTTCAATGGGCGCGATGATGTGGGGCTGGAAAGTTCCGCCGTTTTTGGAAAATCACGTTGCTATGGCTTTGGCGCAGCTGCTGCTTTCAGCGGTGATAATGATTATCAATCAGCGGTTCTTTATAAGCGGAGTTAAGGGAGTGCTTCACAAGTCTGCGAATATGGATACGCTGGTGTCGCTGGGCGCGGCGGCGGCGTTCGGTTATTCGGTCTACGCGATGTTTAGGATGATAAACGGAGACGAAGCCGCTCAAATGGCTTATATGCACGAGCTGTATTTTGAAAGCGCGGGCATGATACTCACACTGATAACGCTCGGCAAGCTGTTGGAAGCGCGTTCCAAGGGGAAAACCACCACGGCTTTGAAAAGCCTGATAAAATTAGCGCCGCAGACCGCCGTGCTGATAAGAGACGGCGAAGAGATCACGGTGCCGATAGAGAGCGTGAACGTCGGCGATATATTCTCGGTGAAGGCGGGAGAGAGCATTCCCGTGGACGGTGTAATTATAGACGGCGAGACCTCGATAAACGAAGCAGCGCTCACAGGCGAGAGCATTCCTGTTGACAAAATAGTCGGCGACGAGGTAAGCGCCGCAACTATCAGCGTTTCGGGATATATAAAGTGCAGAGCAACGCGCGTCGGCGAGGACACCTCGCTGTCGCAGATAATCAAGACGGTAAGCGACGCGGCAGCTACCAAAGCCCCCATAGCTAAGATTGCCGACAAGGTCTCGGGGGTATTCGTGCCCGTGGTAATAGCGATAGCGCTTGTGACCATTGCCGTGTGGCTGATTATCGGAAACGGCGCGGGGTACGCAATAGAACGCGGAATTTCCGTGCTTGTTATATCCTGTCCGTGCGCGCTGGGGCTGGCTACTCCCGTAGCGATAATGGTGGGCAACGGCATTGCCGCGAAAAACGGCATTTTGTTTAAAACGGCGGCGGCTCTTGAGGCGGCGGGAAAGACGGATATCGTGCTGCTTGACAAAACAGGCACCATTACAAGCGGAGAGCCTACCGTGTGTGATATTCTTCCCTTTAATATCGAGGAGGAAGAGCTGCTGCGCGCCGCTTACGCCATAGAAAAACGAAGCGAACATCCTTTGGCTAAGGCGATAGTTTCTCACGGACGCTCGTATAATTTCCCGAACGAGGAGCCAAGCTCGTTTCAAGTTCTGCGCGGGAGCGGAATTTCGGCGGAGCTGAACGGACGGCAGTATATAGCGGGAAATCTGCGGCTTTGCGAGACATACTGCGATATACCGAGAGAACTTCGCGACGCTTCGGAGCGCTTTGCGAATGAGGGCAAAACGCCGCTCTATTTCTGCCGCGACCAAAAGCCTATCGGCATTATCGCCGTGGCGGACGCTATCAAAGAAGAAAGCGCGGAAGCCGTTTCGCAGCTTAAAGCAATGGGCTGTCACACAGTCATGCTGACGGGCGACAACAAACGCACCGCCGAAGCCGTCGGAAAAATCGCGGGCGTCGACGAGGTGATAGCCGAGGTTCGTCCGAACGATAAAGAAGACGTTGTGCACGAGTTCCAAAAACGCGGCAAAGTCATTATGGTGGGCGACGGCATAAACGACGCGCCCGCCCTCACCCGCGCGGATATCGGAATAGCGATAGGCGCGGGCAGCGATATCGCGATAGACAGCGCGGATATCGTGCTGATGAAGTCGCGGCTTTCGGACGTTCCCGCCGCGATAAGGCTGTCAAGGCGCACGCTGCTCAACATCAAGGAGAACCTGTTTTGGGCGTTTATTTACAACGTTATCGGAATACCGCTTGCGGCGGGCGTTTGGATAGGCTTGTTCGGCTGGCGGCTGAACCCGATGTTCGGGGCGGCGGCTATGAGCCTGTCAAGCTTCTGCGTGGTTACAAACGCTTTGCGGCTGAATTTCGTGAAGATCTATGATACTAAGCACGACCACCCAAGGCGTGCGAAAAATAAACAGTTAAAGGAGAAAAACACTATGGAAGTTACTATGAAGATCGAGGGTATGATGTGCGGTCACTGCGAGGCGACCGTCAAGAAAGCTCTGGAAGCCGTTCCAACTGTCGAGAGCGCCGAAGTTTCCCACGAAAAGGGAACCGCGGTGGTTAAACTGAAAGAAGCCACCGATTTCGCCGTGCTGAAGAAAGCCGTTGAGGACAAAGACTACAAGGTCGTTGAATAAAATACAGAAAAATAATGCTTTCTCCCCCTCTTCGCGGAGGGGGAGAAAATGAAAAAACACTTTTTATTCACTCTGTCCGCTTCCCGAGGGGAGCGGATTTGTGTTATCATCTACAAATATAAATTTGCCGAGCGAGGGAAGACGGAGGTAGTTTTCGCCGGAATGAAAAAATATATGCACGGTGTTGTCATAGGTTAGGTCTTCGGGGAGCGACCGCTCCTCGGTGCAGTTAATAATGATATTATAATATACGGAGTATTCTTCCTCCACGATGTATTCTTTTTTCGTGGCAGTAATATCTTTTCGTCAGCATACGCTGCCTCTGCGCCATATCTTTGTTGCTCCACTCTTTTTCCATATATTTTTTTATTGAAGCGTCAACATCGCTGCCGTTAAGCAGAAACGTTTCGGGCGTTATCTCCACCCACAGGTCGGCGTTCTTGTCGCCGTTGAGGTAATATTTGCCCAACTTTAAGGTGTCCTCCGGTACTTCTGTCGGCGGGATATAGACGTTTTGTTCCGCGTTTAGGCGCTCGGTTTCGGCGTTTTTTTTGTTTATCAAGGCCGTCACTGCAACAGCCGCGATAAGCAAAACCGCCGCGATAATAATAGGTATTGAGATCTTTTTCATAGAATTCACCATCCAAACTATAATATAATTATACAAATTTTCAGGTATTATGTCAATACTGTAAGCATAAATTTAGTTGCGTTCCGGAACAAATTTGTATGCTTGCACAAACTGTCTGCCGCCAATTTGTTATAAATCACAATCGTTTTAGAGTCTGTCTGTTATACTGCCATGACATCGTCAAAATCAACTTGACAAAAACTGTGGAATGTGCTATAATATTAGGGGAAATTATATCCGAAAGACGAAACTTGAAAATCGCAAGGCGGGTAAACATACAATGCAACAGGAGGTTTCGGTATGAGTGATGAATATCAATGGCGGGAAGAGTATAATATCGGTGTTGAGAGTATCGACAAGGAACATCGGCAGCTTTTTAGTATAATAAATAAGCTTTTTGCCATGGAAAAAGACGGGAAAGATATCGAATGGGTCTGCAGCGAGGGTATTAAGTTTTTTAAGACGCATGCTCTCACACACTTCTCCAATGAAGAAGCTTATATGGCGTCCATAGATTACAAAGGACTTCCGCAGCATCGTCTGCTTCATCAAAATTTCCGCAATAACACGCTTCCCGCTTTGGAAAAAGAGCTGGAGCGCACTAATTATTCCCAAAACTCGCTGGAGCATTTCCTCGGAGTATGCGCAGGTTGGCTTATCGGTCATACGCTTACCGAGGATATCGCAATATCGGGTAAGGAAAATTCCGAACGCTGGCAGCATCTTTTTTCCGGCAATGAGCAGGACGATATTAAAAAGGTGATCCTCCAACAGCTGTTCAACGTATTTCATGTTGAAGCACACCTTGTAAGCGACAGATACGGCGCGGAGAAGTTCGGAAACGGAATATATTACCGTTTGGTCTACGGTATGCCAAATATAAGCGAAAAGCTGGAGATAATTATGGTATTCGAGGAACAGATGGTCATAAATACTGTGGGAAAGGTTCTCGGAATACATACGAACGAACTGGACTCAATGCTGCTGCACGCTACGCGTTATTCGGCAAGACAATTTGTGAACAGGGCTGTGGAGTGTTTTCCGGCATTGGCTAATTACGGTCTTGAGGAAGAGGACTTTCTTTCTTACAGCGATTTCCATAAGCTTATGTCGAAAGGCGAGCATCAACTGAGTTTGTTGTTTGACACGGGGGTAGGTTACTTCGCTTACTGCGTGATCGCGCCGCATTTGCTTGAAACGGGCATCGGTTATTCCATTATGAGCGACAACGCCGCCTCCGAAGTAGAAAAGTACCTGAACCGCCGCAAGGAAAAGGAAGAACAGGCTAAGAAAAATCCCCGAAAAAAGGTGCTGATCGTGGACGATTCTCCCACTATACGCGAGGGAATGAAGAAAATGCTTTCAAACGACTATTCAGTTTCCGCAGTGGATTCGGGGGTCGCGGCTATTCGGTCCATTGCGCTGGACGTTCCGGATCTTGTGCTTCTTGATTATGAAATGCCCGTGTGCGATGGTCGTCAGACATTGGAAATGCTCCGTTCGGACGAGGTATTTGCCAACGTTCCGGTTATTTTCCTTACGGGACGCAGAGACCCCGCAAGCGTAATCGGGGTTATGCCGCTAAAGCCCTCGGGATATATTCTGAAAACTTCTAAGCCCGACGAGATCCAAAAAGAAATAAGTGATTTTTTCGCAAAGCAGCAGAGTGTTAAGAATTAAAAACCGCTTTGGGGTCGTTTGCTGCGGCTCATCGCTTAGAGCGTATAGATTTTCAGTCGTCTCTAAAAACCGTTTTTGTAAAACACGGTTTTTAGTGGCGGCTTTATTTGTTCAATTGTGACATCGTTACCAAAAAGATTTTTTCGACTTTCACCAAAAACTATTCAAAGCCATTAAATGTAATTTGAAATATCTATATTAACTTTTTATTTGTTTGTTTAATCTTGGAACGTTTTATAAATGGCTTTGTTAAGACGTTTATTGTTGGGAAATGTTCGATTTGTTACGATGCCTAATTATCTGTAAAGGGTATTTTAAAGGGTATAAAAATCTCTAAGAAGTTAAAAAAGAAGTGTCCGAAGTGTCTGAGATGGCTTGCAGAAAGGGCTCACAGGTGTTTTTTAAAGTGTCCGAGAAGTGTCCGAAGTGTCCGAACCCGTATTGTTAAGCCATTTAAAGCGTCCGCAAGATGGGATTTTAAGGGTATAAAAATTTGTGAAGTAAAAGGAGTGCCGGACTTTTTCTTTTTCAGCCTTGTAAAAAGAAAAACGGCACTTTTTCGTGCCGTTTCTTCGTTATTCAGTCCAATTCTCGATTTTTAAGTCGGGAACGCGCTCAAACTCCCGAACATTGTTGGTTACCACCGTGAAACCTCGCGACCGCGCGTGAGCCGCTATCAGCATATCCATAGTGCCTATCGGAGTACCGTTTCGCTTCAGATAAGCGGCTATCTGTCCGTAATGCCGAGCTGCATCTTCGTCAAACGGAATAACTTCAACGGCGCATAAAAGCCCGTTAAGGCGTTGGACATTTTTATCATAAGCGTTTGAACCCTCAATACCGTGCCAAATCTCCGCTAAGGTTATCGCGGATATAACTAATCCGTCACGCGACTTTTCAGCCATTGCCTTAATAACGGCGGGAGTTCCCTTTTGTGCGTAAATACAGATGTTTGTGTCCAGCATATACGTCATAATTCTTCCCTCTTTGACGGTACTTCGTTTCTGCGTGCGTCTTCGATTGTTTCAATAAAATCGTTCGAAAAGCCGCCCAATTCAGATACGGATTTCATAAACTTGTCAAACCCTGTTTCGGGGCTTTTCTCTGATTTCGGTGCAAGTCTAAGCTCCGATCCGACTTTGCTTATTTCGACCTCTGAACAATTAAGGTGAAGTTCGCTCGGAATTACCATTATTTGGGTACTGCCGTCTGTAAGGATTTTCGCTGTTGCCATACATACCACCCCTTTCAATTTTAGTATACTCCAAAAAGAACCGTTTGTCAAGAACCGAATTCGCCATTGGCGAACTATAAACTTGTATTCTTTCAGCCTTATTCGTTCTTCTCAATATTATCGATATATGCTTGCATTTTATCCGCGCTGTCCGTTTTCATTTTGTCGGAAACGTGCGCGTAAACCTGCATTGTGAAAGAGGCTGTCGCGTGACCGAGGTTTTCCTGTACGGTCTTGATACTGTCGCCGTTTTGCAGTGACAGCACCGCGAACGTATGCCGCAAATTGTGAAAACGCTGCTCCGACATACCGAGATTATTAACGATTGCCTTGAAATTCTTGCTGACCGTACAATGCGACAGATGTTTGCCGTTTTCGTTTACAAACACAAGGTTCATAGGATTATCGGCGGTCGGCAGCTCGCTAAGTCTAACCAGAATATCGAATATCGAGTTTGGCAGCCGTTCAACGCGGCACTTGTCGTTTTTCAAGGGCGCAAATTTGTATTTGCCGCCTTTTTTCTTTTCACGAATAAGCTGCTTTTCAATGCGGATAGTATGATTTTCAAAATCCACGCAGTCCCACGTCAGACCCAAAGCCTCGCCTTGGCGCATACCTGTGAACAATGTAACCTTGAACAAATCCTCATACTTGTGATATTTTATCGCTTTCAGAAATTCCGCTATATCGTTATCGGAAAGCGGGTTTATAGGTTTCTTCTCCACGCGCGGAAGAACTACCGCGTCCGCGGGATTTGAACGTATGTAGCCGATTTTCTGCGCGATTTTAAGAGCCTTGTGAAGAACGCCGTGACAATTCTTTAAAGACTTTGGTGAAAGCGGCTTATAGCTCGTTTTTCCCGCTAAAATCTCGTTGTATGCGTTCTGTATCATCGGCGCGTTCAGAGCCGTAAGCTTGATCCGTCCCAGCATAGGCTTTAAATGCTGTTCGCAATAGACCTCATAGGATTTTTGTGTAAATTCCTTGACATCACCGTTATATTCTTTTAAGAACACATCGAGCCACTTCCCGACGGTTAGTTTTGAGGGTTCAATAAACACTCCGTTGTCTATATCTGCGGTGATTTGCGCAAGTTTCTTGCGAACCTCCTGCTGTGTTTTGCCGTAAACGGACTTCTGAACCTGTTTTCCCGTTTTGGGATCGCTGCCCAATGTGTACCTGCCCTCCCATAGTCCGTCCTTCCGGTGACGAATAGACCCGTTGCCCTGTGCATTTCTGCCCATAATGTCACCTCCCGTTATTTGCTGTCATCATCGTTGTCCGAGCGTTTTTCGCGCGTTTTCCTGAGCTGCTCTTGAAATATCTTAGCTTGGGACGTTGGGTAGTTATACCGCCACATATCGTATTCCACGCGTGTGATCTCGCCCTTTTCAAGTTTCTCTTTCATATTGTGCCATTCAAGCAGAAAATTATTTATCGTCAGCTCGTCGGCGCGTATGCATAAGAAACCGTCCTCTTGCGACACGGTAAACCCCAGCTCGTCCTCAAAGTCAAAGAGTATATGCGCCGCTGCCACGAGAGTTTGCGCGTTCGTTGGGTTAGACAGCGCGTTTATATTAACGCCGAGCTTGGCGGCAAATACTTCTAATTGAGCAGCAGAAGGCTTTCTTATTCCTTGTTCATAGCTTCTAAGCGTGTATTCGCTTATACCACACCAATTTGCTAATTCTTTCCGCGACAAACCCTTTAATTCGCGTATCTTTTTTATTTTATCACCACACGTCACCGCAATGACACCTCGCATATATTATCTCATTATATATTATAACACATATTACAAAAAAATGGAATAGGAAATCAAAAAAACGTATTGACATTTTGTTTTTTACGTTGTATAATAAATGCATAATACAATATTGTATTTATAAATACGTTATATTTGAAAGAGAGGTATAATTTGTGAAAAACAATCAAAACCATTCCAACGAAGTCCCGCTGCTGCTGTCAGCGAAAGACCTTGTAAATCTTGGCATAAGCCGCTATATGGCATATCGAATTCTGAACCGTGAGGACGTTCCCGTAATTAAAATCGGCGATCGCAAGCTGATAAAGCGCGATGACTTCTTCGCTTGGCTTGAAACCTGCAAGGTTGTAAACGCGAACCGGAACGAACAAGAAAAGAACGGTGGTCGCCGATGAAGTGGCTGTCAGCTGACGGAAAAATAGACGAACGCGAATTCTGCGCGGAATTTTGCGCACATTATCCGCTTAAATACGTTGGCGGACGGTTTTACAGCGCGGACGGCGAGGAAAACGCGGAGAACGTCAAAGCAAAGGTCGGAGAGATCATCTTTCAAAGCGGTATAAAGTCGGGTATAGCGAACAAAACCGTAAACCTGTTTGAGGCGCTCAAGCTGTTCTGCCACAGTGAGCCGCTCCCAATAAACCCGAACGAGATACACGTTCAAAATGGCGTTCTGAACACCAACGGAAAGTTTTTACCCAAAAAGGAGTTCTGCATAAACCGTTTGAATGTGGAGTATGTTCCGACCGCAGGAGAACCGGAGCGCTTTCTCGCCTACCTTGCCGAGCTGCTCGATGATGAGGATATTCGGACGGTGCAGGAATATCTCGGTTACTGCTTGATACCGTCAACAAAAGGACAGACAGCGCTTTTCTTGATCGGCAGCGGCAATGAGGGAAAAAGCCGTCTGGGAGTAATTATGCGGGATATGTTTGGCGGCGCGGCTATAACGGGCGACTTTCAGCGCGTGGAGAACGACAGATTTTTTCGTGCTAACCTCGTCAACAAGCTGCTTATGATCGATGACGATATGAAAATGTCCGCGCTGAAATCCACGGGTTATGTCAAAAGCATAGTCACGGCGGAAACTCCGATAGATGTTGAGTCCAAGGGGCAGCAGTCGCGGCAGGAGCTGCTGTACAGTTGTTTCCTTTGTTTCGGTAACGGCTCTCCTAAAGCGTTATATGATCGCAGCGAGGGATTTGCGCGGCGGCTCCTGATTTTGACGGTAAAGCCCGCGCCCGTTGGACGCGTAAAAGACCCATACATAGCCGAGAAATTCATCAAGGAGAAAAGTAAAATATTCCTTTGGTTTTTTCGTGGACTTCAGCGGCTAATCGCGAACAATTTCTGCTTTACCGTTTCGGAAAAAACACGGCAAAATCTTGCCGACGCAATAGCGGAAAACTGTAACGTTATTCAGTTCCTTGCCGATGAGGATTACGTCGTTCTCGGTGAGGGTGAAACGGCGAGCGCGGAGCTATATTACTATTATACTTTGTGGGCAAGAAGAAACGCTCTTGAACCGATGAAAAAGCACACATTCACAGCGTGGTTAAACGATAATCAGCGCAAGTACGGAATACAGGCGGACAATCATATCAAATCCAATTTCGGCGCAGGTGAGGCGCGCGGTTTTCGCGGCATTAAAATCAAGCCGAATTAGAGAAAGGAGCGACGTAATTTTGAATAAAGCAATCGTGATAATCGGTTTGGCGATTTCGGCATTAGCGGAAATAATTTTCGTGCTGAAAACGACAAGAAAACCTCACGGAAAATCTATGACAATTCGTGAAATTTACGAGGACAATTTCGGTGAGAAATGGTCAATATAAAAAGCGAAAATTCACGCCAAATAACAAATCTGAATTTTCTCGTTTTCAATAATAGCAAGCATCGTCGGTGTACTACACTCGACGAATTTTGCCCCTTTTTGCTCGCTGTCGCGAGCGGGACAAAATGCTTGTTGGGGCACGTCCCCAAACCCCTATCCGGTCGATATAATCCATCGACTTTTTAAGCCGCAGAGTGTGGCTGTGGCTTAGTATGTTTCAAAGGTAAAAATCATTCTCGGGAGGAAGAAAAAAATGGCGTATTATTTGCGGATTGGCAAACAAAAAGTTATAGTAAGCGAGGAGGTTTACAGGCGATACAGGAAGTCACAGCGCAGAGAAAAATATTTGCACGAACAGGAATATGAAAACGGCGTTGTGAGTATTGAGGAATTGTACTCGCCGCCCGCGTCGAAGTACAACATTGAGGAAGATTTTGAACGCACGGAAATATCGAGAAAATTATGGTCGGCTTTGAACGAGCTTTCGGCAGAGGAATTTGATTTGATAAATCTGCATTTCTTTGAAAATTACTCCCTTAAAGAGCTGGCTGAAATGAAACACATAACTTACATTCAATGTTGGCGAAAACGAAAGGCGACACTAAATAAACTTCGGCTGATGATCGGAGAGATTTATTGAAAGGAGCATCACGTCAATGTCTATGAAAAACCGAACAAGAAGCGTCAACCTTTCCTTTTGGGTAACCCCCGAGGAGCGTAAAATCATTGAGAAGAAAATGGAGATAGCCCACCTTAAAAAGATGTCGGATTTTCTAAGACAGGCGGCTATTTGCGAACGTGTTCTCGTGTACGATTACGACGGTCTCGCGCTCCGAGATATGACGAAAGAAATAAACAGGATCGGCGTAAATATAAATCAAGTCGCGGCTCGTGTAAACTCAACCGATAATGTTTATCAAGAGGATTTGGATTATCTGAAAACCGAGGTGGAAAAGATATGGCAGCTACAAAAATCCATTCTATCAAAACTACGCTGAATTTAGCTGTTGATTACATCACAAACGCTCGCAAAACCGAGGAACAAAAGTATGTGTTCGGCTGTAATTGTTCTCCGGAATTTGCGAGCTTGGAATTTGACCAAACACGAAGAAAATTCGAGTTCAACGGGAAGAATTTAGCGTATCATCTGATACAGTCTTTCGCCCCGGGAGAAACCACTCCCGAACAGGCTCACGAGATCGGGAAAAAGCTATGTGAAAAGCTGCTTGGGAACGAGTATGAATATGTTCTTGCCACACATTGCGATAAAGACCATATTCACAACCATATCATAATAAATTCCGTGAACTGCCTTACGGGAAAATCTTTTAGCCGAGAACACGACCAAAAGCCCTTTCCCGCGTGGAAGGCAATTCGCCAAATCAGCGACGAGCTTTGCCGCGAGAACGGCCTTTCTGTGATAAAAATTCCCGATAAGGGTAAGGGCAAATCCTACTATGAGTGGGAGCAGAACAAAGCAGGTAATTCGTGGAAAGCAAAACTTAGGGAAAATATCGACGACTGTATAATGACGGCGGCGAGCTTTGAAGATTTCCTTTGGAAAATGCAAGAGAAAGGCTATCGGATAAAGCGAGGTAAATACATATCGTTTCAAGCGAAAGGACAGGAGCGTTTCACTCGCTCAAAAACGCTGGGTTGGTATTATCAAGAGGAGCAGCTCCGCACGAGAATTGAACGCCGTATTGAGTTAAGACTTCGACAGGAGCAGCGTGAAGTTCAAGCACCGTATCAGCTTACACAAAGGAGCAAAAGTTTTATTGAGATCGAGGGTAAAGTCGCGGAGAACGAGGGCTTGAAACGTTGGGCAATGCTGCAAAATATGAAAAACGCGTCCGCGCTGATAAACGAGCTTGCCGAACAAGGTATCGACAGTCGAGAGCAGCTTCAAAATCGAATGGTCGATTTATTTGACAGTCAGCTCGATATTACCCGCGCAATCAAAAAGTGCGAACGCGATATATCGGAAAAGCAGCTTGCTTTACGAAAAATCAAGACTTATCTCGGCTCAAAACCGATATACGCCGAATACAGGTCCGCGAAGAACAAAGAAAAATTCTTCCGCGAACACGAGGACGAGCTGCTTTTACACGACGCGGCTAAAGCGGAAGTCAAGCCGCTGTTGAACGCCAACGGCAATCTTCCGTCTACTGCCAACCTCAAACGAGAACTCGCCGAGCTTGAGGAGGAAAAAGCCGCGCTGATGAAGAGCTACGGGAGTATAAAAGCCGAAATTTCCGAAGTTAAAAAGCAGCAAAAACAAATTGAACAACTTAACAATGCAAGTTTTCGTGATAAAAATCAAGCGTTGTAAATAAAATTCGCCAATGGCGAATTCTTGACAAATAGGGGTAAATTATGAATGGTTTCGTAACACAAGAGCAAATAGAACGCGCCAGAAACGCTAATCTTGCCGAGTTTTTTCTCAGCGGTGGGTATGATTGCGAACGTGTGCGGAACGAACTGCACATAAAAGGCTTTGGCGGACTTTATGTAAATGCCGTTACCAATCAATGGCACTGCTTTGGTGAAAACAAGGGCGGCACAAATTCGATAAATTGCTTGACGGAGATACTCGGAATTAATTTTCAAGCGGCTGTTTACGCTCTCGCGGAAAACTGCAATATTTGTTGTGATGAAATTCACAAGGCTGAAAAAGAAAAATTTGTGCTGCCCGAACGCGCCGACAATATGCGAAAGGTTTTTGCCTACTTATGCCAAACGCGGAAAATCTGTTCGGAGCTTGTTTCGCGTCTTGCTCACGATAGACTTCTGTACCAAGATGTCCGAGGAAATGCTGTATTCGTTCACCGGGACGAGTGCGGCAATGCCGTTGGTGCGGAAATTCAAGGAACGTGTTCCGAAAAAAGATACAAGGGCGTTGCCAAAGGCACGGCGGACAGCGTTTTTTCTGTGAGCTTAGGCAAACCGCGCAGGTGTTATGCTTTTGAAAGCGCAATAGATCTTCTTTCGTTTTGGCAGCTAGCCGACCCGATCAAAATTCAAAGTTCGCTGCTTGTTTCAATGGGTGGATTGAAATTCCACTCGATAAAGAAAATCGCTGACAGCGGAATGACGATATTTTCCTGCACCGACAACGACAGCGCGGGAATACGGTTTTCAAAAACGAACGACCTGCCACATTGTCGGCGTATACTTGAGGAGAACAATGTAAAGGATTTTAACGAACTGCTCCAAAAACGAGAGGCTCTGTTATAAAGATCGCCGCGGTAACAGCGGCAATTTTTTACACAAATGCACGACTTTTGTCTATTGATTTTTCGGACATTTCTAAATGGCTTAACAATGCGGGTTCGGACACTTCGGACACTTCTCGGACACTTCAAAAAATGCCCGCGAGCCCTTTCTGCAAGCCGCTTCGGACGCTTCGGACACTTCTATTTGCACTACCATTATATATTATATATAAAGAATACAGCAGCGGCTGTCCAACTTGTATGATAAATACCGATTTAAAAGAAAATGTTCATTAAGGTAAAGGGTATTTTTAAGGGTATTATAACAACAAAGGGTAAAGAAATCCTTGCAATGCACTTTACAAAGCCACTTGCAAGGATTATATTATGGCGGAGAAAGAGGGATTTGAACCCTCGCGCCGGTTTCCCGACCTACTCCCTTAGCAGGGGAGCCCCTTCACCACTTGGGTATTTCTCCGAACGGTGATAGACGATATAAACGCTTTAGCAAATGCCAAGCTTATAACTATTTAATTATATCACATTTCTTACGATTTGTCAAGGGGTTTTGCGGAAATTTTATCAAATTACTTTGAAATTCCATTCGATTTAAAATGAACGAGACGTTTAACGCTTTAATTGTATGAATTGCTATAAAAATAACCTCTAAACAAAAAATCTCCTTTGGATATAAAACCAAAGGAGATCTTGACTGTATAAAAAGTCTGTTTTCAGGTTCGGTTCAAACGCCAATCGGGATTTTATTTTCCGCCGTTATCCTCGTTGGTGTGCCGAGTGATCATATCGCGCAGTTGAGTGCTGCTCGTACCTTTAGTATAAGGAAAATAAACTATCTCAACGCCTTTATCTTTAAAATAGTCCTCGTATGCCGCAAATCTTTCGGTGCCCTTGTAGTCCGAACCGACAAACAAGTAATCGTACTTTACGATACCGTTTTTATAAGCGTCGAGATCCTCGCGCGGAGCCTCAATTACTTTATCGACAAAACCGATGTTTTCCACAATTGCTCGGCGTTCCTCGAATGGGATAAACGCTTCCTTACCCTTGTGCGCAGCGCTCGGGTGAACACCGACTACAAGATAATCGCAATGCTCTTTAGCACGGCGCAGAATATTCAAATGTCCGATATGAAAAAGGTCGAAAGTTCCGCTCATATAGCCGACTTTTATATTCGACTTTGAGGGCTTGTCCATTCTGCCGCTGTTTTTCTTGTATTCAATGCTCTCCAAGCCGTACTTTTGCGGATTTGCGAGGTGGCGTTCGATAACGCCCTTGTAAACCTTGTCATAATCGGGAATATAGAGCAACTCGCGGTTGAGAGTTCGAGTTACGAATTCCTCGGAAAACTCCTTGACGCTGTCGAGGGCGTTCTCTTTCGCACCATAAAAACGTGTGCCTTTTACAGCCCCGGGAGAACAGTTCAAAATCCTGTTGGAAAATCCCGAATATTCAAGTTCGGAGTTCAAAGCTTCGATAAATCGTAGCAATGCGCCCTTTGAGGCGCTGTAAACGGAAAACAGCGGAGAATTTATAAGCCCCGTAATGCTGCCCATTACTCCGCAGAAAAAGTCCTCGCGGGATTTGATCTTGTTATAAAAATGCTTGATAACGCGCATTACCGATTCAGCGTTCACGCGCATTCCGTTGATTATTTCCTGCTCGTCCAGATCCTCGAACATAGCAAGCCTTCCGAAACCCGCAGTAATAAACAGCGTATCGATATCGGTATAGCTGTCGAACCGAGAATAATCATCATGAAGCAGATCGAACTTCACGAACTCAAAACGCTCGTCATTGGGAATGTTCTCTCCGTCGCGGTCGAAAACAACGATTTTCTCACAGCCCTTTTCCAAAAGCCTGTACGCGACAGCCAAACCTATTCCGTTGCCGCCGCCGACTATCAAAGCCTTTTTCATACTGCCTCCCACTTCACGTCTTTATTCAGCATTTTCAAAATACGTTCCGCTGCCTCGCGCACCGCGCCCTCGCCGCCTTTGGCATTGAGAACGCAGTCCGCCGCGTCCTTTGCCGCCTGCATACCGTCGGCAACCGTCATTCCGAGACCCGCCGCCTTAATGCAGTCGACGTCGTTGATATCGTCGCCGATATAAGCCACTTCATCAAGCGAAATCCCCATTTTTTCGGCAATTTCTTTCATTACTGAAAGTTTATCGCGAACGCCTTGATAGAGATAATCCAGCTTCATCTTATTGGAGCGGTTCGTGACAATATGCGTGTCCTCGCCCGTGATTATGCCGCGCTTTACGCCCGCTTCGCCGAGCTTTTCAAGTCCCATTCCGTCCTTGGTGTTGAACTTCTTAAGCTCGTCGCCCTTTTCGGAATAGTACATTCCGCCGTCCGTGAGAACGCCGTCGCAGTCGGTCAAGAGAAGTTTTATTTTCTTTGGAGCAACCGAACTTGTTTCGGCAAGTTTTGTTTTCAGCAAATTCTCGATGATCACCCAATCGGACGGCTCGTCAATCTCGTAGTAAGTGCTCTCGGGCATGGGGCAAATGCCGATCTTCCCCGAAAGGCGGCAGCGGCTATCCTTAAACGCCGCTCCAGACGTGATATAAAATGCGCCGTTCTCCACAAAATATCCGTCAAACTCTTGGCGGCGCGGACGATTTTTGTAATCGTAATTCGTGGGCGCGTAACCGCCGTTTTCGGTTTTCGCCCAATGAAAACGCTTTTGCTCGACTACGGATAAAACGCTGTCAAAGCCGTCGTTTTCATAGATCTCAATGCCGCGCGTCAAGTCGTCGGCAGTAAGAAGCGGACTGGTCGCTTGAATTAAAATCAAGTTCTCGAGCGGGGTTTTCGCCGCGAAATCCTCCATAGCGGACTCCGTAGAAGCCGTATCGGTAGCGGTCGCGGGATTGCGGTCGAAAAACTTCACTTTTTCCGGGTGAGAAAACTCGCTTAAATGCTCCCTCACGCACTCGCGGATAACCTCGCCGTCCGTGCTGATATAAACCTCGCTTATCGCCTCGCAGCCGCACGCCGCCTCGACCGTCCACCAAACGAGCGGTTTTCCCGCGATGGGACGGATATTCTTAAGCTTTATCGATTTGCTCCCCGCTCTGACGGGGATAAACGCTGTGTATTTACTCATATTATTAACGCTTTCTGTATTTAAGTTTATCGCGCTGAACCTGCTCTATCGGGAGAATTTCGCTCTTTTTGTAGTCAAGCGCTTTATGAACTGCGTCGAGGTTGCGAACAAGCTTGCGAACGCCGTCTGGCTCGAGAGAAGCAGCGTGGTCGGTGCCCTTCCAAGTTCTGTCAAGAGTGTAGTGACGCTCGATAACAGACGCGCCGAGCGTGTAAGCCGCGATATCAACGGCAATTCCGAGGTGATGTCCCGAGAAGCCTATGCACTTTACGCGGCTTTCATACTGCTCGCGCATACGGGTGATCTCCAAAAGAGCAACGTCCTCGAACGGCACGGGATAGCCCGAAGTGCAGTTAAAGAGCACCAGATCCTTGGCGCGGTTATTCTTCTCGAAAAGCTGAACAATCTGCTCCTCTTCCTCGTGAGTAGTCATACCGAACGAAAGCTGAATTTCGCCCTCGTAGTTATCGCAAAGCCACTGGAGCATCTCAAAATGGTTGTTGCACGCGGACGGGATCTTAATGAACTGCGGCTTTAAAGAAGCAATCTCCTTTGCGCTTGTCATATCCCAAACGGAAGTAGCGTAGATAATTCCCGCTTCCTCGCACCACTTTTTGAGCTGCGCGTGCTGCTCAACGGTGAACTCCAAAAACTCGCGGTGCTCACCATAGGTCTTGCCGTAAGAGTTTACGGGATTGGGGTGGGGGGCGTTATACTGCTCGGGAGTTAAAAGCTCCTTGGGGCAGCGCTTCTGGAACTTGATAGCGTCCGCTTTACAGAAAACAGCGGCTGTTTGGATAAGCTCCTTGGCGATCTCCATCTGCCCCATGTGGTTGCATCCTGCTTCGGCGATTACAAATGGTTTCTTGTACATAATAATATCCTCCTAAAATAATTTAATTTTGCTCATAGTCAATTTTCGACATATCAAGCAGCTCCGCACGCATTACTTTTTTGCGGTAATCTCGGCGCATAGCGGCATTGAAACGTCTCGCGTCGCACATTGCCTTAATGATCTCGTATTCTTTCATATCAAAAAGCGCTTTAAAGAACTTTTCGATCTCAGCGCCGTTTGGTACTTGAGACAAATCTACTTTGCGGTCTTTCGGAACCGGCTTAACGTTAAGCTCGGAGCTTATATGATAATATTCGGCGTAATACTTTGCCGCTTCCTTGTATCTTCCCTCTTGAAGCAGGATCATCGCGGTGTAATAAGCGCGGGTTTCGGGAAGAACGTTCGGATTATTGAAGCTTTTGATCTTCCTGTAATTTTTACGGACGAACAGTCTGTCAAAATAATAATCCAACCTGATGCCGTCGGTTTCGGTTTCGATTTCCTTGGAATTGAAATACCCCATTTTAATTTTTTCGGTATCAAGTTTAACTTTAAGCTCCAACGATTTGCGCTTGCTTTTATTGAAGTTCGCCGACGGGAAAAAGCTCCAATACTTCATAAGCGGTTTGTAATCGAACGGCTTCGCCATAGAGCGGTTCAAGAACGCCAAATCCTGCATTCTGCCGTTAAACCAGTTGAGGAAAGAACGCCGCTGTCTGTATTCCGCGCTGCTTGCGTCGGCTGTTTTTATTTTTTGGATATTTTCTTTGAACTCCGTGCCGTTCATTTGGAAAACGTCATACGGCCGCAGATTAAACACTATCCAATTTTTGTAAATATTCTCCAAAATATCCGCTATATGCGGCGCAGCGGGCTTTCCGGCATTCTCCGCCTCGTTTTTGAGGTACTCCTCGTTCACATAATTAAATTCAAGCTTGCCGTTTAAAACATCCTTGTAATCGACAACGCAGCCTGTTTTTTGCAGCTGTTCGTAAGCCTCGGAAATACGCTGCACGCGAACGTCCATAACTTCCTCGCTTGGCAGCTGACTGATAAGCATAAGCGGCATATTACGCATTGCCGCGTCGAGATAAGCCGTGCTCCACATTGTTATCACCGCGTCAAAATCGGGGAGAATGTCCTCCAGAATAGTCGCTTCGCGCAGCAAAACAAGGTTCTCGGGCGGGTTCGGGACAAAGTCGTAAAGGTGCTCGCTCGGTTGGTGAAGCAGCTTAGCTTCGGCAATGTCATCGGGCAAAAAGCGCGGCTTTACGGTAAACGTCTTGTCGGGGTGCTTTATTGCCATTGCGAGAATTATCTCGCCCAAAAGCTTTTTGCCTTCGGTTCCAAAAGGATAACCGCCTTGGTCAATAAACAGCACGCGCTTTATTTTGCTTTGGTCTGTAATGCGCGGCTTTGAAAAGTTTTCCACGAGCGCGTCATACTGCGGATTTCCCACGGACACCACATTATAATGCAAACCGTTTTCTTCAAATTCCTGAAATTTACTTCTTCCGACAGAAAAAACGATATCCGTATATGGGCGCATAAGAATTGAAGAAAACAGCGGCATAAATCCGATCGTAAGAATTCTTCTTCTGTTTATCTCGTTCACCAATTTGTTGAACTTAATAGGCTTAAACGGCGAGCAAATTACCGCATCAACTTTTGAAAGCTCGCTCAAATTAAATTCGCCCACGTCGATAAAGGGAATGTCGTTTTCCAAAAACATTCTGTTGTTTACTTCGTCGTTGCCGTTCCACACCGCTAAAATGAAGTTGTGACCGCGTTTTTCAAGTTCGCGGATAATATTCACATAAGGATAGTTTACTGAATCAAACGTTGCAAGGAAAAGCACGGTAAGCTTTTTACCCGCCGCCTCAAGTCTTGCAACTTTTTTATCGGGGTCGTCTTCGATAACGCGCGGCTCGTAATTCTTGCATTTCGGCTTTAAAACGCACTTCCACGGAGACTCGTCGCCGTTTAAGTCGATTATTCTATCGAACTTCAGCTTGCCAAAGTAATTTTGGTAGTTTCGAGTGTAAAACTCATCGCCCTTTTTAGGCATTTTTTTGAAGAGCTTTTGCTTCAGCTTTTCGGTAAACGTAAACAGGTAAACAGGTTCAAAACTTATAAGCCTGATATTATTTAACTGTTCCGCGACTTCTTCTCTGTAATTGTATACATAAGGCGCCAAAATCGAAACGGTGTTCTCATCGGGTTTTTCCCCCTGTGCCGTCAGCAGAGCTTCGCCCTTGTTTTCAAGCGAACCCTTCATGTTCCCGACTATCAAAACGCGCTCTCCCTCGCGCTTTTGCTTGTAAATATACTTTTCGAGACCGTTTTTCTGATCGAAGATTATGTCAACAACACGCTTTGAAGCGTTTCCGTCATCGTTATACGCGAACTTTTGCAGAAAATTGCGGTAGTTATCGTTATAATCGTAGGTGCCGTCCTCCAGCTTCAGGAAACTCTCGGAGAGTTCCTCAACGGTTTCGCAAATCGGACCCGGAAGCTCCTCCAGCGGGAAATACAGTCCTCTGCCGTCTGAGTACTCCTCTAAGTCGTAATCGAAAAACATGATCGGTCTTTTGGTGCACAAGAACTCAAAGAAAATACTGCTGTAATCCGTAATGAGAACATCGGTCGCGGAAAGAAGCTCGTTGGTCTCTATATCGTCGAAGATCATTCTGCTGCGCATTGCCTTGTTCTTTTGAAAGAACCGCGCCATCATATTGTGTACCTTAAACACAAGCTCATAGCCTTCGGGGAGCATTTCAAGCATTTGCCGCATATACTTCCCGAGTTCTCTTGCTGTGTTTACGCTTTTGCCTTGCTTTGTGCGAAATGTCGGCGCATACAGTACGATTTTCTTGCCCTCAAGCGATTGCCCGAGCCTCAGTTCCAATAAGCCCCGAATGTACTCGGGATTGGTATTTCTTACCAGATCCGTGCGCGGATAGCCCGCGTCAACGATCTTACACGTTGTCATTCCGCGCAGATCGTAAGCGTCAAGCATGTGCTCGATGGTGTAAGCGTTCGGCATCACCATATAGTCGCAATAAAAGAAGTTTCTCTGCGAGTTCAGCATCGACATCGGCGAGCGGTCTTTTGCGTCGCGACCAAGCGTTTTTAAAGGAACGCCGTGCCATGTGTTGATGTAAATCTGTTCATCGCGCTTCATAGCCCAGCTTGGTACTGATGAATTGCAAATAATATATTCCGCCGTCGCCAGCCACTCGCAATACTCTTTTGTGCGGGCTTTCACGCAAATTACGTTCGGGTAATCCTTGTAACGCTCAAACGTGTCGTCCTTAAGGCTCTTTTCCGCGCCGTAAACCCAAACGTGCGTGAAATCCTTGTATTCGGGGCGGCGCATAAGCTCCGCGAAGATCGCATAAGGGTTGCCGCCCATAATGTTGTTTCTGTAAGCTAAATACAGCACGGTTTTCGGGCGTACTTTTTCGTGCTTATAGGCGTGCGAAAACCAATAACGCGTGCCCAATCTGTTGCGCAAATAAGTTATGAGCTTTGTCTTTTTAAACCTCGCCTTTATCTTGTTGAACAGCTTCATATAACTCTCCCGTTTGTACACATAATATTTCAGCGGTTAAATATCGCTGTGCTTTTTCTTTTTCTCGCTTTTCCTTTTGTCCAAAAATTCCTGATATTCGTCGCAGATCTTATCGGTATTTCCGAACGCCATCTGCTTTCCGTGGTCGAGCCATAAAACCTTGTTGCACATTCTGCGGATTTGCGCCAAAGAATGCGACACCAAAATAGTCGCCTTTCCCTTGTCGATGATCTCGCGCATTTTCTCCTCGCTCTTCTCGCGGAACGCGCCGTCGCCTACGGAAAGTACCTCGTCTAAAATGAGTATCTCCGGTTCTACCATACTTGCTATCGAAAACGCAATACGCGATTTCATTCCGCTTGAGAGCTGTTTAAACGGTCTTTGCTCAAATTCCTCAAGCTCGGAGAACGCCAAAATCTCGGGATATTTTTTATCCATAAACTCACGCGTATAACCGAGCATAGCTCCGCGCAGATACGCGTTTTCTTTAAGGTTAAGATCGGGGTCGAAGCCGCTCGCAAGCTCCAGCAGCGCGGCTATCTTGCCGTTCACCGTAACGCGTCCTTTTGACGGGCGCATGATACCCGTTACGACCTTTAAAAGCGTGGATTTGCCCGCGCCGTTCGTGCCGATAATTCCGAGCATATCGCCGTGCAATATCTCAAATGAAACGTCGTTTACCGCGCTGAACTTCTCTATTTTATAATTCCCCGTAAGCTTTCGCATAACGAACTCTTTAAGTCCTATATTTCGCAAATCGCCCGTGACAAATTCAACAGACACATTTTTTGCTTCTATAATTACACTGCCCATTCTTCGCTCCTATTATAAATAGTACAAGAACTTGTAATTCTTTTTCTTATAAACTATTCCGCCGATGATAAGCGCGACGATTGCGTATCCTGCCGCCAACAAGTGAAACGTCGGCTTTGGGATAACCCCCTCCAAAATTATCTTTCGGAAATATCTAATGTAAACATAAACGGGATTTAAATAGAAAAAATACTGTTTATGAAGGTCGTAAGCGTCTATCGAATAGAATATCGCCGACAAATACATAAGGAGCTGCGTAAATACATCGTAAAGATACTGCATATCCCTAAACATCATATAAAGAGCCGAGAGAATAAGCCCCATTCCGATGTTAAAAAGCACAAGACAGCAAATCGGGTAAAGCAGCAAAATGAACTTCCATGTAAACGCCACGCCGTCGATAGCGCAGAACACGAACAGCACAAGTAAGTTTATACCGAAATTTATAAGCGAAGAGACGTTCGAGGAAAGTAGAAACATATACTTCGGCACGTTTACTTTCGAGAATATCTTCGCGTTGTTGTAAAGCGAGGTCATTCCCGATTTCGTAGATTCTCTGAAGTAGCTGAAAAGCAGGTTTCCGCAGAACATATAAATAATGTAGTGCTCCATATTGCGTCCGAAAAACTGCGTAAACACCACCGCCATTACGGTGAGCGTCATAAGCGGCCCCAAAACGCTCCACACCATGCCAAGAATGGTGCGCTTATATTTCTTTATAAAATTACGTTTAACAAGCTCCTCGAACAAGAATTTGTATTGCTTTATCTGTTGGAACTTATTTTTTACAAATGTCTTAGCACCCAAATTAAATCTCCCGATAAAATCAATTTCGTTCTATTTTCGTGAAATGACCGCCGCGTTCACTTTCGGGCGGCGGCGTCATATAATCGCCGTACATATTCTTAAGCTGACTGTCGTAGCCGCACGGAGCGCTGAACTTTTCGCCCTCGAACTCCATTTCCACGGCGGCGGAGAACCACTCCGCGTCGTAGCTTTCGGCGGGATAGCCGTGCGCGCCGCCTACGGTGCACAGCCGCTTCCCCTTTGTCCGCTTTATGTTATTTAACTGCATTTTCCTAAGAAGATCGGCGGGCAAGCGCTTTGCTATGCCAAGCGCAAACCGCACGATCGGTTTCGTGTAGCCCGCCTTATAATCCGCGTTGAATTTAGAGATAAGCGCGGTGGTAAAGAACAGGTGCTTTTTGAAGAACCTGCTCGCCTTGTCCTCGTCCGCGGGGCAAGGGTCGAGAGGAAAAATGTCAACATAAACGCCGTCGTTCACGTCGCCCAAATTCTCCTCGCGGACGCTGAATTTATCGCTTCTGAGCTTTGCAAAGTAAAACGGGTAGTTCTTGTCGGTCGAGCCGTCCTGATAGAAAAAATCGCCATGCTCCTTTTTCATCAAAGCCCCCAATTTATCGAAATCCTCGCGCGGCATCGCAAAATCGACGTCGTCGTCCCACGGAATAAACCCTTTGTGCCGCACCGCTCCCAAAAGCGTTCCCGCCGTGATGAAGCAGCGCAAGCCGTGACGTTTGCAGAGATCCCGAAAATACGTCATGATCTCAAGCTCGCATGCGTGAAGTTCCGTTAAATCATCCATTCAAGAACCCCTCTTTCGGCGAATAAGCGCACTGTAAAGCCGCCAATGTTTTGCCGCAAGCCTTGCTTTCAGCTTTTCTTTATCGGTAAAATCTCCCGATTTTATATATTGAAGATTATCCCGAAGTTCTCGGCGCACCTCGCTTATTATTCCCGAAAACTCGGGAGAATTATCACAAAATCTCACATATTTGGAGCAAATATCGAAATCGTTGCGAAGTCCGCTGTCGAAATAAAATTCCCGCGCCGTTCCCTCTGGGAACAGCTCGACAGCCGCCTTAATAGCTTCCCGCATACTGCCAAGCGTTTTCGGCATCGGCTTTTTGTAACAAACGCTCGTTTCGCGCTGAACATAGTGGTACAAAGCGCGGCTTCCCAATGCGATCTTCCGCGCGTTTAAAGCCGCCCGCGCTCCGAAAAGCAAGTCCTCGCCTATCGGAAACGCGCTCTCGAATTTCACCCCGTCGATCGTTTCCCGACGGAACAGCTTGCACCAGACCGCGTTGTGATAAAGCTTCAGAGCGTTTTTATCGGCGTTTTTGAAGTCCTCAATCAAAATATCGCTCTCGGGCTTAAACTCGCGGGAGGGCTTGTCCTCAAACTCGATCATTGCACCGCACTGCGAAATATCGGCATTATATCGCTCAATAAGCTCAGCCAAATACTCGAACATCTCCGGCTCGATATGATCATCGCTGTCGCAGAAACCGATCAACTCGCCGCGCGCCTCGGACAATCCTCCGTTCCGAGCCGCCGCAACGCCGCTGTTCTCTCTGCGAATATATCTGAACCGACGATCGGAGCCGGCAAAGCCGCGGCATATTTCGCCGCTGTCGTCCGCCGAGCCGTCGTCCGCGGTTATTATCTCAATATTATCGTAAGTCTGCGCCGCAAGCGACTTCAGACATCTTTCTATAAATTCGCCGCTGTTATACACGGGCACGATCACAGAGATCAACGGTTTATCGCTCATTATTGTATTCCTCGATAACTGCGCTCAATTTTTTGGGCGACCGATCTCACATCGTAGCCGTGCGCCCTTATTCCGCGAGCCGCTTCAATGCCGCGGTCGTTTGCGGAACCCGCCCTTTCGATAAGCGCGTTCGCCCAAGCGTCCGCACCCACGCTAAGATCCACCGCATACGCCAAATCGGTAGCAAAAACCTCTTTGGGTATATTCTCCGAGCACACCACAGGCAAAGCCGCCGCCTGCGCTTCGATAGCGACGATACCCAAGCCCTCAAACACGCTAGGAAACGCGAACACGTCCGCGCCGCAAAGCAAACTCGGCACATCGTCTGTTGTGCCGAAAAAAATCACCTTATCGGCAACGCCAAGCCTGTCCGCTTTAGCCTTAAGCTCGTCAAGCTTCTCGCCCTCGCCCGCCAAAAGCAGCTTAAAATCGGCGTTTCTGTCCTTGAGAGCCTTTGCCGCGTCAAGCAGAAAGCTCTGATTTTTTTGCTCGGTAAGCCGCCCGACATTCACGATAAGCGTTTCGCCGCCAAGCCCCAGTCTTTCTCTGAAGCGTCGGCGGCTTTGCTTGTCAAACGCGAATTTCTCTATATCAATGCCGTTTGGGATAAACGTGAATTCTTTCGCGGCACGCTTCGGAAACATAAACTCCGCCGCCGTCCGCGAGCAAGCCCAGAAGTCCGTAAACGCACCGCTGAACGCGCGTTTTGCCGCGCCGTGTATAACGAGCTTGAGCGCCCTTGTGCTTGATTTACGAAGCGCGTTGTTGTGACCGTGCGCGATAAGCCGCTTTACACCGTGCTTTCGCGCGATTTTGCCGTAAACGAACGACAGCGCTTGAAACGCGTTCAGATGAAGCACGTCGTAGCGCCGTTTTTTCAGCAGTTCGGCGAACAGTCTGTAATTATGCCGCAGATCGCGCTGACTGCCCGAAAGCTCGATGATATCTACCCCGAGCGCTTTCGTTTTCTCCGTGAACACGCTTTGCCGAAGCTCCGGCACGACAATATCCACTTTCAAGCCCGTCAGGTCCATATTTGAGAGAACGTTAAACAAGAACGACTCTATGCCGCCCGACTCCCAGCACTCGCAAAAAACGCACACTTTTATGCACTTATCAATATCGGGCAAGCGCTTCACTCCCAACGATCGGTTTGGAGGTTTGGCGCAAATCTCAAAACCGGGCGCACAAACCACTATTTATTATTATACCACATTAAATTGCTTTTGTCAAGCATTTTTTGCAAACTATCCCATTATATACGCAAATTCCGCAAAATACTTTTTTCTTTTCCCGGCAAAAGTTTAGAACGCATAAAAATTCCTTGGAAAAGAACATTGGCGAAAACAGCCGCAAATTAAGGACAATAACATGACATACGGGGAAAAGGCTGACGAAACGTGCCAAATACGAGAGATGTTCTACACTATAATTCATGTTGACTTAAGGCGACACCGTGCAATTACCGGCTAACGCCTTTGCCGCCCGCTTGCTTGCATATTTTCCGTCATATTGCACAATTCGTCCTCGCAAGGCGTCAGCCTTGCGAGGACGAATTGTGCAAGCGTTGAGCAAAGCTCAACCCGCTGACAGAAAAATCTGACTGCGCAATCGGACAGCAATAATTGCGCGGTGTTGCCTTAATTGGCTTTTCAGAAAACAAAACGGCGCGAACGAAAAGTCCGCGCCGTTTTATTAAAGCTTCTTTACGGAAAACGCCAAATAGCCGCAGTAGGTTCGCCAAAGCATACTGTAATCGGGATAAACGCGGTCCTTATATTGCTCGTAGAAGTTTTCTTCCGGGATCGCCGCGCTTTTTATCCGCTTCGGCTCATCGTTCAGCATAGCGAGAACCACTTCAAAGTTAAACGACTTCATCATCTCCGAAAACAGCGGCAGCATGACCGAGTTAAGCTCAATGACTTCCTGTTTCATCAGCTTTCTTCCGACAACCTCCAGCATCGTATGCTCCAGACATGTCGTAATGGAATATGTGACGCCGTCGGGCATTTCAAAAACGTCGTTATAGCAGAACAACGTGTTCAGCCTATGTCCGGCGTATCTTTTGCTGAAAAGCTCCGCGTTCACGCCGAAAAGACTTGTGGCGTAGCCTCGAATGATACCGTCAAGCGCGTTTTCGACGCTGTCGCTTGCGTTTCTGCTCCATTTGCTGTGCTCCTTGCCCGTGATAGCGCGGTCCTCGATAAGAATATGCGCGGTAAGCCAGCCCGCGCAAACGCTCGCGAAGTGCTCGAGCGACTCTCTTGAGTAGCACTTTGCGTCCATTTCTTTTTCCAAAGCGGGTATGACCACATTTTTCATATTGTCGTGGATCTTCTTGTGGGTATTATAGCCCGAGTAATTTATCTTGAGCTGATAAGCTTCCTCCTCGGCGAAATGCTTTGCGGCATAGCTTTTAAGGAACTTTATAGCCTCTATGCATATAGTTTTGTTGTGGTCAAAATCCCCGTTGTTGAAGTTGTACAAAATGCGCGATACGATCCTGAACAACTGCCTGTGCGCGTTGTCGACGACCTCCACGCCGATATTGTAATCATCGTCCCATTCAAATAAACTCTGCTCGGCATCCATAAAACAGCACCCCCGATAAATTTCAATTTGTTTTTCGGTAATGTATAAAACGCCGCGTTTTTCATACGCAGCAGATAATTTCTGCAAACCGATTTCAATTACAATTATAGCACAAATTATCAAAAATGTCAATATACGGCAATTTTTTATCGGACATAATTGACATACGGTTTCGTCAATTTGCCGAAAACCGCTGTTGACAAACCACAATTAAAGTGATATAATAAAGGCAACGATTTGCAGAAAAACAAGAGCCTGTTCGGTCGTTAATCGCGCTGCGAGACCGATTAAAGATATCAAACAGGCTCATAAGGAGGGATTACGCTTGCTATTGACTATCACATACGAGGGACAGCGCACGCAGGATCTGGGCTATTTGCTGCACAAAAATCCCGAACGCGCTCAGCAGTTTGAACTGAGCTGCGGAAAAGCATACGTCTTTTACCCGGAAGCCGATGATAACCGAACAACTGCCGCGCTTCTGCTTGACATCGACCCCATAGATCTGGCGCACGGAAAAGCCGGCAGCCGCGACGGAGGTCTGTTCGATTATGTAAACGACAGACCCTACGCCTCCACCTCGTTTATGAGCACGGCGATAGCGCGCGTTTTCGGCACGGCTATGAGCGGGCGCTGCGATAAAATGCCGGAGCTTGCGAAAACCCCTCTCAAGCTGACCGCGAAGCTTTCTTCCTTAAAAGACAACGGCGAGGAGAATTTGGCTAAAGAGCTTTTCGAGCCGCTTGGCTACTCGGTAAAAACCACCCGCACCATTCTCGATGAAAAATTCCCCGAATGGGGCGGTTCCCCCTACATAGACCTTGAAATAAGCGGCACGGTGCGGCTTTCAGAGCTGCTGAATCACCTCTACGTGCTCATTCCCGTGTTTGACAGACAAAAGCACTACTACATTTCCGAGGACGAGATACAAAAACTCATGAACCACGGCGAGGGCTGGCTTGCCGCTCACCCGTTCAAAGAAAAGATAACGCGCCGCTACTTCAACCAACGAAAAAGCTACGCGCGAAAAGCCTTGGACATTCTGTTGGGAGACGAGGAAAACAACGATGAAATAACGGAAAACTCCAATGAAACCGCCGAAGAGAAAACCGCGCGAACTCCGCTTAACACTCAGCGTATGGAAGCGGTGAAAAACGCGGTTTTGGCAAGCGGAGCGGCAAGCGTTATCGATATGGGCTGCGGCGAGTGCAGACTCACCTCGCTCTTACTATGCGAGCAGCAGATACAAAAGATCACCGCCTGCGACGTTTCCGTAAACGTTCTTGAGAAAGCGGCTCAGCGGCTTCACCTCGACAGAATGAACGACTTCAAACGTCAAAAGCTGACGTTGATGCAAGCTTCGCTTACATACAAGGACAAACGCTTCGAGGGCTTTAACTGCGCGTGCGCGGTAGAGGTCGTCGAGCATATAGAGCCTATGCGAATACCCGCGTTCGAGCGTTCGATTTTTGAGTTCGCAAATCCCAAAACCGTTATAATAACCACGCCGAACCGCGAATACAATGCGAATTACGAGCACATGAACGAAAACGAGCTCCGCCACGGCGACCACCGTTTTGAATGGACGCGCGCCGAATTTAAGAAATGGACGGAACACGTCTGTAAAAAATTCGGCTACTCATGCGAGATAAGCGGAATAGGGGAAGCCGACGAGAAATACGGCTCGCCGACGCAAATGGGGGTGTTTACGAAAAATGGATAAATTTAAAATAGAAATACCCGAATGCTGCGTCGTGGCGCTTATCGGCGCGTCCTCCTCGGGGAAAAGCAGCTTTGCCGCAAAACATTTCAAGCCCACCGAGGTTCTGTCGAGCGACTTTTTCCGCGGAATGGTGAGCGACGACGAAAACTGCCAAAGCGTTTCGGGAGACGCGTTCGATCTGCTGTATTACGCGGCGAACAAGCGTTTGGACAATATGAAGCTTACGGTGATAGACGCGACGAATATTCATCAGTCGGACAGAAAGCGAGTTGTCGAACTCGCGCACGATCAGAACGTCCATGCTGCCGCGATCGTTCTCGATATGCCCGAAAGCCTTTTGCAGGAGCGCAACAAACAGCGCTCCGACCGAGTCCTGCCCGAACGCGTTATACGTCAGCATTGGCGCGACGTGGGAAGAAGCGTCAAGGGTTTAAAGCGCGAGGGCTTTCGGTTTATTTATGTTATACGTTCGCCCGAGCAGCTTGAAAACGTCGAGATAGTCCGCACCAAGCTCTGGAACGACAAACGCGAAGAACACGGACCTTTCGATGTTATCGGCGATATCCACGGCTGCTGCGATGAATTGGAAGCGCTTCTCGAAAAACTGGGTTATATCAAAACCGATGGTGTTTATTCTCACCCCGAAGGAAGAAAAGCCGCGTTTCTCGGCGATTTCTGCGACAGAGGTCCGAGAAATGCCGACGTTCTGCGGCTCGTTATGGATATGGTGAAGTCGGGAAACGCGATAGCCGTTCCGGGTAACCACGACGTTAAGCTGCTAAAATACTTAAACGGGAAAAACATCGTCTTAACTCACGGCATTGACAAAACCATCGCCGAGCTTGACGAAAAGGGCGATGATTTCAAGCGCGAGGTAAAAGAATTTATCGATGGTCTGATAAGCCACTACGTTCTCGACGACGGAAAGCTTGTCATAGCCCATGCGGGACTTAAGCGCGAATACATAGGCAGAGCCTCGGCGAGAGTGCGCGAGTTCTGCCTTTATGGGGAAGTCACCGGAGAAAACGACAGTTACGGCTTCCCCGTGCGGCTGGATTGGGCGGCGGATTACCGCGGACACGCAGCGGTGGTGTACGGTCACATTGCCGCCCGCGAGGTAAGACCGCAAAACGGCACGTTCTGTATTGACACGGGCTGCGTTTTCGGCGGCAAGCTCACAGCCTACCGCTATCCCGAGCGCGAAACGGTGAGCGTTCCCGCACTGAAACAGTATTACGAACCCGTAAAGCCTTTGGAAAATGCCAACGACGATATGGGCGATATGCTGACGGTAGGCGACTTCAACCGCAAGCTGCACATCACCACAGAGCTTATGCCCGCGATCGACATCCACGAAAACAACGCCGCCGCGGCTCTCGAAATAATGTCGCGCTACGCCGCCGACCCGCATTGGCTGATCTACCTGCCGCCCACGATGTCACCGTGCGAAACAAGTCCTTTGGACGGTTTTCTGGAGCACCCGCTGCAAGCCTTTGAGTACTATCAAAAAAGAGGCGTGCAAAACGTCGTCTGCGAGAAAAAACACATGGGTTCCCGCGCCGTTATCGTAATTTGCAGATCCTCGGAAACCGCCGAAAAACGCTTTGGGATAACGGACGGCACGCGCGGGATAATCTACACGCGGACGGGCAGAAGATTTTTCGACGACGCGCAAACCGAGACCGCGCTGCTCGACAGACTTGACGCGGTACTCACCAAAACGGGCTTCTGGAGCGATTTCAACACCGACTGGGTCTGCCTTGACACGGAGCTTATGCCGTGGTCGGAAAAGGCGCGCGGGCTTATCCGTTCGCAGTATGCTCCGACGGGAAACGCGGGCGCGGGAGGACTTTCGGCGGCGGTGGCGGCTCTCGAAAAAGCAAGCGCCCGTCAAAACGTCGCCGCGGATTTCGACAAGGTTATCTCGGGAGAAAACGTCGACCCGAAAGCGCTTCTCGAACGCTTCAAATCCAAGAAAGACGATATAGAGCACTATACCAAAGCATACCGCGAATATTGCTGGACAGTGAAAACCGTTGACGATTACAGGATCGCACCGTTTCACATTCTGGCGGTCGAGGGCAGGGTTTTCTCGCGTGAAAAGCACGTTTGGCACATGGAGAATATCCGAAAATACATCACAGGCTCCGATCCCGTTTTTATGGAAACGCCTTATATTCAAGTCGATACCGAAAACGAGGACAGCGTAAAACACGGCGTTGAATGGTGGCTCGAGCTTACCGGAAACGGCGGCGAGGGCATGGTGGTAAAGCCCGAGGTTTTCACGGCGATAGAAAATTCCCGTCTGCTTCAGCCCGCCGTTAAATGCAGAGGTCGGGAGTATCTTCGGATAATTTACGGCGCGGAATACCTCGAACCCGAGCACCTTTCTCGTCTGAAAAAGCGTTCGCTAACGCGAAAGCGCACACTTGCGTTAAAGGAGTTTTCGCTCGGCATGGAATCCCTTTCGCGGTTTGTAAACGGCGAACCGCTCTACAAAGTTCACGAATGCTCGTTCGGCGTTTTGGCGTTTGAAAGCGAACCCGTCGATCCGAGACTTTAAGCAACACCGCACAAAATCATGCTCCTCCCCCGCCCAAGCGGAGGAGGAGCTGCGTTTTTTAGACAAATCCGAAAAAATCGTGCGGCGGCTTTATGAAACGCTCGGTTCTTGCCCGCGAAGCACCTGTCCGAGCAGTTCGGGCAGCTTCTGCGGCGAACACGCAAAACACGGAATACCCATTCCCGAGAGCTTCTGCGCCATATTCTCGTCGTAGTACGGTTTTCCGTGGTCGGCAAGCGCAAGCAGGCAGATAAGCGTTACTCCCGAAGATTTTATCTCCTCCATTCGCCGAACGAATGCCGCGCGGTTGCCGCCCTCCTCCAAATCGGAAATGAGGAAAAACAGCGTTTTTCGCGGGTTTTCGATGAACTGTTGGCAATACTTCACCGACTTATCGATATCCGTACCGCCGCCAAGCTGAAATCCGTACAGCAAGTCCACGGGGTCGCCGCATTTTTCGGTGAGATCGACGATATTCGTATCGAAAGCCACCACGCGGGTTTTAAGAGCGCTCATGCTCGCGAGAATACAGCTCACTACCGATGAATAGATAACGCTTTCTCCCATAGAGCCGCTTTGGTCGATATCTAGAATTACCGTCCACTTGTTGGCGGCGGTTTTGGCTCCTCTGTCGAAAAAGTAAAAATGCTCGGGAACTATCGTTTTAAGTTCGGGCGACCAGTGCTTCAAATTGCGCCGTATCGTCATTTTGTAGTCGAGAGCCGCCGCGCTCGGTATCGGCGAGTGTGCGCGTTTGTTCACCGCGGCGGTGACTGCGCGGCGAATGTCCTGTTCAAGCTGCTTGTTTATGTCCTCGACTATTTTTTTGATGAACGCGCGAACGCTGTCCTTGGAGCGTTTCGGTATCATATCTTTAAGCGTGAGTATCGTGGAAGCGAGGTTAATATCCGGCTCGGTATTTTCGAGAAGTTCAGGCTCGAAGATAAGCTGCTTCAAACCGCAGCGGTTCACCGCGTCGTTTTGGATTATCTTGACTATCTCTTTATCGAAAAGCGTGCGCACGTCGCCGAGCCAGCGCGAGATCTGCGGATTGGACGGACCGTGACCGCCGCCGCTCCCGCCGCTTCCCGAACCGCCAAAGCCCCCGCTTTCCGATTTGTTGTAGATAGCCGCCAATGCGCTGTCCATTAAGTCCTGCTCCTCGGAAAGCGCGAGCATATTCATACCCGAAAGGCGGTCTTCGCTTTCCTTGCCGAGAATTAAGCGCCAGCGCTGTAATTGTTGTGTTTTATCCATAATTTTCCTCACAAATATTCTTCGACGGAACATAACAGAAGCTCTTTCAGTTCCTCGTCCATAAACTCAAAATCATCGGGGATATTTAAAATTATCGTTTTTTTGCCGCTAATTTCTTCCGCGTATTTCTCGCGGATTCGCCTTAAATGCTTTTTCTCCATACAGAATATCACGTCAGCCCAACCGATAAGCCCCGCCGTAACTTTGATACGCGAGTTGTTTTCCGTTCCCGCCGAACGCGCGGAGTGTCCGTTATATCCGTCAAAAAGCTTCTTTGCTGTAAGACTTCGTCGCTTGTTTTGACTGCACAAAAACAGTAAATTCATCGCAATTCCTCAACACATTTGCAAAGCGTATTTGCACGCGTTGGGAACGTCAGGCAAAGCGGGCGCTCCCGAATATTTCGCGCAGACCTTGCCGCCGTCAAGCGCAAATTCCCAACGGAAAAGGTTTTCGGGAGCTTGCTTTCTGCCGTAATAATACCACTCCCACACGATTTTTGAAGCCCGTTTAACGTGAAAATCGTTCGGCTCGTTGACGATATCGAACGGGTCGTAAACGACGCACTTCTCACCTTCGTCAAAACAAATCGTCAGCACGCCGCCGTCAAGTTCCGCGTTTATCGGAACGTGGAAATTGTCGCAAGGTCTACCGAACCACACTCTCCAAAACGACAGAGAGCCGCCTTTTATCAGTATATTCATTCGCTCACCTCAAGCCGTATCCCTCAAAATAACCGCTGACCTCTCCGCGCTGAATTATATGCCCTTGCGCCGCGCAGAGAACTTTCTTTTTGAAGCTGAATGCGCTCAAATCAAGCGAACAGTCCAACGCGTAAACGGTAAAGCGATATTTGTGTGATTTACCGCTCGGCGGCTTGGGACCCGCATAGCGGTGAAGCCCGTATCCTATTCCCTGAACAGCGCCGCCTATGGTATGCTTTCCGTGCGGTATTTTCTTGGAAATGACGTTTGCGGCGGGGATATTCCAAATCACCCAATGCGTGAAGCACTTTATCGGGTGAGACAAATCTTCAAGTGTGACCAATAAGGTTTTCGCGACGGGCGATAAGTTTTTTATAACAAATTCGGGAGAAATATCCTTGCCGCGACCTGTATACTCGTGCAGAAATCCGCCTTTGCTGTCAATAGCGGAGCAGGTAAAATCAAGTGTGTCCATTAGGTGATCTTCCTCCGATTTAAATATAAGTTCTGCCCGCCGGAAGATGTTGCTCCTCGCGCTAGAAGTCGAAATCAAAATCGTCCAGCGCGGCAATTTGCTCCTGCGAAGCAGTATCGAGTTCGGCGTTTACGACCTCGCTCACTTCCGCGCCGTTAAGCCCCCAGATCTCGCCGAGGTTTTCCGCTATGCTGTCCTTTTCGGCGGCGGAAAAATCGGCGAACGCGCGGCGCAGAAATACAAGAGCGCGTTTAAATTCCTCGTCGTCAAGCGAGTTTATATATTCGTCAACGCTCTCCCAGAGCGACAAACGCGCGATAAGCCCGTAGCGGTTCTTCATCGTAAGCCCCTCGAACCACCCCGCGCCCAATTCGGCGGGAACGCCTTTCGAGAGCCGCCGTGACACTTCGATTTTAAGCTCCTCGTTGGTGATTTTGGAGCGTTCGAGAAGAATTGCCGCCGCGAAGCCCGAAAGCACGGTGTTCAGATCGTCTCGCCGCGCGACCTCGGATAGGGCGTTGAGCCAGTATTCCGTATCGAGAAAATCGCGCGACAATTCCGCGGAGTTCAGCATGTTGACAGCCTCGGCAATCGGTTTTGCCGCCGCGTCGTCGCATACGCACGTATTCGGCAAAATAAGACACGCACGGTAGTATATCTGCTTTAAGATAGGCTCCAGCGCGGAGTTGTCGACCTTGCGTATGTCTCCGTAACCGATAATATTCGATAATCTAAACGCGGTTTTGGCAAGCTCCTCGAACGAAACCGCGTCCACGGCAGTCGCCTGCAAAGCGCTCACCGCATATTGCAAAGCCGCCGACATTCCGCATAAGAACGCGTTCTCGATAACCTCCGCGATATCCGACATCGCCGCCGCGTTTTCCACTCGTTCTTTCAGTGCGAACGAAGCGGCAAGCTCCACGGTGTCGCCGCGCAGAGCGCTCTCGACGAGCCGAATTTCCGCTTCGGGCGTCCAACGTAAAGTCCACATTTCCGCCCAAGTCGCGCCGTCCTGTTGTACGGCGCGTTTTTCCGCAAAGCCTATATCCAACATGCGCAGTTTGTGTAGAAAAAACGAGCGGTTCAAGTCCAGAAACGCCGATTTTTCGGAACTTGCCCGACGGTTTTCTCGCAAATCAAGTTTCACGTCCTGCGCCGTAACGGTGCGGTATTTTTCGAGTTTGAGTTCCTTTAATTCACGATAAAAATCGTCCTGAATACTGGTTCGCGAAACGCCCTCGGGCAGTTCTCCGATCTTCGTGCCTATTTCGGTATCGGCTGTTGCCGTGCTGATTGCCGCGAAGCTGCCCTCGCCGAGACATGTTTCCGCCGCGTCGCGCAAGTCGCGCAAAACGGGAATTTCACCGCCGCGCATTTTCGCCAGCGAACACGCAAGCCGGAGCGCTTCAATAACTTGCGCCGAGCTTGCCGCAAAGCCGTTTTCACGCTGAAAAGCCGCGATTTTCGTAAGATACGCATTGGCGGCGTAAAGCGGTTCGCCGCGCTCCAAGCCGTTCCAAATAAGTTCATAGTAGGCGGGCGCTTTGTTTCCCGCGCCGTAGCCCGAGCACGTTGAAAGCCGATAGTACGAATACGGCATAAGAGTGTGCAAACTCTCGGTTTTCGGAAATTCGGGGAGAGTTTCGGCTTCCTCCCAATTCTTTAATCCTTCAACGTGATACGAGCCTGTCACAACGACAATTTTTTCCGGTGAAAACTCCACCGCCGCTTTTCGTAAACGTGAGCGCATAAACACCTCGCGCAGTTGAAGTTCCGCAAAATCTTCGTCGTTTTTTGAGGAAAAAGAGCGTATTTCCGCGCCGAATAGGTTAGAGCCATCATGATAGCCCGAAAAGTCCGCGCAGTGCTCCAAAGCGCGCTCCCAAAACGTTTCGTGAGAACCCTCGCCGCTTTGTATATCCAGCTTTTCGTAAACGTTAGGTTCGCGGTTTTCTTCGGGAATTTTGTCCTCTTCGCTTTTCGCTTCTCCGAGGGCGAGAAAAGTCTCGCTCGGAAGATCGGTAAACCGCACGGGAACGCCGTTTTTATGCGCCCACAAAATCGCGCGGTATTCGGGCGAATATTCCGCAAACGGATACAAAATCGTCCTCACGGGCGGCTCTTTCGTGTAAGCGAGTATCGCGAACGGCGGCTTGGTTTCCGACCTCACAATATCTGAAAGAACGTCCTCGAAGTCGCACGGAGCTTCTATCAGCACGCACTCGGGGCGGATTTCGTCGAGATATTTTTCGAGAAAAAATCCGCCCGCGGGGGAAAGGTGTCTAATTCCGAAAAAGTTTACGCCGCTCATTCGTTCAGCTCCCGACATGCTTTGTATAAACCGCTCCACGAGGAGCCGCGCTTTTTCATAACGTTCTCCAAATACTCTTTCCAAGCGATCTTGTCGCTCTGCTCGTCCTTGACGACAGCGCCCTGCAATCCCGCCGCAATGTCCTCGTCGGTGATGTCGCCGCTGCCGAAGCTGCCCGCAAGCGCCATACTGTTGCAGAGCAGAGAAATCGCTTCGGCGGTAGAGAGAACGCCGCTCGGCGCTTTTACTTTTTGTTTCTTGTCGAGAGTTTCTCCGCGGCGCAGTTCGCGGAAAATCGTGCAGACCTTTTCGATAACCGCGTCCTTAGGCAAAGCCGCGTTAAGCGACAGCCCCTCGGAAAGCTGCGAAACGCGCGTGCGGACAATTTCCATTTCCGCGTCAAGAGTTTCGGGGGATGGGAGCACCACGATATTGAAACGCCGCTTCAGCGCCGCCGACATATCGTTTACGCCCTTGTCGCGAGTGTTTGCGGTAGCGATTATCGAAAAGCCCTTTTTCGCGGGGACTTCCATATTTAATTCGGGCACGGAAACGCGCTTTTCCGAAAGCAGCGAGATAAGCGTGTCCTGAACCTCGGACGCGCAGCGCGAAATTTCCTCAACGCGTGCGATAGCGCCGTCCTCCATAGCCGTGAAAACGGGGCTTTTCAGCATTGCCGTTTCGGAGGGACCGTTCGCGATAAGCATTGCGTAGTTCCACGAATAGCGTATCTGCTCCTCGGTAGTGCCCGCCGTGCCTTGAATTACACGCGAACTATCGCCGTTTATCGCCGCCGTCAAATGCTCAGAGAGCCAGCTTTTTGCCGTTCCGGGTTCGCCGATAAGCAGCAGCGCTCTGTCGGTGACAAGCGTCGCTATCGCAATTTCCACAAGCCGCTCGTGACCTATGTATTTCGGAGTGATAACCGTTTTCCCGACCTTGCCGCCGCAGATGTACGTTTTCACCGAACGCGGCGACATTCTCCAGCCTGCGGGTATCGGGTCTTTTTCGGCTTTGATAAGCGCGTTAAGCTCCTCTTCAAAGAGCTTTTCCGCAGGCAATCTTAAAATCTGTTGTTCCATAAATTCTCCTTAATCGTGGTCGAACACGGTGTTAGCCCATGTTTCAAATTCTTCGATGTTAAACCAATCGTACTTCTTTTTGCGTGCTGTCTCAATGATAGCGTGCGCTTCTTCAAGTCTGTACTTATCGTCTCCGGGAACGTCCTGTACAACCCTTTTCACCCATTCTGTATAGCACTTGCCCTTAATGTTTTTAAAATAGTCGACCGCAAGGTCTTTTACGTTTTGAAATCCGCATCTCTTGATGAAGCCGCACCAAAGAGAGATGTCCGAAAAGCCCGTGCCGTTAAAGTGCCGAAGATTATCGCAGAAATGTTCGCCGATCTTTTTGCAGAACTCTTCGTCGTTCTCGTCTATCCAATCGCCGAGCAGTCTGTCGTATTCCCAGCAAGAACATTTCATCAGCGCGTCCGTAACCGCCCCTTTTATCTGTTTCGGCGATATTTCGCGCGGAGAATTTGTTACCCACCCGTCGCTTATCGGGTTGTAGCACCTGTTCACGAGATAATATTTGCCGTCTTTAAAGAATATCAGGCGCAGCGCCTTAATTATCTCGCTGTTTGTAACGGCTTGCTTATCTTTGGAAAGCCCTTTGTAAGCCGCCGTTATCTGCTCCGCGAACCATTTTGAACTGTCCTCCTCGCTCAAAAGCCGAGTTATCGCTTCGGCGAAAACATAACAATCCTTCGTTTTCTTCGCGGAATTAAGTTCGGCGGCGAGAGCCTTTAAACTCTCGTTGTTCGTTTCGAGTATCGTTTCACCGAGCCGCACGTCCATTGAAACTATTCGTTCCTTGTGATAAAATTCACGGTAAAGCGTTTCAATATTCGCGCCCCATTTGCCCCACATTGCGGAATTCATATCCCAAAAGCTTGTTTTGATTTTGAGTTTTACTTTGTCAACGTCCGCCGCCTGCGACAACGTTATTTTGTTTCCCTCCTCGTCAACGAGAGCCTCGCTGATAAGCCGCGCGGCAAGTTCGCTAGTCCATTCCGAGGACGTTTTTTCCAAAAGCGATATTACCTCGGCGGGCTTTTTCTTTGAATACTCGTTGAAAAATTCCGCCGCTTTTTCGTTTTCAAACGAGATAAGCGCCGTGAGAGCCGCAGTTTTCAGCTTGCCCTTTTCCGTTTTCGTGAGTTCGATAAGCTTGTCGGTGTTCTTTTCATCGTGACGGAGCGCGTAGATAAGCGCTTTTCGCACGTCCTTTTCGGCGTTTTCCAACTGTTCGAGATAAAAGTCGTTTTCTTCAGCGCCGCACAAATCTTCGATAATATGCAGCCGCCTTATCATTTCTTTTTTGCCCTTTGGGTCGAAATCCTTTTTGACAAGCGGAATTATCTCTTTACCCATACTTTTAAGAATATTCGCCGCCGTGTCGGCAAGCTCGGCATAGGAAGCGCCCAAACCTTTGATAAGCGCGGGCTTTACTCGATAGTCGCGGAAGATCTCGGGGTTTTCGTTCCTCGCGGTGAGTATCGTGCTGAAATTGCCGCTGCCCGAAGTCGTCAGCGCTTCGATTATCGTCGACAATTGCGAATACGGCGCGTTGACTATCACGGAGGAATTGCCCGAAATATCGAGCGGCTCTAAGTCTCCCGAAACGCCGCCGCAAACGCCCAAGGTGGTTATTACCGCGTCAACGAGCGTTATCGTGTCGAGCAGTTCCTCGGGCGAACCGCTTTCAAGGAGTTTTCCCGTCATTTGGTTTATTTTGCCGAATACGGGCGAACTTGCCGCCAAAGGCGCGAAATTCTCCGCGGCTTTTTTCAGACGAAAGTCCTCGGAGAGCAGATTCGTTCCCGCGATCATCGTGGCGCGAAGCCGAGTTTTCAGTTCGTAAACAGGTGTTATGTCCATAAGTGCCCTCCTTAATAAAGCAGTCTGATGACAGAATTTTCGTTATTCGGAATTATCGCAAGCGGCTGTGCGCAAACAAATCGACTTTGCGCGTCATAGAAAAATGCGCACAGCATAACGCCGTTTTCGAGCAAGCCCGCGTTCGGCAGAACGGACAGCCGTTCCACCGTCGGTTCAAGCTCGGGATTGTCCAGCAGCGTCAGCGTATCGCCGCTCGATTGCTTCAAAATAACTGCTTCTCCGACCTTGCCGATTTTCGAGAACTCAACGAGTTTAAACAACAAAGGGCTTTGCATAGCGTTTTTCAGCAGATTTTTTATTTCTTTGGAATCGGCGTTTATTGATTTGGAAGCCGCCGCGCGTATCTTCGCGAAATCGTCCCCGCAAAGCTCGGAGAACTCCGCGCCGTCCCACCTGACGCGTACGTTTCCCTCTCCGGGGTAGACCGCCATTGACGGAACGTTCACCGCGCCGAAAACCGTGTCGTCCGCCTTAACGTATTTTAACGATTTAAGCGGGCGGTAGTTTTTGGTGAGGAACACTTTTGAGGTGTTAAGATCGAGCCATACGCCCGTGTCTATGTATTCACGGCGACCCTCGTCGAACGTCACCCAGAACGACAGTTGAGCGAGCCGCGCGTTTTTTTCGCATTTGCCGAGCGCTTCAAGTTCGGATATTTTCCAAGCGCCGCCAAGTTCTTCATAGAGAATGTCGTCGTCCGCCGAAACGTCTCCGCTTTCCAGTTTATTATTTATGTAGACGCGCGATTTTTTGATAAGCGCGTACAGTTTTTCGAGAACGTCAATTGCGTTGTCGAAGTGCGTTTCCTTGCTGTCGGCTTGATACGCGTTTATTTCAAAAATCAGTTTGTTCAGCAGTCTTTGCGGACCTATCAGATAATAGTCGCCGAGCTGCTTTGAGAGATTTTGGTAAGTCGAAAGGGATGCGCCGCCCATTGTTCCCAGACCCGCCGAGACAAGCTCTTTAACGGCTTTTTCGCATAAATCCAGACCCTCAAGCTGCTTTTGAAGCTTCGCGGACTTCGCTTTTTTGGCGGTCTTCGCGGCGGCGGCTTTCTTCTTTTCAAGTTTCGCGGCTTCTTCGGGAGTAAGCTCCTCGGGAGATTTTTCGGGAGCGTTTTTTGCCGCTATTTTAGAGCGTTTTCTCACGATATCCTCGGGAATTTCGCACGTTTCAAACGTCTTGTCCGACATCATTTCGTACAAAAGCCCCAGCGAGTGCTTGCACGGGAACTGCCGCGACGGGCAGGAGCAGCGGAACACGGGCTTTTCGGGGTCTATGTAATCCGCCGATGTAACGTAGGGATTTTTGCCGCTTCCCTTGCATTCCGCCATAAAAAACGTGTCGTCCGCGGAGCGCGCGTGGTTCGCGAATGCTCCGCTTTTCGACAGCTTTTTGCCGTTCGCTGCCGCAGCGGGATTGGGCGCTAAAGCTTGAATTAGCTGTTCGGTGATATTTTTCATAATTCTTCTCCTTAAACGGCAGCCAACGCCGCCGAAAAATGTTCCTATATAGACATTATAGCATACCCTATTGTAAAAATCAACCGCAATTTCGTCTTCCCGCGCAGACAAAAAATGTTCTCCCGGCTCAACCCGGGAGAACATTTGATAGCTATAACACATTATGCTCTAAAATTAAAGTGTAAATTCAAATTTTGCGATTGATATCGAAAAACGCGTTAATATACTCCAAAACAAGTTTCATCACGCGGTTTTACGTTTTGATTGTTCGCGCTTGATAAATGAGAAAAACGATTTTAAAAATTATCCAACATTATTCACGGTTTTGTAATAAATAGTTTGCGGCGATAGGATCTTTTCCGCAGACTGAACAGAATAGGGCTGCGGAAGCTATCCTTTTTTTATTGTTTTCTTTGTTATTTCCGAAATTTTCGTTCTGCCCGCATGCGGAAGAACGCGAATATGATTTGAAAATGAAAACGATTACTTATCAAGCGTTCGTGATTGTGAAATTTCTCAAGCTGTGTTATCAAAAGCGGAAGATGCGTCTCGTTAGTTCACAAATTCCCCCTCCCGCTGCTTGTCGGAAACAAACTCCCGACATCACCGCGCCGAACAACCACCTTTTAATATTTTTTATATATCGTGAACCAAACCATATTTTAAGGTGATCTACGCCGAAAGTGAATGCGTCCGACATAAAATTCGGCGCTTTTACCGTTGTTTTCAGACCTGCTTGCTATCGCTGTAAGTAGTGATCGTCTCGGTTTTGCCGTTTGCGTTCGTCACTGAGTAAACCGTTTTCAAGCGGTATTTTCCGCTCGACAGACCGCTTTTGGTATTAGCGAGCCTTGCTGAGTGACCATAAAAAGTCTTTGACCAGCTTGCGCCGCTTACTCCGCCCCATATCCAGAGAACTCCTTTCTTTTGAATTTTCTGCTCCACTACGATCTTAACTATGTCCGAATCGCCATTCATCTTGCTTATGCAATCGGCTGTACTGCCGCTTATTTCAAAAAGTTCGGATGTATATAAGTTGTTTTCATAAAACGGCATTATCGAATTTACCGAATATGCGGCTGCCGTCGGCTCGGCAAACGCAGTTACCGGAACCGCGAAAAGCATGATTGCAGAAATCAGCAGTGCTATCAACTTCTTCATTGTTCTTCACCCCCTTATCGTTTATTGAGAGAGCTTGACCTTTTTCTCCCTCTGTAAATATAAACGTTTGAAAATAAGGGGCGTTACGAAAAAAACCTAAGTATTTTTTACTTTCAGCGATTTAGCCAAATTTACCGCGCAGTTTTTGTCAATATTTCCCGAAATGTTGAATGAATATCCGTCAAACAACCACGTTAACTCGGCATAATTATCGCTTATTTGAATATAAAACGCGTCGAAATCGTTTATTGTAAAATACTCTGTCGTTCTGTTTTCGGTATTGGCGTTGTGCTCAACCGATTGCTTGTCTTGCGAAATTACGATTTCTTCCCCGTTTATCAGATACGTTGACCACACGTCGTATTCTCCGCTTTCCATACTTAAAAGCTCGTACTCGTCGGGCAGCACGTATACTTCTTCGATTTTCGCTTTGGAATTGTCGGATTTGATTCGAACGTCCGAATGATCGCTGAAAACGTTAAATGAAAATTTTCCGTGCTGCCGCCAAATGCCAAATCCCACCAGCGCGAACAGCAGCAATATCACCATGAGTAAAGCATATTTGAGCTTTCTTACGGTGAAAGGTTTTCTTTTTTTGTAAGCGCGTATGGTTCTCCGACGGTTTACCTTATAGGCAAACGAAAAATGATGTTTCCGTTCGTTTGTATGATACTGCGCGCACTTTTCGTCCAGCGTGTCAAGTATACCCTGCGCTATCAATTCGTCAAATGTCATTTGTTATGCCCTCCTTTTCAAGTATCTTCTTAAGATTTTGCTTTGCTCTGAAAATGCGCTGCCTTGCGGTATTGGCTGATATTCCGTAAAAATCCGCTATTTCGGCGGGAGAATATCCCTTTACCAAATTCAAAAACAAGATCTCATATTCCTTATCGTCAAGCGACAGCAGCGCGGACTTTACCTTGTCGGCTTCGATCTTATGTATTGCGATCTCCTCAACGCGGCATTCGTCCTCCGCACCCTCCAATTCTTCAAGCCTGTTGGTCTCGGGCAAATGTTTGGCTTTCCGCTGCATATCTATAATGGTATTTTTCAGTATGGCGATCAAATAAAACTCGGTTTCGCTGCCGTCGATACCGCGTATTTTTTCAATGTTGTCGATAGCCTTTATAATGGTGCTTTGAACCGCGTCCTCCGCGTCCGTCCTGTTGTGCAGCCGATCGTATGAAATATTATACAAAAGCCCCTCGTATCGTTTGAACAAATTTTCAACTAATTCTCTGTCGGCGCTGTCTAACAGAGCCGATATCGCCCCCATGGATATCATTGCAAACCCTCTTTCAAATACCAAAAGTGCAAACGTCTCACGCTTGTCCGCGTAAACCGAACACCCGCGAACATTCTTTACGGATAGTATAGCACAAAACGTGCGGTTTCGTCAAGGGGATAACGGGGCTTGTCCCGCCTTGACAAACCACCCGAAAAGTGGTATAATAAATGTGATTATGTGACCCGAAAGGAATGATGATAATGCCGATAAAAATATCGGACGGCTTGCCCGCGCAGAGCGTCCTTGAAAAAGAACATATATTCGTAATGACGGAACACCGTGCACTTCACCAAGATATACGCCCGCTCAAAATAGGGATACTCAACCTTATGCCCACCAAAATAACCACGGAAACGCAGATATTGCGAAGCCTGTCCAATACGCCGCTCCAGATAGAGGTGGACTTTATCCAAGCCTCGAGCCACCGGGGAAAAAACACGCCGCAGGAGCATTTGATAGCGTTTTACAAAACGTTCGACGATATAAAGGACATGAATTACGACGGCTTCATAATAACGGGCGCGCCCGTCGAGCACATGGAGTTCGAGGACGTGGACTATTGGGAAGAGCTGTGCCGTTTTATGGACTGGACGACCGACCACGTTCACTCAACGTTCCATATCTGCTGGGGAGCGCAGGCGGCGCTGTATCATCATTACGGAATACAAAAATATCCGCTTAAAGAGAAGATGTCGGGAGTGTTTTCTCATAAACTTCTTACGCCGAAATCGCGCTTGTTCCACGGCTTTGACAGCGAATTTTGGGCGCCCCATTCGCGCCACACCGAGATACGCGCCGAGGACGTCTTAAAGGTTTCCGAGCTGCGGCTTATGGCGGTGTCGGACGAGGCGGGAGTTTACGCCGTCGGAAATACGGACGGAAGTCAATTTTTTATCATGGGACATTCCGAATACGACGCGGAAACTCTCGATACAGAATACCGCCGCGACCTTGCCAAGGGGTTAAACCCCGAAATCCCGCGCCACTACTATCCCGACGACGACCCCCGCAATCCCCCGATACTCAATTGGCGCGCACATTCAACGCTGATCTATACAAACTGGCTGAACTATTTTGTATACCAAACGACCCCTTTCGATATTACAACGCATATCAAATAACTATCGGAAAAAGCAAATTGTGGGCTGCGAATTTGTGCGAAACGCTCAATTTCTCTTACTACTGTTGCAAAATTTCACAAAGTGTGATATAATTTAAAGTAAAGAATAATATTCTGCGTTTCGCAGAAGAAACGAGGCGATAAATATGGCTGAAGATAATAAGATCCCCGTAAATTCGGTAGTGGAGCTGTCCGTCGATCCGAACCGCACCTCCGCGTTCATATCTTTCAATCCGCCCGAAAACGGCGGAAGCGACATCACCGTTGAAAAGATCAAAAAGGTACTGAACGAGAATTTCATTTCGTATGGGATCTTGGAGGACGATATAAATCTCGCCGTGGAGCAGAAACGCTACAACGAGAACATCTGCGCCGCGCGCTGGACTCCGCCCACAGATGGAATAGACGGCATAGTGCAATATTATTTTAATAAGGAAAAAGTGGCGGCTCCCGTTGAGGACGAACACGGCGTAGTTGATTACAAAAACTTAGGGTTGATAAACAACATCGTCGAGGGTACGCCGATAGCGGAAATAAACCTTCCGACGGAAGGCGAGCCGGGCACGGACATCACCGGAAAACGCGTTGCACAAAAAAAAGGGGTTCCCGCGCATTATAACGTGGGAACGGGCACCGCACTTGTAAACAACGAAACGCAGATAGTAGCGACGACAAACGGAAATTTGGTGTTTAAAAACGGCGCGTTTACGGTAGAAGAAAAGATCGTAATAAACGGGGATGTTGACGTTTCAAAAGGAAACATCGACTTTATCGGCGACGTGGTCGTAAAAGGCAACGTTTTCGAGGGCTTCAGAGTGGCTTCAAGACGCTCCATTATGATAATGGGCTTGGTGACAAGCGCGGAGATATCCGCCGACGGCGATATTACCGTAAAAGGCGGCGTTATAAATTCAAAGATCATCGGCAAAGCGAACGTTAAAGTCGGATTTTGCGAAAACAGCCACATCACCGCCGACGGCAGCATTGAAAGCCCGTCGTTCGTGGGCGGAGAGCTTTTTGCCGCCGATAAAATTATCGCCAAAGGCGGCAAGGGCATAATGGTCGGAGGAAAGTATACGGCGCTTAACGGCGTGGAAGCGCAAGTCATAGGTTCGGAAAATTACGTGAAAACCGTCGTAACGCTCGGCAACAACGCTGTCCTTTCGGAAGAGCGCGAGAAGCTCGAAAAGGAAAACTCGGCAATGGACGGTCAAGTAGACCAGCTCGGAAAGATCTTGCTGACGTTGGACGAACACGCGAAAAAAGGCAAGCTGCCGCCCGAACGCGTTCAAATGCAGTCGGACGCGCGCCGCAACAAACTCAGGCTTCAAAACACGATACGCGCCAACAAAAAGCGCATTGCGGAGATCGACGAAGCGCTTCAGCTTATGCAAAACCTTTTCGTTTCGGTTAACCGCATTCTCTACCCCGGCGTTACGCTTAGGATAAATTCTTCGGTACTTAAAGTTAACGCCGTTGAAAACCGCGTGAAAGCCGTAGTTCAAGGCGGAGACATCGTGCTTGTACATATTTGACGGCAAGTTTCGTGCAATTTTCACAAAATTTTCAAGCGTTCTTGACAAAGGGCGCTTGTTTGTTATATAATTGCTATTGCATACTTATCGATCAAACAATATCAAAGGAAGGGTTAAAAATGACAAAAACACAAAGCAAAAAGCTGCTTTCGGTTCTGCTGACATTGGCGGTTTTCGTTACAATGTTCGCGGGGCTGAACTTATCGGCTTCGGCGGTTTCCGTTTGGAGCGGCTGGATAAAGATCGAGAACGCGGGCGACCTTAAACATATGACGAACAATTCTACGGGCAAGTTCTATCTCGCAAAAGATATCGACCTTAAAGGCTCGCTTTGGAATGAAGCAATGAATTTTAACGGCACGCTGGACGGCAACGGGCACTGCATAAAAAACTTCACAAGCACGCGCTGCGGTTTGTTTTTCACTTTGCATGGCGCCACAATAAAAAATGTGGGCTTGAGAGATGTTAAGATAAAAACCTCTTATACTTACTTCGGCGGGTTTGCGGCAGAAGCGTATAATACAACTTTTTCAAATTGCTATATTTCCGGCACATTTACCGGCTCCTTTGTCGGAGGATTTGTCGGTCGTGCCAAAGGCAATACATACGAAAACTGCCTTAATACAGCAGATATTACCGATACACTTTATGCGGCGGGTTTTGAGTATGGAACACCATACACCAATGATAAAGGGAGCATATTTAAAAACTGTATAAATACAGGCAATATTTTGGGAAATAGTTGCGCGGCGGGAATTACCTGTTACGTCAACAATCAGATGACCTCTTGCTATAACCTCTCGGCGAAAATCACGGCAACCGGAGACGACGCGTATATCGGAGGTCTTGCCGCCATTGCGTACAATGACGCATTTATGACAAATTGTGCAACAGTCTCCGCAACAGATATTGGCGAGCCGTCAGCAAACTGCCTTGCAAAAGCCAAAACGTCTATTCCTGCAAGCACATTCAAAAAGGCTTCGGGCTTCAATGGCTTAAACTTCTCCAAAACATGGACTTTCAAGAGCGGCGTAAACAACGGTTTCCCCGTGCTTCGCATTTACACCGAGGGCTCGAACGCGTTCAAACTCTCCGCTCCCAAGACCGTTAAAGGCAAAACCGACAAAAACTCCATAGCCCTTACTTGGAGTACGGTAAGCGGCGCGAAAAGCTACATAGTTTCGTATACCGCGGGCAAAAAGTGGACGAATAAAAAGGCTTCTTTGCCGAAACTAACTCTTAAAAACCTCAAACCCGGCGTTACATATTCTTTCAAGATAATGCCCGTCGGCAGAGTTGTCGGAAACGCTTCAAAGGTTTACAAATTCACCACAAAGAGCGCTTCTTTCAGCGGAAAAGCTCCCGCGGCAACGTCCGTTTCCGTAAAATATTCGTGGGGTAAGGTTGCCGGAGCGGAGAAGTACAGAGTGAGATACTCTTTTAACAAGAAGACGTGGAAAACCAAAGACGTTAAGGGAACATCTCTTACGTTCAATCTCGCAAAAGGCAAAAAGTGCTACATTCAAGTCGCGGGTGTTAGTGGCAAAAAGGTCGGCAAATACACCGCGCTCACCACTATCAGCAGATAAAACTAAAATTTAAGGAACAGCTCCTTTGCGCTCGCAAAGGAGTTTTCCTGTTTGTAACGCGTTCACGAGTTACATGCGCTTGTCCTTAACCGAATTTCCGCATTATTGCAACTTTTTTCGCAAAACCCCTTGACAAATCTCCCAAAATGTGATATAATTTTACTATTAACGATTTACCGCTTGACATTTGGGGGTATAGCTCAGTTGGGAGAGCGCTTGCTTCGCATGTAAGAGGTCAGGGGTTCGAATCCCCTTATCTCCACCACTAAAATATTATTCAAAACCCGTCTACTATCTCGGCGGATTTGCCGTGACGATTTGGTTTTGAAGTGTGAACTTAGACGCGGAACATTTCGGTGTTCCGCGTTATTTTTTTGTCCGAAATTGTCATTATGACGAAAAATTGAATAATTATTTCTCGTTCTGCGCCGATTTGCGTGTTTACTCACTGCAAATCGGTGCTTTTTTTGTTTAACATCTACAATTAAACCCGCTGTCTTTCTTTGTTTCTTTAAAATTTAAAATGTGTTTGGTAGTTATAGATACTGACGAGTAAATATATCGGCAACGTTAAGTGACCGAAAGTTAGCTTTTTAAACATTGAAACCCGCGTAATTTATGCCAAACACACAATTTGCATTTGTCAATTTTAACAAAATTAGGAAAATTTTAATGCACACTTATATGGTTTGATGAGTACCAAGCACACGAAAATCTGTTTGCAATTGTGCGTTTTGTACAATTATAGCCGCTAATCTATTTAATGCTTTAATTTCATAAACTGCATTTACAATCGTTAATGTAATCAAAGAGTGACAGGCAAAACTCACACGAAATCAAAAAGCAAGGGAGCGGGTATATATAGCAAAAGCGGAAGATGTTATAATCAGCCAAGAACAAGCGCATGAGTTCGCCAAAGCTATATATGCCGATATAGAGGATTACATAAAACAACATCAAGAGGAATTTGAAGAATTTCTCGCGGAGCAGCGAAAGGGGGTGGTATAATGACCTGTTAAATAGCGGTCGGGCAATGAGCCGACAAGAAATAATGCGTCTTTACAGAACTTTTGAAAGGAGACAGCAAAATGAACGAGAAATCGTGTGCCGCTTCTGACGGTATTCATCGTTGGAAAGATATTGATATCGAAACTGCGAAGAAGAACGTTAAAAAGCTGCAAAGGCGCATTGCGGAAGCCTACGCTCATAGATGTTTTGATAAATCAGCACATTTGCAGAATGTATTGATTCATTCGCTTTGTGCCAGAGTGTTAGCTGTTGATGTTGTATCGCGTAGTAGAGGTTGTAATACTGTTGGTGTAGATGGTAAAACACTTGATGATGTTTTGTATTTGATTTTTGATAATAACCTGAGGAGATACAAACCCCAGCCGCTGAGGAGAATATATATTCCCAAAGGTGGTGGGAAAGTGCGACCTATAAGTATACCGACAGTAGAAGATCGTGTAATGCAGACGCTGTATAAGTTTGCGTTAGAGCCTATCGCGGAATTGACAGCAGATGATTGCTCCTTTGGGTTTCGCCCGAAGAGAAGTTCTCGTGACGCTTTGATGAGGTGCGGTGAAATATTATCACACAACCCTAAGATGAAATGGGTATTAAAAGCGGACATCAAATCTTGCTTTGATTGTATCAGTCATCAATGGATTATGGATAATATACCCATTAACAAATCCGTGTTAAGAAAATTCTTGAAATGCGGTTATGTTGAGAAGCTAAACTATTATGAAATGGAGCGCGGTGTTCCGCAAGGGGGTTGTTTATCAGCTATAATCTGTAATATGACGCTTGACGGATTAGAGGATATTCTGTACGAGAATTTTCCGAATGAAGTTGATGTTGTCAGATATGCTGATGATATGGTCATATTCGGAACCGATAAAACCCTTTTGGTACGAACCGTAGTTCCGCTGATTGAAAGTTTTTTACGCGTAAGGGGGCTTGAACTTTCCAAAGAGAAAACAAAACTCGCTTATGTTGATGATGGTTTTTCGTTTCTCGGTTGGAGGGTGTATAAGTCTGATGAGCGGGTATGTTTGATACCAACGGATAAAAACATCACTTCATTGCTTGAAAAAATCGGGAAAATATTGAAAGGAGATTTTACCCTCTCTTACAAGGTCACTTGTAAGAAATTAAACGCGCTTATCCGAGGGTGGTTTAACTACTATGTAAATATAGCGGTTAAACAGTCCCTCTATGGCGTTGAGTATGAGGTGTGCCGTCTGGTACACGACTTGACAGCGGACAAACGGGTCGTAGATTTTGTCCAAAATCTGTTTAAGGATTTGGATAAGAAATACACCAATTTAGAGAAGAGCAAAACTCCCCCAAATAAGTACTCCGTATCAAAAGCAAAGGACTGATGTTATCGAAGTCCGAAAAA
>CANQWD010000009.1 GCA_947627465.1 uncultured Clostridia bacterium
TTTTTCTATCTTCATACTTTATATTATACACTATAATTCCTATTTTGTAAAGTGAGTTTTAAATGCTGTTGGTCTGTTCCCAAGACGCTTTCGCCGTCAGACGCTGATAAACGCTTTGGCAAAAAGAGCCTTGCTTTGAATAATAATACATTCCGCCGCCGTATAAATGTCCTTTTTCGCTGTCGGATTGCAACGTCAGATCGTCGCCCGTATCGCTTTCGACTTTTTTCGGAGTTTCCTTGAAAAGACTTCGCAGCTGCTCCTCGGTGAAAACCTTGTTTTTATGCTTGTATATTTTCGCGGAAGTCGTCATTGTCGGCGGAGCGGATATGTTGTCAACCACCGAGCCGTTGTTAAGTGAAACGTTTTCCGAATTCGCGGAATTTCCCGCGCCGCTTGAGCTGTTTTCGCCGATCGTGCTGTTCACGGGCGCGTTAGTCGCCGAATGCATAAGTTTCGGTAAAACGATAACTCCCGCCGTAATAACACATGCCGCAGCAGCGGATGATAACGCGATTTTCCACGTAAACATACGTCTTGCCGGGCGTGCGGTAACGGGACGGCTCGGGTCAAACTCCCATGCGTCGCGTATCATATCGTCGTCAATTTGATCGATAATATCAAAAATATCTTCAGTTTTCATAGTTCGTATCCCTCCTCGTTAAGATACTTTTTCAATTTTTTGCGCGTGCGGCTGAGTATCGCACGCACGTTGCCTTCACGTAAGTTTAAACGATTGGCAATCTCGGAATTCGTGTAACAGTACCAATACCGCAGAATAAATACGTCGCGGCTGACGTTTGGCAGTTCCCGCAGATACTCGTTCACCACGCGGATTATCTCCTTGGTCTCGGCAGCGTTTTCAACGTTCGACCCGTCCGAGATAAGCTCGGAAAGCTCGTCGAATATAAGCGGAATTTCGTTATTGCCGCGTTTTTGCGCCTGCTCCGATTTAACGCGGTTCAGTGTGCAGTGCTTGGCTATTCTTCCCAGAAACGCTCCGAGTGCCGCGGGGCGCTGCGGCGGTATGCTTTCCCACGCTTTCATATATGTATCGTTTACGATATCATCGGCTTCTTCGGCATTTTTCACGATGTTCAACGCGATAGCCTTGCAGTAGCCGCCGTATTTTTTTGCGGCTTCCGAAATACCTTGCTCGTTTCCGTCGAAAAACAGCTGCACGATCTCACTGTCGTTCATATCCATCCCCCCTCTACATAAAAAGACAATTTTTAGACGGATTTGTTACATGAGTATAAAATTTATGTGTTCGTTCAATTTACAGAAAACTTCGCAACAGCCGTAAAAAAGCGCTCCCCGATTTGGAGAGCGCCTGCTTTATGAACTTGTCGGTTTAACGACTAAATACATTGTTAATTTGTGTGGTGCTGCCTTAAACCATGGAAAGCAGTTTTCCGGTTTCATCGGTCATGCGCTGAGAAACCTGTTCGGTGTTCTCGGAGATCTGTACGCTGCGTTCGATAACATTTGCGATCTTCTCAAGACCCGCCACGGCTTCATCAACTACCGAAACGTTCTGCCGAACCATTTCGGAGATATTCTTGACGCTGTTGCCCGTCTTTTCAATTCCCTGCGCCATAATGGTAAACTGCTCGGAAGTACGCGCTGTAATGCGTTTGCCCTCCTCGACCGCGTGAATTGAACTGTTTATCAGCTCGCCCGTTTCCTTGGCGGCGTTTGCACTCTGTGCAGCCAAAGCGCCGACCTGTCCCGCCACGACCGCGAAGCCCTTGCCCGCTTCGCCCGCGCGCGCAGCCTCAATAGAAGCGTTTATCGAAAGGATATTGGTTTGCTCCGCAATAGAATTGATCTTTCCAATGATCTGTTCGATCTCTTTGGAAGTGCTGCTTATCTTGTCGATCGATTTCTCCAGTTCTTCCATTTGCTGCTTACCCGCGTGCATAGTACCCATGGTGCTTTCGGTGTCGTTTGCAACCTCAATGGTACTGTCGGCGCTGCTGTTCAATTCACTTACGAGCTTATCCATAATGGAACGAAGCTCCGTGAGCGTGTTCTCCTGCTCCGCCGTACCCTCGTGGATAGCATGTGCGTTATCGAGCGTTTCGAGAGACACCGTTTCCAAATTTCCGCAAACCGCTTTTATGTTTTCAATATTCTCCTGTTGGATTTCAACAAGCTTTTTGTTTTCTTCCATACGGTGGGTTATGCCATTCACCATATTGTTGATACTGTCGGAAAGCTTGCTGAATTCGTCGTTTCCTCTTTCATCGACTACAACGGAGAAATCGCCCGCCGATATTTTCTCAGTATCTTTTACGATATTCAAAATGCCCGAAATAATGTTCCTTTCAACCATTTTGTTCAGTGCAAGCTCCATAACGCTGAATATCACAAGCATTATTCCTGCCATAACAAGCGATTGTACGGTTCTCGCTTTAAAGTATTCGCTGTCGGGCAAAAACGCGCCGATTGTAATGTCGCCAATACTGCGCGTTGTGTAATGTCCCTTCACCCCGTTCACCTTGGAGCTTAATTTGCCGACCTTTGAGGTCTTGATGCCTACCTCCTCCGCCTTTTTGCCGATAAGCGCTTCGTCCTTATGCGCGACAAGCACGCCGTCCTTATCGTAAGCGAACAGATAGCCGTTTTTGCCGTATTCTATCTCCTTAAGGGCTACCGCAGTGTCCGTTGAAGCGATAACTTCCTCTAAGTACTGCGGCATAATTCCGATTTGCACAAAACCCGCCGCGTCCTTTCTCGCAACGCCCGCATACTGGATAATAACGCCCTCAGCGGAGTTTGCCTGCGGTTCTTGAACGATTTCAAGGGTCGGATCTTTGACTATTTTCATAAACTCTGCGGATTGTTCGCCAGAGTTCATATCAAAGCCGACATACGCGTCAACGGTGCTCTGTGTAATAATACCGTTTTCGTCAATAATATGTAATTCGTTTACAGACAAGTCCGCCATGATTTTATTCAGCTTATCGGCGTCCTTTGCAGTCTCGGGATCGAGATAGAGCATATCCGCAAACGCGCGCGCTTTGGCTAAGCTGTTGTTTGAAACACTCTTGGTAAACTGCTCTACGCTGTATTCGTCGCCCGTAATTTTAAGCTGTGCCGAATCGAGTTTGGCTTCGGCGATATTGGTGTTGTTGCTTACGCACACCAACGACTGCAGTGCGAAAATCGACATAATCGCCAAGATCAGTCCCACCGCCATATAGATCACTACTCTTTTGCTAAACTGCTTCTTCATACTCTAATACTCCCTTACTCCCTTTTTTTCATTACTAATAATATACTAAGGAAGCCCTAATTAAATCGGATGCACGTGATCTTCACACCCCGATTTAATTAACGCTTTCCTAATTTAAGTAATAAAGTTTCGCTGTAAGTTTGTTGTGCTGTTTTTATTATACCATAATAATATCAAATTTGCAAGTACAATTTCCATATTTTAAAATTTTGAGCAAAAGCATCAAGGAAATTTGTGCAAAATAACAAAGTTCAAACTTAAACTGCGGAAAAAAATCCCGCTGCCGTGAAACATGGCAGCGGAAGGATAAGGCACTTTTAAAAACTATGATTTTCTTCTTTTATAATTTGTATTTAGTTCTCCGCCACGCTTCGCGTGGCGGAGAACTAAGAGAAATGATGGTTTTAGGTTGACTTAAGTTTATTTCCAAAAATTCACTCGCTCTGCGCCGTATAGAGCCTGAAATAATCTCCGCGCTTTTCCATAAGTTCATCGTGAGTGCCGCTTTCGGTTATGCCCTTGTTTGAAACGTACATAATGCGGTCGCAGCTGCGGATAGTCGAAAGACGGTGCGCGATTATAAAGCTGGTGCGGTTTTTCAGCAGATGATTTAAAGCGTTTTGCAGGTCGCGTTCGGTTTTCGCGTCGATAGAACTTGTCGCCTCGTCGAGAACGAGTATCTTCGGGTCGGCGACTATCGTCCGCGCGAACGCGATAAGCTGCTTCTGCCCTTGCGAAAGCCCGCCGCCGCGCTCGCGAACAACGGTGTTATAACCGTCCTTTTGGCTCATTATGTAGTCGTCTATGCCGACTATTTTGCACGCCGCGCGGCACTCTTCAAGAGTAGCGTCCAATTTTCCGTAGCGAATGTTATCGAGCAGAGTTCCGCTGAATATAAAGCTGTCCTGGAGCATTATCCCCATTTGACTTCGCAGGCTTTTCAGCGTTACCTGCGAGATGTCGCTGTCGTCAATACGAACCGCGCCGCCGTTCAAGTTGTAAAACCGCGAAATGAGGTTGACTATCGTGGTCTTGCCGGCGCCCGTAGGACCCACCAGCGCTATACTCTGCCCCGCTTTTACGTCGAACGACAGGTTTTCGAGAATGTTCATGCCTTCTTCGTAAGCGAACGTCACGTTTTCAAAATGCACGTCGCCCTTTATCGGCGGCATTTCTTTCGCGTTTTCAATATCGTGAACGTCGATAGGCTCGTCCATCATCTCGAAAATGCGCTCGAGATACGCCACGGCGTTTATCACGGTGTTCATAAGATTGGAAAGGTTCATCAGCGGCTGCCAAAAACGCGCGGTGTAATCCGTCATTGCGAGGATAGTTCCGAGCGTGAGCGTCCCGCGAAATCCAAACAGCCCCACCGCGTAAATAGCCGCGCTTACCACTATCCCGATAACGTCCGTTGTCGGCCACACCATATTGGAGTAGCTCACCGCGCTCATCCAGTCCTTGCGGTAGGCTTTGGCAAGGCGGTCGTGAATTTCCTCGTTTTCCTCCTCACGCACGAACATCTGTGATATCTTCGCGCCGACTATGTTCTCGTGCTGATAAGCGGCAAGGTTGGAACTTTTGTTTGAAACGCGCTGCCAAGCCTTGCGCTGCTTGTTCTTAATTAACATCATCACCGCGAAATAAACGGGCAATCCGCAAAGAGTTACCAAAGCCAGCTGCCAGCTTACAATGAACATGAATATCGTGATAAAAATAAGGTTGAACACCTCGAGGACGAGGTTCACCAAGCCGTTCGTCATCAAGTCCGCGAGAGCGTTTATGTAATTGATTATGCGCGTGAGTATCTTTCCGTGCGGACGGCTGTCGTAGTAATCAAACGAGAGCTGCTGCAAATGCTCGAACAAGTCCTTTCGGATATCGTAAACTATGTTCTGCCCCGCTTCAGTCATCAGTTGGGAGCGTTTTTTCGTCAAAAGAACGCTGACGATTATGCACAGCAACACCGCCGCGCCGCTCAGCAGAAGCTTCGGGATATCCTCGGAGCTTGTCATGTAATTATCCACGGCGTTCTGTACGATAAGCGGCGATAAAAGTCCTATCACCGCCGCGAATGTGCTCAAAATCATTGCCGCGGCTATCTTTCCCTTATACCGCGCCGCGTATTTCAGTGAACGCTTCAAATGCCGCGCGTCGAACGGGGTCTCCAAGACTTCGTCCACATCGAATTTATTACGAGCCACTTTTCCTCACCTCACTTTTGCAAGTCGTAGACCTCTTTATAGTAGCCATTCTGACAAATAAGCTCGTTGTGAGTTCCCTGCTGAATTACAGTGCCGTTTTTCATAACGATTATCTTGTCGGCAAATTTTGTCGTTGAAATCCTTTGCGCCACTATTATTTTGGTGCACGGGAAGTCGAGGCTTTTTAAAGCGCCTTGAATGTGCTTTTCGGTCTCCAGATCGAGCGCAGAGGTCGTGTCGTCGAGAATAAGCACCGCGGGCTTGACGTTAAGGGCGCGCGCAAGCGAAATTCGCTGCCGCTGTCCGCCCGAAAGCCCCACGCCGCGCTCTCCGACTATCGTTTCGTAGCCGTCGGAGAGTTTGCGGATAAATCCGTCCGCGTCCGCAAGCCGCGCCGACTCGTAAACCTGCTCCTCTGGACAGTCGGAGTCGCCGTATGCAATGTTGCCGTCTATCGTGTCGGAATACAGGAACACATCCTGCGTCGCCGTGCCGATGTTTTTTCTCAGTTGGTCGAGTTTGAGCATACGCACGTCCGTGCCGTCCACTTTTACCGAACCGCCCGTCACGTCGTAAATTCTCGGGATAAGTTCGGTGAGAAGCGTTTTTCCCGCGCCCGTCTCCCCCATTATCGCGACCGTTTCACCCGGGTTTACGGTAAACGAAACGTTTTTCAAAACGTCTTTGCCGCCGAGATTTAAACTAACGTTGTCAAATTCCACCTTGCCGTTGAAGCGTTCGGGCTTGTCGACAGCGTCGGCGCGCGTTACAATTCTCGGAGAGCCGTAGTATATCTCGACTATCTTCTGCGCGGAAGCCGTAAAAGACTGCCAATCGTTGATTATCGTGCCAAGCTGGCGCATTGGGTTGGTCATAGTCCAGATAAGTCCCGAAAAGGATATGTACTGTCCCAAAGTAATTCTGCCGTTTATTACGAACAGACCGCCGAAAACCAACATCACCACCGAGATAGCCTGCGCCGTTATCTCCTCGAACGGGAAATATTTGAACCACGTGAAAGCCGCGTCTTTAGACGACTCGCGGAAGTCCGCCGAGAGCTTGTCGAATTTTTTGTTTTCGTAGTCCTCCCGCGCGAACGCTTTCACGACACGGTTTCCCGAGATATTTTCCTCGGCGGCGGTGTTGAGGTCGGAAAGCTTCTCGCGCTTGTCGCGGAACTTCGGCGCGACAGCCTTTTGGAAGTTATACGCGATAATCAAAATCACGGGAGTAAGCGCGATAAGGCACAGCGCCATAAGAGGGTCCATTGTAAAGAAAAAGATTATCGAAGCGGTGAGCATTACTATACACTCGATAACTACGCGGATTATCCACGCCACGGAGTGCCGCACCATATCGAGGTCGCCCGAAACACGCGTCATAATGTCGCCCGTGCGGTAGAGGTCGTAGAATTTAGCGTCCTGATTTTCGATATTCTTGAAAACCACCGCGCGTATTTTATAAATCATGTGCTGCGAGGCTTTTTCATACCGCATTGTGGAAAAGTAGGAAAGTCCGGCGCGCAAAAACGTAAAGCCCACCATTGCTATCAAAAGCCAGATCAGAACGTCGGGCTTTTCGTCGAGATTTTGCTTTGCATTCTCTCCGACTATGTAATTATCCGCGATATAACCCGTTATCCGCGGCGAAATAATGAACATCGACTGCGAAATTACAGTACAGATAAGCCCGCAGATATAAGCCCCGCGAGCGCCCCGCATATTCTTCCACAACCACCTTAACAAATACATAGAAACCCGCCCCCATTAACGGCTCTTTTTACCTTTCGATATTTTCCCCGCCGTGGGCGGGCAAAATATCGAAATTCCGCATTGCCTATATTATAGCATACATTTTCTAAATTGCAAGGACGGAGTTTTTCACAAAGTTTTCTCAACCGTTTTGTGCAAGTTCACGGTCGTGCAGCTTCTCCACCTTAAAGTAGTATTGATACATCTTCTGCACGGAATTTTCCAGAAAATAGTAGTGCTTTATGTAAGCCGCCAGCATTACCAAAAACAGCACGGTAAGCAGCAGTATTCCCACGCCGCCGACGTTCAAATAAAGAATAAGCGACAGCATGAAAAACACCCCGAACGACATCGTGACTATAAGATGTATAAGCCGCTCGTGCTGATAAAACGCAATTCTTTGAAGCATTTCCGCACGGAATATCAACAGTTCCTCGGTCGTGTGCTCCACGGAGAAAAACTGCTCCAGTAACTCAAGATACGCTCTTATTTGCTTAGTCATTATAACCCTCCAATTCCGCGGAAGCCGTTTCCCAATCCTCCATTGCCGTTTCCTGCTCCAAACGCAGGCTCTCTATTTCCTCCGAAAGCTCCATTGCCTTTTGATAATCGGCAAGCGCGGAAAGCTCCTCGGTTTTGGAATTTATAAGCTCGTCCAGTTCCTCAATTCGCTTTTCCGCTCTGCTTATTCGCGTATTAAGCTTGCGGCGTTCGCTCTCGCGCTCCTTTTTTTGCTTATAATCAAGTGCGTTTTCCGAAATCTTAGGCTTCTCCGAAACGACCTGTTCAGCGGCGCTCTGCTGTTTTTCCAAATAAAAATCGTAGTTGCCGAGATAACCCTCCGCGCCGCTCGGGGTTAGCTTATAAAGGCGGCTTGCCAGCTTGTTTATCAAGTAACGGTCGTGCGAGATGATGAACAGCGTGCCGTCGTAGCCGAGCAGCGCGTTTTCCAAAGCCTCGCAGCTTGTGATGTCAAGGTGATTGGTCGGCTCGTCGAGAAGCAGAAAATTCGCGCCCGAAAGCATTAGCTTCAAAAGCGCTACGCGCGCCCGTTCGCCGCCCGAAAGCTCCGATATCAGCTTGTAGATGTCGTCGCCCTTAAAGAGAAACGCGGCAAGCGCCGTCCGCACCTCGGTCTCCGTCATTTTCGGGTAAGCGTCCCACACCTCGTCCAGCGCGGATTTGCTCTCGGTAAGTCCGCGCTGCGCCTGATCGAAATAGCCGACCCGGACTCTTGTTCCCATTTTGAACTCGCCGATGTCGGGCTTGTACTGCTCGGTAAGCACTTTAAACAGCGAAGTTTTTCCGCAGCCGTTGTCGCCTATCAAGAAAACGCGTTCGCCGCGCTTTATCTCGATGTTGACGTTTCGGAAAAGCTGCTTTCCGTCAAATCCGAGCGCGAGATTTTTCGCCGTCAGCACGTCGTTGCCCGAGCCGTCCGCCGCGTGAAACGCGAATTTTATCGCTTCGGGCGCGTTCTCGGGCTTTTCGAGAGTTTCTTCCAAACGGTCTATCTGCTTCTGCTTTGAAGCGATCGTCACGTAATTGTGAGCTTGGTTCCAACGCTTTTGCTGCTCGATAATTCCCTCGACGCGCTTTATCTCTTTCACGGTCGAATCGTAGACCTTTTGCCGCCGCTCAAGATCTTCCTCTTTTAACTTCAAGAAGCGCGTATAATTGCCCTTGTAGTCGTGAATTTTGCGGTTTTCAAGCTCCAACGTGCGCTCTGTCACCTTATCGAGAAAATAGCGGTCGTGCGAAATTACGATATAAGCGCCGCGGTAATCGGCGAGGAATTTTTCAAGCCACTCCACCGACCGAATGTCCAAGTGATTAGTCGGCTCGTCGAGAAGAAGCAGATCGGCGTTTGAAAGCAGCAGCTTCGCAAGCTGAAGTTTGCTGCGCTGTCCTCCGCTCAAAACGCTCACGGAAAGGTTGAAATCGCTCTCCGAGAAGCCCAGTCCCGCAAGCGCCGAAGCAGTGCGGCTTTTATAGGTAAGCCCGCCCTCGCGCTCGAAACGCTCTTGAAGCTCGGTTTGCCGCGCGATCGTTTCTGGGGAGCTGTCGCCGAGATCTATTTTGTCGTGCAGCTCCTCAAGCTCCAGCTCCATATCGTCCAATTCGGAGAATAATGTCAGCGCTTCGCCGTAAAGCGTTTTGTCGCTGTCCTTGCACGCGAACTGCTCCATAAAGCCTATCTTCACGCCGCCCGCGATATGAACGCTCCCCTCGTCGGGCGTATGTTCGCCTTTCAAGAGTTTAAACAGCGTCGTCTTGCCGCTGCCGTTTACGCCGACAAACCCTATTTTCTCGCCGTCGTACACCTCGAACGTCACATCCGAAAACAGCGTTCTGTCCGCGAAAGACATCGCGATGTTGTTTAATCCCAATAGCAGCATAGCATTTCTCCCTAAAAAATTCCGAATTTCTCAGTCTTTCCCGCCGTTGTCGGCGAAAACGTCCGGTCTTTATCAACATTCTCCCCGCCGCAGCGGGGAGAATTGAAATATTATTGACTGTCGTCTTTATCCTTTTTTTCAAGTCTTTCGGGACCGTACTTTTTGTTTACAAGACTGTCCTGCGCGTTTACCTCGTAAGCCGCGCCGATCTCGTCAAGTTTCGCGTCGAAGTCGTCCTCTTTCATCTCTTTAAGAACCGTTTCTTTGTTTTCTTCTTTCCAATCGTCTTTCTTGACAACGTCCTCTTTGATTATCACATAAACCTTGCTGTCATCTTCATACAAAGTTGCTTTACCGTCAGCCGCCGCGCTGAAAATGTAATCGGTAGTGTCTTCGTCATAATCGGAAGCGTCCTTTGAGAAGATTTTGTCAAGCTCCTCGTCACTTTCGGACTTGGTTATATTCGCGTCCTCAACCTGCTTATCTATCCACTGCTCTTTCGTAAGACCTTCCTCGTTGTCCTCTTTATACTCGGTCTCCGCCTTTGCTTCGGCCGACTTTTTCGCGTCTGCGGTTTCGTGCTCATAGAACAGGTCGACAGCCTTTTCGCCGTTGTTAAAGCGGTCTGCATAGCCCTGTGCCTCGTCCTTTACCGCCTTTTTGTCCTCGTCCTTTTCAAGAGCGTTGCCCGAAGCGTCGGTGTAATCGAACACCATGACCTTAACGGATGCGTAATTTTCCTTTAAATAAGCGTCGAAGTCCTCGTCGGACACGGCTTCCTCGCCGTCCTCACCGTAGTAGTGCATAAACAACTTGCTTTCAAGCTCCTCGTTCTTGGAGACGAGCTTCATGGAGTCCTTTCCTATGCCCTTGCTCTCATAATACTCTCCCATTGTCTTAAATCCGTAAATGTACTGAACATACTGGTTTTCGGCGTCCCAACTTTCGTTTATTTGGGAATTTATGCTGTTTTCTTCTTCATCAGTAAGAGCGATGCCGACTTCTTCACACTTTCTTTGAACAGCAACGAACCTGCGGACAAGCTTCAGCGTTTCATCCTTTATCCACTGCGAACCCGTCTTTCCCGCAATATCCTCTTTCGTAACAGGCAAGGATTCCTCGCTTGTTTCTTCCTCGCTGTTTTCGTCGGCGCTTGTTTCATCGCCGCTCGTTTCCTCGGCTTCCGCTTTCTTCTGCTCCTCAACCTCGGTGCCCGCCTGGTTGTATGCCTGTTCGAGGTAGTTCAGATAAACGCCGTTTTTTATCTCCATTCCGTCCACAGTCATAAGACTTCCTCTGTCGCAGCCGCACAACGCCGCCGCCATAAGTACGGCAAGCACAGCCGCCGCTGTTTTCTTCACAATAGATCTCATATTGGTCCTCCTTAATTTGAAGCTTCTTCATTTGCGCTGATAAGTCTTATCGACACCAACGTATTTTTTTTGCTCTTTCTGTTCACCGTATAGAGAAGCGTTTTGTCCGCTTCAACGGTAATTCCCAGATCCTCGGTCTCCGCCATTGTAAGCGAGGGAGGCATATAATCAACTCTTAACGTATAATCGTCGCCGTCCGACATCATCTCGGTGATCTTCGGCGCGTAATTCAAAAAGCGCAGATCTTTCGGGCAGCTGTAAACGTGGTTTTCCTCGTCGTAAACAAATCTCGACTCGCCCGAGCCTACCGACTGATGCGTAAGCTCCGCGTTAGCTCCAAAGATCTCCTTACACGAAACGCCGATGTCATATTCGGGAATGTAAATGCCGCCCGCGGGCGAGGGTTTGTACGCCGAGGTATCTCGTCTTATCAGGATATTCCAAATAGAACAGCTCACCTTTGAAGCGTTTGATATCTCGCTTTCGTCCTCAAACGGGGCAATATCGTTGGCGACAACAGGCAGCAAAAAACGCGTGAACTCGTTTTTCAGTGCGGTGTTGTCCGCAAGGTCGCTTATCCCTCTCGCAACGAACCGAATGCTTGAAACAAGACCTATGACAGCGAACGCCAAAATGATTACAGCCGCTGCGAAAAAAAGCCTTGTGGTTTTGGTCTTTCCTTCGTCCGGCTGGGCTATTTTCACATCGCTGTCGTCCTCCGACTCCGCGCCCAAGCCCGCAACGTCCTCCTCAATCTCCATATCCGGCTCGTCCTCGATCTCCCCGAGAAGCTCGTTTATAACATCCTCGCTGTGCTTTTCGCGCGGCGAAGCAACTTTTTTCTTCTTTTTCTTTGACATAGTCCCTCCAAGCCTGTATTTATCCTCGGATCTGTCCGCTGCCGTTGATAAGATATTTATAAGAAGTGATCTCGGCAAGCCCCATGGGTCCTCTCGCGTGGAGCTTCTGTGTGGAAATTCCTATCTCCGCGCCCAGTCCGAACTCGAACCCGTCCGTAAATCTCGTCGACGCGTTTACATAAACCGCCGCCGCGTCTATCTCTTTTTGGAAACGCTCAGCGTTCTCAGCAGATTTTGTTACGATACACTCGCTGTGCCCCGTACCGAATTTATTGATATGCTCAATAGCCTCGTCAATGCCGCTTACAACCTTGCTTGAGAGCTTCAGTTCCAAAAACTCCGTTGCATAATCGGTATCGTCGGCAATTCTTTCCGTTTTGATGTTCGCGGCGGTTTTCTCGTCGCCGACTATCGCGACTTTGCCTTTCCACAACTCGTCCAGCTTCTTGAAGAAGTCCGCGGCGATCTTTTCATGCACGAGAATGCTTTCGATCGCGTTGCAGACGGACGGACGCTGAGTTTTCGCGTTGTTGACGATATTCACCGCCATATCGAGGTCGGCACTTTCGTCAACGAAAACGTGGCAGTTGCCCTCGCCCGTCTGAATAACGGGAACGGTCGCGTTCTCGATAACATTGTGAATCAAGCGCTTGCCGCCCCTCGGAATAAGCAAGTCGATATACTTATTAAGTTTCATCATCGCGTTAACGACGTCGTGGCTCGTATCCTCCACGAGTTGTACGCAGTCCGCCGGCACGCCGAAATCCGCGATCGTTTTACGCATAAGCTCCGTCAAAAACTTGTTTGTGTTTACAGCGTCGCTGCCGCCGCGCAAAATTACCGCGCTGCCCGCTTTAAAACAAAGCGTCGCCGCGTCGACCGTCACGTTCGGACGGCTCTCGAAAATTATTCCGATAACTCCCATGGGAACGCTTACTTTTCTCACCGCCAAGCCGTTCGGCAGCGTTTTCTCACTTAACAAAACGCCTGTCGGGTCGTCAAGCGTCACGACCTTATCAATGCCCTCCGCCATTCCCGAAACGCGCTTTTCATCCAGCGTCAGGCGATCTATCATAGCCGCGCTCATACCGTTCTTTTGCGCGTTTTCAACGTCCTTTTTATTGACCTCGATAATTGCTTTTACGTTTTGATTTAATCTTCTCGCTATCTCGGACAGAGCCTTGTTTTTAACGTCCGTACCGCAGTTCGCCAACTTCGGCGCGGCGGACTTTGCCCTCTTGCCCAACTCCTCTATATAAGTGCTTTCACTCATTTTCTTTACCTCTCATTTCCGCCTAAACTCTATATGATACCCTTAGGCTGCTGCGCCTTGAACCACGTGCAGCGCGCGTCATCGCTCTCGAACAGACCGTAGAGCAGCTTAGGATCTTTGTTGCCGATAATGACCGTGTCAATTCCCGCTTCAACGGCGATCTGAGCCGCCTCTATTTTTGTGAGCATACCGCCCGTGCCTACCGCCGAGCCGCTCCCTTGAGCCATTCCAATAATGTCGTAATTTATCTTGTCAACCTCGCTTATGAACTCGGAGGACGGGTCGGCGGGGTCGCCCGTATAAAGACCGTCAACGTCCGTGAGCATGACAAGCAGATCCGCGCCGCACAGCTTCGCGACTATCGCCGAAAGCGTGTCGTTCTCGTCAAAATCCAAATGCTTTATCGAAACGACGTCGTTCGCGTTTATTATCGGGATAACGGAAAGCTCGAAAAGCTTATTGAACGTGTTCACAACATTTGTTCGGCGCTCCTCGTTACTGATAACGTCACGCGTTAAAAGCAGCTGCGCCACGTTGTGATTGAAATTTCCAAAGTTATCGCTGTAGAATTTCATAAGCTCCGTCTGACCTATCGCCGCGCACGCCTGCTTTGAGGGCGTGTCCTTTGGCTTTCCAATGAAGCCGCCCTTTGCCGCGCCCACGCACTGCGCCCCCGAGCTTACGAAAACTATCTCGCGCCCCGAATTTTTCAAATCGGACAGCACCTCCACCAACATTCGGCATTTGCGAATGTTCAGGTTTCCGGTCTCGGGATAAGCAAGCGTGCTGCTTCCGACCTTTATCACCACTCGTTTTTTATCCGCAAAACAAGGCATAACTCAAATATCACCTAAATTCGTTTGATTTCACAAAATTTATGTAATGCGAACAACAAAACATTCTCCACACCACACATATTTAATTATAACAAAATTCCTCGAGAATTTCAAGGGCAAATGCAAAATTATCACCGAATTTTTATATAGCGGATATATTTGCCGCCGCAAATTTATCAAATTTATGAAAAATAGATAAATACCCCCTTGATTTTCTTAAAAATTTATGATATACTGAAAGTGCAATCACGCATTTTGGGAGAAATCAAATGGATAATTTTTGTGAACAGTTGGTTCAGAAAAGAAAATCGGGCGCGGATATTTTAAAAACCGTCACCCTCATGCTGAGCCTTATTATAGGCTCGGCGGTATGTACGTATTTGTCATTCTTTAAAAGTCTGTCGTTTATGCTGATCATAGCGGCGGGACTTGTCGCGCTCGGCGTATGGCTGGTTATGGGAATGAACGTTGAATACGAATACATCATCACGAATAACGAAATGGATATCGACAAAATAATCGGCAGACGCAAGCGCAAACGCATGATAACGGTTGATCTTTCCAAATCAAAGGATTTCGGAGTTTATCCCAATAACGAGGAGGTCGACGCGGACACCACCGTCCACGCTTCAACGGGTCTTACAACGGACGCGCGGTATCTTTTGATCGAGCACTCGGAATACGGCAAGGTCAAAATTATCTTTAATCCAAACGAAAGACTCAGGGAGGCAATCGCGCGGGAGATACCCAAATCGGTAAGCGCGAGATTGAAGTGAAATGGGAAATAATTTGTTTATCAGAACAGGCACCGCCATAATCGAGATGTCGCGCATAGCGAAAAGCTGCAAAAACAAACGTTTTTTGTCGCAATATTTCTCGGCGGACGAGATAAGATTTTTCGTGAAGCACAAGCTTAATACCGCGCTTATCGCGGAGAACTTCTGCGTAAAAATCGCGTTTGCAAAGGCTATCGGCACGGGTATGCGCGTTATCCGCGCTCAGGATATCTCGGTGCTTCGCGACAGATTGGGCAGTCCGTTCGTTATCGCGGAGGGCTACGCGAAAATGCTCGAAAACCGCGAGGGCTACATCATCAACGTCTCGGTCGATCACTGCAAGGAATACGCGGTCGCAAGCGTTATCATCAACAAGTAATTTTTCTGAAACCGCTTCGGACGGGTGTTCCGAAGCGGATTTTTATTTTAAGGAAGTGAAGCAATGAAGCGCATAACAGCGGTAATGGCGGCGCATGTCGACGCAGGCAAAACCACGCTTTCCGAAGCAATGCTGTTTCAAGCGGGCGAGATACGTAAAGCGGGGCGCGTCGACAACGGCGACTGCTTTCTTGATAACGACAGCCGCGAGCGCTCCCGCGGGATAACTATTTTCTCAAAACAGGCGATATTGAGGACGAATTTCGCCGAGATTGCCTTGCTCGACACGCCCGGACACACGGATTTTTCCGCGGAAACAGAGCGCGCGTTTTCCATCGCGGACTGTGCCGTATTGGTCATAAGCGGCACGGACGGCGTTCAGCCGCATACCGAAACGCTCTGGGAGCTGCTGAAACGGTTTCGTGTTCCCGTTTTTACCTTCGTCAACAAAATGGATATTTCGCACAAATCCAAAAGCGATGTTTTGTTAAATTTACACAAACTCTCCCCAAATTTCGAGGAGTTTGCGGATAATTTCGCCGAACTTGCCGCCGAACGCGACGAAGCTTGTATGAACGCTTTACTCGACACGGGCGAGGTGCCGCAAAATCTCGTTTTACAGGCGATTGCGCGGCGGAACATCTTCCCGGTAATGTTCGGCTCGGCGCTGAAAAACGTCGGAGTTTCCGAATTTCTGGAACTTCTTGAAAATTATTCCTCGGCGGGAGTTCGTTACGGCGATTTCGGTGCTTTGGTATACAAAATTTCCACAGACCCGAACGGCGTGCGGTTAACTCATATGAAAATACTGGGCGGCGAACTGAAAAATCGCTCCGTTATTGACAATTCGGGCGAAAAAATAACGCAGATACGCATTTACAGCGGCACGAAATTCACAACCGTCGATACCGCCGAAGCGGGGCAGATAATCGCTGTGACGGGGCTTTCCAAGACTTTTGCGGGACAGGCATTCGGGGAATCCGAAAATAACGCGCCCACCATCGAAGCGCCGTTAAGTTATAAGCTGATATTGCCTAATGAAACAGACGCGCAAGATTTTTACCGCAAGCTGAAGCGGCTTGAGGAAGAAGAACCGAGCCTGAAATTCTCATGGCTTGGCAGCGAAATTCACGCGCAGATTATGGGACAGGTGCAGCTGGAAATTCTTCAAAACGTGATAGCGGAGCGGTTTCACACTGACGTTGAGTTCGGCGAGGGCACGATAGCATACCGCGAAACTATTGCAAATACGGCGGAGGGAATCGGGCATTTCGAGCCGCTTCGGCACTACGCCGAGGTGCGTTTGCTTCTTGAACCGCTTCCGCAAGGGAGCGGGGTCGTGTTCTCCCGCGACTGCCGCGATTTGGACGAAAATTGGCAGCGACTGATACTCTCAAACCTGCGAGAACGGCAGCATATCGGCGTTTTAACAGGCTCTCCAATTACCGACGTAAAAATCACGCTCAAATCGGGACGCGCTCACCCGAATCACACCGAGGGCGGTGATTTTCGTGAAGCCGCTTGGAGAGCGGTTCGGCAAGGCTTAGCAAGTGTAAAGAGCGTGTTACTCGAACCATTTTTTCGTTTCAAGCTGGAGATATTGCAAAACGCCGTGGGACGCGCAATGACAGACCTCACGCGTATGGGCGCGGAATTCTCGCAGCCCGATCTTATCGGCGAAAACTCCGTTATCGAGGGGCGGTGTCCCGTTTCGGAAATGCAGAACTATCCCGCCGAGGTGACGAGCTACACGCACGGCGCGGGGCGGCTTTCTACGGTGGTCGAGGGATATTTTCCGTGTCACAACGCCGAGGATGTCATTAAAAAAATCGGCTACGATTTTCAAAGCGATGTTGAAAACACCGCCGACAGCGTGTTCTGTTCACACGGCGCGGGATATCTTGTAAAATGGAACGAAGCGCCGCAAAAAGCGCACACTCCGAGCGTTCTCGGAAAGCCGCGAGAAACGGTATCGCAGAGCGAAATTTCGAGCTTTAAGCGCCGCGCCGCCACAGATAAGGAGCTAATGGAGATATTCGAACGCACCTACGGAAAAATTGACCGCTCGGAGCGCGCCGCAATGCGCCGCGACAAGCCCTCGGAACAGAACTACAAGTCGCACGAACCGCGCGGCGGCGAGGAATATCTGCTCGTGGACGGCTACAACATCATCTTTTCGTGGGACGAGCTTGCCGAAACGGCGCGTGAAAACCTCGATCTTGCGCGAACTAGGCTTATCAACTTGATGTGCAATTATCAGGGCTTTAAGCGTTGTAACTTAATTTTGGTTTTTGACGCATATAAAGTAAAAAGCTCCCAAGAAATAGAAAAATACGGCGATGTAACGGTCGTTTACACAAAGCACGCCGAGACCGCCGACAACTATATTGAACGGACGGCGCACAAGCTTTCACGTGAAAACCGCGTTCGCGTAGCCACCTCCGACGGCACCGAGCAGGTCATAATTCTCGGGCAGGGGGCGTACCGCGTGTCGGCTCGGGAATTTAAGTTCGAGGTGGACGAGGTAATGAACGCGATACGGAAAGTACTTGAGGAGATGTAGCGGGTTATGGAGATTGAACCGATAGCGTTCATTGAGAACGATTTTAAAGAAAAATTCGGGATACCGCGGCAGAGCGGCTTGGTCGAGCTTCCCTCTCGGATAGTTTTTCTTGAAAAGTACTCGGACGAAAACGCGCTGCGCGGACTGGAAGATTTTTCACACATCTGGGTTATCTGGGGCTTTTCGGAATTTAAGGGCGGCTTCTCCCCTACCGTCCGCCCGCCGCGCTTGGGCGGAAACGTCCGCAAAGGCGTGTTCGCAACGCGTTCGCCGAACCGACCGAACCCGCTCGGGCTTTCGGTCGTTAAGCTTGAAAAAATCGAACGCGGAGTTCTGACAGTCTCGGGCGCGGACTTGATGAACGGCACGCCGATTTTCGATATCAAGCCGTATCTTCCATACGCTGACAGTATTCAAAACGCAGCGAACGGCTTCGCTCTGACAGAACGAGAAGTTCTTCAGGTTGAATTTCCCGAGGATTTGATTGCAAAATTACCCGAAGAAAAGCGCCGCGGGCTTATTGAGGTGCTCTCCCAAGACCCGCGCCCTCAATACCAAAGCGATCCGGAGCGCGTTTATACATTCAGCTTCGCGGAATTTCAAATTTCGTTCCGCGTGGACGGCGAACTGTTGCTTGTTGTTGATGTTGTGTAAAATTCACAAAATATTGCGTCTTTTTCTGTAATAATTTTATATTGACACTATATAGTGATATATATTATAATAGAATAAAGATTAGTAGCTTTAAATGATTTACTTTAATAATTCCGTTTATGTAACCTTAATTTTACCTAAAAGGAGGCGGCACCTTATGAAATTCAAAAAATTTCTGTCTATTTTGCTTACGGCGGCGGTGACGTTTACCTCGTTTTCAAGCTTTTGCGGCTCTAATCGGGCAAACGCCGTTTCAAGCACCAATGTGATCACCGCGCAGTCAAGCTACTGCTCGATAACCGTTTCGTGGAGCAAACCGTTTGTCACCATTGGAAATACAGTCGGCTATAAAATCGGTTATTCGACTGTCAAAGCGGACGGTTTGAATATCGACGACGACAAAAACTGGACGGTAATCGCTGTTCCAAACGGCGATATGACCTATACGATAAAAAATCTGAAACCGAATACAAAATATTATTGCAGCATTGGCGCTATTGATGATATTTTCGGCTTAACGACGTGGGAAATCCCGTATGAGGTCACGACCAAGGAGGAGTACGCCGCCCCCGCGAACTTGAAAGGCTCCGCTGCTGGGAACAAACTCACGTTGTCGTGGAGCAATGTTAGCGGCGCGGACGGCTATAAGATCGCTTATTCCACAGATAAAAAGAAATGGGTGTACAAGGAACTCGGCAGCGTTTCAAGCTATACGATTAGCGGACTTAATTACGGTGCGACATATTATTTCAAGGTCGTCTCTTTGAAAGACGGCGATGAGGCGGGCAAATGGAGCGGCGTTCAAAGCGCCGTTACGCAATCCTATGCCGCTCCGACGAATATCCGAGTTTCAAAATCTTACAATTACTTAACGTTTTCGTGGGATAAAGTAAGCAGCGTGAACGGCTATAAGATCGCATACTGTACCGACAATAGTAAATGGACTTATAAAACCTTGGGGAACGTTTCTTCATATAAGATAACAAACCTTTTATCCGAAACCAAATACTATTTTAAAATACAGCCGCTTATCGGCAGCAAAGTATGCGGAAAATGGAGCGGTACATACTATGCGGTAACATACAAATACTTAAGCGCTCCTACGAATATCAAAGCGAAGAAAACCTGTACCACCGCTGCGATATCGTGGAATAAAGTAAGCGGCGCGAGCGGTTACAGAATAGAATATTCGCTTGACAAGAAAAACTGGAAGTCTAAAAACGTTGATAACGTCGCTTCCACGAAGCTCAGCGGTTTAAAACACGGCTCAAAGTACTATATCCGTATGGTCTGCCTGAAAAACGGCGTTATCTCCGGAAAATACAGCAAAACCTACTACTTTACTACCACTTCTCTCCAATCGGCGGTAGTCACAACAAAGGTTACAAGCAATTCCATAAAGGTTTCCTGGAAAAATGTCAAAGGCGCAGAGGGCTACAAGATCTATTGCAATTCAACGGACGGCAATAAAAAGATCACCATAACCATGGGCAAAGGAACTTCTTGGGTTATTGATGAACTTTCGCCAAACACCAAATATCAACTGCGCGTTGTTCCTCTGCAAAACAATGCCATAGCGGCAAAATACAAAACCTATTATGCAACGACCTCTCTCCTCTCCGCTCCCGCTAACATTACGGCAGCTAATCATTCTACGTCATTTGATATAAAATGGAAGAAAGTAAGCGGCGCAACCGGCTACAAAATAGCGTATTCCACCAATGCTAACGGCAATTGGAAATATATTACAGTCAAAAACGTTGACAACTGTACCGTTAAAAATCTTGATCCTACCACCAAATATTATTATCGAGTGGCGGCTTATAAGGGCGACAAACGAATCAGTAAATTAACCGCGACCAAAACCGTCACCACCAAAGCCAAAAATCTTCAATATGTAGCATGCCCGCTTTGCAGAGGCAACGGAAGATGCCGCTCATGCAAAGGCAGCGGAAACTGTCCGTCCTGCGGCGGAAACGGAATGATTGGCAATTATTTTTGTCATACCTGCGGAGGCAGCCGCAATTGCAGAACATGCCACGGACATGGCACTTGTAATGTTTGCGACGGCATGGGAAAAGTTTTAGCAGACCTTAACGCGTAAATCATAATTTAAGCCGCACGGCGCTTTACCGTGCGGCTTACTTTTATAAGCAAAAACGCGGCTTGTATAAAAAGCCGCGTTAAATATTTCACAAATCAATCATTTGCATGAATTTCATCATAATGTACAAGTTCGTTGATAAGCTCGGGAACCTTTGTCGGCGCATCCTCGTCGCTGAACTGGCACGTTCCGACCGCCATGTGACCGCCGCCGCCGTATCTCAGCATTGTGGAACCAACGTTTACATGCGATGTGCGGTTAAGTATCGAATAGCCTACCGCACAAGAGCAGCCCTTGCCGCCCTTGCCGTCGACTATCCAACAACTGATGTTCTGCTCGGGATAGAGCGAATAAATGAGGAATCGGTTTCCCGTGTAGATCGGGTTTACGCCGCGCAGATCGGTGATTATCAAGTCGCCCTCAACGCGCGTATGCTCATGCACCATATCCTTAAAATGCTCCGTCTGCTCATTATAGAGCTTAATGCGCTCTTGAATATCGGGCATTGCCAGAATTTCCTCGGTCGTCATAGTAGCGCAGCAACGCAGCAGCTTTTCCATTAACTGGTAATTGCTTATTGTAAAATTGCGGAAACGACCAAGCCCTGTGCGCGGATCCATAAGGAAACCTACCAAGATCCAACCTTGCGGATTAAGTATCTCCTCGCGCGTGAGGTTGCCGCTGTCGACCTTATCCACAGCCACCATTAAATCGTCGAAATTCGGAAAACGCTCCTTGCCGCCGTAATACTCGTAAATAATTCGCGCACAACTCGGCGTAATGCGGCTTTCGCCCTTGTACTTACCTTTATAGCGATTGCGTTCCTCCTCGCTGGAGTGATGATCGAACCACAGCCCGCAGCCCTCTACAAACGGAACGTTCGCCAAGCAGTCGTTCTCCGTGACGGGCACCAGACCGTCCTGAAGATCTTTAGGGTGGGCAAAAGTCCACGTATCAACAACACCCGCGCACAGCAAAAGCGCTCCGCAAGCCAATCCGTCAAAATCCGAACGCGTGATAAGTCTCATTGCCATAGCCAATTCCTCTCTACAACAAAAATTTTTTAATATCAAATGACTGACACAGATATTTACATTACGGTATTTCACGTAAGTCTATTACGCCATCTATAATTATAGCATAATTTCCCCAAAAAATCAATAGCTTTTTAAAATTTCCGCGAATTTTTGTACATTTTGACTTAACGCTTCTTCAAAACAATAAGCCGAAGCCGTATTTTTCCGATGAAGAACAGCTTTTTCTCCGCAGACTTGTAGATCGTCTCAAAAACGCGGACGAACTGCGCGCGTTCTTCGGCGTCAAGCTCCGCGCCGCCGAACGCCAGTTTTTGCAGAAGCTCGTAATTTCCGCAGATATCGCATTTCAGAACCTCCTCCGCGCGGCTGAAGAAATCGTGAGGCTGCTCGCCTTTGCCGGGCGACAATTTGCAAAGCTGCATTACACCGAGCATTTTCGCGTAAACGATCTCGAAATTCGGTTCACGACGAAACGCTTGTATCCGCTTGTACGCGCGTTTTTTCAAATTGTTGTACTCGATAATTATCAAAGCAGTCAGCGCCGCTGCTGCCGCGATTGACAAGATCGTCATAATATACGGCAGAACATTCGTAAATTCCGAGCCGCCGCCTATAGAAGATACATCCGAGTTGTCCGAATTGTTGCCGACAGCGCTCGAACGCGAATTTAATACGCTTTCATGGGTTTCGGAAGATTGCATATTGCTTGACGTGCCGACGCTTTCGGAGTTTACGCCGCTTTGAACGCCGCTCGAACCCGAATTGCCGCTGTTACTCGAGGTATCGGAGGTTCCCCCCTGTTCTCCCAAAGCCGATGAAGCCGTCGGATCGAACGTCACCCAGCCAAGCTCGTTCAGATAAACCTCGCACCACGCGTGCAAGTCTTTGGAGAGCAGCGTCTGAAACGACGAACCGGCGCTTGCGGCAAAGCCAGTGCAATACCGCGCGGGAACGCCCATATTGCGAAGAAGCAATGTCATGGAGCTGGCGTACAGCGCACAATGCCCGCTTTTTGCGTCGTTTAAGAAGCTCATAACGGGATCGCGGCTGTTAATGCGGGCGTTAAGCGAGTAAGTATAGTTAAATTTTAAGAAATTCGAGACAGCCGCCGCGGTATAAAATCGCTCATATATTATTTCGGCGTTATCATTACCGAAATAGTCGGGCGGATCTTGCAGGCTGAGATCTATTTCCCGCCGCAGCCCCGATTGCTCCGCAAATTCTCCGAGCCGCTGCTTCATGTTCTCGGGAACGCTTAAATAATGCTTATTCACATAGTCGCTGTATTTCATATTTACCGCGGCGTTTTCATAATATCTCCAAATATCGGAAACGACTGCGTTTTTAAATGCCGCGAGATCCTCGTCGTCTGAAGCGTCCGTGTAACTCGGAACAAACGCCGTAAAACTCATCAGATCGCCTTTTGCCTCTCCGCTTTTACGACGGGCGGCAAAATCGCCGAAAACAGACGTGTTCGGACGGTTATAAACCGTCGAGGAAACGTCGTAGGCAGGCGAGAAAATAACATCGGTGCTGCACAGATATTCCACACCGCAATCCACTTTCTCCGTATTGCCATAAACATCGTAATCGTCGTCGAAGCCAAACGAAAGTTCGGGGCGCCAAACAGCTTTAAGCCCGCTTGAAGCCCAATCGGACGGCTCGTCGGTAACGGGCGAGTTCCACGCTGTGCCGTCGAAATCTATCCCGATATCGCCGCGCAGATACAGCGGTTTTGAGGTGATGGGTTTTGTAACGCGGAGTATCTCCTTGTTGCTTCTCGATGGCGAACTTAGCTGCAAACGGTTGTTTGAGCCAAATTGAGAAGATTCCGGGCTTGCGAAGTATCTCGACTCCGCTCCGTTCTTGAACGGCGAGCCTGCTATGTCAAAGCCGCCCCCAAAGTTCTGCATTTTATCGTAGAACCATGTGTAGTCTATTCCCTTGCTGTCCGCCAAAACAACGCTCGAAACTATTCCCAAGACCGCGAACATCGCCGCAGCGCTCATCACCGATGAAAAGTATTTGGAATAGTAAAATCCGCGCGCTTTGGCTTTCTCCCCCGCGCCGAAGTGTTTGACCGACTTATCGAAGCGCCTGTGCTCGGCATACATTTTTCGCCGATAACCGCCCGCCATATAAACGTGCCGAATAGCCATTCCGTCCTTGTAATACGCGCTTATCGCCATAACTCCCGCATACAGCGCCATTATCGGAATGATACGCCAATTAAAGCTCAGCTTCTCGGATATCAGCGCGGGCGCCCACAACAGCGCAAAAAACGCGAACGACGGAACAATATACGGTTCTCCGACAGCTCCCGCCGCCGTTATCAGCGCAAAAAACGCGCACAAAATCACGCTGCCGAAGATCGCTCCGTCAACGAAAGCGTCTGTAGGAACGCCGTTATTTTGCAGCATTTCAATTGGGTGTATCAGATACTTCTGCGAATCTAAAATCCGCCCGTCGCATTCAAGCATTACAGCGTCAACAAAATAGGAGAACCTCTCCCAAAACTCGTCGAAACACAACAGAATAAGCCCGCCGCCCGCGATCGTCATTACGGCTATCGAAGCGAAGCGGCGCGTGAACGCAAAAATCAGCGAAAAGACCGCCGTAAATCCCAATGCGACAAGTGAAATGACAGCGCCGTTTACGGGCATATCCCAAATTAAATACAAATACCCTATGGCGAGATAAGTTATCGCGCACGCGATAAGCGACCGCCCGAAAACCATTGCCGCCGCGTTTGAATTGCCGCGGAGAGATCTGTCGAATACCAACGCCGTCGTTTTTTTACGCAATATATTTTTTTTGTCTTTGTTTTTTATCCTCATATTTTATCCGAAGTTAAGGAAGCGCTGATCAAATCGGGGCTTCCCTAAATTTTTTTGAAGCTCCGTGCCGTTTTGCACGGCACGGTCAGCCGAAAATGTGAATTCCGTGCTTTTTGAGCGAATCGTTGACGTATGCGTAGCGCATATTTTCCCATTGCTCGTAGTTTCTGAAAGCGTCAAGCTTCACCGCTCCCCGAATACGTATAACGCTTACGGAGAACGACGACGCCGAGGCGTTCCAAATATCGTTAAGCTCCTTGTGCGCAGCGCGCAGCGGCGCGATATCCTCGGGACTTGCCGTGCTCGGGCAAATGACCCGCGTAAGCGGCAAGCCGTTCGTGGTGGGCGTGGTGATCTCCGCTCTCTCAAAGCAATCCTCCATGCCGTTCGCCAGCGAGTTTGATATACTGAAGTATTGGCAGATCGCATCGTAGCCCTTTTCGGTAAACTCTCCCACGCAAAGATCCACAAGCATCAATAGCTCGCTTATAAAATCGACAACGCCGCTCTGCGCCGCTTTAAGCAAGTTTACGCGCTTCATGGCAAGCTCCAGCTTGTCATGCGGGATATCGTCAGCCATTTTATCCAGCTTCGCTCGGATACGCGCGCTTTCGGAAGCCAAAGGATCAAACGCCTCATGAACCCCGAAGCCGATATAAGGCGAACCGCCGTTCAATATCTCGTCGGCATGCTCGGATATCAGATCAAACACATAGGAACGCGTGCGAAGGCTCTCGTCGGCATAGCGGTCAAGTTCATCGGAAAGCCGCTTGTAAAAATCCATCACGATATTGCCGGTAAGCTGCGTAAACCGCACTCTCATATAATCTTGTAAATGAGCGATATAGCTTTCGACGTGTTTTGCCGCCATAAAATTCGGCATCATCTTAAGCTTCTTGTGAACTGCCGCAACAAGCTTTTCCTCATGCGACACTTCGTCGTCTATTGTCATCATCTGCTGCTCGACGGTCTTGGCGCTTTCGGCGAGTTTCGAGGTACACGCCTTGATTATCTCCAGCGCATAATACGGTCCCTTTTCGCGGTCGCTCACGGCGGCTTCGCAAATACTTTGTATATTCTCGGATATCTCCGCTATCATCAGATCCGAGCCATGTCCGCAAAGCTTGGCAATCTCCTCCAAGCGCTCGTTAACGTATCGTTTTGAAGCCTCGCTGCCGTTTTTCAGCGAACGCAGCGAAAACAACGGATTTAGACTCTCCGAAAACTCAAACTTCGGAATGTCGCCCGCTTTTGAAACGAGCAGCATGGCGTTCGGCGCGACTTTTCCCGCGATCTTCCCAAGCTCCATTGCGCCCACGGATTTTTGCCGCAAGCCCCCCAAAAGCTTCCCAAACAGCTTGATTGAAAGATAGGACACGATCTTCCCGAGCGGTATCTCATTCACCGCCGATGAAAACGCCAAATATCTGAACTTGTGAGAGCCTTCCTTTTCCAACATATTATAGGACATCATCTTTTCCGCGTCGTCGTCGCGCGAGAAGATGTTGCCCGGTTCGCACATTATTTTAAGCGCGGTTTTCTCGATAGTTTCCTCGTAAGTGACTTCGGCGTGCGCGATATAGCACGCGGTGTACGGCGGCTTGTCCGAGCTTATCTCTATCGCTTCGGAATACTGCTGCCAAAAGCGCTTTTTGCGGCTTTGGTACATATCAAGCTCCGACTTCGCTACAATAGCGTTCGCGTAAGCCGTCGACAAATCGCGCCCCTCTTTTTCGGTAAACTCCGCGGTATCGCCCGCAAACATATAGGCGGCGACTGTCACGGGATAAGAAACCGTCTCGAACAGCGTTCTCAAAAGATATCCGATGTCTATCATCATTCCGCCGAAAAACGCGTCGCCGAGGTTGCCGATAACTGCTATCTCCAACGGTCTGCCGCTCGCGCCGAAATTCGCAAGCGACTCGCCGAATCGTTTCATAAACGATCTGAAATAGTGAAACAGCGCAAGCCTTCCACACTGTCTCTTGCGCAGACCGTAAACGGGCTTATTGGACGTATAATTTTGAAGCCCCTCGTCGAACCAATCCTTTTCGTAAACGTTCAGCTTTTCGGGGTCGTTGAGATAGCTGTATATTGCCTCGTCGGGATCTATCGCTATTTTCTCGTTCTCCTCGAGCCTTGAACCGCAGAACTCCGCGTTGTTCACCAGATCTTTAAGACCTATTCCGAGATAGCGCAGCCGCGTAGCGTCCTTTTGGAAGCGGTTCTCCGCTATATGCTTTGCTCTCATCAGGCAGTCTATTCCGTTTTTCCCTATCCCGATAACAAGCAGCTTTTTCGTGCCGAACGCGCTCTTGCTGCCGCGGTAGAGCTTCATCACGCGGTCAGGCTTGAGCCATTCGTAATCGTTGGAGTTTATTTTATCGTTAATTCGTTCGTTTCCCAATTATATTACCCCATTTCTATTGAAGATCCGAAGCGTTATTCTACTGCCGCAAATGTCTTTTCTATCGTGCTCTTGATCGCGGGAGCGTATTGTGAGCACGCGTCGTCCCAATCGCCGTCCTTATAAGTGAAAAGGCTTTGCACGGCGGCGTTTGTGTCCTCGTCGAAGATGTTCGTTTCAAGATACGTCGGATAGATCTTGTCCGAACTTCTGAGCGTGTTCAGCCATTCCACATCGGAACGCAAAAGACCGCTCTCGATAAGTTTTTGATCGTCCTTTTTTTGCTGCTCGGCGGACGCGGATGAAATTCTTGAGCAATTTATAAAACTTGCCGCACCCTGAATATTTTTTGCGCCTTTGGGCACCAAAAAGCCCTCTATCGACTCCATACAATTGGAAATATCGGACGGATACGCTTGGGGGTCCTGGTCGTAGCGCGGATAAGGCACTATCCCGACGGTAAGTCCCGCTTTTCGAAGCGCCGCCAATGTAGCCTCATTGCCCGATAAAAAGACGTATTTTTTTATATCCTCCACGGGATCGGCAATGCTTGTAAAATCAATGCCGTATTTACCGTTGTCCTTTATGATGTTAAATGCTGCTTTATTTGCCGGCTGCTGCGTAAGGTCGTTGACATACCACCAATCACCGCCGCCCACCATTCCAATAAAGCTGTCGATAACTCCGTCCCCCCCGAGAAGCCGCTCGGCTGTGCTCATGGGGCTTGCTATAACGCTTTCAGCGCCTTTTTCCATTTCCGTAAGCGTCCACTCGCCGCGAAGCCATAGCTTTTCCGGGTCGGAAGCGTTCCCGCACGCCACGTAGTCGTTTTTCAGATAGATCAGGAAATACGGCATTGCCGTGCGCTTTGTCGGATAAAAATAACGTGCGCCGTTCCACTCGAAGATATCTATCGCATCCGCCATATCCTCCCATTGCGGCGCTGTGACGTCTATATAATTTGAAAGGTCCTCATACATATTTATTGATATCAGATACGGGTAGGTGTTTTCGACCTTGTCACACAAATCGGGCGAATTATCCGCGGATATTTTTTCGGAGAGTTTATTTATATAATCATTGCCCGCTTTTTCGACAGTCACCGTACCGCCGTTGTTTTTCGCGAAAAGCTCAGCCGCCGCGTCAATTTCTTGATTGCCGAAATAGGTTATCTCGCTTGAATTTTCGGTGGAAAAGGAGTTCTGCGGCACTGTGAACGCCGCTTCGGAAGAAGTGCTTTGTTGTATCCGGGAAGAATTGCGTTCCGCACCAACAGATCCGCTCGACGCACTGCCGCAGCCGCACCCCAGCAGCACAGCCGCCGCAATCGCGGCCGCTCCCGCTTTTCTTAACCAATTCACGCACATCGCCCCCTTTCGGCAAATTATATCATTTTTTACTGCCAATGGTATGTAAAATCAAATTGCGGAGTTTTGCTTTAAATTTAATACGCTGCTTTTATTATACCACAAAAAGCCGCACTCGTCAAGGGAATTTTCTTCATAACGCTCAATATTTATCTCAATACGCATATTACACACAAAAATCGGCTGCCGCGCATAAACTGCATCACGAAAGGAGCGATATTTTATGTGCGGAATTGCAGGAGAGATAAACTTCAAACACGAGATCGACCTAAACGTCATCAACGCGATGAGCGAGACGCTCACCCCGAGAGGTCCCGACGCGGACGGCATTATTACAAGCGAGTGCGCGGCACTGGCACATAGGCGGCTTATCGTTATCGACCCCGAAAACGGCAAGCAGCCGATGTCCGAGGGCGTTTACACGCTTGTCTACAACGGCGAACTGTATAACACCGAGGAACTGCGCACGGAGCTTATGAAAAAAGGCGTGAAATTCTTTGGGCACTCGGACACGGAAGTAGTGCTGAAAGCGTTTATAGAGTACGGAGAGCGGTGCGTGGAGCTGTTCAACGGAATATTCGCTTTCGCGGTGTGGAATCGAAAAACGCGGAGACTGTTTCTGGCGCGCGACAGAATAGGAGTAAAGCCGCTATTCTATGCCGAAACGGACGGCGGATTAGTATTTGCTTCGGAGATCAAGGGTCTATTGAAGCACCCATCGGTAAAGCCCGTGATAACAAGCGAAGGCGCGGCTCAGATAATGCTTGTGGGTCCCGCGCGGTTTGTCGGCGACGGAGTTTTCCGCGATATCCGAGATCTGCCTGCGGCTCACTGCGCTTGGTTCGACGAAAACGGCTTAAGCCTGCGAAAATACTGGGAGCTTAATGCCGAGCCGCATTACGAGAGCTTTGAAGATACCACCGCTCATTTGCGCGGCTTGATATTCGACGCGGTGAAACGCCAGCTTGTGAGCGACGTGGGAATTTGCACATTCTTATCGGGCGGCTTGGACAGTTCTGTCATTTCGGCTATCGCGGCTCACGAATTTGCCAAAGAGGGCAAAACGCTCGACACCTACTCCATTGATTACCGCGGCAACCGCGAGAACTTTAAAGCCTCGGCGTTTCAGCCCGACGAGGACGCGCCTTATGTTACGGAAATGGCGGAGTTTCTTCACACCAATCACCACAATATCATTCTTGACACCCCCGCGCTTGCCGAGGCTTTGGACGACGCAGTATTCGCGCGTGACCTGCCCGGCATGGCGGACGTTGACAGCTCGCTGTGGCTGTTCTGCCGCGAGATCAAAAAAGATCACTCCGTCGCTTTATCGGGTGAATGCGCCGATGAGATATTCGGCGGATATCCTTGGTATCACAAACCGGAGGTGCTGCATTATGACGGTTTTCCGTGGGCAACAAGCGTTCCCGAGCGCGGTGCGCTGATGAAAGTTCCGCTTTCCGGCGCGGAAGCCGAGGATTTTGTACGCAAGGCCTACCGCAAATGCCTGTCGGAGGTATCCTATCTCGAGGGCGAAAGCCCCGACGACCGCCGCATGCGCGAGATGTTCGTGCTGAATTTGCAGTATTTTATGGCTACGCTGCTTGAAATAAGTATTATAAAAGGAAACCGCGGACATTTCGCGGTATTTTTATAAGCACCGCAATATTGACAACGGCATTTGAGTATGATATAATTATAATAAACAGAGAGTAGGAGTATTAGCTATGGAAGATTTTGTAAAGCGGCTGAAGGAACAAATGCTCGACGAGTTCAGACGGCAGGACAGGCGTGGAGTGTACGGCTTTACGCAGAAAATAATGGCGTATAACTCCAACAAGATCGAGGGAAGTACGCTCACGAGCGAGCAGACCGCCTCGTTGTTCGATACGGGAACGATCGTGACGGACGGCGAGTTTGTTTACAGGACAAAGGACGTTGAGGAGATGACGGGGCATTTCAAGATGTTCAACGAAGTCTTGAAGTGCCTTGACAAGCCGCTGACTGCCGAGATGATAAAGTCGTTTCATTTTCACCTTAAAACAGGTGTGTTTGAGGACTACGCAAACGGATACCCCGTAGGCGAATTTAAAAACAGAGCAAACGCGGTGGGCAATATCATAACCGAAATGCCGCAAAATGTTCCCATCCGCATAGATGAGCTGATTAGCGCGTATAATGCGGGAGAACGAAAGTTGAGCGACATAGCGCAGTTTCATCTTGAATACGAGCGCATTCACCCGTTTCAGGACGGCAACGGGCGGACAGGACGAGCGATAATCCTAAAACAGTGCCTTGACAGCGGGATAGTTCCCGCGATAATCCGCGACGAGGACAAAGCACGGTATTATCACGCGCTCCAGACTGCTCGGGAAGATAGCCTTACGGATTTCTTCAAGGAGGAGCAGAATAAGTATTATGAGCAGATAAGGGCGTTTGTTGAGCCGATTTAATTTCTTGTTACACAAGGAATGGTAGTATTCCACGGGAAATATGTTGATAAAAAAAATCAACGGAGAGGAGGAGCAGATATGATTACTTCCGATAACAACAATTCATTACAAATTCCGAATATGAGCCTTTTGATGAATTTCACGAGAATATTCAATTCTCTGAACAATATGAGGAACGATGTTGAACAGAATATGAAAAATATAGCCCTCATCGAAAACATATTCCTCGATTTTGCCCAAAAGCAAAAAGCGTGTTCGGAGAAGATGATAGCGATTTCGGAACTTCAAGATAACTGGAATGATAACGGCGCGAAGAAGTTCGGCGACAAGTTGATTGTGAAATGCTACTCTATTTTGTTTGGACTGCCCGTATTGCCCGAAATATTTCCCGTTGCGGACGGTTCAATTCAATTTGAGTATGAGAGAGCGGACGGTTCGTATCTGGAGTTTGACATTTTTGAAAACGAAGTATCGGAGTTTATTGCTTATCACGACGGCAAGGAGATTGAGCGAGCTATTGAAAGCGATAAAATAGCGGAGGAAGTGAAAAACTTTTATGAGCAATCGGACAAATAATGCGGAAAATGTCTATCGGGCAATTCACCCCCACAGGAATTTTATCAAAGCGGACGGAGGTATTTCAAGTGCGGCTTTCAAAGACCCTAAAGGGCTTTCGGTGGAGCAAGGGCTTGGCAGAGCGGACAGAGATGTCGTGGCACATATAAGGCAGACAAAATTGCAGGGCAAGGTTGCGAAGATACCCGTTGAAGTTTGTGATAATGCCAACATTACGATCTATGATGATAAAGCCAAAAATGTTTATCACAGATTGTTGCTGAATAAGCCGTATGACCCGAATGGAAACAATAGTCTGACAAAAGGACAAGCAAGGTCGTTGGCGGCTAATATTTCGGAGCTATTGGATGATGAAGTGCCAATAACGTTTACATAAATAAAATGTATTACGAGCCTGTTCATTTTTTGACAGGCTCATTTTTGTGCAATATTCCAAAAACATATCGCAAACTTTGTTAAAAGCGACGAATTGTTTTGTGAGCAACATCTACAGCTGTAAAAAAGCTAACAAATGGCTTTATAGAGCCGTTTGTTGGTATTTGAGTATCTTCCATCACTCGCGTGAAATGGCTATTATTAAAATCTCACAAAAACGTACTTACAAGAGCAAATTGCAGCTGTATAAGGCGGGCAGAACAGCATTTGAAAAAATACTGCTATCGGATACAGCATAACGATACAAAATACTATAAAAAATTGAAAGGGGGCATTAGCATTAGAATGAAGTGGCTGGAGGTGAAAATTTTTAACAAGTAAAGACACGGCAAGACGTTGGCATAATGCCAGAAAAACATATTTTAGGAGGACAACATGAAAAATTCATTTAAAGTATTTGTAAACGGCAAACAGTGTGAGGTAGACGATTATCAAGTAAGTGTAAGACGTGACAAAATTACTGGTAATAAGATTATCGAAACGCTAACAAGAGAGGATATCGTTGGTTTAGACGAAAAATTCCTTGACGGGGATAATTCTAAAATCAATGTTATCATTGAGTTGATGGGTAACGACTATTTAGCAAAGACGGAGCGTTGTGTTGGGAAATTAGATTGCACTAAGTCAGATAGCTTTAGATTTATAGATGATATTATCAAATTCACTTTCAACATTCAAATGGAATATGAAAATATAATGGCGGGTTACGAGAATCCTAATGTCAATATATGTAACGAGTGGTGGGAAATGAGAGATAATCTTAGATTTCTGAAAAAAATGCTGGCAGATATGCGTTCCGATCACGGTGAACATTATGACATACCTAATCCAATACCGTTCCCAGTTGGAAACGAAATTGACTTTCTTCAATTCTGCATAGTGCCGAAAACTCGCGCAGAGATTGAGCAATACTTTCAAGGAAAACTGAGTAGAAAAAGAATTATGGCAAAAATCGTTCGTCCGCTTGTTGAGAGGGGAAAACTCAATCTCAGCATTCCCGACAAGCCCACTAGTATAAACCAAAAGTATTACAGTTAAGTCGAGAGCCTGTCCATTCGCGGACAGGCTCTTATTTATAACACTTTCCCAACGATTTTGACAAATTCAAACAAATTCCCGCAAGTTTATAATGTTTTTTAGGAATTTATACGGATTTTCTATTGACAAAGTGTTATAAAATGCGTATAATTAAATTGTGAGGGGTGAGAAAATGCTTGAATTTGAATTAGTTGAAATGGTAAACAAAATCTCGCAGACCAAAAGCGAGAGCAACTATCTGGAGATAAAGGCTGCTCGTAACGGCTGTCCAAAGCTGTTTGACACGCTTTCCTCGTTTTCCAATCAATACGGCGGCGGTGTTATCGTTTTTGGTGTTGACGAGCAAAGAGGCTTTGAGGTTTGCGGAGTATATGACCCCGCCGATTTGCAGAAAAAGATTATGGAGCAAGCCGTTCAGATGGAACCCGAACTGCGACCTCTCTGCACCGTTGCGAATATCAACGGGAAAACCGTTGTCAGCGCGGAGATACAGGAGATAGACAATGAGCTTAAACCGTGCTTTTACAAGGGCGCGGGGCGGCTCAAAGGCTCATATGTGCGTGTTGGCGACGGTGACAGGCATATGACCGAGTACGAGGTATACAGCTACGAGGCTTTCAGAAAGAAGATACAGGACGAGTTAAGGGTTGCGGAACGCGCCGAGCTTTCCGATATCGACACGGACGCGCACACGGAATACCTTATCGCAATGCGCAGAAAAAAGCCTAACCTCGCCGATCTGCCGAACGACAAAATAAATTCCTTACAGGGATTTACGCTGAATGACAAGCCTACGCTTGCGGGAGTAATGCTGTTTTCTCCGTACCCGCAAGGCTTTTTCCCGCAGCTTTGCGTTACCGCAGTGTCAATTCAAGGTACAGAAATGGGCGCGGATAATGCCGTGGGAGAGCGTTTTATAGACAACGCGCGAATTGACGGAAACATAATCAATATGCTTGATGAAACGCTAAAATTCGTCCGCAAGAATATGAAGAACGCGACTTATATTGACCCTCAAACGGGCAAACGCTCCGACAAAACGGAATATCCCGTTATCGCCGTAAGAGAGCTGATACTGAACGCGCTCGTTCACCGCGATTACAGCAATCATACGGATTTCACTCCTATAACGATAAAGATGTTCTCCAATCGTATTGAGATAGAAAACCCGGGCGGACTTTACGGAAGAATGACACTTGACAGGCTGGGCAAAGTTGCGGCAGACACACGCAATCCGTTCCTCGCGAACGCCCTTGAAGTCATTGACGTTACCGAAAACAGATATAGCGGCATACCGACCGTTTATGGCGCAATGAAAAACGCGGGACTTCCCGAGCCGAAATTTGAGAACGAGCGCGGGGTGTTCAGAGTAACGCTTTATAACGGTACGGAGGTAACGCCGCTCCCGAGCGGGAACGAAGCCGATCTGCTCACGTTCTGCCAAACGCCGAGGACACGCGTGGAAATCGAGGAGCATTTCAAGGGCAGATTGTCTATAAACTATCTGATGTCGCAGATAGTTCACCCGCTTGTTGAGAGCGGAAAGCTAAAGCTCGCAATTCCCGACAAGCCAAAGAGCAAAAATCAGCGATATTACTGTTAAAATATCAGAGCCTGTTCGTTTACGGACAGGCTCACTGCTTTTTTGCTTAATAATCGGAGTGTAAAATTTCTAAGGGGCGGGATTTCATTTTGACATATCAAAAAATAGTGTCAAAAATGTCAAGAAAATAAGCCTAATTATACGATTGGAAACCGCTTAAATAGGGTGTAGCCTATTTTGACGGGAATAGGAGATGATAGTGGGATAATTATTTATTGCTTTAAAAGGACAAGTTGAAAATCAAGGAGGGCGAAATGAACGTTGCTTATGTACGGGTTTCCACGGTGGAGCAGAACGAGGAGCGGCAGATAGCGGCATTACGGGGTTACGGTATCGACAGGTGGTTTGTGGAGAAAACAAGCGGCAAGGACACCAACCGAGCGGAGTTTCGGAGTATGCTTGATTTCGTGAGAGAGGGAGATTGTGTTTTCGTTGAGGACTTTTCGAGGTTAACCCGTAATCTGAAAGACCTCTTGGAAACGATAGAACGGCTTGACGAAAAGGGCGTGAAGTTCGTCAGCATAAAGGAACAGCTTGACACCTCTACCAACAGCGGCAAGCTGATATTGCAGTTGATAGGAGCGATAAACGAATTTGAGCGGCGGAATATTCTGGAACGCCAGCGCGAGGGTATCGAGTGCGCCAGGCAGAGGGGCGTATACAAGGGCAGAAAGCCAAAGGAGCTTGATGTAGAGGTTTTCGAGATGGTTCGACTGAAAAAGATAAGCGTAGCGGAGGCTGGTAGGAAGTGCGGGTGCAGTCGGGCTACGATTTACAATCACCTCAAAAATTCGTAGAAAGCAATTTACTTACAAAAATGCGGTGCAGTCTGTCAGTGAACGGACTGCGCCGTTTTTTTATTTACGCGATTTCAAGCGGTTTACGAAATCGCCATAGCAGATTATTATATCCGTATACTTCTCCGATTACTCTTTCTTGTTTGACAGGAGAAATTTAATGAAAGGGTTCGGCGTGTGCCGAATATGGGTAACCAAAATGAACAATCAATTTATTCCCGAATATTACGCGCAGAAAGTAGGGCTTCTCAATTTTCCGGGGTTCAAAGCGTATTATCGTTTCCAACCGAACGAAGATAAGCCGATTTCGTTTGAAGATGTCATAGCGTCAATAAACAGCGTTGCAAAAACGGAAAACGGCATTAAGGCTATGTTTGATGACGGAACGGCAATTGATGTCGACTTTGACGGGAGCTATGTACGGTATAACAAATTAGGACAAAAACAAAGCAGCAGAAAAGCGGGTTCGCTCACGGGAATGAGCTTTCGGAATTTTCACGTTAATATTTTCGTTTACGGCAAGGCAATAACTCTTGAACGGTTTGTCGCGGTCTGCCGCGATATAATGAACGATACGCTTGCGGTGAGTTATTCCGACTTGACGGCTAATGTGATGGACGGGTCGGGGTCGCTCGAAACGGCGGATTATCTGAATATCCCGTACAATCTCGATTTTGATAATATCGAGTGGTGCTCCAAAAGCAGAAACGCCGCTCACGGTCAGAAAATCAAAAAGCTGTTTGAGATCACGGGTCACGTTTACAGGTTCAGCGCGTATGACGACGATCTTGACAGATTGATGAGGTGCGGCGATTACAAAATGATAGCCGATTATTGCGAAAATAATCTGTTTAAGGTAAGGTAATGCGTTGGGTGGAATTTTCTGATTAAATTCCAGAGTATGAAAATAAGAGATTGTAAGGGGTTTTAAGGGGTTGTTAAGGTTGAGAGGGTAGATTTATGGGTAAGGAGCGGAAAACGGATTTTAGGGGTGTTTTCGGGGGTATTTTGAGGGTGTAAGGGTTGAAGTTATTAAGTTTTATTAAATTCGGGATTGTCAAGATCGGGAGGGAGATTTGGTGTGAGCGAGTATGAGGATATACGGGAAAAGTTAAACACGATAATTCAGTTCTGCAAAGCAAATACCAAGCTGTGTAAGGGCTTTGCGGAATATCTTTCCAATGTCAGCATTAAGGTTGACAGCGAGCTTGAAGATCTCCGAAAAACGGTTGACGAGATAAAAGACGAGGTACTTAAACTGAACAAGTTAAGAGAAACCGAAAAGCACGTTTATTCGGACGAGGAGATTTACAGGCTCAAAAAGGTTATGAGCTGGGGCAGGATATTCGAGAAAACGGACATTCCGCTATCAACCTTGCAATACCGCTATAAACGCTACCTCAAGAAATTATCCGCAGACCAATACACCGCCGACAATCAGGACTGATTGTCGGTGTGTTTTGATTTCAGGCAGTCGACCATATTGAAGATAACCTGTTGTTCCTTTTGGGAAAGGTCAGTGATGTCAACGGTCACGCGCTCGGAGGGGTTTGCCAATTCGTCAATGGTCGTGTGGAAAATATCCGCCATTTGTACAACGTGCTTTAACTGGGGAATGGACAGCCCTAATTCCCAAGTATTGACTGCACTTCTTGTAACGCCAAGCTTTCTGCCAAGCTCGGCTTGCGTTATGCCTAAATTTTTTCTGAATTGAACCAGACGTTCACAAAACCCGTATAATATAACCATAAAAACACCTCCTTATGATACATATTATATCAGTTTTTGACGTATATGTTACGTCACTAATGATTGATATGCTTTACAGTATAATTGAGTGATAGATATAGTGTCATTTGTAGGCGCATTAACGCGCTGTAGCGACACTTTCAATAAGAGATAGGCATAACGCAAAAGCCGCTGTCGTTATGACGGCGGCTTTGATTTGCTTCGATAAATTTTAGCGAGTTAAATATCTTTTGCGATACTAATACTTGACAAGTTGGAAAAAATGGTGTATAATGTCAAGGTAATGCGAAAAAGTATATTTGTGGGAGGATTTGGCGGATGAGCGATAAGACAGCGTTTTATTGTACTAAATGCGGCACGGAGCTTGTAAACGGGGCTTGCCCGAAATGTTCACAGGCACAGCATACAGGAAACGCCGAAAAGTTCAAGCAGTTTTTTATGAACCCTAAAGAACAATTCGTGTGCGCTCTCGGAAACGGTTATATACAGAATTATCTTGCGGGCGGATTTGTTGGAAAAGGCTTTGCGGTGGTAAGCGATAAGAGGGGTTATTTCAACGGGAAAACCTATGAGGTGCATAATTCCCGACTGAAAGCCACAAGTGAATCGAGAACGGTCGATCTGAAGGATGTTACGGGAACGGGGGTCAGAGCGATAAAGTACCCGTTGCTGTGGATATTGGCGATAGTTGCGGCGGTGCTGGCTGTTGTGATAACTACTATCGTAGCGTTTAAATTGTGCGAAATAGCCGATAGCGCCAAATACGGCAGTTATGATGAGCGAGAAGCAGCACGAAAGCTTTCAGACTTTGGTGGGTCGCTATTAACCGATATATTCCTATTATTTCCATTAGCTTTTTTGCCGTCGGGCGCGTTTTACTTATCCTATTACTTATCACGAAAAAAAGGATTACTGATTACGGCGTTGATATTAACGGTAGTAGGTTTTGTAGGGCTTATTTTACTTAATATCGATATTTGTGGAACACCAAAAGCGGTGTTTGTTGATATCCTTATATTTGTTCCTGCGGCGGCTCTTTTGTTCAGCTACTTCAAAACCCGAATAACACTCCTTACGATAAGCTACGCGGGCGGCTGCATCGCGTTTGACATAAATTGGTATTCCAAAGAGGAAAGCGACGGATTTCAGAAAATGCTCCGGTATCGCCAAAGATAAGGCGGTAGAGGATGCCGAAAACGCCACGGCAAACGCAATGCGCGAGGTTATGTCAAACGTTGTGGGAACTCCCGTTCAGCCCGTGCAAAGCGTTCAGCCGCAAGCTCCCGTTTCGACAGCGGACGAGCTTATGAAGTACGCGCAGCTTTACAAGGACGGACTTCTCTCCGAGGAGGAGTTCGCCGCTATAAAGGCAAAAATGCTTTAATAAAGCGATTATTGAGATAAAGGACGTTGGATTTATGAAAAAAACATTTTTATCCGCATTAGTTGTGATTGCGCTTGCGGCGCAATTAACAGGGTGTAACGGGAATACTCCCGTTGAACAACCAAGCGAAAGTTCTTCTGTAGTATCGGACGTTAGCGAACCGAAGAATAGCACTTCCAATCAAACGAGTTCGCCCGTATATGAAACTAACGAAAACGATTTTGAATATGATACCGCAGAGGGCGGAATAAAAATAACAAAGTATCTTGGTAATGGGGGTTATGTAAAAATACCCGATACAATAGATGGAAAAACCGTTGTTGAAATCAATGCGGATGCTTTTAACGGCTGTGTCGGACTTATCAGCATATTTATTCCCGCCAAGTTGACAACTATATCCTATTTTGGCAGAAGTTATCTTGAAGGCTGTATAAATCTGGAAAGCATAAAGGTCGCTGATGATAATCCAAGCTACTATTCATTTGATGACGTTCTGTATGAAAAGGAGGAAGATGGATTAAGAATGATGATATGCCCCGTGGCGAAAAAGGGCATAGTCAAAATACCCAGCAGTGCAACAAAAATCGGCTACTTTTTAGGCGTTACCTTGCACAATATGTTTGATGAATGTGAATATATTGAAGGCATAAACGTTGCGGAGGGCAATCCGAATTTCTGTTCAATAGACGGTTTGTTATGCGAAAAGACAGATGACGAAGATATTACGTTGGTAGTATATCCTAAAGCAAGAGGCAGTGAAATCGTCATTCCGGATGGCATAACATCTGTTGAACAAATTTTCTATGATCGCACGGACATAACAAGTGTAACTATTGGCGGCAATGTTAAACAAATTATAAGTCCAGTTGAAAACTCTTCTCTGCATGACGGCGCACCCCCTATTTTATATGACGGAGCATTTACAGCCTTTGACATCACAAATATAAAAAATATAAGCGTTTCCGAAAACAATAAGACATTTTTCTTCATTGATAAAATGTTATGTGAAAACAGTGATGACGGCGAGGTTGAGTTACTTATATGTTTGACAACGGCAAGCGGAAAAATCACTGTTCCTGACGGTGTGACTTATATCAGCAGATCATCTTTCAAAGACTGCGAAAACTTAACAAGTATAACTATTCCCAATAGCGTACGCACAATAGGCGTTGACGCTTTTAGGGGTTGTTCAAAATTAAAAAGCATTGAAATTCCCCAAAGTGTATCGGTAATCGGTTGGGAGGCTTTTAAGGACTGCAAAAATCTTTCAAGCGTGACTATCCCAGACAGTGTGGCATATATTGGCGAAAATGCTTTCGAGGGGTGCAATAATATAATTGTAACTTACAGGGGAAAAACCTACACGCAGAACAATATGAATGATTTGTATGCCGTGGCAACCTCTGCAACGTCACCCTCCGAAACAAGTTCCACGGCAACAAGTGAACCGACCACGCCGATTATTACATATGCTCCCGAAACGGATTTTGGCTGTGCTTTTATGAATGACAGCGTGGAGATAAGAACTTACGTGGGCAACGGCGGTGATGTAGTAATTCCCGAAACGATAAGCGGAGATCCCGTTGTGATGGTAAGCGGTCGAGTTACCAACCGCGAGGGCTTTGTGGGTGCTTTTAAAAACAATACCGCCGTTACAAGCATAACCATTCCCGATACGGTTACGGGTTTTGGAGGAGTTGAAGGCTGTACAAATTTAGTGAGTATAAATGTCGGTGAGGGCAACCCCTATCTGGCAAGCGTTGACGGAATGCTATGCCGAAAAACCGATAACGGGCTTATGCTGGTGCTATGCCCCGAAGGCAAAAAAGGCAAGGCTGTTATTCCCGACAGCGTGACGGAGATCGCAGAGGGCGCTTTTTACGGTTGCGGTGGAATAACGGAGATAATTGTCGGCAACGGAGTAACTAAGGTCAACAAGGACATCTTCGGCGGATGCGAAAACCTTAAATACCTTACGCTTGGAAACAGCATAAAAGATTTTGGCAGACCAACGTATTTGATAGCTGATATGGGCGATACTTTAGAAAATTTTGCAAACCTTGAAAGTGTTGTATTCGGAGACGGTCTGATAAGGCTCGGAGATTGCGCTTTTGACGGCTGTACAAGTCTAAAAAGCGTAACATTAGGAAACGGGGTAACTTCTATCAGCAATTATGCTTTTATAGGCTGTCCGAATGTCACGGTAACCTGCAAGGGCAAAACCTACACACAGGACAATATGAACGATTTGTATAATTTGTTTATGCAGTAATTTGTTAGAAAGGGTAAATAATTTATGAGAAAAACATTGATATCCGCATTGGTTCTGATTGCGTTGACGGTGCAATTAACAGGGTGTAACGACAATACTCCCGCTGAGCAACCGAACGAAAGTTCCTCCGTGGTATCGGACGTTAGCGAACCGCAGAATAGCTCCACATTTTCAACGGAGGCTTCAAGTTCAAACAAACCTCAAAGCAGTACGGCTTCAACTACTTCAAGCACCTCCGAAACAAGCAAGCCACAAAGCAGCACGACTACCACAACCTCAAACGCTCCCGAAGTCAGCGAACCGCAGAGTAGTACGGCTTCAACAACATCAAGCGAACCCGAAACATCATCTTCCGAGAGCAATTCCCAACCCGAGGAAACGTCAAAGGACGATACTCCCCAGTGGACGGAAACGGCGGTCAGCGGCGAACGCTATGTGAACACCGATTACATAAGCTCCAGAGTTAACGCGATACAGGGCAGTAACACGGTAAAGCAATATAGACTTAATGACAAGGTTACGGTAGTGGCTAAAACTGATACGAATTATTACAAGTTGGAGGACGGAACATTTATTCACTCCGATTACTTATCTGAAAGTAAGGTGACAGTTCAGCAACCGCAAACAACGACAAGTAGCTCCACAAACAACGGACAAGGAGAAACAATCGGAGCGGAGAAATTAAGCTTTGTTGAGCTTGATGACGGCACATTATCTGTAAATTTTGATGATAGTGTCTATAAAAACGGATACAAAGAAATAGAAAATATAATTATTCCCGCTGAATATAATGGAAAGAAGGTCACTCAGATTGCCGAGAAAGCCTTCGCGGGATTTAGAAACCTTAAATCAGTCACCATTCCCGAAGGGATTACCATAATAGGTAAAACAGCTTTCAACGGGTGTGAAAGTCTGGAATCCATCAATCTACCCAGAAGTCTTAAAACAATAGGATTTAGGGCTTTTAGTATGTGCAAAAATCTAAAATCCGTAACAATATATAACGGTGTGGAAATGATTGAGAAAGGAGCTTTTGATAGCACGGCTTTTTTAAGCAATCAAAAAGGCATAAGGTATTTAGGAAATTGGGTCATCGGGTGTGAGGAAGGAACAACTATTGCCGAAATCAAAAACGGCACGATCGGCATTGCGGGTGGAGCATTTTCGGGAGATGAATGGGGTGTTTATCATAACCTAGAATATGTTAGTATACCCGACAGTGTAAAGTATATAAATTCGATGAGTTTTAATTCTTGCACTATTGAAAATCTTAAAATACCAAATTGCCTAACCACTTTGGAATATGGCTTTTTTGATAGTTGTTCTATTTGTAATCTTACTATACCAAAAACCGTCACCTATATTGACCCTCAAGCAATGAGTACCCCTCTTGGCGGTGTAAGAAAATTGGATAACATATATTTCACGGGTACAGAGGAAGAATGGAACCAACTTTTGCAAAACTCTGGCTGGGACGGAACAATAGTTCACAGTCAAGCAAGATTTGATTTACACACTACAATTAAGACCCCTATATATTATGAATTGCATTTCAATTCCGAGGGACCCGCTATTCCATAAGAACCCTATCAATGTTAGCGGAGCATAAAAATAAGCGTTTGCCTTGACAACCCTCGACAAATATGCTATAATTACGACAGTGAGACCGATAAGCTAATAATCACAATAAATCGGCGGCGGCAGAAAAATGCCGTTGCCGATTTATTTTTGCATTGGGGGAGCATTTATGCTGTGTTATCAAACCGATCTTGGCGGTGCGTATTGCGGGGATAGTCTGACGCTGATTGACGAATTGGAGGATAATTCCGTTGACCTTGTAATGACCTCGCCGCCGTTCGCGCTGCTTAAACCTATGGAATACGGCAACGTTCCCCAAAACGAGTATGTGGAGTGGTTTAAGCGGTTTGCGGAAAAGCTGTTGCCCAAGCTGAAAGACACGGGGAGCTTTGTTATAGATATCGGAAACACCTATAATAAGGGCGAACCTACATACAGCCTATACGCGTTCCGAACGCTGATAATGCTCGTTGATGACCTCGGCTATAAGCTGGCGCAGCCGTTCTGTTGGTATAATCAGAGCAAGCTCCCCGTGCCGATAGAATATGTGAACAAAAAGAAAATTCGGTGCAAGAACGCCATTGATATGGTCTGGTGGATGTCCAAGACAAGCAATCCGAAATCGGACGTTACAAAGGTTCTAAATCCTTACAGCAAGAGTATGAAAAAGCTGTTTAAGAACCCCGAGAAGTTTTACAGGCTTGATTTGCCGAAAGAAAAACGCTTGACAACGCATACCAATTCTTGGACGAATAATAACGGCGGTAGCATTCCGAGCAATTGTCTAATAATCTCAAACAGCGAATCAAACTGCAAATATCTCCGAACGTGCAAAAAAGCGGAGATAAGACCGCACCCTGCGCGGTTTCCGAGCCAGTTGGCGGAATTTTTTATCAAGCTGTTGACGGACGAGGGCGATTTGGTGATAGATATATTCGCTGGCAGTAATACCACGGGAGCGGCAAGCGAACAATTAAACAGGCAGTGGCGGTCGTTTGAATTGCGGCGGGAATATGTGGCAGCGAGCGCGTTCAGATTTCTTGGAGATGATGACGACCCGAAAGCGGTATATAATCGCATAATGAAAGTAAAAGAGGGCGGTACGGATATACCGAGGTTCTGAATAAATCTGCAATAGGTTAATATTTTAAGGCGTAAATCGTTTGAGGTTTGCGCCTTTTCTTTTTGCCTTTTATGAAATAGGCACGCAGAGCGGCGTAAATGCCCCTAAAATCGACCGAGGATATATCTTAGGGAAAGTTTATTCTTACAAGCGGAAATTTCATATCGGGCAAGTATGGGCGATTTTAGACTATGAATTTTATGTGGTAACAATTTCCAGTTGCCTTTGCCTATAAAAACCTATTAAACATATCTTAAAAATTTGTAAAATAAGTTTTTTGCTTTAAATTTTTAAATTAACAGATTAAGTTTATCTACTTATAGAAAATCATCTACATTATTGAACGTGATGGAATTATTTGGAAATCCTGTAGAGCATATGAAAATTTCTGTCTACATTTCAAATGGCACACTACATCACCACTACATATACTCAAACATAATGAACATCAATTCCATCTACTGCACTCCGTGAAGGGTGTACTGCCGTAATAAGAACATAATATTTATATAAATATTACTCTCCGTGACAGTGGGGGGTTCACTCCTGTTTGCACCAATATGGACTGTACAGGACTGGTTGAGAAATTGAGAAACAAGCAGGGAAAAGGTGAAGTGATAAGCGTTTATAAGCAAGAGCATTAAACGAAAAGCAATCAACGAAAATGCAGAAATTGATTAGGTGTCTTGTACTTGTTTATTTGTGCAAGATGGATAAAAATAAGGGGTTGAGCGTTCTAAAATTTGACACTTATTTGCGAAAAAGCCCACAGCTGTAAAAAAGGCGATAAAGAGCGTTGTAGAGCCAAATTCGGTTATTGGTAGAAATGTGGTATACAGTAGCAAAATTTGAGTGCTAAAGGGGGGCTTTGTTGAGCAGATATCCAAATGTTTGTACACTATCATATCTTCCAGTTCTACAGAGAACAAAATTTTAGAACATAAGTAGAGTGTTATGTTGAGCAGTAATTTATATGTTTGTACACTATCATATCTTCCAGTTCTACAGAGAACAAAGTTTTAGAGCATAAGTAGAGTGTTATGTTGAGCAGTAATTTATATGTTTGTACACTATCATATCTTCCAGTTCTACAGAGAGCAAAATTTTAGAGCATAAGTAGGGTGTTATGTTGAGCAGTAATTTATATGCTTGTACATTGTCAAATCTCCCAGTTCTACAGAGAACAAAATTTTAGAGCATAAGTTGGGTGCTATGTTGAGCAGATACCTCTATGCTTGTACATTATCAAAACGTATAGTTCTACAGGAAACAAAATTGGTGTACTTAAATGGGCTGATATGTTGAACTTAGCAAACGAGTTGTACAGGAGCAAGCATACAAATTCAACAGCGATAAAGCGCAGTACTAGTTAGAAAAATGGCGATATGCATTTGGACGAACAGAAAAATAATACGATAGCATAAAACCAATTTTGAAAGGAGCTATCGTATGAAAGTTACGGTTACACACTCAAAACTCACGGACAAAGCAAAGGAAAGGTTCGTGAACGATGTGACAAGGAGAATGCTGGAGATAATGAAAAATCAGAGGGAGCGGGAGATTTCCCAATCGAAGGGTCTTGACAAGAACGGAAAAAAGCGATATAATCCCAGTCAAAGTTTAGGAAAGGGGGAAAAGTAAGATGGTAGCGATTTATTGCAGAAAATCGGTTGACAAGGTAGACAGCACGAGCATTGAAACCCAGATTGACTTTTGCAAACGGCTGATAACGCCCGATGAAAGCTTTGAGGTTTATTCCGACAGAGGTTACAGCGGCAGTAATACAAACCGCCCCGATTTCCAAAGGCTTATGTCGGACGTGGAGCAAGGCGCGGTATCAAGGGTTATCGTTTACCGTATCGACAGAATAAGCCGTTCCGTTCTGGACTTTGCGAATATTTACGGGCAATTGGAAGAAAACAACGTTGAGTTTGTATCGGCGACGGAGCAATTCGATACGTCAACGCCTATGGGAAAGGCTATGCTGCAAATCATAATGGTCTTTGCGGAGCTTGAACGCAAAACGATACAGCTTAGAATTACCGATAACTTCTATGAGAGAGCGAAAAAAGGCTTGTTCCTTGCAGGCAAAGCTCCGATAGGCTACAAGAAAATACCATATGAGATAGCGGGCGTGAAGTCGCATATTCTTGGTGAGGATATCGAAACAAGCGGCATTATTAAGTTTATCTACAAGAAATATCTGGAGGACGGCTCATCAATGGGGCAGATCGTAAAGTACCTCAATTCCCCCGATTGTGAATTTACATACTCCAAAAAATTTACAAACACCTCGATAATGAGAATACTTTCCAATCCCGTTTATGTCCGTGCCGATGCCGATGTTTACGGGTATCTCAAATCAAAGGGCGCAATTTTGCATGACAAAATCGAGCAATTTGACGGAGTTCACGGCTGCACGATATACGGTCGCCGCAAGGAGAAAACGCAGAGCAAGTTCAAAGACCTAGAGGGCGAGAATATTCAGCTTAATCTGCACGAGGGGCTTATTTCCTCCGAGGACTGGCTGCGCGTTCAGAAAAAAATGGAGAGCAACAAATCAATAAAAAACAGCGGTCGCGGAAAAAACAGTTGGCTGTCGGGGCTTATCAAGTGCGGATACTGCGGGCTGGCTGTTACCGTGGTGAACGGTCAGCGCAACGGCAAACGCTATGTTTACTGCGATGGCAGAAAAAACAAGACTTGCTACGAGAGAAAATCTCACGCTACCTTTGACGAGCTTGAACAAGCCGTTGAAAGCGTTCTCCTGCCGCATATCGGGGATTTCCGATACGCGTTGTCGGAAAAGTCGGGCGAGAACGCCGCAAGGCTCAACGAGCTGAAAATACGGCAAGCGAAAATAGATGAGGAAATAAATTCAATCGTTGAGAAATTTGTGAAAGCAAACGATAATATGCTGGAATACCTTAACGGCAAGGTAAACGAGCTTGAAAAGAGCAAGAGTGAGATCGTCGGGGAAATACTCGACATCACCGCACAAAAGCCGTTGGATATAGATTTCAAGCAGATCAAGGAGTTTACAGACAATTGGGAAAATCTGGACTTGGAAACCAAAAAGCAGATAGCAAGGCAGTTTATAAAGCAAATTACATATACTGATGAAAAGCTGAACGTTGAGTTCTATATCTGATTTCCGTTTGTATCTCTGTGTGACCGCAAAGACCGTATGAGCATGTCGCATGGTCTGGAAGTGCGCGTGCCGTTCTGTGATTACAGATTGGTAGAATACGCCTACAATATCCCGACGGAATTCAAAAACTACCGCGGCAGAGAAAAAGGATTGGTTCGTCACGCTATGGAAGGTCTGCTGCCCGAGCACGTTTTGTGGCGCAAAAAGTCGCCGTACCCCAAAACGCATAATCCGAATTATCTGGCATTGCTGAGCGGAAAGCTGAAAAAACTTCTCGAAAGCAGCGATTGTCGTCTCACGGAGATAGTAAACGCAGATAAACTTCGTGAAATGCTCGACACAAACGGGGCTTCATTTACGAAAAACTGGTATGGACAATTGATGACCGTGCCGCAGATCTTCGCGTACTTTTTGCAAATTGAAGCATGGCTTAAAAAATATGATGTGATCGTCGAAGTTTGACTGTCTGCTGCCGCCCGTTCAACGAGGCGGCAGTTTTTCCGCGCGATATTGACAACAGCGTTCAAAAAGGGTATAATTAGATCAGAGGTGATATTATGCCATTCGTAGTAACAAATTCTCAAATGAAAGCCGCGGAAACGGAATGCAATGCACGGTACATTTCATATTCCGAGATGATGAAAAACGCCGGAAATGCCGTTGCCGTGCGTATTATCGAAAAAACGAAACCCTGTCTTGCCGCAATGCTCTGCGGCGCGGGGAACAACGGCGGCGACGGCTTTGTAATAGCGGCACGGCTGCTCGAAAAAGGATACAAAATACGCGTAATTCTCGTAAACGGCGAACCGAAAACCGACTGCGCCCGCGAATATTTTGAAAAGCTTCCGAAAGAGCATATCCATTTGTTTTCCGAGGAAGAACAGAAATGCTTAACGTGGGTTCAAAACGCGGAGATAGTCGTAGACTGCGTATTCGGAACGGGATTTCACGGCGCACTCCCCGAAAACGCGGCGAAGCTCTTTAAAGCCGCCAATGAACGCCCCATGCGCGTTGCGGTTGACGTTCCGAGCGGCGTAAATTCAGACACGGGCGAGTTTGACGAACGTTGCTTTAAGCCTACACACACCTACGTTCTCGCGGCGTTCAAGAAAGGTTTGTTAAATCCCAAAGCTATGGAGCTTTTAGGCGATTTTGAACTTCTCGATATCGGCATAAACGGCGGCTGTTATAAGCAAATCGAGGCGATTTTCGCGGGAGACGTTTCGCGCGGAGAACTGCCGAAACGCTCGAAAATCTGTCATAAGGGAACTTTCGGCAGACTGCTGAATATCGCCGGTTCGCTTCAATGCAGCGGCGCGGCGGTGATGAGCACGCGTGCGGCTCTGCGAAGCGGAGTGGGGCTTTGCACGCTCGCCGCGCCCATTTCGACCGTGAAAGCGCTTTCGGGAAAGCTCGTCGAAAATACGTTTCTCCCGCTCCCCGAAACCGAAGACGGCTTTATCGGAAACAACGCTTGTGAACAGATTGACGAGATACTTCCGAAAATGACTGCCGTTTCAATAGGCTGCGGCTTGGGAAACAGTGAAAACACTCGAAAAATCGTTGAACACGTAATAAAAAACGCGAATTGTCCGATAATTATTGACGCCGACGGAATAAATTGCTTATCCGCGAATATAGATGTATTAAAGGAACGGACAGGCGATACCGTAATAACTCCGCACCCGTTGGAATTTTCGAGGATAAGCGGAATGACGGTCGGCGAAATTCAAGCCGACAGGATAGGTGCGGCGAAGAAATTCGCCGGTAAATACGGCGTTGTTGTGCTGCTTAAAGGCGCTTACTCGGTAATCAGCGACAGCATGGGCGACGAGGTTATTGTCAATCCCACGGGGAACTCCGCGCTTGCCAAAGGCGGCAGCGGCGACGTTCTTACGGGAATGATCGGCGCAATGCTCGCTCAGGGTGTCGTCGCTTATCACGCGGCGGCTTCGGCAGCTTACTGCCACGGTTACGCCGCAGAGCTTGTTTCAAAAGAGAAATTCGCGCCGAGCGTCCTCGCAAGCGACATTATCGAGGCTCTGCCGAGGGTCTACACGTTACCGTTTTATTCGTTCCTTTAATAATCAGTTGGAGGAACAGTGCATTGTCATTTAAATTAAAAAAGATCGGCGCGGCACTCGCAATTTTCGGCACGATGTCGCTATGCGGCTGCGGCGCAAAGCTGCCATTTACGCAGAAAACGCCCGACCTGAACACCACATACACGGTGAACGCCGAAATAACGTTTGATAAGCTGAAAGCCAAAGCGGAGCTTACGCGCTTTGGCGAGAGCGATTGGGAATTCAAGTTTACGGAGCCGAAGCAGCTCAAAGGACTTGCCGTTCAGCTAAAGCCCGACGGTTATTCCGCGACGCTCGGCGGACTTACGTTCAGCGCGGAGGAAAACTCCGTTTACACCGCAGCCCCGCAGCTCATCTCAAACGCTGTAAAGCTGCTTGCGGCGGCAAGCTCCGACAAGCTGTCGAGTTCGGACGGCGTACTGACGTTCTCCGCGGACTTGAACGGAAAGCGCGTAACCGTTACCGCCGACGAACGCACGGGCGATCTCATTTCGCTTAAATGCCCCGGTGCAAGGCTCTCGGTAAACTTCACCGAGCAAAAGCCGTTCACGCCGAATCTTACCGAGAACGGCGGCGTTATCGTTACGGACGAGGGATAAAAAAATCGGCTCCGCGTTTTACGGAGCCGATTCAGTTTGTATAAAAAAGTCTATTTTGTTACTTGATTTTACGCAGAAGTTCGCTTTGTTCCAAAAGCTCCCGCTCCGTCGGCGGAACATCCGCATAACGCACTCTGCTGTAAGCTTCCGAAAAGCCGCCCAATTCCCTGCGGAACTCGCTTTCACCCTTTTCACGATGAGCCGAAACGGTATCCGAGACCTCGGGCGGACGCTTCGTTCGGCGAAGTTTCGCCAAAAACAGCGCGTATCCCAATCGGAACTTGCGCTCGGGCGACCTTTCGCGCGAGTATCGGCGAAAAAGCTCGCGTTCCGCTTTCCTGAGAGACCTTGGCGTATGCGTTTTTGTGTCGCTTGTTGTTATCTCATCGTAAAACGGCATACTCCACGGATGTTTTCGGCTCTTAAAAAGCGGCGTCAACAGATGCTTCACGGCTCTTACGATATGCTTTCTGAACGCTATCGCGAAAATTATCAGCATTATCAAGCCCAACACGGTTATAACGTTGCCGCTATTTTCCAAGCCTCCATGCGGCATTAAAGCTGTGTTTTCTGCATCGTCATCGGAAGGCGTTTCGCTCATATCGGGCACGGGCGTACAGCTTGATATTTTCTCGGTAATAAAGACCCACGCACGGACGACCGCAAATATGAGCAGCTTTATCATCTCACTCAAGGGCTTGGCGAAAACAAACAGCCCCAAAGTGACCGCAAATATTCCCGTAACGAGCAGCGCATTATACCTGCGAAGTCCCTCGGGAAGTACAGCTTTGCCGTTTCCGCGCCGTCTTGTGCAGAGGTCGATATTCTTTTGGTTAAATATGATCGCCGTCAGCAAAACGATAACGGCAAACCCCGCGCAGAGCATATAGCTGCCCAAAGACATCAGCTCGCTTTTCTTTGCCAAAGAAATCGAGGTCACAGCAATTAAAGCCGCAATCAAATACAGCACGAACTGAAAGCTCGTGAATATCTCGAAACAGCTCCTCCCCGCCGTCGTTGCGGCGCATAGGTAAGCTATAATTCCCGCAGACAGTATAAGCGGATATATCGCGGGATTTAGTTTCAGCGTCACGCCCGCCGCGATAAATACCGCAGTCGGTACGAAAAATCCGATCTTCAGCAGGAAATTCCAAAGCGGTTCAAGATTTTTCGGGAGCTTCGTACTGTTCTTGGCGCGGTTTATAAGCGTGCCGATCAGCACGCCAAACGCCAAAAACGCCGCCCACGCTCCGTAAACCGCAGCAAAATGCCACGCAGTCCAGCCGCCCATTGCCATCGCTTCAAACATCACCGCAAACGGAAAAAGCGCGGCAAGCTGACCGAAATACGCCAATATTTTAAGAGCCTTGTGGTTTATTTTCACCGCGCTTCACCGCCCTTTGCCGTCCTCGGGATCGTCACGACCTCTACCGTCGGAGGAACGTATTCTTCTCCCTCGTTAAGTCCGGTCGTAAATATCTTGCAGCATTTGCCCTTGGAGACAAGCCTCGCAAGCCGTGCGCCGATATTCTCCGACACGAACGGCGTTATAAAGATAACGTCCGTGATCTCGTTAAAGTCGGATCTCATAAAGAAATCGTCTATCCGCTCTCCGCAGAGCGGTTCAAGCTCCGCGAGTTTGCGCAGAATTTCCAGCGTGTGCTCATAGCCGCTAGAAGCGGGTATCATCAGGCTCTCGGAACAATTCGCGGCGAACGCGCACTCCGCTGACATATTTTGACAATAATCCAGCACGAACGCCGCAGACTTTATCTGCAGATCGAGCGTGCTTTCCGAAACCGATCGGCAATACGACGAGCCGCGCTGCATATTTAGAATAATCATCACACAGCGCTCCGTTGTAAACTCGTTGCGGTATGCCATAATCTTGCCTGTATGAGCGGTCTGCTTCCAATGAATGCGGTTCATGGGTTCGCGCCCCGTGTATTCCCTCGCGCCGCTTATCACAAACGGGTCGGGGAGCATAAACCGCTGTACCTGCATATTTCCGATAAACAAATCGCCCGACATCTCTCCCGTTTCCATATCGACGGGCACGGGCAGCACGCGGACGCTGTCAAACGCCTTGAATACTTTCGTGCGTTTGGAAAGCCCAAACAGATCGCTTATTGTAAGCGCAGCGTCGTCAATAGTCATAATTCCGCGCTTTTCACAGCGAACGCGCCAGACGCGGCGGCATTTCCGATATCCGCGCAGTACGAAAATACCCGATATCAAGCCGCGCTGTTCGTCCTTATCGTTGCGTATGGTCTGCTGCCCCTTGAACGTAAGATGCGGCGAACAGCTTATCTCGCTTCGAACCCAAACAAGCGGAAGCCGCTTGGCGTTTTCGATTTCCTCGACTATCTCGATCTCGTCGTTTTCGTAGGCCTCGGGCGTGCTTATGCTGATCTTGTAGGCGACGTTTTTAAAGCCGAGCTTCTCATACAAAACAAACTGTCCGACCAGAACCGCCGCGACTATCAGCGCCATTGCGATAAGCTCCATAATTATTCCTCCAAAACCTCATTCCGTGGGAACGGGAACGCTGTCGAGAATTTGCTTCAGAATATCGCCGTCCGCGCCGTCCCGCGAATAGCCTTTAAAGATCAGTCTGTGCGGAATAACGTAAGGCGCGGCTTCTTTTACGTCCTCGGGAGTAGCGTAGTCTCTGCCGTCGATCTTCGCGAGAGCGCAGCTCATGCGTTTTAACGCCGCCGCTCCTCTCGTGGAAAGTCCCAGTTTTATTGAAGGATTTTTTCTGGTCGCCTCGGCAATATCCGCGATATAGCCGCAGACCGCGCTGTTTGCCCTGCACTCGTTGACTTGTTTTTGCGCGTTTAAGATATCCTCTTTTGTGCAGACCGCTTGAAGCTGTTCTTCTGCGCCGAAAGAAGCCGCGCCGCCTATCACGGCTATCTCCTCTTCCCTGTCGGGATAGCCGAGCGCAAGCCTTATCATAAATCTGTCAAGCTGAGCCTCGGGCAGAGGATATGTGCCTTGTATCTCTGCGGGGTTCTGCGTTGCGATAACGAAAAACGGCGCGTCCAGCTTGAACGTCTCTCCGTCGATAGTGGTCTGACGTTCCTCCATGCACTCCAACAACGCTGACTGCGTGCGCGGCGTTGCGCGGTTTATCTCGTCGGCTAACAGGATATTCGTAAACACCGCGCCTTTTCTCAAAACGAACTTCTGTTCCTTTGCGTTGTAAAAGTTTATTCCCGTAATGTCGCTCGGAAGCAAATCGGGCGTAAACTGTATTCTCTTAAAATCTCCCCCGACGGACTTCGCGAGCGCCCGCGAAAGCAAGGTCTTTCCCGTGCCGGGCACGTCCTCAAGCAGAACGTGTCCGCCCGCAAACATCGCCGCGCACACCAACTTTATCTTGCCGTCCTTGCCGCGAACGGCTTGCGAAACGCTGCTTGTAAGCTTTTGAGCTAATTCTTTTATCTCCATATTTTTCTCCCGTCCGCAAAATTAACCGTCATGTTTTTTAAGGTCGTCTTTAGGCATTTTGTTCAGCGTAACAACCGCGATTATCCCGATAACGACCGCGCAGACCGTCCAAACTATCGGCTCGGAGATCACAACTCCGAAATAACCGCCTATCTCCTTTATCGAACCGCCCGCTTCGCCGTTCGTACCGCCGAAAAGCGGTATCATAAACGCCACCGTGACTATTTTCCACAAAAGCTCTATAATACTGCAAATTATCGGAACAAGGCTCTTTCCAAGCCCCTGCAAAGCGCTGCGAAGTCCCAAAAGCGCGGCGAGCGCGTAATAAAACGGCACAGCCCATTTTATATACAGCACGCCCGTATCGATTATAGCCTGACCGTTCTCGCCGTCCGCGCTGACTATCATTCCCACAAGCCGACCGCCTGCAAGAAATACCAGCGCCAGCGCTATCGTTGCCCAAATGGCCATAATTATCATTCCGTCGCGTATACCGTATCTTATACGCGCGTATTTTCCCGCGCCGAGGTTCTGCGAACAATATGTAACGAGCGTAGAGGAGACCGCCGAAAACGGCATTATCGTTAGTCCAAAGATCTTCCGCGCCGCCGTGTGCGCCGTTATAATGTCTTTTCCGAAGCCGTTTATCCCGTTTTGCAGAACTATCGAGCCGATATCCACTATCGAATACATCAGCGCCATTCCCAAACCGGAGGCTAGAAGCTCGCGCGAGGAATCTGCCGTAAACACAAAATCTTTTCGCTTTATAAGTAGTATCGGGCGCCGCTTTATCAAATAAACAAGACATACCGCCGCCGAGATCGCCTGCGCCGCCACGGTCGCCAACGCCGCGCCGACCACGCCCGTCTTGAAAACCCGCACCAGCAGCAGATCCAGACCGATGTTCAGCACGGTGGAAATAATGAGTATCACAAGCGGAATAACGCTGTCGCCCACCGCTCGGAGCACCGCCGCCTCAAAGTTATACAAAAGCGTCACCGCAAGTCCGAGCGCCACGATAAAAAGATAGCTCCGCGCCTCGGCGAAGATGTCCTCTTTTACGCCAAGCAGCTTTAACAGCGCATCAATAAACACGGTAGAAGCTATAATTATCACTGCCGTTACCGCCGCCGAAAACGTAAGCATACGCGCGACGGTCCGCCGCATTTCGTCTGTATCTCCCGCTCCGAAATTTTTCGCGACGACTATAGCAAAACCCGTCACCAAACCGTTTATAATATTGAACATCAGCGACACGAGCGGCGCTGTCGCTCCAACAGCCGCTATAGAATCGTTTCCGAGATTTTGTCCGATTATTACAATATCCGCCAGACTGTACGCCTGTTGGAAAAGATTTCCCAAAAGAAGCGGCAGCGCAAACAGCGAAATTAGCTTTAAAGGCTTGCCGCAAGTAAGATCTTTCATAAAAACAGTTCCTTATATTCATTAAACGCCGCGCGCAATTTTATCGCGGTGTCTTCGCTTTAGATTTCATTCGCTTTGTTTAAATTATAACATAGTTGAAGGCAAAATACAAGTATTTTTTATAATGAAAAAATTTGCTTTTCCTCTTGCATTTTGGAAAAAAATGTAGTATAATAATAAATGATACGGCACGGAACGTATGAACGCTATAGAGACATTTTACGTTTTAAAGCATTTCGTACAAGCAGCCGATGTTATTTCAGCACATTTCAACAGGAGGAAAATATATGTCTGTCAATCTTCAAAAAGGGCAAAAGGTCGACCTCACCAAAGACCATGCGGGCTTGAAGTCGCTCGTTGTGGGTTTGGGCTGGGACGAGGTCAAGAAAAAGTTCTCGCTGTTCAACAAACAGGAGGATATAGACTGCGACGCTTCCGCGATCTTGATAAGCGGCGCCACGGGCAAGCTGAACGGTCCCATGGACGTTGTATATTACGGTCAGCTCGCACACAGAAGCGGAGCTGTCAGACATTGCGGCGACAATCTTACGGGCGCGGGCGACGGAGACGATGAGCAGATAATCGTCGAACTTACCAAAGTGCCGGCGGAATATTCTAAGATCGTGTTCGTCGTAACGATCTATCAGGCAAGAGAACGCCGCCAGCAATTCGGTATGATACAAAACGCGTTCATCAGAATAGTTGACGCGGATACGGGAGCGGAGCTTTGCAAATACAATCTCTCGGAAAATTACGACGGCAAGACCGCAATGATTTTCGGAGAGGTTTACCGCTACAACGGCGAATGGAAATTCGGCGCTATCGGCGAACCCACAAACGACAACGGGATCAATGAGATCGCGGCGAGATTTCAGTAAATCTCAGAACAAACACATGTCTATTTTGGAGGTATAATCATGTCTAAGAAGCTTGTAATAATTTCGGGGATCATCACGTTGGCGGCTCTCGCTGCCGCGGCGGTGGCTTATTTCCTGCTCAACAAGACGAATGTTATCGATTCGCTCGATATTGACGACGATGAGGATGAGTTGTTCTAAAGACAACACCACACGATAATTATATGGCAAAACCGCTCCGACGGTCATCGGGGCGGGGTTTGTTATGCTTAAAACACATTTTCACATAAAAAATTAAGGAGCGCATAATGTCAAAGGAACTTAAAACCAACGCCATGCGAATGCTGGACAAGCTGAAAATATCCTATGAATTCCAGACCTACGAATGTGAAAACTTTGAGGACGGAGTACAGATAGCCAAAATGCTCGGACACCCCCCGACATTGTTTACAAAACCTTGGTAACGGTAGGGAAAAGCGCGAAATACTACGTTTTCGTGTTGCCCGTAGACCGCGAAATGGACTTGAAAAAGTGCGCGAAAGCCGTCGGCGAAAAGTCGCTGGAAACTATTCACGTCAAGGATATCCAAAGCGTTACGGGTTACATTCGCGGAGGGTGCTCGCCTATCGGAATGAAAAAGCAGTTCCGCACGGTTATCCACGAAAGCGGAAAGACGCTTGATACGATAATAGTAAGCGGCGGAAGACTGGGCTTGCAGCTTAAGCTCACGCCCGAAAACCTTATCAAGGCGTGCGCGGGCGAGTTCGCGGATATCGTCGCCGAGTAACAAATAAATCAGCGCCGCGGCGTGTTTTCACACCGCGGCGCCTTGCCGTTATTTACCCGCGTTAAGCGGGGCAGCGCTCAAATCAGCAGCCGCATCCGCAGCCGTTGTTGTTGCCGCAGCCACAGCCGCAGCCGTCGTTCTGAGAGCAGCCGCACATACCGTTGTTGTTGCCGCAGCAGCAGAACAAGAGAATGAGAATGATGATCCAGCAGCAGCTGTTGCCATTGTTGTTAAAACCGCACATAACTTTTCCTCCTTATGGAAAGTCGGTGAAATTTTCGCTCCCCTGCGGAGCTTCCGTTTCACAGTACATAATATGCTTTGGAGGAAAATCGGTTACAGAAATTTAAAGGAGAACACGCTATGAAAAATTTCGTTAAAGTTTTTTTCATAATAATCCGAATCTTAGTAACGTTATTCCTGCTTTTCGCGTTATTTGCGGTAATCGCGGAAACGAAATACGACAATAGATACCTTTTGACGGGCATTGTTTGTTATAATGTCATTTGGTGGACGTCGAACGCTTTCGTGCGTAATTTAAGCCGTATTGGTAAGGAAAAAGACAGCTATAATCCCAAACAGAAAGTGGCGTACGAGGACTATATGAACTCCGAGGAGCGCGCTTTTTTGTACAAAATTCCCAACGGAGCAAAAATTGCATTGGCGGCTGTCTGGCTGTTTATCGCCATAATGCTTCTTTCTGTGCTTATCGGATTATACGCCCGACCCGGTCTGCCCGTATTAAACGCGGGACTTTTCTTTCCTGCGGGGTGGTGCGCTATAACGATAGCGGCAACCTCGGTTATGAAAAATATTGATAGAAAAAAGGACAAGAGTTTGGTGGCGCTGTACGATAAAAAATACATCTCAACGCTTGAAATTTCTGATGATTTTTTGGGGGATATGCGTTTTACATACGATTCACATCTCGGTTCTTTAGAATCCACAAGCCTTAACCTGCCGTCGTTTGGAAAAGCGCCGCCGTCTTCCCTCTCGATTTACGGATACTCCAACGTGGAAAAGGATAACATTTTCGGGCGGCTCAAAGCGGTTTACGCGCACGCCGACGAAATTCTGAAAGATGCCTGCGAATACGCCTGCGACATCTGCGACGACATATACGGCTTAGAGGAAAAGCTAAATCCCGAACCAATACGCGAAAACGCCGCCGTCACCTATATTGATGTAAATTCAAAATACATTACGCTGTATATTAACAGCGATAACGGCAAAGAAAACGATTTCAGCGCGTTTAATATCACAGCGTGCATTGATCTCCAAAACAAGACTATTGATTACGAACTTGAAGATTAAGCCGAGAGGCTTTTCAGATAAGCTGCGGAATAAAAACAGAGCGCCATTCGGGGAATGAACGGCGCTCAAAGCATGACCGGAGGATTTTGATTTCCTTCTTGTGATTTTATTTTAGCACAACGGAAAAATTTTTTCAATATTTATGACAATATTGTAACCGATTTTGGAGAATTTGTAACCTTTTGTAAATAGTTTGTAACCTTTTTGTAACCTTTTTGTGGATTTGTGCAATTATTTATGAAAGTAATATGAAAAAATCAAAAAAACACTAGTCAAGGGGCGATTTTTGTGCTATAATTATACCGTGTGAAATTTTCCGAACGCTTGACGGGATCTTGACGGAATTTTGACTTTTTGAGGGGATACTTGTTTTCGGAAACAAGGTTACGAATATACTCGAAAAGCCGAACGGCGTTTGGAAACGTTCACCGTACCGCTTCGACACGGGGTTTCGGATATCTCGGCTGGTGTTTACCGAGATTCTGCAAATATGTTCGTGAAACGATCGGTGAAGTTAAAGACTATTACAACAAGGTGATTTGATTGATATATTTGGACAACGCCGCGACCACAAAGCCCTGCGCCGAGTGCGTAAAAGCAGTGAACGCGGCAATGGAAAGCGCGTTCGGAAACGCAAGTTCGCTTCATGGACTGGGAACTTCTTCCATACAGATCATCGCTCGGGCGCGGAAAACGCTTCTCGCGGCGGTGACGGGCACGAAAAAGCCGTTCGACGGCGAAGTGCTGTTCACGTCGGGGGCTACGGAAAGCAACAATACCGCATTGTTAAACGTTTTGCACAAAGCGCACCCGAACGGCGGGAAAATAATTTCCACGGCAATCGAACATCCGTCCGTGGCGAAAACGCTTACGCGGCTGGAAGAACACGGATTTGATGTCGTTCGGCTGAGTCCGAAGAATTACGGCGATTTCGTTGAAGCTTTGGTGAACGAGGTCGATGAAAACACCGTTATGATTTCCGCAATGGCGGTGAACAACGAAACGGGCTTTGCAATCGACGTTCCGCGGCTTTACAAGGAAGTCAAGCGGAAAAATCCGCGCACGCTCGTTCATATCGACGGAGTTCAGGGCTTCTTGAAAGTTCCGCTCGACGGCGACCTTATCTCCGTTTCGGGACACAAGATACACTCAACAAAGGGCATTGGGGCGCTGTTCGTTAAAAAAGGAGTTAAAATCGAACCGCTGCTTTCGGGCGGCGGACAGCAAAACGGTCTGCGCTCGGGCACCGAGCCCGTGGAACTTATCGCGGGCTTTGAAGCGGCGGTAAACGCCTATGGCGGTAACAAGGAACATTTCGCGGCGCTGAAATCCCGTTTGCTTGAAAGGCTTGCCGAAATGGAGGACATCGGGATAAATTCCACAGAGGAATGCGTTCCGAATATCGTGAATTTCAGCGTTCGCGGAGTGAGAAGCGAGATAATGCTGCATTCTCTCGAGGAGGACGGGATATACGTTTCGAGCGGCTCGGCTTGCTCAAAAGGCAAGAAAAGCGAAGTCCTTCCCGCGTTCGGCGTAACGGACGCGGACGCCGACTGTGCGGTGCGCGTGTCGTTCTGCGCGAAAAATTCCGCGGAAGACGTGGATAAGCTGTGTGACAAGATCGCCAAAACTATCGAAAGAATACGTCGGTAAAACATAAAGGGGAAAATATGAAAGAACTGATAATGGTAAAATACGGGGAGATAGCTCTTAAAGGCATAAACAAGAAAACCTTTGAGGACATGCTCCAAAGCAATATAAAGCGGCGGCTCAAAAAAATCGGACAGTTCGCCTATGAGCGCATGCAGTCCACTATCTATATAGAACCGCTTGAGGGCGCGGACGTTGACGAAGCCGTTGAAGCCCTCAAAAAGATCTTCGGTATCGGCGCAATTCAAAAATGCGCGGTTTATCCTAAGGATATCGAAGCCGTGAAAGCACATTTGAGCGAGTATTTGGCGGACGCTCTTGAGGACGCGAAAACCTTTAAAATCGAGGCAAAGCGCGCGGACAAGACATTTCCGCTGACTTCCCCCGAAATTCAGCAGACGCTCGGCGACGCGGTTTTGGACGCGTTCCCCGAAATAGGCGTTGACGTGCATAACCCCGACGTTACCGTGCGCTTGGAAATACGCGATAACGGCGCGTACCTCTCGGCAAAGCGCATTACGGGCGCGGGAGGTATGCCCGTAGGCTCTAGCGGAAAGGCTCTGCTTATGCTATCGGGCGGCATAGACAGCCCCGCTGCGGGTTATATGATGGCGAAGCGCGGCTTGGTGGTCGACTGCATACACTACATAAGTCCGCCCTACACGTCCGACAGAGCGCTCACAAAGGTACAGAAGCTCTGCGAGGAAATGACGGAATTCTGCGGCGACATTATGTTTTACTGCGTGCCGTTCACCGAGCTTCAGGAAGCCATACGCGACAACTGCCCCGAGGAATATTTCACGGTCATAATGCGGCGGCTCATGGTGAAGATCGCGAATTATTTCTGTGGCAAAGACGGCTACGGCGCGATAATCACGGGCGAAAGCTTGGCGCAGGTGGCAAGCCAGACGCTCTCGGCTATCGGCTGCACGAACGCGGCGGCGGAGTATCCCGTATTCCGCCCGCTTATCGGTATGGATAAGATCGAAATAACGGAGATCGCGCGGAAGATCGGCACGTTTGAAACGTCCATTCTGCCATACGAGGATTGCTGTTCGGTGTTTTCTCCAAAACATCCGCGCACCAAACCGCATTTGGATGACATTCTGAAAGCCGAAGCTGCTTTCGATTTCGATAAGCTTATCGAAAAGGCGGTCGCCGAAACGACGGTAAAACGTTATAAATACGGAGAGGAAACGGTATTTTTGGAGTAATGGACGTTTACGAAAGCATTCGCGAATCAGCGCGAAAAATCGTGGAACAATGCACAAAGCGCGGCTTTAAAATCGCAACAGCGGAAAGCTGCACCGGCGGCATGATATCGGCGGCGATAACCTCTGTTTCGGGTTCAAGCGCCGTGATAGAACTCGGCGTTTGCTCCTACTCCAACAGAATAAAGCGCGAGGTGCTGGGCGTTTCGGAGAAAACTCTTGAAGCGCTCAGCGAGTACAGCCGCGAATGTGTCGAGGAAATGGCAAACGGCGTTTTGAAGCTTTCGGGCGCGGATCTTGCGGTATCGACAAGCGGCGTGGCGGGTCCCTCGGGCGGAACGGCGGAAAATCCCGTCGGTACGGTTTACATCTGCGTTTGCGGCAGAGGTAAGACAATTTCGGAAAAATTCGTTTTTCCCGATAAGGGAAGAGATAACATAAGAGCGGCGGCGACAGAAAAGGCGCTTTTGATGCTGCTCGGCTTTGAACTATAACAGAAAGGAATAACATCATGGCATACAAAAAACAAGATCAATTTGACGACGAACTTGACATCGGCGATAAGAAGAAGTCCAAAAAGAAACCGAGCAAAAAGGATCTTGCTCTCGATAAATTCGATATGGATATAACTTCTCACGGCAAAAAAGAAAATAAAATACCCAAGTCCAAAAACCCGTTTAAACGGCTCGCGGTCGCGGTTATCCCGCAAAAGATCGACTCGCCCGACCAAAAGAGAAGAAAGATCGTGCTTTTGGCGGCTATCTGCGTTTTGATAGGAACGTTGGCTTATCTTATCTGGCAGCTAACGCAGCTTGCAATCAGCGAAAAAATGCACAAAAATCTCGGAGATGAGTTCTCCCCCAACAGCGCTCCCACCTATTCGCTTCCGGACCGCGTGGCAAACCCCGGCGCCAATATCGCCACGGGTCCCGGCGCCGGCGACCCCGAATATATCGACCTTACGCCCATTCCCAATACGCCGCTCAACATCGACTTCGACCGCCTGAGAAGCCTGAACCCCGACACACGCGCTTGGATCAAGATTGAGGGGACGCAGCTTAACAACGTCATTATGCAGAAGCCCGGAGACGATAACTATTACCTCACGCACGACTTCTATGGAAACGAAGCCATTTCGGGCGAGATATTCTCCACCTGGAGGAATAAATGGGACGGCACCGATGAAAACTACATTCTTTACGGACATAATATGCATGACGGAAATATGTTCGCTTACGTGCTCCACTATATTCCCGACGATATGTCGAGAGAACCTATGGCGTTCTATAAAGTCCACCCGACCATCGCTTTACAGCGCGACGGCGGAGAAAGCGAAACTTACAAGGTATTCGCGGGATTTGTCGCGAATACGCAGGAGGAATACGGCGAGGTGTTCAACTACACCACCAAAACCAACTTTAGCAGCAGAGAGGAATTTAATCAGTATATTCTCGATATAATGGACAGAAGCTGGTTCTACACCGATGTGGATCTGCAATACGGAGACACCCTGCTTACGCTCTCGACCTGCCACTGGCCGCTCGGACGAAACATCGAAACGCGCTGGGCAGTAATCGCAAGAAAGGTGCGCCCCGGCGAAAGCGAGGAGGTCGACACTACCGTTGTAGAGAGAAACTACGGCGCGAAGCTGTTTGACTATTATTATCAGTGCATAGGCACACAGTGGTACGGAAGCACTTGGGACACCTCAAAGCTGCTGAGCTACTGATACAAATTACAATTCCGTTTTCAAAAGGAAAAGGGGAAATTCTAGTATGAACAAATCTGAAAGAAAAAAAGAAAACATATTTGTTCGCATTGCAAAATATCTTATCCCGTGGAAAGGCGACAGACCGGGCGAGATCATAAGAAAGATAATCTTTCTTACCGCCGCGACGGTTCTTATAGTAACGCTGAGCATTTTCCTTACCGATACGCTTCAGCGCGCCCGCACGAACAGCCGAGACGAGGACCTTGCGAATAAATTTCACACGGACGCGGCAAATGTCAGCGTGGCGGATAAAACCATCCACATAAACAATTCCGTGCCGAACACAAGCAGCGAAAGCGGCGAAAGCTCCGAGCCTAAGGTTAAGCGACCTGTGCTGGAGCAGTTTAAGCCGCTTCTGGAGCAAAACCCCGAAACTATCGGTTGGCTCACCATTCAGGGCACGAGCGAAAGCTATCCTTGGATAGATTACGTTGTTATGCAGACGGACGACAACGACAAGTATCTCAATCAAAACTTTGACGGTCAAAAAAGCAAATCGGGCGCACTGTTCGTCGACTGCAACGACAAGATAACTCCCGAGGGCGAACCTGCGAACATCGTGATCTACGGGCACAATATGGCGTCGGGCGAATACTTCGGGCGGCTGCCGTACTACTTTAATTACGGCTTTTCGCAGGAAGATAAGAACGACATCAGCTTCTACAAAACTCACCCGACCATTCAGTTCAGCACGCTTTACAAGTCCTCCACCTACAAGATCTTCGCGGCGATGATGCTGAACACCGAGGAGGAAGCGGGCGAGGTGTTTGAATACTACCAAAAGCACAATTTCTCGGGACAAAGCGACTTCAACGAATATGTCGCCGAGATACTTGACCGTTCAACGTTCTATAATCCCGATGTGAACGTGAAATACGGCGATAATCTGCTTACGCTGTCTACGTGTATGTTCGGCTACGGAGACACCGACCTAAGATTCGTGGTTTTCGCGCGAGAGACCCGCGGCGGCGAAAGCCCCGAGGTCGACGTAAGCCGCGCCTACGCGAACCCCAACCCGAAATTCTACGATCTGTACTACTCGCAGTACAACTACAAATGGGAGGGCAGAAAGTGGGATAAGTCGCTGCTTGTGGGATATGATACTAATTCGTAATCAACGTATAGACTAACATTTGTGTTATTGCAAGACATTAGGTTTTATTTTCTGTCTGCACTTTTATTGTAAATTAGTATGAGGACTAACGGCGCACCGTGTATTTTTCACACGCGGAACGCCTGTGCTTCGGCGCACTTTTGTGAAAGGATGATAAATGTAAATGTCGGAAATGGATATGGGGCTTTCCTCCGATAAAAAAAGCAAAAAGAAGAAAAAGGAAAGCTTTTGGAAAACCGTAAGCGCGGGACTTTTCCCCTGCAAGAACGACACCGCGGGAGAGATCGTGCGTAAGATCGTCTTTATGACGGCTCTGTTGGTGCTGCTCTCGGCGGTGATGATGATAGCGGCGCATTATTTGCAGTACGCTCGGCTGGATAATGAGGCTGCTGTCGACAGCGACGGCAAGCGCATAACGACGGACGGATTTGTTTACGATCTCAAAAATCAAGCCCCCACAAATCAGGAGATCAAAAATCTTCCCGCGGGCACGATCAACGAAAAATACGCCGCGCTTTACAGCGAAAATCCCGATTTTATCGGCTGGCTGAACGTTCCCGGCACAAACATCGACGAACCCGTGGTTCAGACCAATAACAACGACGACTATCTTCACACGGATTTTCAAGGGCAGTACGATTTCGCGGGCACGCTTTTCGCGGACTATGAGGGTAAAATAACTCCCGACGGAATGCCGCAGAACACGATAATTTACGGTCATAACATGATCTTGAAGTACAAGTTCTCCGCTATCCACGACTTCAAAACAAACATAGACCTCTTAAAAGGTTCTCCCATCGTTGATTTCAACACGCTTTATCACAATAATAAATATAAGATAATCTCCGTTTTCCTTACAAATATCGACGAGGACTACGGCGAGGTGTTTGAATACACGAAAAAAGTCTATTTCAAAAACAAAGCGGAGTTTTATGACTACGTTTTGGAATGCAAAGACAGAAGCATTTACGAAACGGGCGTTGATATCGAATATGGCGACGAGTTCCTAACCCTATCCACCTGCGATAAGGACACGGGACTTGACCTCAGAATAGTTGTCGTGGCGCGCAAGGTTCGCGAAAACGAATCTCTTTACATACCCCCGGAACAGATCGTCAAAAAGGACAGCGTTAAATATTTCAAAACCTATGAGGATCTTTACGGACAGCAATGGTACGGGCGCACATGGGATATAAGTCTCGTTAAAGGCATGGACGAATACATCAAAGAAAACCACCTTGAGGACGACCCCGCGAATTACGAAAATCCCGCCGCCACTATACAATAAGGAAAAGGACAATATGAAAAACATATCATTAGTAAAAATAATCGCTGCCTTGATGATATGCAACGTCTTTTTGTTCTGCTGCATTTCAACGGGAACGATTGGCGGCGCACAAGGCACGGAGCAGCCCCAAATCGACAAGACCGAATCCGACGTCACCCACACTATCGGCGGCACGGTGGATTTTATCGGCGAGGACAACGTCGTTGAAGAAACCAACAAAACCGAAAGCGAAACTACAAGCTTTTCGGAGATCGAAAAACTGGGCTTCGCAAAACCGACCTTGGCGCAAAAATCCGTGAAATCGTCCTATTTTCCCACGTCCTCTGTAAAGAATCTTACGGAGAAAGCGCAAAGCACCTCCAAAACATCATCGTCAAGCAAAAAAGTTCCCGATATCGTAGATTCCTACGTGGCTCCCGACCCCGTCTCCGAGCCGGAACCCGAACCGGAACCTGAGCCGAAACCCGAATCAAATTACGAGCCAAACCCCGAACCCACTTCGGAAAACGGCGCGGATTTTGTTTCCTACCCCGACGAGGACAACTCGGACGACAGCCCCGAAAGCCCGACCGAATCCGAAAACACAAGTTCTTCCGACAACAGTTCCGCAAACAATTCCGACGCACCGTCGGATAACACGTCCGACGACGATACGCCCGCGCCCGTTCCCGATGACGACGAACCGAGCGCGGAAATTCTCCGAGTAAACAACGACGGCACGGAGGTATCGGGAAAAGCGGTGGATATCGTTTCGCAAATCGTTGAAAACGAAATCGGCTTCGCATTTGCTCCCGAAGCGATAAAGGCACAGGCGGTCGCCGCTTATACATACGTAAAATACCACAATCTTCACGGCAGCGCGCCTTACTGCATTTTAAAGGAGGATGTACACGATTCGATAAAAGTTCTGGTGGAGTCGGTGCTAGGCGAGGCGGTCTACTACGACGGCGAGATTATCCAAGCGGTTTACTCGGCGTCCTCGGCGGGCAGCACCGCTTCCAGCAAGAATGTCTGGGGCGGCGACATTCCTTATCTGCAAGGGGTCGTGTGCGAACTGGACGAAAAATACGACCCCAACTACGGTATCAAAACCACTTTTTCCAAAGACGATATAATGTCGCGTATCTTTGATACCACAGGCATTTCCCTTTTGGGAGATCCGTCGGAGTGGTTTGAGATTGTAGACCGCACAGAGGGAAAATACGTCGGAAATATGAAGATCGGCGGCAAAGAGTATTTTGTTGACAAGGACGGCGACACGCTCCAGATCACGGGCAGACGCTTCCGCGAAATAATTATGGAATTCGACCTACGCTCGGCGGCGTTCGATATCGAGTACGACTCCGACGCAGAGGAGTTCACGATAACCACCTACGGCTACGGTCACGGCGTAGGCTTAAGTCAAAACGGCGCAAATGCCCTAGCGACCTACTGGGGCTGGGATTACAAAAAAATTCTCACGTTCTACTACCAGGGAACCGAAGTTTATTGAGTAATTCTTTTATAAAAAAACCGAGCCGAGCGGCAGCGCTCGGCTTTTTTTGCATTTTTTACTGTTCGGCTATTGAAATTTTCGGTAAAGTATGGTATAATATATAATGTATGCAATAAGTTTGCGGCAAACGATTGGCAGCTGTTGAGACAATACCGCATAACCGAATGCATAATTCACCCTCCTTGAGTAATAATATGTACAAAAATGTACAAGGAGCGAGTGAATATGGACGAAGAAAACGCGCCGTTTACGGAAGAACAAAACCAACAAATAATCGACACAGGAATTATTGCTTCGGAAAACGCGCCGCACAATATCCGCTGTCTTACGATAATCGGTCAGATCGAGGGACACTACATTCTGCCGGAGCAAAACAAAACCACAAAGTACGAGCATATAATTCCCGCGCTTGTGGCGATCGAGGAGGACCGCACCGTGGACGGTCTGCTTGTCGTGCTGAACACGGTGGGCGGCGATGTGGAAGCGGGACTTGCGATCGCAGAGCTTATTGCGGGCATGTCGAAGCCCACGGTATCGATAGTACTGGGCGGCGGGCACTCAATAGGCGTACCGCTGGCTGTCGCGGCGGACAAAAGCTTTATCGTACCCTCCGCGACTATGACGATACACCCCGTGCGGATAAACGGAATGATGTTGGGCGTGCCGCAGACTATGCGGTATTTTGAGAAAATGCAGGAGCGGATCACAGCCTTTGTGACCTCTAACAGCAAGATAAAGTCCGAACGCTTTAAAGAACTTATGATGGAACGCGACGAACTGGTGCTCGATATCGGCACGGTGCTTGACGGCAAAGCCGCCGTCAAAGAGGGGCTTATCGACAGCTTAGGTTCACTTTCAGAAGCGGTAAAAGCTCTTTATAAGCTTATTGAGAAGCGCAAGTCTCAAAGCGTAAAGTCGGCGAAGTCCGGCAAGAAAGGCTCAAAATCGGCAAAGACCGCAAGGACGGCTCCCGCAAAACGCGCCGCGGCTTCAAAGCCCAAAAGAGCCGCAGTCGCTTCGACGCTTCAAGACTATTACGGAGATATTCGGCTCGGCGATTGGCGCGGAGAAAGATAACAACAATAATTCGGTGCGTGCGAGAACGCTTACGCCCGCACCGCAATACATATTCGGGGGAACAGAAATGGACATACTAAACGTAATAATTCAAGCCGTGGTGCAGGGGCTGACTGAATTCCTGCCCGTTTCAAGCTCGGGACATTTGTCCGTTATACAGCATATTATGGGATATTCGGGTGACGACGCGCTGCTTTTAATGGTGGTATTGCACTTGGGAACTCTTTTCGCGGTATTTGCTGCGTTCTGGGGACGAATTTGGGGCATGATCAAAGAATTTTTCCTCACGATAGGTGATATTTTTATGGGTAAATTTTCGTGGAAGAATATGAACGCCAACCGTCGAATGATGTTTATGGTGATAATCGCGACGCTGATCTTAGTGCCCGTATACTTCTTTAAAGACTTCTTCACCGCGCGCGAGAGCGACGGAGATATCATTTTCGAAGGCTTGGCGTTTCTGTTTACCGCGCTGCTTTTGTTCCTCTCGGACAAATGCGGCGGCACGAAAACGGGCGAACAGATGAAAGTGAAAGACGCGCTGACGGTGGGACTTTTCCAATGCGTTGCGCTGTTCCCGGGAGTGTCGCGCTCAGGCTCGACGACCGCCGCGGGACTGTTTTGCGGACTTGAAAAAGAAACGGCGGTGTCGTTCGCGTTTATTTTGGGCATTCCCGCAATACTGGGCGGAAGCGTTCTGGAAATTGGCGACGCTGTACGCTCGGAAATGCAGATTGACTGGTTCGCGCTGGTCGCGGGCTTCATCATCTCCGCTATTGTCGGGTTCTTCGCGATAAAGCTTGTGGAATGGCTTATCGAAAAGAACAGGTTCAAAATATTCGGCGTTTACACTGCGATAATCGGCGTTTTGTGTATCGGCGGCGGACTTTTTGAGAATTTTACCGGCACAACGTTGGCGTCGCTTTTGGGGAATTGAGTTTATTTACATAAAGGAAGATAAAAATGGCTGAAAAAAAAGCTGCTCGCCCGAAACCTCAAACTCGGGGAGCCGTGGGGAAAACAAAAACAGCGAAGCCCGCAAAGCCGCGCTCAAAAAAGGCGGCGGAGCTTGAAGCGCAGCGTATCCGCGAGGAGGCTATGCGCCGCAGTATGCGTAACCGCCGCATAGCCTCGGTGGTTTTGTTCGCGGCGGGCGTTTTGCTTACTCTTATCGCGCTCATACCAGGAAGCATGGGCTGGCACGCGCTCTATAACGTCTTGCACGGACTGTTCGGTATTGCGGCTTACGCGGTGGGTCCTGTGATTGTTTCCGAAGCGAGTGTTATTGCGGCGCCAAAAACGCACGACACGATAAAATTCACGATATTAAAAAGAGTGGCGCTTATCCTTTTGCTTTGCTCGATCGTTGAGATATTCGCGGTCGGAAAGGTCAACGGCGATAATTTCTTCAAGGTGATAGAAAACCTTTACGTAAACGGCGTAAAATTCAAAGGCGGCGGAGTTTTCGCGATTTTTCCGGGCGTTCCGCTGCTGTTTTTGGGAAAATTCGGAGCGTGCGTAGTTATTATAATTCTGACTGCCGTGTACGCCGCGCTTGTGATAGAGAGTATAATGGAAAAGCCGTTTTCGGAGATCTTTTCGGGGATCGGCGGTTCTATCAAAAACGCGCGGGAAAACGCTTCAGAAAAGCGTGAGCAGCGCAGACAAGAGCGTGAGATCACAGACGAGGAATACCGTATTCTGGAAGAACAAGAACGCGAACGCAAGAAGCAAAAACGCGCCGAACGCGAAGAACAGCGGCTTGCCGCGGAAAATCTGCGAACGGAAAGGGAAAAGCGCCGCAAGATCAAGGAAATGCGCGAGGTCGTAAACAGCGTGGAAGAACCTAGACCGTCTCGGGAAAGAGCCGCCGAAACGAAATCCGAGGATGTCGGACTGCCCGAACCTCTCCAGACCGCGCCGAAACCGCCCGAAGCGCCCGAGCTGCGCGAAAACAGCGCAATAATCGAAAAACAGGACGCTGATATGCGTGACTATCGCGACGCGCTCAAAAAATATATGGAGAAAAAGCACCCCATAATGCGCGAACCGGAGCCGCCCGACCCTAAAAAATACGAGGACGACGACGCGGATATCGTGCCGCTTATGGACGCTTTGGACAAGCTGAATTCCGAAAAAGGTCCTGCGCGCGTTTCCAAGATTGTTGACGCGCCGAAAGCCGATATCACAAATTCGGACGAGAAATTCCCCGTTGAACCTCCAAAGGTTACGGAGAATTTCGACGACATCTCCGAAGTTGACGAAGCTGAGCTGCCGTTTGATCTGGACGACATCATCGCGGAAAACGCTCCGAAACCCATTCTCGAAAGCTCGGGGAACTCCAAGCTCACTCCCCCGCCCGAGCCGGAGAAAACCGCTCCGCAAAGCGAGATCACGCCGATCTCCGCACAGCCGTTTAAGCGCGAGGAAAGGCAATACACGCTGTCGGACGTTTACACGCTGCCTCCGATGAATTTGCTCGACGAGGTAAAAAAGCCCGTAAAACAGGCGGATATCGACGTGGAAATAAAGAGAAATGCGGAAAAACTTGTAAAAACTCTCGCAAGCTTCGGCGTGCAGACAACATATCTCGGAGCAAGCCGAGGTCCTTCGGTCACGCGATATGAGCTTCAGCCCGCTCCGGGCGTTAAGCTCTCGAAAATTGCGAACCTAGCCGACGACGTGGCGCTTAATCTCGCCGTAAGCGGCGTTCGTATCGCGCCCGTGCCGAATAAAGCCGCCGTCGGAATCGAGATACCGAACACTATCCGCGAAACGGTATTCTTTAAGGAGCTTGCCGATACCTCCGACTTCAAGAAAACTTTCGACAAAAAACTTGTTACCGTACTCGGCAAAGATATCAGCGGAAACTCCGTCACCTGCAACATCACCAAAATGCCGCATTTGCTGATCGCGGGAACTACGGGTTCGGGTAAATCCGTATGCGTAAACTCCATTATAATGAGCATTCTGATGAAATCCACACCCGATGACGTGCGGCTGATAATGGTTGACCCCAAGCAAGTCGAGTTTATGATGTACAACGGCATTCCGCATTTGCTTATCCCAGTAGTCACCGAGCCGAAGAAAGCCGCGGGCGCACTCGCGTGGGCGGTCACCGAAATGGAGAACCGCTATACGCTGTTCAGCGAAAACAATGTGCGCAATATCGACGGCTTCAACGACCTCGCGAAAAACGACGACGAGCTTGAACACATGCCGCATATCGTCATCTTTATCGACGAGCTTGCAGACCTGATGATGGCTTCGCCAAAGGACGTTGAGGACAGCATCGTGCGCCTTGCCCAAAAAGCCAGAGCCGCGGGTATGCATCTTGTAATAGCAACGCAGAAGCCTACCGTTCAAGTCGTAACGGGACTTATCAAGGGCAATATCCCGAGCCGAATTGCTCTGTTGGTGTCCTCGAACAGCGACAGCCGCGTAATTCTCGACGCTCCCGGCGCGGACAAGCTTCTCGGAAACGGCGATATGCTGTATATGCCCGTGGGCGTTCAAAAGCCGATACGACTTCAGGGCTGCTACGTTTCGGACAGCGAAATAGAGCGCGTCGTTGACTTTATCAAGCAGACATTCACCGCGGAATATGACGAAAGCATTATTGCCGAGATCGAACGCCAGACCGAAATGGTGAACTCGGGCGGAAAGGATAATTCCTCCGAGGACGACGAGGACGACGGCGAACAGGACGAGAAGCTTGAGGACGCTATCGAATACGTCATTGAAGCGGGACAGGCAAGCACATCTTCGCTGCAAAGACGTTTAAAGCTCGGCTACGGCAGAGCGGCGCGGCTTATCGATACTATGGAAAAAATGGGCGTCGTAGGCGGCTACGAAGGCTCCAAGCCGCGGCAGGTGCTTATGACGCGTCAAGAATGGTACGAGCGTAAAATGCGGAACTAAAATGTTAATTTCAACAGAAAAGCCGCATTTCACGCACGGTGTTTGTAAATTATGAAGAAAATCTGAAAATTTTCGCCTAACCACTTGAAAAATTTCTCATAATGTATTATAATGTAAATTGTTGAAAACCATATCAGCATACATCTTTACTACAACTTGATTTTATTTGAGGTGACTAATTATGAGTGAATACAGACCGCCGAACAGGAAATCGAATTACCACAAGGTTCCTGTGAAAAACAACTCAAAACCCGGCGCGAAGCAAGTTTCAAAATACAATAGCCCAAAAAAACAAAAGCTGCCGACGGCGGTGCTTGTGACGAATATTCTTATGATCTGCGTTATTTTGGCAGTTTGCGGAGTGGTTTTCGCGATCACATTCAACAACGCGAAATACGACAAAGCCGACGCTTCAAAGGCGGCAGAGCGTTCAAGAGCTGCCGCGGCTCTGGCTGCACAGGCGCAGAGCGCAGCACAGAGCACGGCACAGAGCACGCAAAGTTCCAAGGCGGAAAGCTCCGCGAACGCTTCTTCGGGTGCAGTTTCCAATGCGGCTTCAAGCGCGGCGGAAAGCCTTGCTTCAAGCGCGGAAAACTCCGAGACGGAACCTATCGAAACCAACTCGTCCGATTTTGATAAAGAATTTTTCAAGGACGATCTATTTATCGGAGACAGTATTTTCACGGGACTTTACGGTTACTCCCATATTGACCGCGCGAACGTAGCCGCGTCTGTCGGCTACACTCCATACGCGGCGCAAGTGAATACATTTGACGATGAATTTTACAGCGGCAGCGCGGTAGATTACGCCAAGGAAAAACAGCCGAAACACATCATCATAATGCTAGGCTCCAACGGACTTTCCGAACAAACGGATTTCGACGATTTCACAAACGGCTACAAGGGGTTGCTGAACGCGTTGGAAACGGGCTGTTCCGACTCTAAGCTGATCGTTGTTTCCGTACCGCCGGTCACTGCCGACACGGAATACACCAATTTGAACAATACGATCATAGACACGGCGAATGAAAAAATAAAATCGCTGTGCTCCGAGCTTGGAGTTACATACTATGACTTCAACAACAACGTTTTGAAAGACGCAAACGGTTACTTTAAAGAGGAGTATGCCGAAGCGGACGGACTGCACTTTAAGGGCGTCACCTACCCGATATTGCTTTCAAACGTTCAAAAGCTTCTGAAAAGCGAATGACAATAAAGCTCTCTTTTACAAATTGTGACAGAGAACGCAAAAAATACATAAACAAAAGAAAGGCAGAAAAAACTATGAAAAAGAAACTTATTACAATTATTAGTGCGGCTTTGATTTGCGCGGCATTTACGGGCTGCGGCGATAATACAAGTTCTCCCGCAAATTCAACGGAAAATTCCGCCGCAAGTGCTCCGCAGAACTCTGCGGCAAGCGGTTCAACAAATTCCGCGGCAAATTCCGAAGCGGGTTCAAACGCTGCGGCGGGCGGTTTGGCGGATAAAACCGAGGCTCTCAAGAACGCGGTTGAAACTCCCGAAATGGTCGCGGTAAACAACGACTCTTTGAAAGACATTTTGGGCGTTGATTCTGCGGACGTTGCGGAATTTTCTGCACTGAACTGCGGCAACGGCGCATATCCCGACGCTTTCGGTATCTTTACCGCCAAGGACGAGGACTCCGCGAAGCGCGTTGAGGAAGCGCTCAAGAAATTTGTTGAAAAGCGCAACAAGGATTTTAAGGACTACAAGCCCGCCGAAATGTACAAGCTCGAGGACAGCTTCGTTGAAACGAACGGCACAACCGTTGTTTTCGCGATATGCGCGGACAACTCCAAGGCTAAAGAGATTTTAAAGTAATAAAATCTGCCTGATTTTAAGGGGTGTTATTATGGCTGTTGAATGCGGCGTTATAGCGGGAATATTTTTACTTTTCGCGTCAATATTTTTCATTAGGAAACATACGGAATGGGCAATCGCCACATTGCCGCTTATTCTGCTGCCCCTCTCGGATTTTTTCTTGGAGTTGGTGCTTATAAAAATGTTTAAGGTCGAAGTCACGGCTTTCGGTGCGATCTTGACGTTGGTTATTTCCGTAGCGGTCTCGGCGGCTTGGATCGGCGCGGCTTCCGGCGCTTTGCGGGCAAAGCACAGCAAAAGCACCGCCGCAACGTTCATTGCCATTTCAAACATTTTCAATATCGCGCTGGCGGCAATTTTAATAAGCGACATTTTAACGCGCGCTGAAAAGCTCGAAGCAATAATTCATTGATGATTTTCAATTCCCTGTCGAAAATCCCATATTTAACACACAAAACTCCCCGCCAAACGGCGGGGAGTTTTTGCGTGCAGCTTTATAGCTTAAAAATCCGTCCAAACTGTCATACTCTGTCCAAAACAAGCATAGAATACGACTGAAAAGAACTACATCAAACCCAAGGAGGATTATTTATGGAAGAAATCACCAAATCGGCCGGCTCTGCCGTATGTGTTGATGAGATCGTATTTGACGGACAAACGGAGCAAGGCGTGGAACTGGATTACGTTCTGCCCGACTACTACCCCGACATCTTCAAGATTCTATCTTGCGAACTCACGCCGAAAATTATTTCGTACAGCGTTTCGGGGGATATGCGTCTGAATATCGACGGGATCGTCTACATAAAGGTGCTGTATCTTGCCGAAAATTCCGAAAACGTCCAATGCGTCGACCAACGCTATACCTACTCAAAAACCGTCGATATGAACCGAAAAAACACTTTTTCCGCCGAGCCAGTGATAACTCTGCAAATGAAATCGGATTATTGCAGCTGCCGCGCGGTAAGTCCGCGCAGAATTGACGTGCGCGGCGCGGTAAGCTGCCGTATCAAAGCCTCGGCTTGCATGGAATACGACTTACCCGCAATTCCAGACGGCTTGCAAGTTCGCACCGCCGAAACAGAGTGCTGCGGCAAAACGCTTTTTGCGCAAAAACAGCTTACCGTCCGCGAGGAGATAGACACGGGGGCTTCGGGCATTGCATTCATAATGCAGTGCAGCGCCGTTCCAAAAGTTACCGACCTGCGAGTGATCGCCGACAAAGCCGTGCTTAAAGGCACTGTAACGATAAACGCGCTTTACGGAACTCCCGACGAGGAGCACCCCGAAAACAGCGGCGCCGCCAATACCGAAAAAATGACGGCGGATATCCCGATAAGCGCAATACTTGACATCGACGGCATTACAAGCGAACATCAAACATTTCCGGAGATCTTTGTAATGAACTGCGAACTTCTTCCGAAAACGGAAAGCGGTATCCTGTCCTGCGAACTGCTTGTTGAATGCCGCGTCCGCGCGCAAACCGAGGAAATGGTAAGTATCGCGACAGACGTTTACTCAACGGAGTACGAGACCGAGTTCACGTCGAATTTGCTTAAGATCGCGGAGCAGCCGCGAACGCTCTCGCAAAACTTTACAGTCCACAGCGAACTTTCCACGGATAAGGGAGAGATACGCTCCGTTTGGGACGCGGCGAGCGAGCTTAAGAACGCGGTCTGCCGCCCCGACGAAAACGGAAGCCTAAAGCTTACCGGGCAGCTTTACATAGCGGTTTACGGAGTAAACACGGACGGAGTGCCGTTTTTCTGCGAAAAACAGGAGCCTATCGAACAGACGATCTCAGCGGACGACATCACAGACGACACGATGACGGATTTCACCGCGAATGTAATCGACACGGGATTTTCAATAAAACCCGACGGCAATCTCGATATCACCTCAACGATAAATCTTGAAGCAAGTCTGCATAATATTAAACCCGTGGAAGCTATTGGCACGGTCACGGTTTGCGAGGATAAGCCCAAGCCGAAATCGGACGAATTCGCTTTGCGGATCTGCTACACCGACAGCAAATCCGACTGCTGGAGCATTGCCAAACGCTACAACACCACAGTCAAGGCGCTTATGGAAGAAAACGACATCGAAAGCTGCGACGAACCTCTTTCCGGCATGATCGTAATTCCCACAGTTTAAAGGAGGGTGAACAAATGGACAATTCTATCTATTCCGATATTGCAAAGCGTACAGGCGGCAATATCTATATCGGCGTTGTGGGTCCCGTGCGCTCGGGAAAATCCACGTTTATAAGCCGGTTTATGAACAATCTCGTTTTGCCTAATATCCCCGACGAGTTTGCCCGCGGACGCGCCAACGACGAGCTGCCGCAATCCTCCGCCGGAAAAACGATAATGACCACCGAACCGAAGTTCGTACCGGAAGAAGCCGTTGAAGTCGATATCGACGACGTTAAAATGAACGTGCGGCTTATCGACTGCGTGGGCTACATAGTTCCGAGCGCCATCGGCTATATTGAAAACGAAGCTCCGCGAATGGTGAAAACGCCGTGGTTCGACGAGGAGATACCGTTCAATATGGCGGCGGAAGTGGGTACGCGCAAGGTCATCAACGACCATTCGACGATCGGCGTGGTGGTGACGACAGACGGATCCGTTACCGACATTCCGCGCGAGGAATATCAAGCCGCCGAGGAGCGCATAATCTCCGAGCTTGACGAGATAAACAAGCCGTTTGTGGTGCTGCTGAACTGCGCAAACCCGCAAAGCGCCGAAGCCCGCACGCTCTCGGAAGAACTTTCCGAAAAATACCAAACGGACGTTTTGCCCGTAAACTGCCTTGATCTGGACGAGGAAAAAATACGCGAAATTTTAGGCGCGCTGCTGCTGAAATTCCCCGTTTCGGAAGTCAAGATACGCTGTCCGAAATGGATAACAGCGCTTGACAAGGATCACTGGCTGAAGCAGGACGTTTTCGGCTGCATAAAGTCAAACGCTCTGGAAATTCACGGCATAAACGATATTAAAAGCGCCGCTGCTGGCATATCGGAATGTCCGCACGTAAAACGCGCGTTTGCCGAGGAACTGGACTTGGGCACAGGCTCGGGAGTTATCGATATCACGCTTCAAGACGAACTTTTTTACAAAATCCTCGGCGAAGCCACGGGCTTGGAGCTTGGCGGCGAAAACGACCTTATGCCGTGCATGATTGAACTTGCGAACATCAAGCGCAAATACGAACGCGTGAAAAACGCCCTTGAAGAAGTGGAGGCTACGGGCTATGGAATAGTTCTGCCGCAAATGGACGAACTCACTCTGGAAGAACCGGAGATTATCAAGCAAGGCGGAAAATACGGCGTGCGGCTTCGTGCGTCCGCGCCGTCAATCCACATGATGAGCGCGAATATTACCACGGAAATAAACCCGATAGTCGGCAGCGAGAAGCAGTCTGAGGAACTTATCAACTACCTCCTCAACGACTTTGAGGAAAATCCCACCAAAATTTGGGAAAGCAATATTTTCGGCAAATCCCTCTCCGATCTTGTGAACGAGGGCTTGCACAATAAGCTCAACCGTATGCCCGTGGATGCCCGTCTGAAACTCCAGGAGACCATTCAGCGTATTATCAACGACGGCTGCGGCGGTCTCATCTGCATAATTCTGTAACGCTTATTCTCTTTTTCAAAACGATCCTCCTTAATATTTTTTGGCAGACCACAGCGTTTGACTTCGGCTTGCATAAAGCCGTTGTCAGACTGCGGGCTGCCTTTTTTTGGATAATTCTTACAATCTATTGACAAGTGAATTATAATATGATATAATAAACTTACAGCGAAAACCACGCTGTTAAAATTCTCAATTAACGCATTATTTGTGATGACCGTTTTCGGAAAGGAAAATCTGTTATGACCGAGATCGGAAAAAAGTTCTCGCGGCAGCGTGAGATGATATACGAACAAGTCAAGAATTATCCGAACCATCCGACTGCGGACGAGGTCTGCAACGCACTTAAAAAAGACTGTCCGAACCTCAGCTTGGGTACGGTTTACCGAAACCTAAATTTGCTTTCGGATATGGGGTTGTTAACTAAAATTCATCTCGGCGAGAAAGACCGTTTCGACGGCAATACCACCCCCCACTGTCATTTTTTCTGCGAAATCTGCGGCAAGGTATTCGATGTTGAGGACAGCGGAATTAACGGAATTGAAGAACGCGTTCTTGCGGGAACGGGTCATCTTGTAAAGCAAGTGTGCGTTAATTTCCGCGGCATCTGCCGAAACTGCTCACACGAAAAAACATAAAATATGCCGCTCTCCCCCGTTTGCGGCGGGAAAGAGCGGCATATTTTATGTGAAAATTCTGGCTGCCGCCTTAACCGTTACGAAAGCGGCGTTTTGTAAATCCCCTGCTCCACATACCGTTTAAGGACTCCGCGCGCCGCTTCGACCTCGCTTTCGTAGGTTATGCCGAACCAGCGGCTGTCGGTGGGGATATCAAGGCATTTGAAGCCGTTTTGCTTAATTTCTCTGCCAACGCACTCGGCTATCGTAAGCTCCGCTTTAGGTTCGTCTGCGGGAAGGGCGTTCAGGAAATCCGAAAGCTGCCGCTCCAGAATTTCCATAAACTCCGCCTTAAATCCCCACATGCTCATCGAAACGGTGTCGTTGTTGTTAAGAACCCGCTCCGCGCCGTCGAACGTTCCGCGAATAACGCCGTCCTCGCCGCGCCTTATGCCTTTTGTTTCTTCAACCAAGGTGAGGAAGTGTTCCTCATTCGTGCGGCAGACGCCGCGGTTTACAACGCCGTTTTCCGAAAGAGTGTTCGCCAGTTTGAAGTCAACGGAACAGCCCGTGCACTTCGGCGCTTTGAGAAAGCCGCCAAGCAGCTTAAACGCGTCCGCGCCGTAAAAATCGTCCGCGTTTATCACGGCGAACTCTCCGTTGAGGGCGTTCTTGCAGCACCAGAGCGCCTGCGCCGTTCCCCAAGGCTTTGTACGCGAGGGAAAATCCGCCGCTCTGACGGGCAGTTGATCGGGTGACTGAAACACGTAATCGGTTTTCACGAGCCGTTCCACTCTCGCGCCGATAGTACTTTTGAAAAGATCCTCGATATCTTTTCGGATAATAAACAGAACTCTTGTAAAACCGTTTTTTAACGCGTCATGAACGGAATAGTCGATAAGCAGTTCTCCGCTCGGTCCGAGAGGTTCAAGCTGCTTTATTCTGTCGCCGAAACGGCTGCCCATTCCCGCCGCCAATACTACTAAAGTTAATTCCGACATATTGTTCTCCTTTTTGGTCAAATGTTGTTAAATGCTTCTGAACGCTTATCGCTCTCGCTTTACGGAGCGGCTTGCCGTTACTTCACCTCAAAAATGTTAAGTTCCGTTCTGTCAAGCTCCAAACCGAGAGCTTCAAAATTACTCTTCAGTTCTTCGGCTGTCTTTCCCGCAATTTTCGCGCGGTACTCATCGCTTAAATAGTTCAACTGATACTGCCACGCCGCGCTGTTTATATCCTCGTCCCATTGGAGCGATTCAAGCATCGCGTAATATAAGCCTTCTGCCCCAAAGCACGGGCTTGTCGTAATCATCGTGCTGATACTGAATTACCTTAGGCTCTGTCTCGCCGTCGAAAACCAACAGGTGAAGATCGCCGCCGCCCGTTTGAGCGATCGGCACCAACTTCACGCCCTCGCGGAGCGCTTCGCCCTCGTCCTCTTCGCGCCACGAAAGCCACTCGGCAAGTTCCTCGGCGCGTTCGGGAATTTCCGAAAACATCAGCGGTTCAAACTCGCCGTGTATCATCATAAACGATTTCGGGTCGTTTATGTATTTATCGCGAACCTTTTGGAACTCCTCAAACGAGTATTCAAGCCACTCCATAGCACCCGTTTCGTAAATCTCGCGGAATTTCTTCGGGAATTTTACCCCGAGTTTGCTTTCAAGTTCATCAAGTTTCATAAATTTCCTCACAATCTCTTAACGTATTTGTGATCCGTGACGATAACGCCGCCGACATCGCAGCAGAGCGTGTCACCGTTAGGGAGATAACCGTGAGCGTTATAGAACCGTTTGGCGCGTTCGTTGCCCTCCAAAACGTAAAGATAAGCGTAATTGAAACCCTGTTCGCGGAGCCACTTCTCCCCACGTTCAAACACCGCCGAACCGTAACCGCACCCCCAAAAATCGGGGTGAGTGTAGAGAGTGTGTATCTCGCCCCAACTGCTCATTTTAGGCTCGTCCGCCGCTCGTGCGTGACAGTGCGCGACTATTTTCCCGTCCTCGACCGCCGCAAAACTGCCGCCGTCAAGGAATTTGCCTTTCCAGCGCTCTGCGGTGAGTTCGTCCAAAAATTTCTGTGGCAAAAGACCTTTGTAGCCCGCTCTCCAACTCGCGAGATAAAGCTTGCCAAGCTCCGCGAGGTCGCTTTCCGTCACCGTGCGAATTTCCATAGCCGCTCCTTACTTTAAGCTCTCTATACTTTCGAGAATTTTCTTCATCTTCTCCTCGGCTTTCGCGAGTTTGGCGCGTTCGTTCTCGATCTGCTGAGCGGGAGCTTTCGACAAGAAGCCTTGATTGTTCAGTTTGCCCGAAAGGAAGTCGATGTCCTTTTGAGCCGCCTTTTTCTCCTTTTCGAGACGAGCGAGTTCCTTTTCCTTATCTACAAGTTCTCCCATAGGAATGAATACGCGTGCGCTGTCGGTGACTACCGTCGCCATACCGTCGGTGTTTTCGGCTTTTTCGACTACGGAGAACTCGCCCGCGCCCGCGAGTTTTTCAAAGAACGGCTTCGCGTTGTTGAAAATGTCCGCGAACTGCGTTTCAACTATCTCGGTGACTTTCTTCGACTGCGGCACGTTCATTTCGTTGCGCTGAACGCGAACGGCTCTGATAACGTCGATGACTTTGGAAAATTCTTCCTTTTCCTTAGTAAAGTTGAGTTTTTCGTCATATTCGCACCATTTGGTCATCATAATGCTGTCTTCCTCACCGTGGGGAATGGACTGCCAAATCTCTTCAGTAACGAACGGGATAAACGGGTGGAGCGTTTTCAAAATACCTCTCATTATATAAACAAGAACGTTTTGCGCCGCGAGAGCGGTTTCTCCGCCCGCCTGAATACGCGGCTTCGTAAGCTCGATATACCAATCGCAGAAAATATCCCAAGTGAAGTCGTAAACGTTCTGAACGGCAACGCCGAGTTCATACGCTTCCAAATTATTCGTGACGTTCTTTATCATATCGTTGAACAGCGACAGCGCCCATTTGTCCTCGATAGGCATATCGGCGGGGAGCTTAGGCTCGGTGAAGTCTTCGGGCAAGTTCATCAAGATAAAGCGCGACGCGTTCCAGAGCTTGTTTATAAAGTTGCGCGAGTTGGTGACTTTCGTTTCCGACCAGCGCATATCGTTGCCGGGAGCGTTGCCCGTAACGAGCGTTAAACGCAGAGCGTCCGCGCCGTATTTGTCGATAATTTCCAGCGGGTCTACGCCGTTGCCGAGAGACTTCGACATCTTCCTCCCCTGCTCGTCTCTAACAAGTCCGTGAATAAGCACGTCTTTAAACGGCTTCTGACCCGTGTGCTCCAGTCCGCTGAAAATCATTCTCGATACCCAGAACGTGATGATGTCGTAGCCCGTAACGAGCGTCTGGGTGGGATAGAAGTACTCGTAATCGGGAGTTTTCTCGGGCCAGCCCAAAGTCGAGAAAGGCCACAGCGCGGAACTGAACCAAGTATCGAGCGTGTCCTCGTCCTGAACCATAGGCGCGCCGCACTTCGGGCACTTATCTATGCCGTCGAGAGTTATCACAGTGTGTCCGCATTCTTTGTTTTGGCAATAGAACGCGGGTATTCTGTGTCCCCACCAGATCTGACGGGAAATGCACCAGTCGCGGATATTATCCATCCAGAACAGGTAGCTGTTTTCAAAGCGCTTCGGGATATAGCGAAGTTCGCCCGATTTTACAACGTCAATAGCGGGCTTCGCGAGTTCTTTCATTTTGACGAACCACTGCAAAGAAGCGGTAGGCTCCACGGTCGTGCCGCACCGCTGACAAGTGCCGACGTTGTGCTTGTGCGGCTCTACCTTAACGAGCAAGCCCTGAGCTTCCAAATCGGCGACCATTACTTTACGCGCTTCATATCTGTCCATTCCCGAATACTTGCCGAAGCCGTCTTTGATAGTCGCGTCGTCGTTCATCATGTGGATAACGGGCAGATCATGCCGCTTGCCGACTTCAAAGTCGTTGGGGTCGTGCGCGGGAGTTATCTTAACACAGCCCGTTCCGAACTCCATATCCACGTAATCGTCCGCTACTACTGGAATTTCGCGGTCGGTGAGCGGAAGTTTCAGCATTTTGCCGACTAAATTCGTGTAGCGCTCGTCTTTGGGATTTACGGCAACCGCACTGTCGCCGAGAAGCGTTTCGGGACGCGTGGTCGCAATCTCCACAAAACCGCTTCCGTCCGCTATCGGATAGTTGATGTGCCAGAAAAAGCCGTCCTGTTCCTCATATTCCGTTTCGATATCGGAAATAGAGGTCTTGCAGTTCGGACACCAGTTGATTATGCGCTCGCCGCGGTAGATAAGACCCTTGTTGTGCAAGTCCATAAAGACCTTCTGAACGGCTTTTGAGCAGCCCTCGTCCATAGTGAAGCGGTCGCGGCTCCAGTCACAGGAGGAACCCATTTTGCGCTGCTGCTCTCTTATTCGTCCGCCGTATTTCTCGGTCCATTCCCAAGCGCGTTTGAGAAAGCCGTCGCGCCCGAGGTCGTATTTCGTAATGCCCTCCTCTTTCATCGCCGAAACGATCTTCGCTTCGGTAGCAAGAGCGGCGTGGTCTGTGCCGGGCAGCCAAAGCGCGGAATAGCCCTCCATTCTCTTAAAGCGGATAAGTATATCCTGAAGCGTGCTGTCGAGTGCGTGTCCCATGTGGAGCTGTCCCGTGACGTTGGGCGGCGGCATTACTATCGTATAGGGCTTTTTCTCAGGGTCGCGTTCCGCTTTGAAATAGCCGCTCTCCTCCCAGTATTTGTAAAGTCTGTCCTCGAAATCTTTCGGGGAGTAGGTTTTTGCAAGTTCCTTTTTCATTGGTTTATATCCTTTCTTTGAGTTACTTTTTGTATATGTTATGGAACAGCCGCGTTTTTCCCGCCTGCGGCGAAAAAAAGGCATTAAATCAGCGTTCCCTTATGTTTCTTAATCGCATTCCTCGGAGATAAATTTAAAATCCCCGGTCTTGTCTATTTTATCGAGAACGCGGCTTTTTAACCGCTCCTCAAACGTCTCCGCCGCCTTATTGAACAGCATACTCCGAAATTCGCCGTTAGTACACATCAGCATAACGCCGAGCGCCTCGCGGTCGATCGTTATCATCTTCTCAACGGAATAATTTCCGCTGTTGTCGGCGGTCGTGACGTCTCCGTCATATTCGTCGATAACCGACCGCATTTCTTCGGCGGTGGCACATTTAACCGCGATCTCGACCGCTTCTCCGTCGTAAAACTTACCGACAAAAAGCCGCGCGAGTTTTTGCTTGCGTTTGATTATCTCTTTCGCTATTTTATCAGCCTGTTCCTTGACGAATTTCAGAACGCCGCTCTCGGACTTCATAATATCCTTGAACCAAATGTATATAAGCCTTACGCGCTCACCCTCGGCAAGCGTGACCTTATCAAGCGTGCCGTTCTTATCGTACAAAGCGGTAAGCGCGTTCGGCATAAGCTCTTTCGGAACGCTGTATACGCGCACCTCGCTTTCGTACATCGGCGCATCATAAGTCAACAGTCCGTATTTTTCGTCATAGTTAAGCTCTAAGCACTCGCCGCCCGAATTGTCTAACTCGGCGAATTTGAACTCTCCCGCCTTGAATTTCCGCGGGATCTTATAAACGCCCATTTGTATGCTCCTTTAAACGTTCACGCAGATTATTTCGACCGCGCTTTATTTGTCAATTGTTAATTGTCAACTGACATCAGCCCCAGAGCGCGCCGTCCGTGATATTTCCGTCCGTGTCTATGTATATCATAAACCCGTGGTCTGTGAACAGACCGTCCAAACTCATATCAACAACTATCGTCCCGTCGTCCTCAACGCCGATAAAGCCAACGGAAATGTGCTTTTTGAACTCCTCGGGCGGCATCGGGTCGGGTTCCTCGTCATCCTCGCTGTCGCTGTCATATCCCGCGCTCCATATCTCGATAGGCTCTTCGGGGTGCTCGGGGTCTATAAAGTCGTTGAACGTGTACTCGATAAGCCGCTTTTCAAGCTCGGCGGAGTTCTCGACTGCCCATTTGAGCCGTTTAAATCCGCTCTCGCCGGTCGGGTCATCGTTGCAGCGAACGGTTGCACTGATTTTGTCTTCCGCGCCGTGCCAGACGGCGTCGCCCTCGTAATACTTATGATAATTCGGGCGTTTCTTACCGTTTTCATCAATTATTGTAGACCTTGTTTCAACGAGTTTGAACCTGCCGAGTTCGTTCTCGACATAAACAGGTTCAGGCTTGGGTTTCCCAAAAAGAAATTCGGAAAATTTTTTACCGAAATTTGACATAATCAATCCTTTCCGCGCAGCTTCTCGACCGTGCTCTCATCGGGCGTGACGTAAAGCGTCTTGTTGTTCGTGAAGATAACCATTCCGGGCTTAGCTCCCGCGGGCTTTTTGACGAACTTCACGGCAACGTAGTCCACGGGCACACCCGAACCGCTTTTGCCTTTTGAGTGATACGCCGCGAGTATCGCCGCTTCGGTTATCGTTTTCTCGGACGGAGTTTGACCGTTCGTTCTGATAATTACGTGCGAACCCGCGATATCCTTGGTGTGAAGCCAAATATCGGTCGCTTTGGCGGTTTTCAGCGTGAGTATATCGTTCTGGCGATTGTTGCGCCCCACAAGTATCTCAAAGCCCTCGGAGGAGCGGAATTTCAGCGGCTCTGACGGCTTTTTGCTTAGTCGGTCGTCTCCCTTTCGAGCGCGAATGTAACCTTGCTCCAAAAGTTCACGGCGAATTTCGGCGAGTTCCAAAGCCGTTTCGGAGCGCCGAATGAAATCAAGCACGCTGTCAAGGTAGGATAACTCCTCGCCGCCCTTTTTGATAAACTCCGTGAGTTTTCTCTCCGCCGTGTCGAGTTTTCGGTATTCGTTGTAATATTTCTGTGCGTTTTGAGCGGGAGTGAGCCGAACGTCAAGCGAAATCTCGCGCGGCTCTCCCGTATAAAAATCCTCCAGAACGCATTTTGTCATTCCCTTTTCGAGACGGTAAATATTCGCGTTGATAAGGTCGCCTATCATGCGGAAAACCTCGCGTTCTGCACACTCGGCAAGTTCTTTTTTCTGCAGCTCCAGCTTGCGCGAAACGCGCTCGTAAGCGGTATTGACGGTTTTCAGCAGATCTCGCGCTTTTTGCTTCATACGGTCTTGACGAGCCGCCGCTCCATAAAAGCTGTCGAGAAGTTTGCTCGGACTGTCAAATTTTTCCGCTTTGTAGAGCGTTCCGTACTGCTTTATTTCAACAAACGAAAAATCCTTTTTCTTGCCCGTTTCATCGGTGAGAAGCGTGTAGTTTGCAGCGCCGTTAAGCGAGTTTTTCGCGTTCTCCAGAAAATCGCCGACGCGCATTTTCACGGGGTCGGAAAGTTCGCCGACGACCGCGTCAACGTCGCCCGCGGCGTAATAAGCGCACTCCCGCGCGAAAATCGGCGCAATGCCCTCCAAGACGTTCACGAGAGCCTTTGCAAGCCGCTGACTATCATATTCTTTGCCGAAAAGCTCCGCGAAAATATCCGAAACATCGGTATTCAGTAAACTAAACCTCGGAACGCGCGGCGGCGCTTCATACGGGATATTAGGCAAAATGCGCCGACCCGTGAAGTTCTCGTCGCCGCCGTCCGTTATGCGCTTTATGCTGTCCACTACACGTCCATCGCGAATTAGAATGATGTTGGAATAGCGCCCCATAATCTCGCTTGTGAGCGTGTTCAGCACCTTATCGCCTATCTCGTTTACGCATTCAAAATCGAAGTACAGAATACGCTCAAGGTCGTCCTGACGTATTCCGACGAGTTTTCCACCGCTCAAATGCTTGCGCAAAATCATACAGAACAGCGGCGGCGCGGAGGGGTTTTCAAATTCCAACTCCGTGAAATGAACACGCGCCGCCGTGCCGTTCGCCGAGAACATAATCTTTTTCGCGCTCCTGTCCTCGCCACCGAGCATACGTAATGAAACGACTATCTCCTCGCGCGAGGGTTGTGAAATTTTATCCACTCTCGCGCCCACAAGCGCGGAGAGTTCTTCTTTAACGCAATGTAAAAACGCTCCGTCAAGCGACATTTCGCCGCCCCCTTTTTTACGTTTGATTTATCAGCTTTTTGCTCCACGAAAACAACGCATTAGACATTTCGGTAAATTCAACCGCACCGCCATTCTTCAAATGTTGAAAGGTTTGAAGTATCGTCCGCTCGTTTTCGGAAACGGCAGTTAAAAGGTCACTTTGGCACTTTAGATACTTGCCCGTCCGTTTAAAACAAACCGCCCGGACGACAAACGAGGCGGACTTATACAAGCCTTTGAGTATCTCCCCGCTTTTTTCGTAGAGCATATTGTGAACACAGCCGTGATAGATATTGCAAGCTCCCGTTTTTATTGCTCCCAAAACGGCGTTATCATCGATAACTTTAAGCAGAGTGTCAAGACTTCCCGTTATGGGAACTGTATCGTAATAAAATTGAAACAGGTCGGACGGAGACCAATTCATCAGCTCGTTTTTTCCGCTCAAGAAACCGCAGATAAGTTCCCGGTGAGTAAGAGCGTCGAGCATATCGTTGTATTTTTGAATATCGATCGGCAGCAGCTCGTCAAGTATTACGACCAAATCAATGTCGCTTGTTTCCGTGGCTTCGCCGCGCCCGTAGCTGCCCTGCAAGCCGACAAACCAAATGCGTTCGCCGAATGTGTTTTGCAAAGCCGGTAAAAAATCGTCAAGCCATGATTTGATTTCAATCATTTATTTTATTCCTTTAATATGAAATTATTTACACATACCCGCACGGGTCTTTTTCACATTCCGCGCTGAATATCGGCACTTCGTTGAATTGCAAAGTTATCAGTTTGGCGAGAGAATGCGCCGCCGCTTTTTCCGTGCCGAAATGCCCCGCGTCGATAAGCGTTATGCCGCAGTTTTCGGCTTCTATCCAGAAGTTGTGCTTTATGTCGCCCGAAATTACCGCGTCAACGTTGTTTTCACGGGCAAGCCGCATAATATCGCGGTCTACTCCGCCGCCGCAGCAAACGGCAATTCTTGAAAGCTCGCGTTTATCGCATTCAAAGCGTCTGAACTTCACGCACTCCAAATCGAGTTTGGCTTTGCAATGTTCGGCAAGTCCGCGAGGAGTAAACGGGAGCGGCGTTTCGCATACTGCGCCGTATTTGCCGTCAAGATAACCGCACGGTTCTAACTCCAACAATTCGCAAAGCGTTTCATTCACACCGTTTTCGGCGATATCGAAATTCGTATGCATAGCGATAGCGCAAATCCCGTGCTGAATGAGATCGTATACGACGCTCCATTCGGGTATCTGCTTTAAGCCGTCGAAAATCACGGGGTGATGAGAAACGATAAGGTTTGCGCCCTTTTCAAACGCTTCTTTGACTACTGCGTGAGTGATATCCACGCAGCAGCACACTCCCGTGACTTCCTCGTCCGAATTGCCGACAAGCAAACCGACGTTGTCGTAACTCTCGGCGGTATCAAGCGGCGCTTTAGCGCTTAAATATTCCAGAATATCTCCGACTGTCATTTGTATTCCCCCGCTCTTTTAAGTATCGCGGCGGCGATTTCGCGTATTTTTTCGACCTCGCCGCCAGCGCAGCCCGCGCTCCCCGAAAGCGACATTCCGTCCGCTTTCTTCAACAGCTTTTCGGCGGTTTTCCGCAAATAGCCGCCGTCTGTCATTTTACCGCAAAGCGCAAAAATCTCGTCCGGCACGTTTCGTTCTCCGGTGTATCTCACATACATTATCGCATAAATGCGCTGATCTTCATAAGCGGCGCGTTCCTCGATGATCTCAAAGCCGTTTTCGCAAAGCCAGCACCGCAGATAATTTGCCTTTGTCATCGGCTGGAGAATAAAGCGCGTATCGGCGTTTAAGAATTTGCAGCCGCTTATTATATCGGCTATAAGTTCGCCGCCCATTCCGCAGATTATCACGTCGTCGGCAAAATCTATCGACTTCAAGCCGTCGGACTTCACCACTTTAACGTTAGTAACGTTTTGCTCAAAAACTGTTTGCCGAGCCGCTTCCAAAGGACCGTCGCGCACGTCGGAGGCTATAACCAGCTTCGACTTGGTTTGCGCCAAAAAGCATGCCAACTGCGCGTGATCACAGCCGACGTCGGCGGCGGTCTTCCCCTCTCGGCAAAGCTCCGCCGCCGCTTTCAGTCTGTGGTCCGGTGTAATCAATTGCCCAATGCCGCGTTAAGCTGATCTACGATCTCGGCAGCGTCCACACCGTGTACCTCGCAGGCTTGTCCGACGCTCTCGCCGCGGGCGGACGGGCAGCCCAAGCAGTGCATTCCCATTCCGAGGAAAATGGGAGCGGCAGCCTCGCCGTTAAAATCGAGGATATCTCCGATAATAGTATCAACAGTAATTTGCATAATAAAACTTCCTTTCATGTCTTAACATTTTACGAATATGCTTTCACAAACATACGCATTATATATTATACCACATTTTTCGTTATTTGTCTAGCCGTTTTTTGGCAACTGTAAGAATTTCTCTTGTGCCGAAAAGCGAATTTATTTTTTTATAATTTTCCAAAAAACTCTTGACAAATGAGGAAGTATAATGCATAATAATTGTACTAGTTAAATTAGTGCAAATGTGCATCTCACAATTATTATTTCGAAGCATTATTACAAGGGGTGATAAAATGACGTTTCTGCACAACTTTTTCGCGCGCGAGGTCGAATTTGATGACGGCTTGAAGCTCTTTGGCGGTCTGCATATCGCAATTTCGGCGATATTTCTGATATTGTACGCGCTATTAATTGTTTTCCGCGCAAGACTTCGCCGCTTCGGTCATTTTAAAGCGATACGACGCGCAATGGCAAGTATTCTCTTTCTCAACATGCTTATACACTATTCGGGAAGGATTCTTATCGGCGAATGGCGGCTCTCGGAAGATCTGCCGCTGCATATCTGCTTTGCGGCGAACTTTCTTATGATGTACATTTTATGGACAAATAACAAACACTCGCTGTTTTCGGTCGTCTACTACTTCACTTTGATAGGACCTCTGCCCGCGATCGTCTTTCCCGACCTTTCACGCTCGTTTTCGGGATATCTGTTCTGGCAGTTTCTGATAAGCCATCGCGTAATGCTGTTGTTCAGCCTGTACTGCGCGTTTGTTCTTGATTATAAGACAACGCCCAAAGGCGCGGTTTGGGCGTTTGTTTCTGGAAACGTCTATATCGCGCTGATATCGGCGTTCAACAGAATTTCCGGCACCAACTATATTATGCTGAAACGGCTTCCCGAGCAGCTTTACGAGGTTTTCCCGTTTTTGGACGCTCTCCCCGCGTTTTTCTGGCTGGAGCTTGTGGGAATACTCGCGCTGCTTACGGCTTACGGGCTGAAATTCCGCATAGAAAAACGCCCGCCGCAATTTAAAACGCGGCAGGCGCATTGATCATATTACTTTTGACAAAAATTCCTTAAGACGCGGGTTCTGAGGGTTGTTGAAAAACTCTTTCGGAGGATTTTGCTCGAGAATTTGCCCGTCCGCCATAAACAGCACGCGCGACGCGACTTCTCTCGCAAAGCCCATTTCGTGAGTTACCACTACCATCGTCATACCGTCCTCGGCAAGCTGCTTCATGATCTCCAAAACCTCTCCGACCATTTCGGGGTCGAGAGCCGAGGTAGGCTCGTCAAACAGCATGACCTCGGGATTCATAGCCAGAGCGCGGGCGATAGCGATACGCTGCTTCTGCCCGCCCGAAAGCTGATTTGGATACGCGTCCGCCTTGTCGAGCAAGCCCACGCGCCGCAGCAGAATTTCCGCTTGCTTGTCGGCTTCCTCTTGGCTCATCAGCTTTAATTTAACGGGCGCGAGCGTGATATTTCGGCGTATGGAAAGGTGCGGAAACAGGTTGAAATGCTGAAACACCATTCCCATTTTCTGGCGCAGCTTATCCAAATCCTTTCCCTTACAGTGCGTGATATCCACGCCTTCAAACGTTATAATGCCGTCCGTGGGAGTTTCAAGCAGATTGAGACAGCGCAGAAACGTGCTCTTTCCCGAACCCGAGGGACCGATAACCACCACTTTTTCGCCCTTTTCGATATGCTCCGAAACGTCCTTTAGGACTTCCAAATCTCCAAAGGATTTGTAAAGATGTTCAACGTTTATCATTCCGCGCGAGCCTCCTCTCCAAAAGCGTAATCAGCTTTGAAAGTCCCATAACGATAACAAGATAGATAAGCGCCACGGCGATAAGCGGCATAAACGGAGAATAAGTCTGCCCGCGTATCAGATCGCCCGCTCTGGTGAGGTCTTGAAGCGCGATGTAACCCGAGATCGACGTTTCCTTAAGAAGCGTGATAAACTCGTTGCCAAGCGCGGGAAGCACATTTTTCAAGGCTTGCGGCATAATTATGTATATCATAGTGCGGCGAAAATTCAAACCCAAGCTGCGCCCCGCCTCGAATTGTCCGTTGTCGATAGACATAATGCCGGAGCGGATTATCTCAGCGATGTAAGCGCCCGAATTTATCCCAAACGCCAGAACCGCGCACAGCGTCTTGTTTATGGCAACGCTCCCGAAGATAACGAAATAGATTATCAAAAGCTGAACCATAGTCGGCGTACCGCGGATTATTGTAAGGTAAATTTTGCAAATAACGTTTCCGAAGCGCAAAAAGAAATGTCCGCCCTTTTCCGTGCAAACCTTGTCGTGCGTCGAACGCACTATCGCCGTAACGACACCCAAAACAAGCCCCAACGTCAGCGCCAAGATCGTTACAAGCATAGTCGTGCCCAATCCGTCCACGATATACTTCCAACGATCCTCTGCAATGAAATTCAGGTGAAATTCATCGGCGATCTTCTGAAAAAAGTTCATTTTTTACTCCTAAACAAAACAACGGCGCGGAATTTGCCGCGCCGCCGCAAAAAATTATTTTCTTGTAATAATAACTTGAACGCCCTTTGCGTAGCTGTCTGTAAAATCTACGCTCTGCAAACGCTCCTCGTTAACGGTCATACCCGCGACGCCGACGTCCGCCTTGCCCGACTGAATTGCGGGAATGATGGAATCAAACTTCATATCCTCAATTTTAAGTTCCATACCGAGTTTATCGCAGATAGCCTGCATAATGTCGGGATCTATGCCGACGATCTTATCGTTGCTTATGCTCTCGTAAGGCGGGAACTGCGCGTTGGTCGCCATAACGAGGGTGCCGTTGTCGCGCTTTACATCCGCGGGAGACTCGTATTTAAAGCTGCCCTTGGTGTCGTCGCCGATATAGTTATCTATGATCTTCTTAAGCGTGCCGTCGTCTTTAAGCTCCTTGAGCGCGCCGTTTATCTTTTCAACAAGCTCGGTGTTGCCTTTCTTGACCGCCATAGCGTAATCCTCGTCCGCGAACGGATCCGCGAGGATCTGCAGATCGCTGTTGTTGGCAACGAAAACCTTAGCCGGCTCGTTATCTATAATAACGCAGTCAACTTTACTCTGTTTAAGCGCGTTTACCGCGTCAGCGCCGGTGTCATAGCGCTCGACTGTTGCTTTTTCCTTGCCCGATTCGGGTTTTTCCTCAAGGTCTGCCGCGTATGTCGCGCCCGTAGTGCCCATCTGTACGCCGATAGTCTTTCCGGGCAGATCGTCCGCCGAAAATACCGCGTTTTTCTTCTCGCCGCAGCCGCTGAGCATAGTAACGCAAAGCGCTCCGGCAGCAATCATCATAACCGTTTTTTTGAGTTTCATAATTTTTTCCTTTCCGAAATTGTTCCGCACTGTTTTGGTTTTGTATAAAAATTCGCTCAAGGCTGTGAAATTTTTATACGTTTTCTTTCAAATCTAAATTACATTATATCATATATAAATTTAATTGTCAACAATAATCATTGTAAATAGGCGTCATTTATATTTGTGAAATTTCACAAATATTTTTTGACAATGTACCCTAAATTTTATTAAGGTACTTTACAAGTATCGGATTTGGTGATATAATATATCTTAATATAAAAGAGCCTAACAAGGGGGCTGTTCCCCGCCGCAAACGGAAAAAACAGCCCGATAAAAGTCTTGTTTTCGGCTCTTGAATTTGCGGAAACTCACCCGAAAGGAATAACGGTATGGAACTTAAAAATCTCATCTCGGACGGCGACAAGGTACAGATCTACGAATGCGGCGGCAAATGCGTCAAGCTCTTTAAAGACCCGAAAGAGCCGAAAAGCGTCGTGCTTTACGAAGCAATAACTCACGCGCGCGTTGAGGAAACGGGGTATAATAAGATACCCGCGTTTGAGGAAATAGTGAACATCGACGGAAAATACGCGATAATCTACCAATATGCGCAGGGCAAGACCCTTGAACAGCTTATGCGCGAAAATCCCGATAAAATCGACGAATATCTCGAGAAGCTCGCGGATATACAAATCGAGATAAACAACCTTTCGTCGGCAAAGGTAAGCCGTCTTAAAGACTACCTCAGCCGCTCTATCGACGGGCTGGATATGATCGACGACGTGAAAAAATACGAGCTTTTGACGCGTCTCAACAAAATGCCGCCGCACATGAAGCTTTGCCACGGCGATCTGTCGCCCGACAACATCATAGTCGGCAGCAGCGGCACGTTCGTTGTGGATTGGCTGAAAGCGAAGCAGGGAAACGCGTCCGCGGACGCGGCAAAGACTTATCTCGGCTTTTGTCTGAAACATCATACCGAATGGGCTGAAAAGTATCTTAAACTCTACTGCGCAAAGTCCGCAACGCATGTGGATTATATCCGCGATTGGCTGCCCATAGTCGCGGCGGCGCAGCTTAAATTCAAAAAACCCGAAGAACGCGAGCTGCTGCTTACGTTTATAGATATGGTTGATATAAATGGATAAGCCGAGAACGCAAAGTATCATTCCTTGACAAATTTCTTAAAATGTGCTATAATGTATATGCAGACAAAAGAAAGGGTGAGGTAATGATGACATTTGAAGAACTGTTGGCAAAGTCCCGCCAAACCATGGATAAGGTAAACATTCTCGGACTGCCCTTTATGGCGATCCAAGTAAACATCATAGGAAAAAACGGCGGCGTGTTCTATGTTAAAATCAAGAACGGAAAATACGAGATAGAACCGTATGAATACGAGGATCGTTCCTGCGCCATCTCGCTGGAGCAGCACATCTTTCTGAAGATCATAAGCGGCGAACTCGATCCCGCGGAGGCTTACACCACGGGAAAGATCAAGGTGGACGGAGATCTCGCAAAGGCGCTGGAATTCTCGAAGCTGATAAAGCAAAAGGTTTGATAAACAATATTCAATAATTAAGGAGAAATATTATGAAGTTTGAAGAATTACTTGAAAAGGTTCGCGAAAAAATGAACAGCATCGACGTTTCAAATCAGCCTTTTTTAGCTGTTCAGGTGAACATCACGGGAGAGGACGGCGGCGTGTTTTACATTGAGATAAAGGACGGCAAAACAACCGTGGAGCCATACGAGTACAACGACCGTTCCTGCGGACTTACCGTAAGCAGCGAGAACTTTATGAAGCTTGCCGGCGGCAAGCTCGACCCGGTTATCGCTTTCACTACCGGCAAGCTCAAGGTCGACAGAGACGTTGGAAAGGCATTGGAATTTTCTAAGCTCATCAAAAAGGGATAACGGCGCTTCTCCCCTTTTTAAAATCTTCGTTTCCCCCGCCATAAGCGGGGGAAACGTCTGTAATATGAAAAAATACAAAATTTTGAAATTTTTGCGGACAACTACTTGAAAAAGACAATAGATTGTGTTATAATAAAAAGGTATATCAATTTTGAGTTGCTGAGGACGGAAAATAACAAGATTTGTTTGACCGCATTAAGGAGGATAAATGAGATCGGGAGTAGTATTTACGTTTTTGGATGTTTTGACGGGAAAAACGGACATTATCTATTTTATAGTTGCTCTTTTTTCCATATTGGCTATACTTTTTGTATGTCAGCCGTTTCACGAATGCGCGCACGCGGCAATGGCGCATTGGCTCGGCGACGATACCGCGCTCTACCGCGGCAGAATGACGCTGAACCCTTTCGCGCACATGGATCCGATGGGCACGCTGTGTATGTTCCTGTTCTCTCTCGGCTGGGGAAAGCCCGTGCCCGTTAACCTTGTGGGCTGCCGCAAGGTAAAAATACGCACCGCGGATATTCTGGTGTCTGTCGCGGGTCCCGCGTCAAACGTGATTTTGGCGTTCGTTTTTGTGCTGGTCTCAAAAATAATCGCCGCGTCAAACGGTATCATTATTCAATCCGACGGTTCGATGATGTATTATCCCGGAGCCGAGACAGCGCTCTATATCGTTGAAGCTATGTGGATGATAGCGGCAATAAACGCCGGTCTTGCGGTGTTTAACCTTGTACCCGTACCGCCGCTTGACGGTTACTCGCTTCTGTCGGCTATTCTTCCGCGCAAGGCGGGTATTTGGATAGAAAATCACGCGCGGATCATCAATATCGTTATGCTCGTGCTGATTTTTACGGGCATGCTCAGCATACCTCTGGGCTTCTTGTCAGATAAGATCGTATGGGTGCTCAACAAGGCAACGGGATTTATTAAATGACAGAGCTTAACTTTAAACTCGAGGTCTTTGAAGGACCGCTGGACGTGCTTTTAATGCTTATTCAAAAGCATAAGCTGAATATTTACGATATCGAGATATCCGTTCTTCTCGACCAGTTTCTCGGATATCTTGAGCGTATGACCGAAGCCGATATCGAAGTTACGTCCGACTTTCTGGAAATAGCGGCGCGGCTTATCCTGATAAAGTCCGCGGCTTTGCTGCCAAAAGACGAAGCCGAGAAACTTAAAAAGGAACTGCAAGGTCAGCTTATCGAGCTTGCCCTTGCCAAGACAATGGCGGCAAAGCTCAAGGAGCGCTGGCAGGGCGACACAATCTTCGTGCGCAAGCCCGTGGAACTTGACATAGACGCCGCTTACCGCCGAATACACGAACCCGAGGAGATACTGTCCGCATACGGCGTTCTGGCGGAACGTTCACGGCGGCGCGAAAGCTACAACCGCGCCCCCGCCGCTCCCGTTGTCGAGAAAAGCTACGTCACCGTGTTCACGGGGATCGTGTCGATCTTAAAAAGTCTGCGGCGGCATAAGGTCGTTTCCATGGACGAGCTTTACGAAAACTGCGGGCGTTCGAGAAAGGTCGCGACGTTTTTGGCAATATTGGAGCTTTCAAAGGACGGCAGAATAATCATCAGCGACGACGGCGAGAGCGTTACTTTAAACACGAATTCCGCGCATAAAGTGCCTGTAATTCCCGAAAATGACATACAAAATGAGGTGAGCGAGTGAAATTCAGCGAGAGAATGGCGGCGGTCGAAGCCGTGCTTTTCGCGTGCGGAGAGCCGATAGAATTGGACAAGCTCGCCGCCGCCGCGGAAATAGAACCCGAAACCACGGAGCGTATCATAGAGCGTTTGAACGACCGTTACTCCGAAGCGGGCAGCGCGGTCACGATAGGAAAGCTCGGCGGAAGCTATCAGATGATGACAAAGCCCGAGTATGCTCGGTACATCAAAACGGCAATGGAAACGCGCCGTCAAGCCCCGCTGTCGCCGGCGGCTCTGGAGGTTTTGGCGATAGTCGCGTATAATCAGCCCGTGACGCGCGGGTTTGTCGATCAGGTGCGCGGCGTAGACAGCGGCGGCGTTATGCGAAGCCTTGTGGAACGCGATCTGCTGGAGGAACACGGGCGCTTAAACGACGTTCCCGGCAGACCGATAGCATATAAAACCACCGATAATTTTCTGCGCTGCTTTAAGCTGAACAGCTTAAACGATCTTCCGCCAATTCCGGGCAGCTCCGACCAGATCACTCTGGAGGAATACGACGGCGCGGAGGACTTGGTGTATGACGAAGCCGAGGATAACGAAGAACCAAACGAAAACGAGAACGAAGAACGGGACGGCGGATAATTCCGCTTTGAATAAGATCCGAAAGAGGGTGAGCGAATGGGTTGGTTGATAGCAGCGGCGATAGTTTTGCTTATCGTGCTGCTGCTTGCGGGCAGAATTGCCGTATTTTTCGATTACAACGGCACGCTCGCCTTGAAAATAAAGTATGCGTGCTTTAACGTAGTAAAAATTCCGAAGAAAAAGCGCAAAAAATCCAAAAGAAAATCCAAAAACAAAGCAAAAAAGACGGATAAAAAAGCCAAATCGGACAAAAGTAAGAAAAAGGGCAAGAAAAAATTTGACTTAAAAAGCCTTAAATTCGACGACAAGATCGAACTGCTGAAACTAGCGCTGTCGGGCTTCGGAAAGCCGCTGAAAAAGCTGCTGAAAAAAGTTGAGTTCTCGCATACGAGTATTCGGATAGTCTGCGGCGGCGACGACGCGGCAAAGGCGGCGATAAAATTCGGCGCGATGAATATTGCGGTCGGCAATGTTTTGGGGCTTTTGGACAGCTTTTTCACGCTGAAAGAGCTTGACGATATGTACATCACGGTGGATTTCCAAAGCGAAGAAACGCTGTATGATGTGTATTTTGAAACGCGGCTGTCGCTTTTCGCGGCAATAGCGGGAGCGTTTGGTTTGTTGAGGGCGCTCACGAAGCTTACAAAGGCATACGACGAAAAGCCGAGAACGCGAAAACGCATAAGGCGGCTTAAAGGGCACCTCTAAGGCAACACCGCACAATTACCGGCTAACGCCTTTGCCGCCCGCTTGCTTGCATATTTTCCGTCATCTTGCACAAAGTCTCCTTGACGGGCGACAGCCCGTCTGCATCAACTTTGTACAATCTGACGAAAAATCTGACGGCGCAATCGGACAGCAATAATTGTGCGGTGTTGCCCTAAAAAGTGAATTTCATCGGGCGAAAGCTCGGTTTAGTTTGAAAGGAGAAAGAAAATGGCACATCCTATCGAAGGAATTTTGGGAGTATCAATGGAAAATATCCACCAAATGGTGGACGTAAACACGATAATCGGCGACCCGATAATCAAAGGCGACACAACGATAATACCAATTTCGAAAGTGTCGTTCGGTTTCGCATCGGGCGGCAGCGACCTGCCCACACAAGCGGCGCAGAAGTTCGCGGGCGGCGCGGGCGCTGGCGTTACGGTAAAACCCGTCGCGTTTATCGTCATCAAGGCGGACGGCGACGTAAAGCTGCTCGAACTTGGCGAAAAATCCTCCCCGTTCGAGGGAGTTATGGATTCGCTGCCGGGAATTATCGACAAAATCAAAAATTCCGCAGCCGAAAAAAAGGCGGCGAAAGCCGATAAAACCGAAACAGAGGCTGAAAGATCCGACGCTAAAGCCGCAAAAGCCGAAGCCAAAGTAGAAAAAGCGGAAGCCAAAGCCGCGAAAGCCGCAGTTAAAGACGCAAAAGCGGAAGAACGTCTTGCTAAGGCGAACGCAAAAGTCGAAGCCGCGAGAGCGGAAGCCAGAGCCGAACTTGATAAGGAAAATAAATAAGGAATATTTTTCATAAATTCGCGTAAAATATTTCCGAGGAATTACTCGGAGGATTTGCGTGATGAAAAAAATATTATCTGTCTTGTTGGGTCTATGTGTTATCGCACCGTTTTTGAATTTTAAAGTTCGGGCGGGCGAGTTGTCGCTGTCGGCGGCAAGCGCGGTGCTTATTGAAGCGGAAACGGGCACGGTTCTGTACGCGAAAAATTGCGACGAGCGGCGCGCTATGGCTTCTACGACGAAGATAATGACGGCTATCCTGACTATCGAAGCGGGCGATCTCGACCGCGATTTCACCGCCGATCCTTACGCGATAATGGTCGAGGGCACCTCAATGGGCTTGCGCGAGGGCGATATCGTTTCGCGGCGCGATCTGCTTTACGGGATACTTCTGCCCTCGGGAAACGACGCGGCGAACGCGGCGGCGGTGTCCGTTTCGGGGAGCATGAGCGCGTTTGTTGAAAAAATGAACGAAAAAGCCGAGCAATTGAAGCTTCAAAACACGCACTTTGTTACGCCATCGGGCTTAGATGCGGACGGGCATTACACCACCGCCCGCGACCTCGCGAACCTTACCGCCTACGCTATGAAAAACGAGACGTTTCGCGAGATAGTCAAGTGTAAAACGAAACAAGTGGAATTCGGCAACCCGCCGTATAAACGGACGCTTTACAATTCCAACAAAATGCTGTCGCGCTACGACGGAGCTATCGGCGTAAAAACTGGCTTTACCGATAACGCGCGGCGGTGCTTGGTATCCGCCGCAGAACGCAGAGGAACTACGCTTATCGCGGTCACGCTGAACGCGGGCGACGATTGGAACGACCACACAAAAATGCTGGACTACGGCTTTGCCGAGGTGAAATCATATCCGCTTGAGACAGGGTGTTCAACGAAAGTTTCTGTTGCGGGCACGGGAAAGAAGATCGGCGTTTACGCCGACTCTACCGAGCTTTCTTTAAAGCCCGAACAGCGCAGTAAGCTCGAGCGGCGCGTTCTGCTTCCGAGGATAGTTTACGGAGAAGTCAAAAAGGGCGACGAGTTAGGTTCGCTGGAGTTTTTCCTGAACGGAAAAAATGTGAAAAGCGTCCCGCTTTACGCCGCGGAGAACGTCGCTGAGGAAAGCGGTAAGCTGAATTTCTGGCAGAGACTGCTTAAAGCGTTCGGGATATACGTCTAGACCGCGCGTGTCGGACATAATTTAAGGCAACACCGCACAATTATTGCTGTCCGATTGCGCAGTCAGATTTTTCTGTCAGCGGGTTGAGCTTTGCTC
>CANQWD010000010.1 GCA_947627465.1 uncultured Clostridia bacterium
TCAGGCAAAAGCCACTGTTTGAATTGTTCTCTTTTTTGTTGCTCTTTCATTTGACCGACTTAACGGATTCAGGTTAAGTATATTGTAACTTATTTTACGTCATATTTCAAATGTAAATTTTGGTAATAATTCACAAAATATTCTCAACGCGGTTGGCGGTTTTGTTCTTTATATTATATAACTTCTATAAAATATATGCTCTTATTATGAATTTTACTAAATTTACGACATTTAATTTGCTTAAATTAGGTAAAACGTCCATTAAAGCAACTTATTTGTTGAAAATCAACAAAAATACCAATGCTGATTTTTGTAGAATTGCCATACCCTCGGCACTTGTAATAATTCGGTATTTGGTGTATAATTAAATATGGAGAATTGTATAAATATATACCGTAAAAACGTGAGGAGTTTTCCGACCGTATTTAGTTTATTGGAGGTGCGATCGTTTTGAGCAACTTTAAATGGATGCCGCTTGCGTGCTTGAATTTGTCCGCGGCTAATCTTGCCGCCGCCGAAAAGCTTCGCAAATTCGGCTTTGTTTTAAACTGCAGTTCGTTCGGCATGGAAAAATATACCAAGGTCTCTTTGGGCGTTTACGACGTCCTTGCGGGAAAGAATAATCCCAATATCCTTATCATTTCCAACGGCAGCAGTCTTTACAGCTGGTATAAGGTGCTGGTGACCGGCATTGGAGCGGATTTTAAAATAATTACGGGCGCGCCCAATTCGTTGGTTTATTTTAACGAACGGGCAGCGGGGCTGTATATCATCTCCTCGGAGACGCTTTTTAAGGATAATCTTCTTAAAAAGAAGCTCAGCCGCCGCTTTTTGTGGGATCTGGTCGTAATTGACGAGGAAATGAACACAAAGGTTCCGGATTACAAGAAATACAAGGAAAACTTTCCGTGGACGACGGAACGCTTCATGATAAATACTCCGTTCCCCGCGAGAACCGCCGACGACAAGGCTTCTATGATCGAGCTTATCAAGACCGTGCTCGACGATAAGGAGAAGTCCGCCGCCGCCGACAGCATTGAGCTTACGCCCGCGGTCTCTAAGCTCAACCCGAATTCGCCCGCTATGAGGTATTTCGACAAGGCGGTCTATTCGGACGAGATCAAGCGGAACATTATGTTTGTCGACTATTCGTTTGACGACGAGGTTATGAATAATCTTCGCAGACGCGTCGATCTGCGTTCCGGGATACCTGCTTATAAATACGGCGGCAACGTTTTTGAAGAATTCGACTGCGAGAGATTTGAGAGTGAAAAGAAAATTTATCTGAAAACGTTTTACTCGCGTTCCGATGTTGAGGATCTTCGCGCGTTTGACAAAAAGCTGGACAGCCTGCTGAATTTGTGCGGCGACCTGATGTCGGATAACGGCAACAGAATTATGATCTACTGCTGTGACAAGAATACGGTGGAGTATCTTAACAAGGCGTTGTCCTGCCTTTACGGGGCGGAGGTGCAAGTGGTTCGCGACGAGCTTTTGCATACGGGTGATATCGCGCGGAGTTTGTCTGCGGGCAAGGGCGCGGATATGCCGAGGATCATGATAGGCACCGACGAACTTGGCACCGTAGGCGACGGCATGGAGAGCATTAACAATGTTATAAACTACGAGCTTCCGCTGACGCCCGTGCTTTTGGAGAGAAGAATGACGCGTCACGGAGCGGCGGGCGAGGCTCAAAGAAAATACGTTATTTTCCGCGATACCAACAAGGCGTTTGATTCATGCGTTTTGGATAAGGTTCTTTATTTGCAGCTTGGCACTGCCTTTTGCGGCGCTCTGCCCGCGAGAAATATTCTGCTCGACTCGCCGAAAAAAGCGGAGTGCATGAACGCGCTTATCGCAGACCTTAAATACACGCGCGATTACTCGAAGCAGGTGGACAACTGTCTTGACCTTATTAAAAAAGTCAAGTGCGAATATACCGTGCCGGAATCCGCGAGGATCTCCACGGGCAAGCAGCTTTCGGATTTCGCGGCGACTATGCTGTCGCGTTTGTATAAGCTGCTGGGCTTGAGCGAGAACTCGACTGAGGACGATGTGACGGCGGCAATGAACGCGCTTGGCGGGCTTTGTATCGTCAATGGCGGAAAGCTTGAGCAGACTCCCGGAAAATCGCAGATGGCGGCTTCATTCAACGACGTGAGCTACGCCGATCTTCCGTTTGCTTCGGAAGCCGTTGTCGGTCTTTTGAACGCTAAATCCGAGATCGACGAGTTTCACAAAGGAGAAGATTTCCATTTGCGCATAAAGCAGGAGATAAGCGAGATGGGCGACTGCATTCAATACACCGTGCTGTACGGCATTTGGAAATACAGAGCAAAGGAACAGGATTCCAACCGCTCGTTTAAAGACTACATCAAGATATATAACGACGGCATTTGAATAATTGAGAATGTATGATTGACAATGTACAATTGTCAACTGTTAACTGACCTTGCCTGCCGCGCGGGCAAAAAGATGTAAAATATTGCGCGGAGAAACGGGGAACAGGATAATGAGCGGAAATTATGACGCAGTTGAAAAGCTGCTCGGCGATTTCTTTGAACGAAATACCGCCGGTGATAAAGAGGGCGCGAGATCCGTCGTTCGGGATATCAAGCAAAAGCTGAAAAACGGAGAGTTCGACAGCGCGCCGTTTAAAGAGTATTTTAACAACCAATTTGCGGGCAGAGGCGCCGCAAACGTCAACAATATCTTCAAGGACTATCCCAGAGAATCTATCGTAAGAGAATTGCTGCAAAACAGCTTCGGGTGCGATTATGACGACCCCAACATCAAGATAATGATAGAGTTTCTCGACGAGGGTCAGGTGAAGCTTACCTACAACGAAACGGGATTCAGTCTGGAACAGGTGTTCTACTATCTTTCCGTCGGAAGAAACGAGGGAGATAAAAAACGCGAAGGTCGTTTCGGCTTGGGCGCTAAGAGCGTATTTATGAACGTTGACTGGTTCAAGATGCGCTCGAACGAGTATTCGCTGCGCGTTGTAAACGAAAACGGCACGCTGAAAGTTCGCGAACTGGAGCTTAACGGACAGGTATTTCCGCATACGGAGATCGTGTTCGCGCTGCCGCAGAACGAGCAGAAAGCTCTTCATGAAAACCTGGTGTCGCTTACCTCTCAAAAGGGCAGCTACATCAATATGGTTGACTTGTGCTTTGCGTTCATTAAGAAAAAGCATCTCAAATCGGCGGACGAGGAGGAGTGCCTTGAAAGAACGTTCAACATCGCGATAATCAACTACGGTAAGCCGGAGGTCGTTTATAAGCTTCAACAGTTCCGCAAAAGCGACGGCGATATTCCCAAGGTGCGCTTTTTCGAGAACGGCAAGAGCGTAGCGGACTTTATTCACGCGGAATACGACGGCTTCGTTTATCTTATCCCTTACGCCATCTCGGGCGCGAAGCGCGAGGCGGCTCGGGTTTTGATGAACAAGTACAACTATTTTTCAACGTTTGAGCTGACGGGCTTTGTTAATACCTCCAACCAAAAGTTCGTTGAGGATCAGCTTTCGGCGTTCTTTGTTTCCGTGCCCAACAAGTTTATCACAAACAACCGTTCGGGTATCAAGTATGATTCGCTTGAGGAATGTTCGTCGAACATTGAACAGGGTATCTTGTCTGTTACCGAGGAATATAAAAAGCTGTTCGTTTTGGAGCTTGTTCAGCGGCAGGATAATCCCAACCTTTATATGCTTCGCCCGAAGCAGTATGTGTTTGAGTTCTTCTACAATTATATAAACAACAGCAAGATAGTAAAAGGGCTTCGCGAGAAGTTCAGCGACAGCGTTTCTATCTTGTTCCCCGAGTCCGAGATACCGATACTGTTCTCCGCGCTGCGCGAGAAAGGCTTCTTCAGCGAGAACGACAGCGTTTCCAAGGAAGATCACGAGGAGGGGCTTGCGGCAAAGCAGCTCTACGCGGACATCGAGCAGATGAACAAGTGGTACGGCGAGGACGATAACCACATTCTGGTGGCAAGGTACCGCTGGAATGTTCCCGGAACGGACGAGGGCGGTGAGGAGTTTTTGTACGCGTTCTATAAGGACGGGCACAAGTACTTTATGTCCTCGGACAGTTCAAAGAAAATTAAGGACTACGAGCTTTCCGCGAATTTCAGGAACATAATCAGCCTAAAACTCTCCGACAGCGTGCAGAACGGTCAGATAGCCGACGAGGACGCGCTGGCGCAGGCGTTCGACACTATCGATCAGATGTTCGGCGAGAATTACCGCATTTCGATGAAGTACTTCCAATTGGTGGTAACTTCCGGTACGGCGCAAATTCAGTTTGAGATATCCAAGATCAACATAAGCAACCTCAAAAAGGCGTATGATACTCTCGCGGCGCACGAGATGAGGTTTGAAAATCATCAGATATTCAACCAGATCTCCACGCTTATGGTGAACTCCTTTACCAACGGCAAGGACACTATAACGTTCCTGAAAGAGATAAAGTCGCAGGGCGGAGATATTTCGCTCGCGCTAGATATCAACAAGCGTTACCGTTTCTCCGTTTACGGAAAACAGTTTATGATACCGCCGAATATCGCGACTGCCGATCTTCTGGATATCGTCGGAGACGTTTACGCGCTTATTGAAAGCGGACTTCTGAATAACCGCGTGTTCGACTTTATGTTCACGGCGGGACGCTTCAGCTTCGACGTGCAGGAGCTTTTGACGGCGCTGCCCAATATCAAGAGCGCGTCGGTTATCGAACAGGCGCTTGCAAAATTGTACGTCTGTGACCTGGGGCTTGACAAGATAGCGCTGCTGAACGGCGATGATAAGCTGATGAAGATCATCGACACCGCAACGCCTATCTCGGACGAGGATAAGGAAAAAACCGCAAAGTATGTCATTTTGCGCGACAATATGACTAAGCCGCAGTATGCGGGCTTTGTGGAATTTGTTCTCACGGGGAAGAACGGCAATGTTCTCCGCGGTTTGTATTCGGGCACGGAAGAGCCGAATTTGGTGCTGATAGATCAGATACCTTATTATTACAAGCCCGTTCCCGTTATCAGCCGCGAGGAGTTCGATTATTTGCGCGAACAGGTTCGCAAGATCGCTCAATATGAGAAGTCCAACCCCAAGGCTTACCGCAATTATTTCGCGCGCGACGTAAACGCGAAGCTTTACGGATACGGCTGTGTTTGTCCGCGCTGCGGCTCCGAAACGGGGATACTCAATAATTTTGTTGTGAAGAAGTTCTCGATAGGGATCATGAACGGCGAAAAGGAACAGAAGTTCCGGTTTGCGCTGTATCTTTGTCTAAACGACGCCGCCGCTTCAGCGGGCTGGCTTATCGATGACATCAGCATTGGCGGTATGAACCCGTTCCGCTGGCTTGACGAGATCTCCGACATAGATAATATCCCGCCCGAGTTTTTGTACAGCCGCATTAAGTTCCGCAGACAGATCAGCTGCGATATTTGCGAGCCGTCCGATAACGGAAATATGCCGATAGAAACGGTTTATGAGGGTTCGCCCGAGGTCTTTGACGTGGTATTGACACCGATGATGGCGGCGAAGTGGTTTGAGGATAATATCGCGGGCACATCATCTTATACTCGGGAAGACGACGAATCCGACGAGGAAGAAGAGGAAGAAGCTGGGGCGGAAGCTCCCAAGCCGCAGCCCGCTGCTACCCAGTCTGCCGCTCCGGCTCCGCAAAAACGTCCCTCGACGGTACCGATGATGAGTACGGATAATCCGCACAGACCCGCTGCTCAGCATTCCGACCGCGAGATGAAACCGCGCTATCCCGCGCCCGAAGGAGTTACTCCGAGACATTGAGCGCATTGATATAGGTCATTACAGTTACAAGCCGCCTTGTTCTTTGAGGCGGCTTGTGTTTTATTTATCCTTGACAAAAAAACAAATCCGCGCAAAAGGTCTTGAAATTATTTGCGGATTGTGGTATAATAAAGGCAAAGCCTTTATTATACCTTTATGTCCACGCGCATACGCTCACTTCGTTCGCTCCGCGCGGTAATGGACAATTATACCATAAATTCTCCGAATTTATGGTATAATAAAGACAGCGCAACAAACTTACAGCGAAAATGTTATAGGTTGATCGAGCGTATCATTGGTACTGAAAATATGGTATAATAAAAGATTATTATAAACTTACAGATTAAGATGCCGAAAAAGTTTTTTTCGCGACATAGGCAGTAAAGATCTGTTTGGAGTCGGAAGCTCCGGAAAGGATACGGCTATGCCACTTGAAGAAATAACACGGGAGTTTTCGTTCCCGCTAAAAAAAATGATAGACGAGCTGAAGCTTGAAACGCTTTATATGCCGGAAAACGGCGAAAATTCGCTGATCTCCAACAACGATACTAACCGTCCCGGATTGCAGCTGGCGGGCTTTTACGATTACTTTGATAACAAGCGCGTGCAGGTTATGGGTAAAATGGAACACGCGTATCTTGAGGGTATGGACAGCGAAACGCGCCGCAAGCGCCTTGAGGACTTGCTGTCGTACAGATTTCCCGCGCTTGTCATTACGCGCAGTCTTGACGTGTTCCCCGAGATGATGGAGCTTGCGCCCAACTACGAAATACCGATACTCCGCACCGACGAGAGCACTACGGTGTTTATCTCAAAGCTTATGGCGTTCCTCAATTTGCAGCTTGCGCCGCGAATTACGCGCCACGGAGTGCTTATCGAGATATACGGCGAGGGCGTTATGATAATGGGCGAGAGCGGAGTAGGTAAAAGCGAGACCGCCGTCGAGCTTATCAAACGCGGTCACCGTCTTATCGCGGACGACGCGGTGGAAATTCGCAAGGCTTCCAATATCACGCTTGTCGGCTCTTCTCCCGACAATATCAGGCACTTCTTGGAGCTTCGCGGTATCGGTATCGTGAACGCGCGTCAATTATTCGGTATAGGTTCCGTAAAGATGACGGAAAAGATCGATATGGTCGTTGAAATGGAACTGTGGAACCCCGAAAAAACTTACGACAGAATGGGCGTTGACACGCACTATATGACGATCTTGGGCGTTAAGGTGCCGCTGCTGAACATTCCCGTGAAGCCCGGACGTAACCTCGCGGTCATTCTTGAGGTCGCGGCAATGAACAACCGCCAGAAGAAGATGGGCTACAATGCGGCTAAGGATTTGCTCCGTCAGCTCGGAATGGATTCCGACAGCGAGGAAATTATGTCCGATTTGAATTTGTAATTTATGAAGCAAACTTTAACGCGGGCGTTCAAGGCGGCGTTCCCGAAAACCGTGCCCATTATGACCGGGTTTCTGTTTTTGGGCGCGGCTTACGGAATTTACGCGCGTAACGCGGGGCTGCCGCCCGCCGTGCCGATCATAATGGCGGCGGCGGTTTTCGCGGGAAGCATGGAGTTCGTGCTTGTCGATATGATGAGCGCGGGCGCGGTGTTCGATCCGCTCGGCGCGTTTATAATGTCGATAATGGTGAACGCGCGGCATTTGTTTTACGGCATTTCGATGCTCGATAAGTATAAGAAATGCGGAAAAAAACGTTGCTATCTCATTTTCGGAATGTGCGATGAGAGCTTCTCGGTAAACTGCACCGCCGATATTCCCGAGGACGTTGACAGCGGGTGGTTTTACTTTTTCGTAACTCTGCTGAACCAAATCTACTGGGTAGCCGGGGCGGCTATAGGCTCTCTTATCGGGAATTTCCTCGCCGTCGAGGGGCTGGATTTTGTAATGACCGCGCTGCTGACGGTTCTATTTGTCGAAAATCTGCTTAAGGAAAAGTGCCATGCGGGTTCAGCGATAGGAGTGTGCGCCGCTGTTTTGTGCCTCGTGATATTCGGTGCGGACGGCTTTATGATACCGTCAATGCTCTTGATTTTGCTTGCTCTGACTGTATTCCGCAAGCCTATCGAGGAGCGTCTGCAATGAGCGGTTTCACGATTTGGCAATACGCGGCGGTAATAGGCGCGGCGGCACTCGGCACAATGCTTACGCGCTTTCTTCCGTTTATAGCGTTCGGACGAGATAAGCCCGCGCCGAAATACATACAATATCTCGGCAAGGCGCTTCCCGGGGCGGCGCTCGGGCTGTTGATCGTATACTGCGTTCGCGGCGTTGACTATTCCGCGTTGAGCAGCACGCTCCCGACTTTCGCCGCGATACTCGTCACGGCGGGGCTGCACGTCTGGAAACGCAAAATGCTGTTATCCATTGCGGCGGGTACGGCGGTTTATATACTGCTGATAAACCTTATTCATTGACGGCGGTAGAGAAGATCGCTGCTTGTCCTCGCTAAGTACGGAAAGCCGACGAATATGGAGAGCGTAATCAACGAACATACGGAGGTGTTTTTATGAATATGCAGGAAACGGCAAGACTTATACTTGGACTTCGCGCAGCGGGTTGGAGCGAAAAAGAGATAAACGATTTTTTGCTGTTTATAGAATCGGGAGAGGAACAATATAAACCCAAAAAAGTTGAAAAACCATCTGAACATAAGGAGTAATTATTATGTATAATGTAGGTATAGATTTAGGCGGTACGAACATTAAGGTCGGTTTGGTGAATGAGAATTACGAGATCGTGGCGAAAGCGTCAACTCCGACAAATCTTCCGCGTTCCGCGGAGGAAATCGTGAAATCAATGGTCGACACGATGTGGAAAGCGCTGAACGAAGCTAAAGTAACGATCGGCGAGGTGAATTCCGTAGGTATCGGCACGCCCGGAGTTGCTAACCGCAACAGCGGCACGGTGCTGTATTCCTGCAACCTCGGCTTTAAGAATACCAATTTGCGCGAGCTTTTCTCGAAGTTCTTAAAGATACCGCTCTATGTTGAGAACGACGCGAACGCGGCGGCTTTCGGAGAGGTTCTGGCGGGCGCGGGCAAAGGTTACAAGGACGTTGTGGTTGTAACGCTCGGAACGGGCGTCGGCGGCGGTATTATTATTGACGGCAAAATTTACACGGGCTTCAATTTCTGCGGCGCGGAGATAGGTCATACCGTTATCGAGTATAACGGCAGACAGTGCTCTTGCGGCAGACGGGGCTGTTTCGAGGCGTATTCCTCGGCTACCGCGCTTATCAATATGACTAAAGAGGCAATGGAAGCGCATAAGGATTCCAAAATGTGGGAGATCGCGGGCGGCTCGCTCGACGGCGTGGACGGCAAGACCGCTTTCGACGGTATGCGCGCGGGCGACAGCGCGGCAAAGGACGTTGTGAATATGTATATCGACTACCTCGGCTGCGGACTTACGAATATAATCAACACGTTTCAGCCCGAAATGCTTCTTATCGGCGGCGGTATCTGCAAGGAGGGCGAGAACCTTACAAAGCCCCTGAACGAGATAATCAGGCGCGACAGCTACTGCGTTGACGCAGAGCGCATAACGAAGCTCGACATTTGCAAGCTCGGCAACGACGCGGGAATAATCGGCGCGGCATTCTTATATACTATTGCAGAGTAAGAAGAACATGTTCTCATAGACGTAAGCGCACGTCTTTTCGGCAAATTTTTTCGATAACTGCGTCAAAATTTCTTAACGGGCATAAAGCCCGCCTACGAAATTTTTCCTTGTTTTCGGAAAAATTATGCTCGAAAATCCGTACACTTATTCTATGAGAACAAGTTCTAAATATTTTCGGGACGAATTTCGGGAAACAGAAAATTCGCCCCGAACTTTTGAGGGAGAATAGGGGAATTATGGATTACATAAATTTGGAAAACGTCTGCAAGAAATATAAGTGCGAGTTTAAGCGCGACTACACGTTAAGCGGCAACACCACGATGAAGATAGGCGGCGAATGCGGTATGTTCGCCGAGCCGAATTCCGAGGAGTGTTTGGCGGAGCTTTTGAAAGTCTGCCGCGTGGAAAATATTCCGTATTTCATACTCGGCAAGGGCAGCAATGTGCTGATAAATAAGTTTCATGGGGTCGTTATCCATATAGGGAAAAAATTCGGGAATATCTCATACGAGCCTGACAATACGATAACAGCGGGCGCGGGGCTTTCACTCGCGACAGTGTGCGGCTTTGCGCTTGAACACTCGCTTACCGGAATGGAAAATCTGTGGGGAATACCCGGCTCCGTGGGCGGTGCGCTGTTTATGAACGCGGGGGCTTTCGGTTCGGAAATGAAAGACGTGGTGAAGTGTGCGCGGTGTATCGATAAGGACGGCAGGATAGTAGAGGTGTCCGCTTCGGAAATGGCGCTTTCTTATCGGCACAGCGTGTTTTGCGATAATGAAATGGTGATACTTTCGGTGACGTTCGCGCTTTCCGAGGGCGACAAGAGTGCGATCGCCGCGCGTGAGGACGAGGTCATGAAAAAACGCCGTACAAAGCAGCCGCTGGAATTTCCGAGCTGCGGGAGTACGTTCAAGCGCCCCGAAAACGGCTTCGCAGCCGCGCTTATCGAGGAATGTGGTTTGAAAGGCTGCTCGATAGGCGGCGCACAGGTAAGCGAGAAGCACTCGGGATTTGTGATAAACAAGGGCGGCGCGACTTTTGAGGATGTTATGGAGCTTGTTTCGCATATCAAGAGCGTCGTTAAGGATAAAAAAGGCGTGGAACTGGAATGCGAAATGCTGATAATTGACAGGTAAGTTTTACGGGAACGGACGGTGAAAGTTATGGAATTTATTATTGTGACAGGGATCTCGGGTTCGGGAAAATCCTCGTGCATACAGGTTCTGGAGGATATCGGGTTCTTTTGCATCGACAATATGCCGCCGCAGCTTATTTCAAACTTCGCCGAGATATGCAGCGAAAGCCGAAATGATAACGGCGAAAAGATCTCAAAGGTCGCAATCGTTACCGATATTCGCGGCGGCGCGTTGTTTTTGAAGCTCTCGGAGTGTATCGCGAAGCTGAAAAACACAGACGGTATCAAGCTTAAGGTCTTGTTTCTTGAAGCCACAAAAGAAGTGCTGATGAAACGTTACAGCGAGACGCGCCGCAAGCATCCGCTCGACGACGCTTCGGGCGGAGACCTCTCAAAAGCGATAGACGCGGAGATAGAATTGCTAAGCGATATCCGCGCTCATGCCGATTATATTATCGACAGCTCTCTGCTCACTTCAACTCAGCTTAAAGAGCAGATTGCCGAGTTGTTTCTTGAAAAGCCCGGCGACCGTATGATAATAAGCTGTATGAGTTTTGGTTTTAAGTACGGCGTGCCCGGAGAAGCGGACTTGGTGTTTGACGTGCGGTGTCTGCCCAATCCGTTTTACGTGCCCGAGCTTAAGCATAAAACGGGCTTGGACGAGGACGTGCGCGATTATGTGATGAACAGCGACGCGTCCGTGACGTTTGAGAACAAGATCTATGATATGATCGATTTTCTTATACCGCTTTATGTTCGGGAGGGTAAGAGCCGCCTTGTGATAGCGTTCGGCTGCACGGGCGGCAAGCACCGTTCGATAACTTTCGCGCACCGCGCCGCCGAGCATTTCAGCATAGAAGGGAGCAGCGTGCGCGAGGTTCACCGCGATATTGATAAGAAATGAGCGATAGAAATGTCTTTTTCATCGGGGATAAAAAAGGAGCTGTGCTCCGTTTTTGAACTGCCCTCTAACGAGAAGCGCGCTATGCTTTACGGAATGTTCTACGCGGGGAAAGCCGTTGACGGCAGACCCGTTATTCAAACCGAAAACCCCGAGCTTAGCGCGGCGGCGGCTGTCCTTTCCGAAAACGTGTTTCCAAACGGGCATTTTGAAACAAAGCGCTTAGTCCGAAACGACGGCTCGTTGTTTACGTTTTCGGTGAAGTCTGCCAAATTCAAGGAGGATTTCGGAGATTTTTCCGAGATACCGACCTCAATAGTTTCGGGAAACGACGCGGACGCGGGCGCTTTTCTGCGCGGCGTTTTCGTTTGCTGCGGATCCGTCACCGATCCGAACAAGGAGTATCATCTTGAGATGGTGCCGCAGCTTTCCGAGCGCGTGGATCCGCTTCGCCGATTTATTGTTGAGCACGGAATGGCTGTCAAGTTAACGACGCGCGGAAAAACGCCCGTGCTCTACATAAAGGAGAGCGAACTTATTGAGGATTTTCTCACGTATATCGGCGCGGGAAGTCACGCTTTGGAAATTATGCGCGTAAAAGTCGAAAAGGACTTTCGCAACCGCGTGAACCGCTCCGTAAACTGTGACAGCGCGAACCTTGACAAAACGGTCGCCGCAAGCGAAAAAAGCCGCCGCGATATAGAGTTTATTATCCAAAGCGCCGGAATTGACGCGCTTAATCCCGAGCTTCGCGAAACGGCGCGGCTGCGGCTCGAAAACCCCGAAAGTTCGCTTTCGGAGCTGTGCGAGCTGTTCGATCCGCCGATCTCGCGCAGCGGGCTTAATCACAGACTGAAAAAGCTTTCGCGGATCGCCGACGATCTGCGGGACAAATAATTTCACATCGGAGGTATCATTATGAAAGTTATGTTGGTAAATGGTTCGCCGCATGAAAACGGCTGTACGAACGCGGCGCTTTGCGAGGCTAAAAAGGTGTTCGAGGCAAACGGCGTTGACGCGGAGATCTTTTGGATAGGCAACAAGCCGATCTCGGGCTGTATCGGCTGCGGGACTTGCCGAAAAATAGGGAAGTGCTGTATTGACGATATGGTGAATGAGTTTGTTGAAAAAGCGAAAGACGCGGACGGTTATATTTTCGGTTCGCCCGTGCACTACGCGGCGGCAAGCGGCTTGATCACCGCGTTTATGGACAGAGCGTTTTACAGCGGCGGCGCGGTTCTGCGCGGAAAGCCCGCGGCGGCTGTCGTTTCGTGCAGGCGCGGAGGAGCTTCGGCGGCGTTCGATCAGCTCAACAAGTACTTTACGATAAACTGTATGCCCGTCGTGACTTCCAATTACTGGAACCAAGTCCACGGAAACCGCGCCGAGGACGTTCAACAGGACGAGGAGGGCTTGCAGACAGTACGTGTTCTGGCTGCCAATATGACGTGGCTTTTGAAATGTATCGATCTTGGAAAACAGAACGGCGTTCCGTTCCCCGAGCCGGAAGCAAAAATCAAGACCAATTTTATTCGCTGAAAACCTATTATTCTTGCCGCGCTCCGCTTCGGGGCGCGGCTTTTTGTCATAATTTGTGATCAGCGCAGAGATTAACATTTTTGTTATTGCAAGGCATTGGGTTTTATTTTTGTCTACACTTTGATTGTAAATCAGTATAAGCGCAGTCTCTTGTGATATAATATTGTAAATCCACGAAAGGAGATAGCGTTATGAAAGTAGATATCGACCGCGAGGGCTGTATCGGCTGCGGAGTTTGCGCTCAGATATGCCCCGACGTTTTCCAAATCGGCGAAGACGGCTTGTCCGAAGTCATCGCCGAGCCGACGGGCTTTGAGGATCAGGTTAAAGAAGCCGCCGGCTCTTGTCCTGTTGAGGTTATTCACACGGATGAATGATCTTGCGCGTCCGAAAATGTACCCGACAGGCGGAGAAATACAAAAAATCCCCCGACATTTCTGTCGGGGGATAAATTATAGCTTAAAGAACAGAATTACTTCTCAAATTCTTCCTTGTATGCCTTTTGCATTTCAACGAGGTGATCGTACTTCGCCTTGGAGTTAGCGACTGCCTTGTCGAACAAAACGTTCGCTCTGTCGGGGTTAGCGCGCATAAGAGAGTTGTAACGAACTTCTCTCATCATAAACTCCTTGTAGTCGCCCGTCGGCGCCTTGCTGTCGAGCATGAACGGAGACTTGCCCTCGTCCGCGAGTGCGGGGTTAAATCTGAACAGGTGCCAGTAACCCGCTTCAACGGCTTCTTTCTCAACCTTTTGAGCTATCGTCAAGCCGCCCTTGATACCGTGGTTGATGCACGGCGCGTAAGCGATAACGAGAGACGGTCCGTCGTAAGCTTCAGCTTCCGCGATCGCTTTCAAGCACTGATTTCTGTCCGCGCCCATTGCGATCTGCGCTACGTAGATGTAGCCGTAGCTCATAGCGATACCCGCGAGGTCTTTCTTCTTGACGTCCTTGCCGCCTGCCGCGAACTGCGCAACCGCGCCGATGTTCGTAGCCTTGGAAGCCTGACCGCCCGTGTTGGAGTAAACCTCGGTATCGAATACGAGAATGTTTACGTTCTTGCCCTGTGCCAAAACGTGGTCAACTCCGCCGTAACCGATATCATAAGCCCAGCCGTCGCCGCCGAAGATCCACTGGCTCTTCTTGGAGAGGTAATCCTTAAGCTTCAGAACCTCGCCGACCGCGCCGTCCTTTGCGGGACATTTTTCGAGCGCGTCAACGAGCTTAGCGGTAGCTTCCGCGTTTGCCTTGCCGTCCTTTTCGGTATTAAAGTACTCGTCGATAAGCGCCTTAGCGTCGTCGTGAGCCGCGTCGTAAACTTCGTGAAGTTTGTTTTGCGCTCTCTTGCGGAGAGTGTCCTGAGCCATAAACATACCGAAGCCGAATTCCGCGTTGTCCTCAAACAGAGAGTTCGCCCAAGCCGGACCCTTGCCCGCTTTATTCACGGTGTACGGAGTTGAAGGCTCGGAGCCTGCCCAGATAGACGAGCAGCCCGTAGCGTTCGCGATATACATTCTGTCGCCGAAGAGCTGTGTTACGAGCTTAGCATACGGAGTTTCGCCGCAGCCCGCGCAAGCGCCCGAGAACTCCAAGAGCGGCTGCTTGAACTGTGCGCCCTTAACGGTGCTCTCTTTGAACTTCTCAACGGCAGCGTCGTTGGAGCTGTCGTTTGCAACTGCGTAATCGAATACTTTCTGCTGATCCATAACGCTCTCGATAGGAGCCATTTTGAGAGCGTTCTTTTCCTTGTCCTTTGTACCCGCGGGGCAGATGTTAGCGCAAACGCCGCAGCCCGTGCAGTCCAAAGTGGAAATTGCCATTGTGAACTTCATACCCGGCATACCGGTAGCGTCCTTTATGGGAGTACCCTCGGGGAGGTTCTTAGCCTGCTCCTCGGTGTAAACGAACGGACGGATAACAGCGTGCGGACATACCATTGCACACTGGTTGCACTGAATGCAGTTCTCGGGGATCCACTTGGGAACGTCGACCGCAATGCCGCGCTTCTCGAACGCCGCCGCGCCCTGCGGGAACGTGCCATCCGCGATATCCTTGAATGTCGATACGGGTAGCTTGTCGCCGCGCTGTGCGTTTACGGGAACCTGAATGTTGTTTACGAAGTCGATAAGGAACTTGTCCTTGCCCTCGAAATGCGGGTGAGTAAGCTCGCCCTCGCAATTTGCCCAATCAGCGGGAACGTCTACCTTAACGACAGCGCCCGCGCCTTGGTCGATAGCGGCGTAGTTCATATTAACAACGTCCTCGCCCTTCTTGCCGAACGAAGCGAGAGCCTTTTCTTTCATATACTTCACAGCGTCGTCAGCGGGAATGATGTTCGCGAGTTTGAAGAATGCGGACTGCAAAACGGTGTTGGTTCTGTTGCCCAGACCGATCTCCTTTGCGATCTTGATCGCGTTGATGATGTAGAAGTTGATGTTGTTCTTTGCAATGTAAGCCTTTACGGGCGCGGGGAGCTTTTCGGAAAGCTCGTCTACGCTCCACTGGCAGTTCAACAGGAACGTGCCGCCCGGAACAACGTCCTCTACCATATCGTACTTGTCGATGTAAGACGGGTTGTGGCAGGCAACGAAGTTCGCCTTGTTGATGAAGTAAGTGGACTTAATCGGAGTTTTACCGAATCTCAAGTGAGAGATCGTAACGCCGCCCGACTTCTTGGAGTCGTAAGCGAAGTAAGCCTGCGCGTACATGTCGGTGTGGTCGCCGATGATCTTAATGGAGTTCTTGTTCGCGCCGACGGTACCGTCCGAGCCGAGACCCCAGAACTTGCAGCAAGTCGTGCCCTCGGGCGTGGTGTTGGGGTTCTCCGTGATCGGGAGCGAGAGGTGAGTTACGTCGTCCTCGATACCGATCGTGAAGCGCTGTTTGTCCTTGTTGTTGTAAACCGCAATGATCTGCGCGGGGTTGCAGTCCTTGGAACCCAAGCCGTAACGTCCGCTGAATACGGGAACGTCCTGGAACTTGTTCTCTCTCTTAAGAGCAGCAACAACGTCGAGGTAAAGCGGCTCGCCGAGAGCGCCCGGCTCTTTCGTTCTGTCGAGAACGCTGATCTTCTTGACGGTAGACGGAATAGCCTCCGCGAACGCGCTCGATACGAACGGTCTGTAAAGTCTTACCTTAACGAGACCTACCTTGCGTCCCTGAGCGTTGAGGTAGTCGATAGTCTCCTCGATAGTGTCGCAAACGGAACCCATAGCGACGATAACTTCCTCCGCGTCGGGTGCGCCGTAGTAGTTGAACAGTTTGTAGTCCGTGCCGATCTCGGCGTTGACCTTGTCCATATACTCGGTGACGATGTTCGGGATGTTGTCGTAGTAGGGGTTCGACGCTTCTCTTGCCTGGAAGAAGATGTCGGGATTCTGCGCGGAGCCGTGGAGTACGGGGTGCTCGGGGTTCAAAGCTCTGTCGCGGAACGCCTGAACGGAATCCCAATCTACCATTTTAGCGAGAGTGTCGTAATCCCAAACCTCGATCTTCTGTATCTCGTGAGAGGTGCGGAAACCGTCGAAGAAGTGCAGGAACGGAACTCTGCCCTTAAGCGTCGCCAAGTGAGCTACCGCGCCCAAGTCCATTACCTCCTGAGGGTTGGTGGAGCAAAGCATAGCGTAGCCCGTCTGACGGCAAGCGTAGATATCGCTGTGGTCGCCGAAGATAGACAATGCATGAGAAGCCAGCGCGCGCGCGGATACGTGGATTACGCTCGGCAGCAGTTCGCCCGCTATCTTATACATATTCGGTATCATCAGCAGCAAGCCCTGTGAAGCGGTGTAAGTAGTTGTGAGAGCGCCCGCGGAAAGCGAACCGTGTACGGCGCCTGCCGCGCCCGCTTCGGACTGCATTTCAACGACCTTTACCTGTTCGCCGAAAATATTCTTTCTTCCCGCCGTAGACCAAGAGTCGGTGACTTCAGCCATAACGGAAGAAGGTGTGATGGGGTAGATAGCCGCCAAATCGGTAAACGCGTATGATACGTGTCCCGCGGCGTTATTGCCGTCCATCGTAAGCTTTTTTCTTGCCATTGGATTTGTTCCTCCTAAAAAACATAGTTTTACTGCGGGAAAATGCTTGTACGCAATTCCCGCATATTACACTTTATATTGTATCACATTTTTCTGCGTTTTGCAATAGATTTTCGGTAATTTTTTTAAGAAATTTAGTGAAAAAACACAAGAATCAATAAACCCCCGCTAAGGAACGGGGGTTGTAATCAAAGAGTTGGGATACTGTTGAGATTTTTTACGCTGTCGCGGCGGATAAGCTTTCCCGCAACAAGCGTTCTTCCGCGTTTGTAGCTTCCGTCGCGTATTTTGTGCAGAATGATGTCCACGGCTTCTGTCGCCATTGCCTGGCTGTTTACGTCCATTGTTGTGAGGTGCGGCTGGCACATCGTCGAGTAGACGTGGTTGTCATAGCCCGCTATGGAAACATCCTCGGGTATTTTCTTGCCCATCGCCTGAAGCTGGTTTACAAGTCTGAACGCGCTTTCGTCGCAGTTGCATACTATCGCCGTAGGCAGTTCGTCGGGGAGCGCGAATGTTTTGTGTATCTCGCCTTCGGGCGTGCGGTCGCCTATTATCCAATCCTGACGGAGCTGCAGGCGGTTTTCGAGCAGAGCCTTGTAAAATCCGAGATATCTGTCCTGAATGCTCGAGGTGCTGCTTATACTTCCCAGATAGCCCAATCTGCGGTGTCCGCATGATATCAGGTAAGAGGTCAGCATGTACGCACCATAGAAGTTGTCGGATAAAACAGTCTCCGCGTCCTCGCGGCTGCCGTAAAAATCAAGGAATACGGTGGGGATATAGAACGACATCAGTTTGTCGATATACGCGTCGGAGAACTGTCCGAGCAGGATAAGCCCGTCCACCTTTTTGTCGCGCACGGAATTCGGTATCTCGCACGAGCCGTCCGTGCCGTCCTCTACCACCTCCAGCATTCCGTAGTAATTCTGCCGCTGGAGAAGCTCCACAAGATATTTGTACATTATCCAATAAAACGCCGACGGTTCGCTGATGAAGTGCTTGGCGACGATTATTCCGATGTTGTATGTCAGTCCGTCTTTCATTGCTCTGCCGCCCGTGTGAATGCGGTACCCCATTTCGGTGGCTTTTTGCTTTATGCGCTCACGCAGAGCCTCGGAAACGCCCTCGCGGTCGCCCAACGCCTTTGATACTGTGACTGTGCTGACATTCATTGCTTTTGCTACGTCGCTCATTGTTACGGTTTTTTTGATCATTTTATATTACATTTCCTTTCGGGGCGCAGGGCAGGAGGTTTTGGGAGGGTGCCCTTATAATTTATATATATCTTTTCAAATAAATTCCGAGAAACCGCCGTTCCGCTTGCTTCTTCAGCGCCGCGGGCGGGGTAGAATGCGTAAAACAAAGCCGTTGTTTTCTCCAACCATTAAAACCGGGTTTTCCGCAAGTCGATAATTTATAGGGCGCCTCATAAAAACTATAATTTTCCTCTTTTTATAGTTTTTAGAGATTGCCTATAATATATATATTGCCTTTATTATATTTTAAGTTATTATTTTAGATTTGTAAAGTTACTTTTTTACCAAAATATTTGTTGGTTTTTTGTGTAATTTGATGAATAATTTTAAAATAACTTGTGTAATATTATGTCAAAACGCTTATTTTTCGCATTATATGTAGACTTTTGGGGTTTTGTGTGATATTATAAAATTATACAACTAATATTTTATTTTTGACATTTAATACTCAAACCCGCTTATTTTGTGCATTTGATGTGAGGAGAAATTTTATGAAAAAATATTACGGGCTTTTGGCGGCGGTCTTTATCTGCGCAAATCTTTCGGGCTGCGCGGGTTCTTCCGACGGCGCGGCAACGTCGGAAAGCTTTACGGAGAGTTCAAAGGCGCAAACGAGCGGCGAGCCGACGTTTTTGACGGGGCTTGACGGAGAGAAGATACTTACCTCGGAGATAACCGAAGCGTTCGGGGAAAGCGGCGCGATTTCGCCCGAGGAACTTACCGAGGAGAATTTCGGGAGCGCGGTGTGCGCGGGTTTCGTCTATGCCGCGCCGCCCTCGGAATTTTATCGCAACGACAGGGATAACTCGGAGGTGTTCAACGAAGCGGATATGACGTTTACCGACAGTACGGGCGCGGAGCCTTTGAAGAACTATGAGCGGCTGAACGTCGGCGATAAGGTAGGCTCTCTTACTCTCACAAAAGCCGAGACGAGTTTTTCGCGCGATCTCGAGACCCGATCGTTTACGCTTTCGGACGGCTCCGAAAAGACAGGCGCGCAGCTTGGTCTGCCCGAGATATTTTTTGCGGGCGGCAAGGCGGAGTTTGACGGAGAACTCACGATGAAGGGCTATCTTTGCCGCATTGCCGCCGATGATTACGGCGTTTCCGAGGGCGAGCTGCTGTTCGTTCCGAGCGAGGGAGCGGATATTCCCGTGTTGTCCTATTGCTTTGACGGCGGCGGATTTTATCATGCTCCTCGTGTCTACTCGTTTTCGGGGCTGGTCTGGCAGAACGAATTCGGCTATATGACGCTCGGCAATGCCGCGGACACCTCGGCGGACGTTTCTTCGCTTCCAAAGGACGGTTCGTTTGTCAAAGCCGAGGTAACGGTTTGCAATATCGAGATGTCGAGCGGCGTGAACTTTACAGATCGGGTCAAGGCTGAGCTTGTTCGGTCGGAAGTGTTGTCTTAACTCCTTTATGATTTTCCCCCGTCAATGACGGGGGAAGTCGTTTAATAAGCATATCTCGTCCGACGTGCGCATAAATTCTAACGGGGTGATATGATGCGCAGAAAGAAACGAAACGACAGGCTGAAGCCATATCTTCTGGGCACGCTTTTCGGCTACGCGGCAATGGTGCTTACCGTTTTGCCCGCGGCGCTTATCTTGTCTTTGATGAAGAACGCGGGAAAGGCGGCGGGAGCGGCGGCAGTGGTTGCGATGATGGCGGGCGGGTTCATTTGCGGAAAGACGGCGGGCTTTATTCGGCAGAGGGACGGTTTGAAAACCGGTTTTCTGTGCGGCGTGCTGTTTTCCGTGCCGCTGATACTGCTTACGCTTATTTTCTCCGAAGCGGACGGCACGCTTATTCTAAAAGCCGCGCTGTGTATGTCGTTTGCGGCGGTGGGCGGCGTTTCGGGAGTTAACTCGGGAGAGAATAAGCAGTAAAAACGACGGCGCGGCGCTGTTCGGATTATTTTAATTAAGGAGAAAAAATGAAGTATGTATTATCGGCGTTTGCATTGCTTTCGGCTATCATACTGACGGTAAACCCGAAAGCGGCGGGAGAAGCGGTCGGGGCGGCGGTTTTTGACTGTCTTGAGGTGGTTGTGCCGAGCCTGTTCGCGTTCACGATTTTGGCGGTGTACATGCAGAAAAGCGGACTTTACCGCGTGGCACTACGCCCGATAACGTTTCCGCTGTCGAAGCTGCTGCGGCTTGACGAGGAACTTTGCGCGGTGTACGTGCTGTCGAACATAGGCGGTTATCCCGTCGGGGCGAAGCTGCTTTCCGAGCTTGTTTGGCAGGGCAGACTAAGCGCCGGGGACGCGGGAAGAATGCTCTGCTTTTGCTTCGGAAGCGGTCCCGGTTTTATGATCGGCATTGCGGGAATGAAGATATTCGGAAGCGCGGGAGCGGGGCTGGCTTTATTCGGGATAAGTTTTGTGACTTCTTTGCTTATCGCGGCGTTTGTGAGGTCGCGCGGCGAAATTCGTCTGCAAAAAGCCGAAAAAGCGTACATGCTCGGTTCTGACGCTTTTATCTCATCGGTAACGGACGCCGCGCGCGTTATGTTTACGGTCTGCGCTATGATAGCGGGGTTTTCGGTGGTCTCGGCGGTGCTTAGGTCGGTTGGGGTATACGCGCTGTTTGAAAAGCTGTTCGGCTCGGCGGAGATATTCCCCGCACTGCTTGAAGTCACTCGTATAAGCGGCTTAACGCCGACCGCTCACGCTCTGCCTGTTTGCGCCGCTCTGTTGAGTTTCGGGGGAGTTTGCGTGATAATGCAGGTCGCGGCGCTCACCCGTAAAGCCTCCCCACGCGGTATTCCGCTTGTGGCGTTTCTTGTGTCGAGAGCCTGCGCCGCCGTTATTAGCGCACTGTTGGCTCTGCCATTCGCCGAACGGTTTCCACCCGTAGACGTTCAAACATTGGCTTCGGATACCGCCGTTGTTCCGTTTACCAAAAACGCCGCACTCTCTTTGTGCGTTCTGGCGATGTGCGTTTTGGCGGTAAGAGGTGAAAAAAATAAGCTCTAGAACCGTCCGCACAGCCCGAAACGCTTTCTTTGCTGTTCTTAAGGCAGTGGCACCTTTGTGTCGCATATCTTATCGGGAATTGTTATTATGGGCAAATTTTCACTTCAATGCGGTTAATCCTATTGACAATCGCGGCAAAATATGCTAAAATAAATGTGTATGTAAATCTATCATCGAAAGGATAATCAAAATGAAATACGATTTTGCCGCCATTGAAAGCAAATGGCAAAAATATTGGGACGAACACCGCACGTTCCACGCGGAAAACGACTACACAAAGCCGAAATATTACGCGCTTGTGGAGTTTCCGTATCCGTCGGGCGAGGGCTTGCACGTAGGTCACCCGAGACCCTACACCGCTATGGATATCGTAGCGAGAAAGCGCAGAATGCAAGGCTATAACGTGCTGTTTCCGATGGGCTGGGACGCGTTCGGTCTGCCTACCGAAAACTACGCTATCGAGCACAAAATCCACCCCGCCAAAGTCACGGAGCGTAACGTCAACCGCTTCAGAAATCAGCTTAAAATGCTCGGTCTGTCGTTCGACTGGGAGCGCGAGGTAAACACCACCGACCCGAATTATTTCAAGTGGACGCAGTGGATTTTCTTAAAGCTCTTTAAAGCGGGTTTGGCGTACAAAAAGGAAATGAACGTCAACTGGTGTACGCACTGCAAAGTCGTTCTCGCGAATGAGGAAGTCGTAAACGGCACTTGCGAACGCTGTCACGGCGAGGTTATTCATAAGGTAAAGAACCAATGGATGCTGAAAATAACCGACTACGCGCAAAAGCTCCTTGACGACCTCGACAGCGTGGACTACTTTGAGAAGATTAAGACCGCGCAAGCTAACTGGATAGGACGTTCCACGGGCGCGGAGGTGACGTTCAAGACCACGCTCGGCGATGAACTGCTTATCTACACAACGCGCTGTGACACGCTTTTCGGCGCGACTTATATGGTAATTTCCCCCGAGCACCCGCTTATCGAAAAATGGGCGGACAAGCTCGGAAATATGGACGAAATTCGTAAATATCAAGCGGACGCGGCTCGTAAATCCGACTTCGACCGCACCGAGATGAACAAGGACAAAACAGGCGTGAAGCTCGACGGCGTTATGGCGGTAAATCCCGTAAACGGCAAGGAAATTCCGATATTCATTTCCGATTATGTTTTGATGAGCTACGGCACGGGCGCTATTATGGCGGTTCCCGCGCACGACACCCGCGACTGGGAGTTCGCGAAAAAGTTCGATCTTCCGATAATCGAAGTAGTCAAGGGCGGCGAGGACGTTCAGAAAGCCGCATTTACCGACTGCGCGACTGGTATTCTTACAAACTCGGATTTTCTGAACGGTCTGCCCGTTGAGGACGCTAAAAAGAAAATGATAGATTTTCTTACCGAAAAGGGTATCGGTCATGAGAAAGTAAACTTCAAGCTCCGCGACTGGGTGTTCTCCCGTCAGAGATACTGGGGCGAGCCTATTCCCGTAGTTTACTGCGAGAAATGCGGCTGGCAGGCTGTTCCCGAGGAGGAATTGCCGCTCAAACTCCCGGAAGTGGAGAGCTATATGCCTACCGACAACGGCGAAAGCCCGCTCTCAACATTGGAGAGCTTCATCAACACGACTTGTCCTTGCTGCGGCGGTCCTGCTAAGCGCGAGACAGACACAATGCCGCAATGGGCGGGTTCTTCATGGTATTTTCTGCGCTACACCGACCCGACCAACGACAAGGAGTTGGCAAGCAAAGAGGCTCTGAAATACTGGCTTCCCGTGGACTGGTACAACGGCGGTATGGAGCACACTACTCTGCATTTGCTGTACAGCCGTTTCTGGCACAAGTTCCTGTATGATAACGGCATAGTGCCTTGCAAGGAGCCTTACGCTAAGCGTACATCTCACGGAATGATTTTGGGCGTAGACCCCAAAGACCCGAATAAGTTCTGCAAGATGTCGAAATCGCTGCACAACGTTGTAAACCCCGACGAGGTAGTACGCGACTACGGCGCGGACACGATGCGCCTTTACGAAATGTTTGTCGGCGACTTCGAGAAAGCCGCGCCGTGGCAGGAGAACGGCATAAAGGGCTGCAAGCGCTTTCTTGAGCGCATTTGGAATATGTCGGAGAACCTTAAAGAGGGCGACAGCTACTCTGAAAAGCTTACCGCGCCCATGCACCGCACGATAAAGAAAGTTTCCGAGGACGTTGAAACGCTTAAATTCAACACCGCGATCGCGGCTATGATGGCGCTTTTGAACGACGCGGACGCGGCGGGCGGCTTTAACAAAGCCGAGTTCCGCGATCTGTTGATCTTGCTTAACCCGTTTGCGCCGCACATCACGTCCGAGTTGTTCGAGAGTTTGGGCTTCGGTTTAATTCACGAGCAGAAGTGGTGCGAGTACGACGAGGCGCACTGCGTTGACAGTACCGTCGAGCTTGCCGTGCAGATAAACGGCAAGGTCAAGGCGCGCTTTAACGCTCCAAAGGACGCGGACAAGGACGCGCTTATCAAAATGGCGGAGGAACTTCCCGAGGTAAAGGCGCTTATGGACGGCAAAACAGTCGTAAAGCAGATCGCCGTGCCGAACAAGCTTGTTAATATCGTTTTGAAATAAACTAGTGTGAAATGTGTTTTTGTGCAATTCCCAAATTGATAATATGAAAAAAGCCCCGATCACGGGGCTTTTTTGTTTTATTCGGTTACGGATTTCAGGCGGTCGTTTTCCTTTACCTGCTTGTTGATCTCGTGAAGCGCGACATAGTACGCTTTATTGCTCGGGTGAACGCCGTCGCCGCTGTCAAATTCATTTGCGAGTACGCCGCTCGAGTTTTTAATAGGCTCGACAAAATCAATGTAATAAACGCGCTGTGTGTAATTCTTGAGGATAAACTTATGTATCGCGGTGTTAAACTCTCCGGGCTTTGACAGCTCCGAATATTTGGGATTGCTTATCGGGCTCATTGCGCACACGTATACATCGGCTGTGGAATTCGCAAGCGCCGTATCAATTATTTTCTTGTAATTTTTGCAGTAGTCCGCCGCGCTCGTTAGATTAACGTCGTTCATTCCCATCCAAAGGAACACGTACTTCGGCTTTGTTTTGTTGAGCACGGGAATGAATTTTGCGGGTTTGTCGCGGTAAGTCATATCAAACGTCAGCATATTGCGCGCGCCTACGCTGGGCGTGGCGTATACGTTTCTCGGGTTAAGAGCGCCGCACCAAATGAAACCGTTTGTAATGCTGTCTCCGACAAACAGCGAATTTTCGCCGAGCAGTTTTTCCTCGTCCGTCATATTATATGTGCCCCAAGCAGGGTCGTATTCCAAATAGGTCGACGGATCGTCGTAGGTCGGGACAATCTCTGGCGGACGTTTTTCGGGACGTTCGGCGCTTGAGCTTTCGGGCTTGCTTTCGGGCGCGGAGGTGTTTTCGGCTACGCTCTCGGACATGGAAGCGCTTTCCTCGGCTTCGGCGTTGGGCGCTTTCGGAACGCTTTCCGTTTCCGATATCGAGGTATCCGAAACGGTGCTGCTTGTCGGTTGGTCTACGTTCTCTGTTTTATGTATCGCCGCAGCTATCGGTGTGTGCTCCGAAAAGCACGAGCATATAACTATCGTTGCCGCGGAGAGCACGGCTATCCCCGCAGTAATTGCTACTCTCTTGTTCTTCATACTTTTAACGCGCTTCCTTAAAAGGAAATGTAAGAAAATATACTTTCGGTATCTGTTTAAAAATATCTCACCGAAATATGCGGAACCGTTCCGTTTTGTTTCGGTGAGTGTAAACTTCTTTAATTTGCGATCACTTCTTGCCTGCGGGCTTTACAGCGGCGGGTTTCTTTTCCTCTGCTTTAGCCGCGGGCTTCTTTTCTTCTGCCTTAGCTGCGGGTTTCTTTTCTTCCACCTTAGTTGCGGGCTTCTTTTCCTCTGCCTTAGCTGCGGGCTTCTTTTCTTCCGCCTTAGCTGCGGGTTTCTTTTCCTCTGCCTTAGCTGCGGGCTTCTTTTCTTCTGCCTTAGCCGCGGGCTTCTTAGCAGCAGGCTTTGCGGAAGCCTTAGCCGCAGTTTTCTTTTCCGGTACCAAGCACTCGAGTGCCTTGAATTTCGCAACGTCGCCGCCTCTTACAACGGCAACTCCGTCTTTAAGCGCCTTGTCGAACGAAAGCTCGCCCGAGAAAAGCTTGTTTACGGTTTCCGCGGACGCTTCGATCTCGCAGCCGTAATCGTTGTAACGGTAAGGTTCTACGCGAAGATTGCCGTTCTCTACAACAACGAAAATATTTTCGTCGGTTTCGGATATGAGGGAAAATGAAACAGCGACCGTATCCTCAAACTTCGCGGCTTTGCTTTGACTTTTTTCAAGATTTGACCAAACTTTTTTTTGCAGTTCTTTGTTATCCATAAGATCCTCCTTAAGTACGGCGGCGAGTTTTCAACTCCGCGCTTTCGTTGGCGGATTTCAAGCTTCGCGCCTTTTTTCTCTTTACATCCGCGGCTTGTGTTTGGGGGGAACCGCGGTCATTCTTTAAATTTATTTCCATTTACAATTATAACACAACATATTGTGAATTTCAATAGTCATTATTCATAAAATTGTATCATTTTAAAGAATGATTTTAACAAATTATCTAAATCCCGCGTTTTGTGAAAAAACTCTATTAGGAAAATTATTCAAAAGCTATTGCTATTTTGGATTAAATATGTTATAATCAGTTTGACTGCAAATATGCGAAATAATTCGACAGGTTTATAATATAATATTTACGCAAAGCAAAATTCCAATACGGAAAGGACTGATGTTAGGGTTGGAAAAAAAGCTGTCGCTGTATGGCTTTAACAATCTCACAAAGACGCTCAGCTTCAATATTTACGACGTGTGCTACGCCAAAAGTGAGAGAGAACAAAAGGACTACATCGCTTATATTGACGAGCAGTATAACTCCGAACGTTTAACGGGCATTTTGTGCGCCGTCACCGAGCGTATCGGGGCTACGGTGCTTAATATATCCAAGCAGGACTACGATCCGCAGGGCGCTTCGGTAAACGTGCTGTTTGCCGAGGGAAATATAAATCCCGAGCATATTGACGGCTCCTGCAACAAGGGTTTGAATTATTTTCAGTCGGCGGGCTGTTCGGTGAACGCGCATTTGGACAAAAGCCACATCACCGTTCACACGTTTCCCGAATATCACCCCGACAAGGCTATCTCCACGTTTCGTGTGGATATTGATGTTGCGACCTGCGGCGAGATATCTCCGCTTAAAACTCTTGATTTCCTTATTGGCAGTTTCGATTCCGACATTATTATAATAGATTACCGTGTTCGCGGATTTACCCGCGACGTTTCGGGCAAAAAGTGTTTTATGGACGCGCCTATGCGCTCCATTCAGGAGTTTATCGATCCCGAGACCCTCACCAAATACGACGCTATGGACGTTAACGTTTATCAGTCCAACATTTTCCATACAAAAATGCTCATAAAAGAGATCGAGCTTCAGAACTACCTATTTAATACGGATGTTTATGAGGTTCACCCGCAGGAGCGTCTTAGAATTACGAACGATCTCCGCAGTGAGATGATAGAGATATTCAGCGGAATGAATATTTACTGATTTGCCGAAAATGAACGAGATGAAATTAAATCAAGACCGCGCTCCGCTTTACGAGGCTATGCGCGAGTATCGGAACAACCGTGTGGTGAAGTTCGACGTGCCGGGGCACAAGGGCGGGCGCGGAAATAAAATTCTTACAAGTTTTCTGGGTGAAAACTGTCTTAAAATTGACGTGAATTCGATGAAGCCGCTCGACAACCTCTGTCACCCCGTGTCCGTTATAAAGGAAGCTCAGGAGCTTGCCGCGGACGCTTTCGGAGCGGCAAGTTCGCTGTTTATGGTGAACGGCGCTACGGGCGCGGTTCAGGCAATGATAATGAGCGTGTGCAAGGCGGGCGACAAGATAATTCTGCCGCGAAACGTTCACAGAAGCGCCATAAACGCGCTTGTTGTTTGCGGAGCTTTGCCCGTTTACGTAAATCCCGGAGTAAACGGCGAGCTTGGTATTCCTCTTGGAATGACGCCCGAGGAAGTGGAGCTTGCCATTGTTCAAAACCCGACCGCCAAAGCGGTTTTGGTAAACAATCCCACTTACTACGGCATTTGCTCCGATTTGAAGAAAATAGTCGAGATCGCGCATAAACACGGTCTTTTGGTGTTGTGCGACGAGGCTCACGGAACGCATTTTTACTTCGGCGAGGGTTTGCCGATAAGCGGAATGGCGGCGGGCGCGGATATGGCGGCGGCTTCCGTTCACAAGACGGGCGGTTCGCTCACGCAAAGCGCGATACTCCTAATGGCGGACACGGTAAACCCCGACTACGTTCGTCAGGTGATAAATTTAACGCAGACGACTTCGGCAAGCTACTTGTTAATGGTATCGCTCGATCTGGCGCGGCAGAATTTGGCGCTGAACGGGCGCGAGTTCTACTCGAAAACCGTTGAGTTCGCCGAATATGCGCGGCGCGAGATAAACGCGATAGGCGGCTATTACGCGTTCGGAGAGGAACTTTGCAACGGGCGCGATTTTTACGCGTTCGACGATACGAAATTGTCCGTTCACACAAGAGCGATGGGCTTGGCGGGAATAGAAGTCTATGACCTGTTGCGCGACGAGTACGATATTCAAATAGAGTTCGGCGACATCGGCAATATACTCGCGATAATAACGGGCGGCGACCGCGCGCAGGATATCGAGCGCTTAGTAAGCGCGCTTTCCGAGATAAAGCGGCTTTACGGGCGTTCTCCCGCGGGACTGTTCGACCACGAATACATAAATCCCACTGTGGACATGCCGCCGCAAGCCGCGTTCTACGCGAAGCGCGTATCAATGCCGATAAACGAGACGGCGGGGCGCGTTTGCGGCGAGTTCGTGATGTGCTATCCGCCCGGAATACCCATTCTCGCCCCCGGAGAGCGCATTACGCGTGACATTCTCGACTATATAGCGTATGCTAAGGAAAAGGGCTGTTCGCTTACGGGTCCTCAGGATATGAACGTGGAGTATCTGGAGGTTGTTGAATAATGGAAGACATCTTCAGCGATGATTTCTTTACGGAGCGCACCGCGAACATAATTTACAGGCGCGAACACTCGACGCTCATCAGCAAAAAGCCTTACTCGCGCTGGGAAGAAATTCAAGACGAATTTGAAGATTATCTGACAAACTTGAACTATACTTACGCGGATATTCTCGACTTTCTAATTGAGGATTACGGCATTGACGAAGACGAGCAACGGCAGCTTATCGAGTTCTTTAGATCGGATTGTACCGTTTTTGAGTGGGGAAGTCCGAATAAAATGTACTGATTTTGAGGTATCAAAATGGGCAGACGAAACGCCTCGCGCACCAAAAACCGCAACTACCGCCGCAAAATGCGCGCTTACAACACTCGGAGCAGGCTTTTTAACGGCAATGTTTACTATCCGGGAGAGTTTATCGCCGTGTGGGTGATAATTTTGGCGTCTATAGTCGGCTTGTGGATATTATGTTTGAACACGGGGCTGCATAAGCGCGACTACGTTCGGACGAATCTGGTTTACGAGGGCAGTTACCGCAAAGAAGACCGCGTAGTGCTCACGCTTTCGGGCAAGGAATACAAGGCGTGGGCGGGCGATTGCGACCTTGAGGGCTTATATAAGCTCAAAGAGGGCGAGAGCCTTTCCGTTATAACCGCCAAGGACGACCTCGTCTGCATACGTTACGATAACAAGGAGCTGCTCTCGCAAGAGGACGCGGAACGTTACGACGCCGAAGATAAGCGCACCGTTTCGATATTTTGCGGAATATTGGCGGCATTCTGGCTTATATATGTAGCGGTGTCCGTTTACGTTATGTGTAACGCAGAGCGGTTTCCGCGGCTTATAAAGTGGTTTGTAAAGCCGAGTTACCTTACAAGACCGCCGAGAAGATAAAGTGAGGAATTAAAAATGGAAGATCACACGGAGCTTTGGGACGACTATTCGATAGAGTTCTGTAAAAAGTTGGAGTACGGCTGTAACGGCGATTGGAAAAGGCTCGACCCCGACGAACAGGAGATAGCCGCGCTGTGGAAATTGGTTGTCGATACCAACAACGGCGGCTTTGAGCAGTTTTTTACTAATTGGGGCTACGAGTGCTATTGGTACGCTATGCGCGGTATTCAGAGAATGGGTTATACGGAACTTCTCGAACTGCTTCACGGTACTTATATGAATGTGTTTAATAAGTTCCGCGAGGACGCGCGGCTTACTTACTATTCGGATATTTTCGATTACCTCACTGACGAGGACGAGAATATCCTTATGGAGACTAACACCGCGTTTTGGGAGCAGCACGGCGAGCGGCTTTGTAAGGATGCGTATGAGTTTTATCACGACAAATTGAAAAAATCTACGTAACATTTGGCTAAATGCAGCAATGCGGCGGCGCATAAATTTCAAAAAGTGTCAAAATTTTGCGAAGCGAAATTTTGACCGGTCTTGAGTTTGAAGCGCAACGGAGGGAGCGAAGCGACCGCAGTGAGCATTAAAACTCAAGATTTTGAAATTATTTAAATAAGGAGATAAAATGGAAGAATACAGTGAGATTTGGGACGAATTTGCCATTGAGTATAACGACAAACTTGAAAGTGAATGCAATGGTGATTGGGAAAAGCTCAATGAGACGGAAAAGGAAATAGCGGCGCTTTGGAAGCTGACAGCGGACGTGTTCAACGAAGGCTTGCTGGAGTTTTTCGTAAATTGGGGTTACGATTGTTATACTTACGCTATGCGCGGGATAAAGCGCGTGGGCTGTGATGAATTGTACAAGCTGCTCGATAATGCGTACAAGAAAGTATTGGACAAGTTTAAAAACGATAAGCGGATAAAGTCTTATGAAGATATTTTGCAGTATCTTTCCGAGAGCGACAATGAGATACTCGAGGATGTTTTCGATAAGTTTGACGAGAAATACGGCGAGGAACTTTGCGAAGCAGCGTATAAATTCTACAGCGGCAAGGCTGAGTGACAAAAGGCGGGTTAATATGGAGCTTTGGTTTACGGAAAATCACACGGAAAGCGTGCGGTTCTCGATAAAGATAGAGCGGCACTTGGTGTCGGAGCAAAGCGAGTTTCAGAAGATAGATATTATGGAAAGTTCGGAATTGGGGCGCATTCTTGTGCTGGACGGCTTTCTTATGCTCACCGAAAAGGACGAGTATATTTATCACGAGATGATAACTCACGTGCCGATGTCGGTAAATCCCGAGATAAAGCGCGTTTTGGTTATCGGCGGCGGCGACGGCGGCGCTGTTCGCGAACTTTGCCGTTTTAAGAGCGTGGAGCACATCGACCTTGTGGAGATTGACAGGCGCGTTGTGGAATTGTGCCGAGAGTATCTGCCGTTTACCGCGTGTTCTCTTGACGATCCGCGCGTGCATATTCACTATGAGGACGGCTTAAAATTCGTTCGCCGAGCGGAAAACGAATACGATCTTATAATCGTTGACAGTACAGACCCGTTCGGTCCCGGCGAGGGATTGTTTACAAAAGAATTTTACGGAAATTGTTACAAGGCGCTGAACGACACGGGAATACTTGTGAATCAGCACGAGAGCACGTTCTACGACGAGTACGCTCGGGCGATGAAACGCGCTCACGAGCGTATCAAGAGCTTTTTCCCGACGGCGCTTGTGTATCAGGCGCATATCCCGACTTATCCGAGTGGGCAATGGCTTTTCGGGTTTGCCTCGAAGAAGTTCCACCCCGTGAAAGATCAAAACGCGGATTGGTGGGTCTCTCAAGGATTAAAGACCAAGTATTACAACAGATTTGTGCACAGCGGCTGTTTCGCGTTGCCGAACAACGTGCGGGACGTTCTCGCGGGGAGAGTGTGAATTTAAGGAGGTAACATGGATAATAAAGAACTTGACGAACAGGAAGAACGAAAAATGCAGATCAAATCCGTTAAGATGACGGGAATCGTGGTTATGTCGGCAATGGTGCTGCTTGCGGTGAGCTTTGTTATACTCGGAGTTACGGTATCCGCGCAGTATCCGCAGAGACTTGCTTTTCTTATCGCGGCGGCGGGGGCGGGATTGCTCACGGCTGTGGCAACGGGGCTTACGCTTTTGCGCGTGGATAAACTTAAAAGCCGCAGATCGCTGATGATCGGCGGCGGCTGTATGCTGTTGGGGCTTGCCGTTATGCTGACGTTGGCGCTTATCGGGTTGTTGAGCAATTGACAATTGACAGTTATTGTTTGTAATTGAATGACTGCCGCACCGAGAGAGCGTTTTCGCAAGTCTAAAATCGCAGTTTACACGAAATAAAATTTTTACGAGGAGAAATTATTATGAATGGAAAAGTTGTGCCGGGGGTTATAGTTATGGCGGCAATTTCGCTGTTTCTTATTATCTCCGGAGCGGTATCGCTGTTGAAGAACGGCTCCGCTTCTCCCGAAAGCGCGGGCAAGGGCGATGTTTGCGAGTTTTCATCTGTTTATGCTGTTGAGGCTCTGGAGATCAAACATTCCGTAAACCTCATTCCTACGGGCAAAGACCATTATTATCTTATGATAGCGTCCGACAACAGTGTAGCTCCTTTTCTTGTGAGAGCAAAGCCCTCTTTCATAGAAAAGAACTTCGTGGGCGGCATAGCGATGCTCGGTTCGCAGAAAATCAAGGGCAAGGTAACGCGGCTGAATTATAAAGCGGCTTCGGAAGTAAGCTCGATAAATTCAAAGCTGCTTGCCGAAAGCTTGATATCATCGGGCGAAGAACTGGACAAGTACTATTACATAGATATGCGCTATAAGGAGTTCGGCGGACTGCGAATTCTTTGCGGCATAGGATTTGCGGCGCTGGTTGCCGTCGGCTTTATCGGCGGCAGAAGCGGCACGCTCGGCAAGGGTGGCAACAAACTTTTGGGCGGTGTTTTCTTGATTTTGACGCTCGGTTTGTTGGTGCTTATGCTCTATACGTTAAGTATGAGCGGAATTTGAGCAATTGACAATGTACAGTTGACAGTTATTATTTGAAATTGAAACGCTGCCGCTTTGCGCGGCAATAACCGTCAAGTTTTGTATAATTTTGAATTAAGGAGAAAGAACTATGGCACACAGAGCAATGATTATAGGAGCGGGCGGCGTTGCGAGCGTAGCGGTCGCGAAATGCTGTCAAAACAGCGAGGTATTTGGAGAAATTATGATAGCCAGCCGTACTAAAGCAAAGTGCGACGCGCTTAAAGAGCGTTTTCAGCCGACAACCAAGACCGTTATCTCAACGGCGGCGGTGAACGCCGACAATGTTCCCGAGCTTGTGGCTCTCATTAAGGAGTACAAGCCCGAGATAGTTATGAATATAGCGCTTCCGTATCAGGATTTGCATATTATGGACGCTTGCCTTGAATGTAAAGTGGACTACCTTGACACGGCAAATTACGAGCCGGAGGACACGGCGAAGTTTGAGTATTCGTGGCAGTGGGCGTACCGTGAGCGCTTTGAGAAAGCGGGTATCACGGCGGTTTTGGGCTGCGGCTTCGACCCGGGAGTTACGGGAGTGTTCTCGGCTTACGCTCAGAAGCACGAGTTCGACGAGATAAACTATATTGATATTCTCGACTGCAACGGCGGCGACCACGGCTATCCGTTCGCTACCAACTTCAATCCCGAAATAAATATCCGCGAGGTATCGGCTAAAGGCTCCTACATTGAGGACGGCAAGTGGGTCGAAACAGAGCCTATGGAGATAAAGCGCGTCTACAACTTTAAGGGCGTTGGCAAAAAGGATATGTATCTGCTCCACCACGAGGAGTTGGAGAGCCTTGCGCTCAACATCAAGGGAATTAAGCGCATACGCTTCTTTATGACATTCGGACAGAGTTACCTAACTCATTTAAAGTGCTTAGAGGACGTCGGAATGACCTCTATCGAGCCGATTATGTTCGAGGGCAAAGAGATAGTGCCGCTTCAGTTTCTTAAAGCCGTGCTTCCCGACCCCGCATCGCTCGGTCCGAGAACCAAGGGCAAGACAAATATCGGCTGCATATTCCAAGGCAAAAAGGACGGCAAACCCAAAAACTACTACCTCTACAACATCTGCGACCACCAAGAGTGCTACAAGGAAGTCGGCTCTCAGGCGATTTCCTACACAACGGGAGTTCCCGCGATGATAGGCGCGGCTATGGTGCTCACAGGCAAGTGGAAAAAGCCGGGCGTGTTCAACGTTGAGGAGTTCGATCCCGATCACTTTATGGAGAACCTCAACAAGTGGGGCTTGCCGTGGGAGGAAAACCGAGACCCCGTTTTGGTGGACTAAATGTTTAGGAGAAATATATTATGCCAATATCCAAAATAAAAGCCGTTTTTTCAAGCGATATTCAAGAGGTGTGGAACGTTGTCACTTGCCCTCAAAACTACGCGGCTTGGCGCAGTGATTTAAGCAAAACCGAGATATTGGACGACAACCGCTTTGTTGAATACACCAAAGACGGCTACGCGACAACATTCACGATAACGCTGACCGAGCCGTTAAAACGTTGGGAATTTGATATGGAAAACGGCAATATGCGCGGTCACTGGATGGGCGTTTTCAGTCAAAACGGTAATGAGACCGAAGTGGAATTTACGGAAGACGTAACGGCAAAAAAGCTGTTTATGAAGCCGTTTGTAAAGTCGTATTTGAAGAAACAACAGACGGCGTTTGTTACGGATATGAAAAAGGCATTGTCGGACGGTTTTTCATTTGGAGGATAAAATGACGGAACGGGAATTTAAATCAAAGGCGACCGAGCTTGTAAAAGTTATCATAAATAATATTGCGGATAAAAAATATGCCGAGCTTGCGGCTGCTGCTCAAATACATTCTTCTTGGGTGGAAGCGGGGCAAACGCAGGAGCAGGCGTTTTCAGAGTTTGGAAAATGGCTTGACGAACAGCTTGCTATGTGGGCGGAGGATGAGGAAAAGGAGTTCGTTATCGACCGTTTTGACGAAGCCTGTCTGGGAGATATTGAATTGGAGGAGGATAACACTTCTTTTACCACTTATAACCCCACAAACTCCGGAGAGGAGCTTGATCTTTGGTTTGAAATAGCTTTTAAAGTTGAAGAAAACGGAGAAATAACGGCAGCGCTTAATGTGAATTTTTAAAATTCGCGCGGCGGTAAGGAGAGCTTTCAATGAAACATAAGGTAAAAGTGACCGTGATAGACAAAAAGCTGTACCCCGAATTACAAGCGCAGTATTGCGCCGACCCCAATTCGGGAGAATGTCCTTGCTATAACGTCGGCGACGAGTTTATCTTTGAGAGAGACGACTTAAACGACCATTTCTGGCACGGCGGCTTAAATACGCTTGTAAAAACAAACGCCGACCCCGATACCGTTGCGGGCGGTCCGAAAATGCCGCATTGCTCCGAGATGTGGGACGCCGTTTCAAGATATATCTATACGGGTTTGCAGGGCGGCTCGATAATGCGCGGCTGGATGAAAGACGAAAACGTGATGATAGCGTGCTGCTCCGACGGCACGCGCCCCGTAGTTTTCAAAATAGAGCGGATAGATTACGAATGAGAATTTTTCGCAAAGGAGTCACAAAATGTTTTTAGCTGTAATTCTGCTTTTAGTGGGCTTTGTCCTGCTCGTCAAGGGCGCGGACATCTTTGTTGACGGAAGTTCGGGAATAGCCCGAAAGCTCAAAATACCGTCTATAGTCATCGGGCTTACGATAGTTGCAATGGGAACTTCCGCTCCCGAGGCGGCGGTAAGCATAATTGCGGGCGTTCGCGGCTCTAACGATATAGCGGTGGGCAACGTAATTGGCTCGAATATGTTCAACCTCTTGGGAGTGCTGGGCATTGCGGCGCTTATAAAGCCCGTCCGCGTGGACGGCGAGATCGTAAAGAAACAGTTTCCGTTTATGCTGGTCGCAACGGCGGTATTGGCTTTTTCGGCGTTCGACGTGAAATTCGGAAACGGCGAGGCTAACGTGATTTCTCGAAACGAAGCGGTTATTATGATAATTTTGCTTGGTATCTTTCTTTATTCGATAGTCACTTTTGCATTAAACAACCGTCAGCCCGAACCCGAGAACGCAAAGCCCGTCAGTCTTCCGAAGAGCATAATATTCACGATATTGGGACTTGTCGGGATAGTCATAGGCGGCGAGTTGGTGGTAAACAACGCGAAAACCATAGCTATCGGCTTAGGAATGAGCGAGACCTTAGCGGGGCTTACGATAGTCGCCGTGGGAACATCTCTTCCAGAACTTGTAACGAGCATTGTCGCCGCGAGAAAGGGAGAGAGCGACATCGCGGTCGGTAACGTCGTCGGCTCTAATGTGTTTAATATCCTGTTCGTGCTGGCGGCTTCCGCGGCTATCACGCCTATGAATATAAATGCGCAGGGGCTTACCGACTTGCTCATTCTTTTGTGCGTTTCGATACTCGGCTATATCTTCTGCTTTACAAACAAGACGGTAAGCCGCGTTGAGGGCGGAATTCTGGTCGCGCTTTACGGCGGGTATATGGCGTATGCGATAATACGCTAAATAATTGACAGTTGACAATGTACAGTTGACAATTTCGGTTGCGCTTCGCGCGATTTGGATTGTCCGCAAGTCGGATAATAAACTTTTAAGGAGAATTAGATGAGCGTTGATTTGGATTTTTGGAGATATAAAGAGGGCGCGGCGCACGACAACGATAAGGTTTACAGTTCGGCTTGCTGCGACGGTGAAACGGTCGAGGGCTTGGAAGATCTTCCGATAAAGGATATATTGAAAAAGGTAACGACCGTCTTTTCGGATTGGGAAGCTGTAAGCGAGAATATTTACGAAAAAGGCGACGCGTCCTTTGAGATCTCTGTTACTTCACAGACCGTGCGGTTCGACTGCTACGGCGTTTCCGAAGATAATATGAATCGGCTTATCGACATAATGGCGGAGTTCGGCTGTCCGCTTTACGACCCGCAAATTTCAACAAGATTTGATTCGTGGACAGACAGGTGAACACCGCAATGGATTGGATAAATAAAGTAAAGACCCCGTGCTACGTCATTGACGAACGCAAGCTGCGGGAAAATCTGGAAATACTCGCGGACGTGAAAAAGCGTTCGGGGTGTAAAATTCTTTTGGCGCAGAAAGCGTATTCCGCGTTCGCGACCTATCCGCTGATAGCGGAGTATCTCGACGGCTGTACGGCAAGCGGTCTTTACGAAGCGCGGCTCGGTTATGAGGAAATGGCAAAGCCTTTCGGACGTGAGAACCACATTTTTTCCCCCGCTTACCGTGATGAAGAGTTTGACGAAATTGCAAAAATCTGTAATCATATAGTGTTCAACAATGTAAAGCAGTACGAAAAGTTCAAGGACAGAGCGGCGGAGTGCTCGTGCGGCATACGGATAAATCCCGAGTACTCCACGCAGGATCACTCTATTTACGACCCGTGTTCGCCGTATTCGCGCTTGGGAACTACGCTTGAAAATCTCTCGGAATTGCCCGAGGGAGTGAAAGGACTGCATTTCCATACGCTGTGTGAACAGAACGCGGACGCGCTGTGTGAAACAATGGTGGCTGTTACGGAGAAATTCGGAAAGTTTTTGGGACGAATAGAGTGGTTGAATATGGGCGGCGGACACCATATCACGCGTTCGGATTATGATGTGGATCTGTTGATTGAGGAAATACAATTCGAGAGAAATCAGTACGGTTTTGATGTGTATCTTGAGCCGGGGGAGGCGATCGCGCTGAACGCGGGCTATCTTGTCACGACCGTGCTCGATACGTTCCGAAACGGTATGGACATCGCGATTACGGACGCTTCCGCGGCCTGTCACATGCCCGACGTTCTCGAAATGCCGTACCGCCCGAATATTCAAGGCGCGGGACATCCGAACGAAAAAGCGTTCACTTATCGGCTCGGCGGCAACACCTGTCTCGCGGGTGATATCATCGGCGACTACTCGTTCGACAACGCGCTTGCCGAGGGCGACAGGCTTGTTTTCGAGGATATGGCTATCTACTCAATGTGTAAAAACAACACGTTCAACGGCGTTGCCTTGCCGAGCATTTATTTACTTCGCGAAAGCGGCGAGTTTGCGCTTTTGAAAAAATTCGGTTACGAGGACTTTAAAACAAGGCTTAGTTAGGGGGCGTTTAAAGTGGCTGTTCTGCATAATCTCAATGCGTTTGACGCGCTGAAGATATTTTATCAGGGGGAAACGGACGGTTTTCCCGAGGAGGATTTCGCGGCTAATTTGCGGTCGCGCGTTATCGTTTTGCCTACCGTTCTGCACCGATTTCTGCGAGAATACGGCTATATGAGTGTGAACAGGTTGTCCGACGCGCCGCGCTTCATTCACCCGAACATTATGACGAAGCGCATCTTCCGTTACGGAGATAATCAAGAACTTCCGCTGCTAATCGTGGGGCGCGTGGGCGAGTTTGAGATCACCGTTAAGGACGAGCATTCCGACGACCCGCGTGTGTTTCTTATGAAGATAACCCCTAATCAGGCGCAGCTGCTGCCCTCCGACGACACGCTCACCGAATTGTTTAAAGTAATGCTGGTGGGGCTTATGATGAAGAACGACGGCGCGGTCGTTGCCGACGACCCGCAGCTTGCCGTGCGGCTTCTTCGTGAAAACGGCTTCGATATCGAAAAGATTGAGAACGACCCCGGTCTTCACCGCGAATATTCGCTTTGTTTCTCCGAGGAAACGCGCACCTTTATGGCGGCGGAGTTTACCGAGGGAGAGCTAGCGCGGTTCTTTTTCTTGAGTTCGGAGAAGTTTGTAAACGGTTTATAACAGCGGATAGGAGTGCAAAATGGCTGTACTGTACAATATTGAGCCGCTTAAGGCTATGGAGCTTTACTACGACGGAGAGCAAAACGGCGTTTGGAACGGCGATTTTATCAAAAACAAGAAGCAGAGCGGCTTGGAGATACCGTCTCCTTTGCGCGAATTTTTGGAGAAATATGCGTACCTTGATATCAATAAGGGGCAGGTAAAGTTTTTTCACCCCGACGGTATACGTATGATACATTTGTCTACCGACGTCGGCGAGGTGCATATTATGGCTGTCGGCAAAGCGGAGGGCGTCGGGGCGGACGAGATGTTTGTCGGAATTGACCTCGGCACGCGCGATCTCGACATTGCGTTCGGCGAGATAGACGATGAAAAACGTATGATACATTGGGGTCCCTCCGATGGGATAACCCTCGCGGGGCTTATGCGCGTGATGTTCGTTTCGACGCTGTTTAAAAGCTCGGACAAGTTTCTGTTTCAAGACGCGGAGATAGACGCGGTGCTGAAAAAACACGGCGCGGAGCGCTCGTGTATAATGCCGTCGGGCGGCAGCACTCAGCATACGTCTATAAATTTCGACGAGGAAAACGGCGCGTTTCTTGTTGCGGAATATGACGAGCAAGGCGAGGATATCGCGTTTCTGCATGTCGTAACTCGAAAGACTTTTGAGCAGCGCAAAGCGGAGCGCTTCGCGTCCGTCTCTCTTGACGAGCTGAATTCTTTGTTTGAGACGGAGTTTTACGGAAACGCGCAGCATTGCGATTTTTCCCATTCCCTTGATATTCAGTTGGAGATAGTGTGCAGGCTTGAGCAAGCGGTTGCGGACAAGTTGGAGCTTGCCGACCGGTACAAGCTCGTCGGGCGCTGCTTGTGGTCGCTGAACCGCTTGGACGAAGCCGCAGAGTGGTACGACAAAGCAGGCAAGATAATCAAAGGGAGCGGCGATCTTGACAGGCTTGCGAAGTTTTACGGAACGATGGCGAGCTTTTACGCCGACACAGATCAGCGGGAAAAGAGCGACGAGATGTTTGAAGCGGAGTTAGCACTGCGTTTGGAGCACTCTCCCGACAATGCATACGATATAGGTATGATCTACCGCGACAAAGCGCAGGCTCTTGAGGACGCGGGCGGCGACCCCGACAGAGTTATCGAATTGTGCGAAAAGGCTTTGGAGCAGTTTCAAAAGGATCCGCACGACAGCGGCTGCAAATACGAGACCGCACGCGTTCAGCAGCTTCGCGGAAAGGCAAAGCGGCGAAAAAAAGAGCTTTTGAAGAATGCGGGTCAGTAAACGGTATTCGCGTTTCGGAATTTTGCACAAATTTTCAACAAGTTTTCCACATAGCACTGTTGGGTTTTTACTTAATTAGCTAAGGTTCTGCGTTCCAAATTGTATGAACAAACGGACGATTGCCCCAAGATATAGTGAAATTTTATACCGCTAACTCAACATGTACCAATAAATTGCACAATTTTTGCCCCCCCTAAACGGAAGTTTAGGGGGGTTGGTTTGTTAAAAGTGCACAAAAAAGCGAACGAAAGTTTTTTCCGATTTTCCTTTAAAAAGTATAAATAACACTTGCAAAATTTGTAAAAGTGGTTTATAATTAAAAGTGGGTAAAGAGGGTGAATGATTTCACTCTCGGGGTGAAAAGTTCACTAAAATATAAAAACTCACCTTATTACCGAGTCATAGGGAAAATATGTTCTACGAAATCTCCGTCTGAGGAGGACGGAAACGAGCAATTGACAGTGGGCAGTTAATGCAATGATCTTCAAAACTGTAAATGTCAGCTGCAAAAAAGGGGGGGGATATAGAAATGTACGGCGAGTATGAACACACCATTGACGCTAAAGGGCGTATGAACTTCCCCGCCAAGCTTCGGGAAGAGTTCGGCGAACATTTCTATATCAGCAAAAGCCTCAACGAAAAGTGTTTGACGGTTTATACCGCCGAAAGCTGGGAAGCTTTGAAAGAATCCCTGCGCGGCAAGCCGTCAAAGATCGCGAAGCCTATCGAGCGTTTCTTGATAGGCGGCGGCAGCGAAGTAGAGCCGGACAAGCAGGGAAGAATAGCTATACCGAGCGCGCTGCGCAGCTACGCGAACATTACGGGCGAAGTTGTTGTCGTGGGGCTTGTGGACGGCGCCGAGATCTGGGATAAAGCCGCTTGGGAGGAATATAACAAAGGAACATCCCTTGAGGATATCTCCAAATTGGCGGAGGAGTTGGGCATTTGATGGATTTTCGGCACACAACGGTCCTATTGAAGGAAACCGTGGACGGCGCGTTTGGGGACGCCGCCGGCATTTACGCGGACCTTACAACGGGCGGCGGCGGTCACAGTCTGGAGTTGGCGGAAAGGCTCTCGGGGGGGAGACTTATCTGCTTCGACAGAGACAGGGAAGCTATCGAAGCTGCCGGGGGGCGGCTTAAGGGTTATCCCGTGACGCTTGTAAATTGTAACTTCATTGAACTTAATGAAGTTTTGGATGAAATGGGGATAGATAAGCTGGACGGCGTTATCGCCGATTTGGGCGTATCTTCCCACCAATTGGACGACGCGGAACGCGGGTTTTCGTTCCACAGCGACGCTCCTCTCGATATGAGAATGAGCGGCGAGGGATTTTCCGCGGCAGACGTCGTGAATGATTACACTGAGGACGAGCTTAAGCGCGTTCTTTATGAATACGGCGAGGAGAAATTCGCGCCGAGAATAGCGCGGGGAATAGTTGAAGCGCGGGCGGTCTCGCCGATAGAACGGACGGGAGAGCTTGCGGAGATCATTAAAAGAAGCGTTCCCGCGGCGTATCGGCGGGAGAAAAATCCCTGCCGAAAGAGCTTTCAGGCAATAAGAATAGAAGTAAACGGCGAACTTGACGCTTTGGACAAGGCGCTGACGGACGGCTTCAACAGGCTGAAGATCGGCGGAAAGATGGCGGTCATCACGTTCCATTCTCTGGAGGACAGGATAGTTAAGAACAGGTTCAAGGAGTTCTGTACGGGCTGCACTTGCCCGCCCGAGTTTCCCGTTTGCGTATGCGGAAAAAAGCCGCGCGGCGAGTTGGTTTTCAAAAAGCCTGTCACGCCGAGCGCGGAAGAAATAGAAAGAAATCCGAGAAGCCGCAGCGCGAAGCTGCGCGTTATAAAAAAGGTTCGAGAGTGAGCGGACAAGCCATTTTGATTTTATTTTAAAAATTTTCAAAATCTTCGTCCTGTTTTTTGAAATTTTCAGATCAACCAACGCAATTAAATTTGACTGCGTCAATTAGCGAACAAATTTCAAAAAGTGTCAAAATTTTGCGGAAGCAAAATTTTGACCGGTCTTGACTTTGAAGCGCAACGGAGGGAGCGAAGCGACCGGAGAGAGCATTCAAAGTCAAGATTTTGAAATTATTTTAATAAGGGGTGACGTTTATGTATACGGATAACAGTAATTTGGCGTATGATTTGTCGAGGTTCGATAATTCGGATAGAGAGCGGCGCGAAAAGCGGCGCCAAAAAGAGGAAGAAGCACGGAAAATTCGTATGGCGCCCGCCGCTTCTCTTTCAAAGAGCGGAACGAAGATCACGGCGTTTTTCGCTATCGCGGTGATGTTTGCGGCTTTTTTCGCCGTGAATTGGTTTAACGCTAAGAAAGACGATACGGCTAGACTTGTCGCGGCTCAGCAGGAGCTTTTGGACGCGGAGGCGGACGACAACGCGCTGCTTCAGAGCAAGCTTGACGCTAAAGCGAATATCGGATATATAGAGGAATACGCAAAGAACAAGCTGCAAATGAGCAAGGTCGGGTCGGCGCAGAAAAAATATATCAGCGTCAATACCGAGAGCTTGATTGAGGTTGAAAAGGACGATTCCGAGGGATTTTTGGGTTCTATAAAGAAAGGGTTCAAATCATTTTTGGAATACATTGGGTTTTGACGGCATAGTATAAGGGTGAACAAGCCCTCATACCGATTTGACATCAAATCTATAGGTTTATTGCAAATCGTTATGTTGTCGTTGGACTTTTACAGCACATTGCACAAAAGAGCAGCAAGTTCGGCGGCACAAGAGCTTTGTGCGCCGGGCTTGCCTTTTTTGGTTTTTCGGAGGAATGTAACAGTGGATAACAATTCTGCAAACAATGAAAGAAACACCGGACTTTTTAAGAGGTTTTGGGAGTTCTTGAAACGCAAGGACAGGGAAGAAGCCGAAAAAAAGCCCATTATAGGTTATCGCGGAAGGCAGATATTGATATTGGTGTGCATAATCGGGTTTTCGGTTTTTGTGGGCTATCATCTGCTGAAGTTTACCGTGCTTGACGGCGACAAATGGCGCGAGCTTGCGAACACTCAGCAGACGGGTCAGCATGTTATCATGGCAAACCGCGGGTCTATCTACGACGCGAACGGCACCGTTTTGGCGCAAAGCTCGGCGGTTTGGAATGTTATCTTCGCGCAGAATACCACGTTTAAGCAAAGCGAGGACTGGAAAAAAGCTTACGAACAGCGCAAAAAGAATTGGGAAAACGACAGCGACACAAGCAAGGAGCCGCTTAAGCCTTTTAAGGAGCTTTCGGATACTATCATAGACGGGCTTGCGGAAATTCTGGAGATATCTCCCGACGGAATGCGCGACGCTTACGACAACGATCAGGCTCACAACTATTACATAGTCAAAAGCAAGGTCGAAAAGCCGCAGGTGACGATGATAAACGACTTCTTGTCCGAAAACGGCATAAGCTCCGACTGCGTTTATACGGAGCAGGCAAGCAAGCGCTATTATCCAAACGGGTCGTTGGCTTCCAATGTTATCGGCTTTACGGACTACAAAGGCTCGGGCGTTTACGGCTTGGAGGCTTACTACGACGATTATCTTAAGGGAACGGACGGCAAGGCGTTTTACCGCAAGGACGGCACGGGAAAGGGCGTTGAATACGAAAACGACAAGTATTTCTCGGCGGTGGACGGTTACAGTCTTGTGCTGACGCTCGACGAGGTTTTGCAGCACTATCTCGAAAAAAATCTTGAACAGTGCGTTTCGCAGCATTCCGTAATAAACCGCGCGTGCGGAATTATTATGAACTGCAAAACGGGCGGTGTGCTGGCTATGGCGACAACGCCGTCTTACGATCTGAACAATCCGTCGACTATCTACGGCGACTATGATAAAGCTATTCTCGAAAATATGAAGACCGAGGGCAAGGACGAAAAGGAGATTGAAGAAAAAGAAGCGGCGCTGCGCGAGGGTCAGTGGAAAAACAAAGCTGTGACTGAGCTTTATTACCCCGGTTCGGTTTTCAAGACGGTCACTACAGCGGCGGCTTTGGACGAAGAAGTCATCAATATGGATACCACGTTTGACTGCGCGGGCGTTTATAATGTCGCGGGCACGGATATCCACTGCTGGAGCCTCGGAGGACACGGTTCGCTGAATTTGCAGCAGGGTATTACGAAGTCCTGCAACCCGTACTTTATTCAAGTCGGGCTGGCATTGGGCGTGGATAAGTTCTATAATTATTACGAAGCATTCGGATTTACCGAGAAAACCGGCATAGATCTGCCGGGCGAGGCGGACAGTATCGTTGTGCCGCGCGACAAAATGGGTCCCGTGGAGCTTGCGTCCTCCGCGTTCGGTCAGACGAACAAGATAACGCCCATTCAGATGTGCACGGCGTTCTGCGCTATCGTAAACGGCGGAAATCTCGTAACGCCGCACCTTGTGGATAAGGTTCTTGACAGCAGCGGCAACGTTGTCGAGACAAAGGAAACGCAGATAAAGCGTCAGGTGATCTCGGAGGACACCTCAAAGCAAATGCGCGATATTTTGGAAACGATAGTCAACGAAAACGGCGGTCACAACGCTTATATCGCGGGTTACCGCATAGGCGGCAAATCGGGAACGGCGGAGAAGATCGACGAATACAACGCAACCGGCCGCAAGAAAATGACATATATCTCTACGTTCGCGGCGGCTGTACCCATGGACGATCCGCAGATCGTCATGCTGGTGCTTGCCGATACGCCTACGGGTCCCGAATATTATGGCTCGGCAGTCGCTTGTCCCGTTGCCTCCGCGGTATTTAATGAGGGCTTGGAGCATTTAGGACTTTACCCGACTTACACCGCCGAGGAGCAGGCGAAAATGGACGCGGTAGTGCCGTGGGTGATCGGCGATATGTCGATGTACGCGGAGAGCTATCTTACCGCGAACAACTTTAAGGCGAAGTTTGTCGGCGACCCGAGCAGCGAGGCTGTGGTTACAGCTACTTATCCGTCCTCGGGGGCGACAATTCCCAAAGGCTCGACCGTCGTGGTTTATCTCGGCGACGCGAAAACGGAATACGCTTCCGTACCAAATGTTATCGGTATGAGCGCGGCGGAAGCAAACGAGGCAATGACGAACGCGGGCTTTAACATAAAACTTACGGGCGGCGCGGCTGCAAACGCCGACGCAACGGCAACGGCGCAAAGTGTTGAAGCAGGCTCTTCTCAGCCTATCGGTACGGTTATTGAAGTAACGTTCCAGGTGAGCAGCTTCGGCGACTGATGACAATGTACAGTTGACAGTTATTGCGCGGATACACTGCTTTATTTAGACTGTCAGCGTTTTGGTTCGCCGACAATCTAAATCGCGCGCGGGTGGACTCGAAGCGTCCACACTCGCAACCAAAATTGTCAATTGTACATCGTACATTGTCAATTGATTAAGGTTTGGGGGGATCTCGTGAATATCGGAGAACTTTTTAAGGGAATTTGCGAAATTCCCTCGGAACTGAATAACATCGCGGTCTCGGGCGTTACCTCCGATACGCGCGAGGTCGAACGCGGTTTTGTGTTCGTCTGTGTCAAAGGCGGGAGTTTTGACGGGCACTCTAAAGCCGCTGAAATGCTCGAAAAGGGCGCGGCGGCAGTCGTTACACAAGAAAAACTCGGTCTGGAGCGCGAGATAAACGTTTCAAATTCGCGAAAGGCTTATCCGGAGATTTTGTCGGCGTTTTACGGGCACCCGACGCGGAGCTTCAAGCTCTGCGCCGTCACGGGCACAAACGGCAAGACAACTATTGCCAATCTTTGCACCGAAATAACGCGCCGTTTGGGTTACAGAACGGGCGTTATCGGAACTTTGGGCACGGACACGGGAAGCGGGCTTCACTACTCGCACGACGGTCCGCCGACCACTCCCGAACCGCGAAAGCTCTATCAGTTATTCTCGCAAATGCGCGGTGAAAACACGAAATATTGCTTTGTTGAAGCAAGTTCACAGGCATTGGCTCAACATCGTTTCGCCGCGGAGAGCTTTGACGTGGGCGCGTTCACAAACCTCACGCGCGATCATCTCGATTATCACAAGACTATGGAGAACTACTTCTCGGCAAAGCGCAGACTGTTCGATATGTGCGAAAAAGCCGTTGTCAACATAGACGACGAGTACGGTAAACAGATCGCGGAATACTGCCGCGAAAAGGGCGTTCCTTTAAAAACCGTTTCAATAGACGGCGAGGCGGATTTTTATACCGAATTCGTAAAGCTCTCGGCGCACGGTTCGGAGTTCATTTTAACGGACAAAGAAAACAAGAAAAGCTATCCCGTCAGGTTCGCGCTTACGGGCAAATACAACGTCACAAACGCCGTTGAGGCGGCTGTTACCGTTCATTTGACGGGAATTCCCATGGACGAGGTGATAAACGCTTTGCAAAACGTCAAGGGCGTTGCGGGGCGGCTTGAAACGCTGTATCAAGGCGAATTTACGGTAATACGCGACTACGCCCACACCGACGACGGCTTGGAAAAGCTGCTCGGAACGCTGAAACCGCTGACGAAAGGCAGACTGATAACCGTTTTCGGGGCGGCGGGAGAACGCGACGCGGGAAAGCGTCCCGACATGGGCAGGGCGGCGGCGAAATTCTCGGATATTATGATAGTTACTACGGACAGTCCGAGACACGAAAGCCCTCAACAAACCATTGACGACGTTGTAAAGGGTATTCCCGAAAAACTTCCGCACGAGGAGTTCGTTGACAGAAAAGCCGCAGTTCTCCGAGCGCTGGAGCTTGCCGAAAAAGGCGACGTTGTGGCGCTTTGCGGAAAGGGTCACGAGGATTATCAGGCGATAGGCGACGTTTACTATCACTTCGACGAAAAGGAGATCGTCGAAGAATACTTTAAAAAGGCGGAGTGAATTATGTTCACAACGAATGAAATAGCGAATGTTACGGGCGGAAAGCTTTACGGCGCGGATATAAAAGTAACTTCCGTTTCCACCGACACGCGGTCTATTGAAAAAGGAGCGCTGTTCATTGCCGTTAAAGGCGAACGGTTTGACGGCAATGATTATATAGGACAGGCGGCGCAAAGCGGCGCGGCGGCTGTTCTCTGCGACAGACTGCCCGGGAGCGTCCGCGCGGATATCCCGATAATTTACGTCGAGGATACGAGAACGGCGCAACTGAAGCTCGCGAGATACTACCGCGATAAATTTCCCGTGAAATTATGCGGAGTCACCGGCTCGGTCGGGAAAACTTCCACAAAGGATATGATCTACGCGGTTTTGGCGGCAAAATTCCAAACGCTGAAAACCGAGGGCAATTTCAACAACGATATCGGACTTCCCCGAACGCTGTTCCGCTTAAACGAGGAATACGGCGCGGCGGTCATTGAAATGGGAATGAGCGATCTCGGCGAGATATCGGCGCTGTCAAAGGCTTCGCACCCGAACTGCGCGGTGATTACCAACATCGGTTGGTGTCATATCGAGAACCTCAAAACGCGAGAGAATATTCTGGGGGCTAAGCTGGAAATTCTCGACGGAACGGACTATGAGAGCGCTCCGCTTATCGTCTGCGGCGACGACGAGTATTTGGGAAAGCTCAATAAAGAACAAACGGGTTCGCATAAGCTCGTGAAATACGGCTTTAATACGGACAACGACGTATTTGCTTCCGATATCGAGCATGTTGAGGGCGGCGAACGGTTTACGCTGAATTACGGCGGCGAAAAATACGCGGCTGAACTGCGCGTTATCGGCGAACATCATATTTTGAATGCTCTGGCGGCTTTCGCGGTCGGCGTTGAGTTCGGAATGAACGCCGAGGAGATAATTCCCGCGTTTTTGAACTACGAAGCAAGCGGAATGCGGCAAAGAATTGAGAAGCGCGGCGATGTTACCGTAATTCTCGACTGCTACAACGCTTCTCCGACTTCCATGAAGTCCTCGCTGAACGTCTTGTCGACAATGAACGGACGGAAAATAGCGGTGCTCGGCGATATGCTGGAGCTTGGCGAAAAGTCACGGGAACTTCACGCGGGGCTTGCCGAACTCTCTGATTTGGCGGACGTGTTTTTCCTATACGGAAAGGAAATGGCGGCTCTGCGCGGCGAACTTGAAAAAAAGGGCGTTCCCGTAACGCAAAGCGAGGACAAGGCAAAGCTTACCGAGGAGCTTTTAAAAGAGATAAAAAGCGGCGATGTGATACTTTTCAAGGGCAGCCGCGGTATGAAAATGGAAGAAATTGCGGAAAAAATAGGTGAGGATTTATGAACGAAACTTGGATATTCGTAGGAGCGGCGCTCGGCTCTTTTCTGCTGACGTGGCTGGGAGGATTTTGGCTGATACCGCTGCTTCACAAGCTGAAATACGGGCAGACGATACTCGATATCGGTCCGAAATGGCACAAGGCGAAAAAAGAGGGCACGGCGACGATGGGCGGCATTTCGTTCATTATCGGAGTGACGGTCTGCTTTGTGATAGGCATGATCGTTTTGGCAAACAACGGCAAGAATTATGTCGGCGCTGACAAGCCCGAGTTTATCCGCTCTGTCGCGGGAATGGCTATGGCGGTCCTGCTCGGATTTATGGGATTTCTCGATGACTTTATTAAGGTAAAGAAGAAGCACAACGAGGGGCTTTCATGGATACAGAAAATCATATTTCAGGTAATGATAATCGCGGCGTATTTTACGACGCTGTATATAAACGGTCTTTCGCGCACAGTTATCTCGTTCCCAGGCGGCGCTCAATGGGATTTGGGACTGTTTTATTACCCGCTTGTGGGACTGCTGATAATTTATATGGTGAACGCCGTAAATCTTACGGACGGCATAGACGGGCTTTGCAGCTGCGTCACCACCGTTTATATGATAGCGTTTTCGGTAATTACGGCGGTTTTGGGAATGTTCGGGCAGCAGCTTCTTGCTTACTGCGCGGCGGGCGGCTGTATCGGCTTCCTGACGTGGAACGCGCCCCCCGCTAAGGTTTTTATGGGAGACACAGGCTCAATGTTTTTGGGCGGTATGGTGTGCGCTCTGGGATTGGGCTGCGGCGCGGAATTCCTTATGGTTATCGCGGGTATCGTTTACGTTCTCGAAGCGCTGTCCGTGGTCATTCAATCGACCGTGTTCAAGATAACGCGCAAGATGTACCACACCAAAGAGGGCAAGCGCCTTTTCAAGATGACGCCCATTCATCACCACTTCGAGCTTTCAAGCTGGAGCGAGCTTAAGATAGACTGTGTGTTCTCGCTTGTCGGACTGCTGTTCGGCGGACTGGCGGTCTTATTCGCGTTTAATATGTTCACAAAATAAACGATAGACAATTGACAGTGTACGGTCAATGCGTCGGCTTCGCCGACAGGTTTGGATCGTATACTGATAATAGAGCGGATCTAACGCTTCAACTTGCAGTATAACTGTCAACTTTTAACTGTAAACTGTTTCGGGGGGATAAAATGCAGACAAGAAATGTTTCGGAAAGGGGAAAACAGGCGCCGCCTAGGTCTTCCGCGATGCAGCGCGGAAGCAGACCGCAGACCGCGCCCCGCGCTAACGGCAGACCTCAAAGCGCTCCGCGCCCCAATTCGCAAAATCGGAACGGAAAACCGCAGGCCTCGCCCCGTGCGGGCGGCGGAACCCGAACAGCTCCGCGTTCCGAAATACCGCGCGGAGGTTCAAGAGGGCAGGCAACGCCCCGACAGGCGGCTTTGCGTCCAAACGCAAGCGGGCAAGCCGCGCCGAACAGGTCGGCGAGACCGCAGAACGCCCCGATACCTAAGACTGCGGCTAAGCCGAAAGCTCAAAAGGCTCCCAAGGATCCTACGGATAAGCTCAGAAAGAAGAAAGAAAAGGAAAAAGCACGGGAGCTTGCCAAAGAACGCAAAAAAGACCCGAACCGCATTAAGTTCTTCAGCTTTGAGGGCAGAGTGGATATACCTATGCTCATCATCACGCTTGTTTTGCTTGCCGTGGGCATTACGATGATGTTTTCGGCAAGCCCCGCTTATTCCTACCGCGACAACCACGGAGACAGCTACGCGTATGTCAGACGTCAGATGACGGCGGCTGTTATAGGTCTTGCGGGCATGGCTATGCTCACGATGTTCGACTATCGTTTTTTGAGGTATGAATCGAAGCGGCTGCACATCACGGCGGCGCATATTTTCCTTGTCATTTGTATAATCTTGAACGCGATGTGCTATTTTGTCGGCATCGAAGCGCAGGGCGGACAAAAACGCTGGCTTCAGGTCCCGATAATCGGGCAGTTTCAGCCGTCGGACTTTTTAAAGGTCGCGCTGATAATTTTTATGGCGTGTTATATTCAAAAAAATTCCGACAAAATGCGCACATTTAAGCGCGGTCTTTTGATACCGCTGTTAATAATGGTGCCCGTGGCGGGTTCTGTTATCGTGCAGAAACACCTTTCGTGTCTGCTCATTATAGCGATGATATTCGCCGTGATGATGTTCGTGGGCGGCGTTAATTTGAAAGAAGCCGTGCCCATTGCGGTGGGATTTGTGCTGATCGTTTTCTTCGTCGTCAGCGTTGTACAGGTCGGATATTTCCAACAGCGTATCGAGTATATGGACCCTCTTTCCGATCCGGGAGATCAGTCATATCAGAACTATCAGTCCGCGCTGGCTATCGGCTCGGGAGGAATTTGGGGCAAAGGCTTCGGAAACTCCAGTCAGAAGTACTATTATCTGCCCGAAGCGCAAAACGACTTTGTTTACGCTATCCTCGTGGAGGAATTCGGGCTTGTGGGCGGAATTTTTGTGATTTTGATGTTCATCATTTTCATAATGCGCGGGCTTTACATTGCAAGAAAAGCCGAGGACAAATTCGGTTGTCTTGTCGCTACGGGAATAACGTTCCAGATAGGCGTGCAGGCGCTGCTTAACATCGCGGTAAATCTTTGCTGTATCCCCAATACGGGCGTGTCTCTGCCGTTTTTCAGCTACGGCGGTACGGCGCTTGTTTTGCAGCTTTGGGAAATGGGTTTGCTGCTGTCGATAAGCAAGCGGGCGCGCGTTAACTGATACGCGTTAACTGATATAGGAGGTGCTAAAAATGAAGGTGATATTTGCGGCGGGCGGTACGGCGGGGCACATAAATCCCGCGCTTGCCATTGCCGACAAAATGAAAAAGGTGTTTCCCGAAACGGATATACTGTTTATCGGAACTCCGAATGGTATGGAAAGCCGTTTGGTGACTAAGGCGGGCTATGATTTCAAGGGTGTGGAGATGTCGGGTTTTCAGCGCGATCTTTCACCGAAATCCGTTTTGAGAAATGTCAAGGCGGCGTACTGCTACCTTGTTTCCGCGAAGATCGCGGTTCGCCGTATCATCAAGGAATTCAAGCCCGATCTGGCTGTCGGTACGGGCGGCTACGTCACGGGGACGGTGCTGCGTCAGGCGGTCGCCATGGGTATCAAGACCGTTACCCACGAGAGCAACTCTTATCCCGGCGCGGCTACCAAGCTGTTATCCGACAAGGCGGATAAAGTCCTGTTGGCGGCGGAGGACGCAAAGAAGTATCTTAAGGACGCTTCGCGGTGCGTTGTTACGGGAAATCCTTTACGCTCGAACATTCCCATAGAGGCACGCGCCGCGGCACGGGAGCGTTTGGGGCTGCCCGACTGCTTTACCGTTTTATCGTTCGGCGGAAGTCTCGGCGCGAACAAGATCACAAGCGCCGTGGCGGAGCTTATCGCATGGGAGCAGAAAACGGGCGAGATCAACCACATTCACTCTTACGGCGGCAAAAATAAAGACCTGTTTCTTGACGCTTTGAAAGAGGCTAATGTTCGCGAGGACAAGCGCCACCTTATTTTTAAAGAATACATCGACAATATGTACACCTGTATGTGCGCCGCCGACCTTATCATTTCCCGCGCGGGTGCTATGACGATAACCGAGCTTACCGAGATCGGCAGACCGTCCGTCCTTGTGCCGTACCCCGCGGCGGCGGAAAATCACCAATACTACAACGCGATGACGTTAGTCAACCAAAACGCCGCTATCCTTATCGAGGACAAAAACCTTACCAAAGCCAAGCTTGTGGACGAGGTCTCAAAGCTTTACGCGGACAGAGGACGGCTGAAGCTTATGGAGGAGAACGCGGGAAAAATGCGCAAAGCGAACGCCGCGGACATTATTCTTAAAGAGATCGTCGAGCTTTGCGGCGAGGATAGCTTTAAATAGCCGAATACGACCATGCGAAGTCAATTGTAATCACCAATTTGCCCGTTTCAACATACTATGCAGTATAATTGTTGAAAGGGTGATGATATGAGCGATCGCCAAAAACTTATCGTAAACGGCGGCAGACGTTTGGAGGGCGAGCTTCGCGTTCACGGCGCGAAAAACAGCGCTCTGCCGCTGCTTTCCGCGGCTGTGCTGGCGCACGGTGAGACAGTTCTGCACAACTGCCCCGCGCTTACCGATGTGGACGTTGCCTGTAGGATTTTAACGCATATCGGCTGCAAATGCCGCCGCAGCGGAGATACCGTCACTGTGGACGCGACAAATGTTTTCGGCGGAGAGATCCCCGACAACCTTATGCGTGAAATGCGCTCCTCGATAGTATTTCTGGGAGCGATGCTCGGGCGCACGGGGCGCTGCAAGCTTACATTCCCGGGCGGTTGCGAGTTGGGAGCGCGTCCAATTGACCTGCATCTTTCCGCGCTTCGCCAAATGGGAGCGGAAATTATCGAGCAGCACGGCTATCTTGACTGCAATGTCGGGAAAGGTTTGCACGGCGCAAAGATAGTGCTGTCGTTCCCGTCCGTGGGGGCTACGGAGAATATTCTTTTAGCCGCCGTTACCGCCAAGGGCGAGACCGAGATCCACAACGCCGCCCGCGAACCCGAGATCGTCGACCTTGCCGATTTTCTGAGTAAATGCGGCGCGAAGATACGCGGCGCGGGCGAGAGCGTTATCGCGATAGACGGCGTTGAACGTTTGGAACCTTGCGAGCACAGCGTTATCCCCGACCGAATAGCGGCGGGAACCTATCTTTGCGCGGCGGCGATGACCCGCGGCGAGATGATTCTCACGCATTGTTGTCCCGAGCATATGACGGGATTTTTGCAGGTCTTGGAAGCTATGGGTATGCGAATTTACACTTACGGCGGTGGAAAAATGTACCTCAGCGGCAAAAAAAGCTACAAAGCCCCTCCCACCGTAAGAACGATGCCTTATCCCGGCTTCCCGACGGATATTCAAGCGCCGTTTACCGCGCTTTGCACTACCGCCGAGGGTACGAGCGTTTTCGTTGAAACGATATTTGAGAACCGCTTCAGACATGTATCGGAGCTGGTGCGCCTCGGCGCGTCTATAAAAACCGAGGGCAGAGTTTGTGTGGTTCAGGGCGTAAAGCAGCTTTCGGGCGCGAAAGTCTGCGCTGCCGAGCTTCGCGGCGGCGCGGCTCTTGTCGTTGCTTCTCTCGCGGCGGAGGGTACGAGCGAGATAAGCGGTCTGCAATACATCGACAGAGGTTATGAATGTCTTGAGGGCGCACTGCGTTCGATAGGCGCGGATATTAAAAGAGTATGACGGCGGAATATGGATTATTCCCAAAAGGATGGTGACGGAAAATGGCACGGAAAAGGAGCGGAGAACATTTTAAAAGCTCGCCCGAGGAACTGGGCAATTTAAAAGCAAAAAGCGCTCGCTCTTCTCGGAATACGCGTAAAAAATACGCCCGTTCCGCCGCGGAACATGACGCGGGCAAAGAAGCCGAAAAAATTATGCGCAATAAAAGCCGACCGCGAAAGAAAAAGAAATTTCGCGGCGGCAATTATGCGCTTTATTATATTTTGGCGGCTGTCGTGGCCGTTGTCGTGCTGATAATTCTGTCTAACACCGTGTTTTTCAAGTGCTCTCATATCAACGTTTCGGGAAACGTCAAATACAGAGCCGAGGAGATAGCCGATAAATCGGGACTTAAGATTGGCGAAAATCTTCTGCGGATGAATACGTCTCAAGCCCGCGATAAGATCATAGAGTCTTTGGTATATGTCGATGAAGCCGAGGTAAAAAAATCATTTCCCACAAGCGTTGAAATTACCGTGACCGAAGCCGAAAAGGAATACTGTATAAGCGAGGGCGGCGTTACAGCGGCGATATCGCGCAAGGGCAAGATACTTGAGCACGGCGAAGCGGACGGTCTGCCTATTGTCAAAGGCTATGAAGCGGAAACGATCGAGATCGGCAAGTGGCTTAAATCAAAATCCGAGGGCAAAACAGAGATCCCCGACATCATATTGAATGCTGCGGACAAGGCGGGTTTGAAGAATATTACCGAGATCGATATTACAGATAAGTTCTCAGTGAAAATAACCGTGGAAAACCGCGTTATCCTCCAGCTTGGACCCGCAGAGGAAGTTGAAAGCAAGCTGCTTGTCGCGGTTGAGATAATTACAAATCAGATCGGAAAGGATGAGTATGTGACGCTGCTGCTTACAAATCCCGAAAAAGTTCCCGTGCAGAACAACTCCATACCTCACACAAGCAGTCTCGCTTCAAGTAAGGCGGCTTCGACGGTATCTTCATCTTCCGCGGCGTCCGTGCCGGAATCCGTTGCAGAGCCGCAGGTTGATCCCGATCCCGATCCCGAACCCGAGCCTGAACCCGATCCCGAGCCCGATCCCGAGCCCGATCCCGAGCCCGATCCCGAGCCTGAACCCGATCCCGAACCCGAACCGGAACCCGATCCCGAACCCGATCCCGAACCGGAACCCGATCCCGAACCCGAACCTGACCCCGAGCCTGAACCCGACCCCGAGCCGGAGCCTGACCCCGATCCCGACCCCGAACCGGAACCCGATCCCGAACCCGACCCGCAGCCCGCCTCGGAAACTTGATACATTCCGTTAACAAAGCCGTTCCCGAAGCGCTATAAAATAACGCGTTCGCTTGAAACATTCAAGCAAATCGACGGAAAAGCCCTCGGTACAGTTTTTATGCGGCGACGTCCTTTGGTATAAGCCCGTTATACCCCGCAAAAAATCCGCTTTGGGCAAAATCCACGAAAAATGTCGGCTAATATTCTTAAAATTATCGGAAAAAAGACTTGCATTTTGGATTGTGATGTGTTATAATTATAAAGTAGTACTGTATGTATTGACGTAAAAAGTAGGAGGAGAGTATAATATGGCTTTTGCTATTGACGATATTGATGATGGATTTGATCTGAGCGACGATTTCCAAATGGACACCAAAATTATGGTGTTCGGCGTGGGCGGCGCGGGCGGAAACGCCGCGGCTCACATGGTGGACAGCGGCGTTCTTGATGTTGAATATGTTATCGCGAACACCGATGTTGCCGCTTTGAGAAAAAAAGACGGCAGCAAAATGAAGCGCATCCAGATAGGGCGCAAGACGACGCGCGGTCAAGGCGCGGGTAACGACCCGTCCAGAGGACAGGCTTCCGCAGAGGAAAACCGCGATGATATCGCCGCGGTTCTCGATGGCGTGTCTATGCTTTTCGTGGCTGCCGGAATGGGCGGCGGCACGGGCACGGGCGCGGCTCCCGTTGTGGCGAACATCGCCAAGGAAAAAGGTATTTTGACTGTCGGCGTTGTGACTAAGCCTTTCGATTGGGAGGGCGCGGCAAAGATGAGAATGGCTATCGGCGGCATTTCCGAGATGAAGAAGTATGTCGACGCGCTTATTATAATCCCCAACGACCGCGTGCGCGAGCTTAAAGGCTCTAAGCCCAAGGTTTCGCTTAAAGAGGCGTTCGGCGAGGTCGACGATGTTCTTTGCAAAGCGGTAACGGGTATGATAACGCTTTTGCAGGGCGAGGGTTATATCAACGTCGATTTTGCGGATATCACTATGGCGCTGAAAGAAAGCGGTGTTGCGCATATTGCTATCGGCAAGGGTAAGGGCGACAGCAAGCTCGACGACGCTTTGAACGAGGTACTCAACAGCCCGCTGCTTGAAACGTCCATTGACGGCGCTAGACGCGGCTTGTTGAATGTTTCCGTACCCTCTACGTTCCCGCTTGAGGAGTTCGACGGACTTTTCAAGGAAGTTTCCGAAAAGTTCAACACAGACGCGAAGTTCAAGCCCGGCGTTGTTTTCGACGACTCTCTCGCGGACGACGAACTTTCGCTTATCGTTGTGGCTACGGATTTTGCCGAAGAGTCTCAGCCCACGGTACTTACGGGTGTTACATCGCCGAATATACCGGTCGAGGGTCCCACGCCGGAGGAAACTCTTGAGTTCGATCCCGCTTCGGAGGTCGACGAAGTTTCTCAGCAGCCGAGCCGTGTGCCGTTTACGAGCGGATTCAGCGATTCGCAGGACATCGACACTTTGCTTCGGAAATTCAATCAGGGAAAAGAAAGTTAATTGTTAATTGTGCGAATATCTCCCGCGGGAACGCGGGAGATTTTTATTTTTGGCGGTACAGTTCGCATATTTCCGTAGATTTTTTTGATTATTTTATGAAATTGACTAAAACCGCTTGCATTTTTTCGCGTTTTGTTATACAATATAATATGTAGTATTGTTTTTTCAAAGCTTTGATACATATTTAGTAAGAGAGGGATCTATGATGGACAAGCTGGTGGCTTTTTTTAAAAACGTATGGTTCAGACGGGTTATCGCCGTGATTGGCTGGGGATATACCGCTTTTATGGCGTGGATCGCGTGGCTGTGCTTCGCTTATTATTTGCAGTTCGATAATCCGACGCCCGCGTTTATTCTTTATCTTTTTATAAATGTTGCCGCGATGGGGCTGTTTATTTTGTCGCGCAGACAGGTCATCACCCGCGTAAATTCTTTTATTCTGCCGCTGATCGTTTTTTTGGTGACGTTTTTCGGCTTCGGGAATTGGTATATCGTAATTCCCCCGATCGTCGTTATGTTGGTGCTGTTTTTCGTCAACGCTTCCAATGAAACGCTAAAGACCGTGCTCGGAACGATGCTTCTGTTGCTGTTCGTTATCGGAATAGCGGGGCAGATAGGCGTTACGAGGTTTATAGGCGACCTTAAGCTGCTGGGTCCCGCTCTCTCAAAGCGCGATATCAGCTATGAGTCTTTGTCGAAAACGGGCGAATACCGCTTGGTGCGCTATCTTGACAGCTACCCCGACCGCAACACGATGACTTATTATGTTGAATATACGGGCGACGACTACAAGCTGCCGCAGGGCACGGCAAAAAAGGTATTTGGGTGCAAGAGTATTCACGTGGCGGCTTACACAAATATCACGCAGAATTTCGTAGAGTGGAAAGTTACAAAGAAAAACGGCAAGGAGACCGAGGTCTTGCTGGTCGATAAGAAAAACGAGCAGGAAAATCCGTATCTTGTAAAGACGACCAAGAGCACGGTGAAGTCAACGTCGGGTTCGGCGGTGCCTTCCTCGAGCAAAGCGGCTTCAAGCGGCGCAAATTCGGTGAATTCTTCCGAACCGACCGCGCAATGATTTTGAAAGGGAGTGTTGATATGGAAAGAACGCTGAAGCTCGTGGGAAAAAATTCCAACGAGATCTTTGTGCTGCGCTATCCTGCAACGCTGTTGGATTTTTCCGAGTTCGATTTTTCCTATTTCGCAAAGCATTCCATAGATCTGTGCAATGAGTCGCTGAAAACGGGCGCGTTGGATCTGGACCGAATGGCGGAGCTTCGCCGCGACATTTGCGGAGCGCACTGCTATATTGAACACAACATAAGAACGACTTACGAAAAAGTGGTTCTCGATTGTTGGATAGATTACGTATGCAGGAGAGATAATATAGGCGTAAACGCTCTTTGGAACAGATTTATACGCTGCAAAACCGATTTTGAAAAGCTTGTGTTCTCGCGGCTGTGCGACTTCCGCTACAACCGCGCTATCAACGAATGGCTGAATATAGTGCGCGTTCAAGATTACGCGCGCTGCAAGTCGGATTTCATATTTTCGGGTTCTATAAGAAATATCGAGGACGCTGTGGCAAGACGAAATTATTTCGATCTGGCGTTCAGCGTGACGGCGCGCGAAATGGGCTGCCGAATAGAGGATCTGGGCGTTACCAAAACGTTCTCCGTGGGCAGAGTGCCGACCGCGCCGTTTTTGTTTCCGACCGTTTCAAAGGATATCGTTCGCAATGTGCTGAGCGATTTCGATTACAGCGAGGACTATTCGGACGTGGACGATTACAGCGAGATATCCGACCGCATCGCTATGGACGCCTTCGCCAAAATGAAAGCGGGATTGCCGCAGGATCTGTCAAATTACGGCGTGGTTCGCGGGAAAATGGATACTTACGGCGAAAAGCTGTATATGCCGTGCAGCCTTAAAGCCGCCATAGACCTTGAGATAGACGCGATGATCGAAAACGGCGAGTGGCTCGGCAAATGCAAGCGCTGCGGACGTTATTTTCTACGCGACAAGGAGCACCCGCACGAGTACTGTTCGCGGTTTGTGCCGGGCGGCAAGACCTGTCTTGAGATATGGGAGGACGAGCACCCCAAGCCCACTATCTCCGAATCTTTGGAGAAAAAGTCTAAGGACGTCACCGATAAAATGTACGCGCGTGTAGATAAGGATATGAGCGTCAAGGAATACGAAGATTGGCACACTTATATGGAGGCGATGAAGCAAAAGGTCAAGAACGGCGAGATCACTCCCGAGGAGCTTGAAAGCTTTCTTGACTATTCGCTTGAGGTGGATATCACAAAAAGCACACCGATAGTGGAGGTTCCGAAAAGGGAGCCGGAGCCTGCCGCTTCTCCGAAAGAGCGCGTGGTCAAACCGTTCGTGCCCGAGAGAATAAGCCGCGCCGAAATTCCGCAGCCGCCCGAGCGCGACCCCGAGGACGAGCGCGTTTTAAAAGAGGGTTTTTTCACATCGCCGACCAAGGAGCGCCGAAAAGGGGAGAAGCCGCAGATCTCGCATATTATCCGCAACGGTGAGAGCTTGGGTCGCGAGAGCTACACGCAAAAGCCCGATCCCGCGGGATTTCAGCCGTTCGGGGCGCAGTTCGCGCCGCCGAAAGCTCCCGAAAAAATTGAGCGCGAGCGCACTCCGCGCGAGGATCTTAAGCGATTGGAAGATCGTCTTGAGGAGGATAAGCGCATAAAGCGCGAAAAGGCGGAGGAGATCGCGCGTCGGCGGGAGCTTGACGAAGAGGAACTGGCGCGTAAAAACGCTTTTCAAGCATTTGACGAGCAGCCCGCGAAGTTCACCGAGGATATTCACACGAAAGCGGCTCAAACGCAGATCGAGCGGCAAGCTCCAATAATTCCCGATGAAGAACCGCCGTTCCCGATCTACGACGAAGTTCCCGAGGATATGAAGCCGAACGTGAAACAGCCGCCCAAGCGTTCACGCGAGAAAAAACCGCCCGAAATTCAGCCGCCAAAACCCAAGATAATCAAGAAAAACGCCGCCGCAATAAGCGCTTACGGAAAGGCGGCGGGCGCTCCGGTCGTTACGGCGGCGCAGGCGGATATAGTCATCCCGCGCGACGAGAGCGAGATTGCCGCAAGCGTTGACGGGGAATTGCCCGAGGCAGAGCCGTTTAAGGATATCGGCAGCATTTTCGACGTTTTGGAGCAGTCCGAGAGCGACAACGGCGGGAGAAAGAGCCGCCCCGCGCACCGTGAGCCGCCAAAACGCGTGACCGCCGAGAACGCGCCCGAGGGCATTTGGACGGAGGACAGGGGGCTTTTTGAGGGTGAAGCCGCCGCACAAGAAAGTGAAAGCGGCGCGCCCGAGCCGTCGGAGCTGGAAATGCTGAAATCCAAAAAGCATAAATCCAACAAAACACGGCGGCTTTACGATGTTATTATGCGCGAACCCGATGATAATCCAAATTTCAGAAACAAAAAATAAAGCAATTTAGCTAAATTATACTTGTTGGTTAAATTCGCATTTTGTTACATCATAAATTACCAAAAATTAAACAAAAAATGCGTAAAAATTTTGGCTAAATGTTACATTGAATTATCTATTGGAATGGTGTATAATATAAATACAAAACGTATGCGGGTTGTCCGCGCGTTTGAACAAAAAATATTTTTTGGAGGAAAATTACAATGAGCATGAAGAAAATTTTAGCTGCAGCAGCTGCTTCCGTTGTAGCTGTATCCGCAGTAAGCACACTCGCATTCGCTGACGATTTCACCAAGACCGATGCAACAGGTTATGTTGATGCATGGACTTGCGTAAACCTCATAGGCGACGCTGTTGCTTATGATGACACTACCGCTAAGGAGAACTTTGGTGTTGATACCGTAGCTGATCTCGCTAACATCGAGTCCATCACTTTCACATCTACTGCTGATACTGGCGAATGGACAATCGGTTACGATGCTGTTGACGGTTGGAAGCAGGGCGATAGCGCTGCTATCGGCGGCAAGACCGAAGCAGGCTTCTGCAATGGTGCTGATACCCTTACTATCAGCGACATCAACTGGGCTAAGGGCGACGGTATGTGCATCAAGATCTGCTACAACAACGGTGATGATTGCTCCGTTACTTGGACTGTTAAGATGAAGGACGGCGCTGGTACCGATACTCCCGCTGATTCTACTGCTGATAACACTACTTCCGGTGCTGACGACGCTAATTCCACTGCTGCTGATTCCACTGCTACCGATTCTACAGCTGCTGATTCCACTGCTGACACCACCACTTCTGATAAGGGCAATGTAAACACCGGCGTTGAGGGTGTTGCTGCTGTTCTCGGTGTAGCTGTTGTAGCTGCAGGCGCTATGGTTGTTGCTAAGAAGAGAAAGTAATTTCTGCTTCGGCAAACGACTGTAAGGTCAAAAAATGAACATTTACGCGGTTCGTGAAAACGAACCGCGTTTTTGTTATATGGGAAGATAGTTTCATTTTCCGTTTTTTACAAAAAAATGCCGCGAAGTAATTTTTTACTGCTTCGCGGCATATTATTACGACAGGGAAATCAAACTATTTTATGTAAATTAAATCGTTTTATTTTCTTCGGCTTTTCCGAGAGCGCAAAGCTCGTTAAGGCAGCTTTGGCAAATGTTTCTGCCCTTGAAAACCGTGATCCCGTCCGCGTTTGCGCAAAATGAGCAAGCGGGCGAATATTTCTTCAAAATGATGTGATCGTCCTCAACGTAAATTTCGAGACTGTCCTTTTCCTCAATGTCCAGGTTTCGGCGAAGCTCAATTGGGATCACTATTCGCCCAAGCTCGTCAACTTTTCTTACAATACCGGTAGATTTTACCATATCAGTTCCTCCCTAGAAAATCGTTGTTGTCTGTTATGATAAACGTTACAGCTGTAATTTGTTTATGCTGTATGACATTCACGTTTTCTTAATTATATCATATTATGACAAATTTGTCAAATATTTTACTGCACATTTTGTGCCAAAAGCGCGTATTTTTTTACAAATTCAGTAAATTTTTTACAAATTTTCACAATTGAGTAAATTTATTTTAGGTTAAGGAGGAAAAAATGCAGGCAATATTGATAATTATTCCCACAATTTCTATAATTATCGCGGCTCTCGGCGGGAAAATGGGGGAGATTTCCGCGGCTATCCTCTCGAAATCGGGCGAGGCTGTGGAATTGGTTATCTCGCTGTGCGGCATAATCTGCTTTTGGAGCGGAATGATGCGTGTTGCGGAACGCGCGGGTCTCACCGAGAAGCTGGCAAAGCTTCTTTCGCCGATCGTCGGTTTTTTGTTTAAAGGAGTAAAGAAGGGCGGCAAGGCGGCGGGGCTTATAACGATGAACCTTGCGGCGAACGTTTTGGGGCTTGGGAACGCGTCCACGCCGCTTGGAATTGCCGCGATGAAAGCGATAGCCGAGGAAAGCTCCGATTTTGACGGAACTGCCGCAACTGACGATATGATAACGCTCGCCGTGCTGAACACGTCAAGTCTTCAGATAATTCCCGCTACCGCCGCGGCTTTAAGAGCGGCAAACGGCTCCGCAAAGCCGTTTGACATACTTCCCTGTGTGTGGATCGTTTCGGTTTATTCGGCTGTTGTCGCGGTGGCTTCGGCGAAGATCATGTGTAAATTTCGGAGAAAAACGTGAGTTATGGGCTTTACGGATTGGATAATACCGCTTATCACGGTTTTTGTAATAATTTACGCGGCGGCAAAGAGGGTGGACGTTTTCGGGGCGTTTTGCGAGGGCGCGGCGGAGGGGCTTAAAACTTGTGCGGATATTCTTCCCGCGCTTGTGCTGCTGCTTGTCTGCATTGGAATGTTCAGAGCAAGCGGAACTGTGGAATTTCTTACAAGCGCGCTGAAACCGCTTTGCAATGCGGTCGGTTTTCCGAGCGAGGTCGTGCCGCTGGTGGTTTTGCGCCCCTTTTCAGGCAGCGGTGCTATGGCTGTTTACAACGAAATTGCTCAAAACGTCGGCGCGGACACGTTCGCGGAGCGAGTTGCCGCGACGCTTATAGGTTCAAGCGAAACAACGTTTTACACGGCGGCGGTTTATTTTGGCGCTGTGAAGTGTAAGAAAACTCGCTGCGCGATCCCCGCCGCACTTACCGCCGACTGCACGGCGTGGATAATTTGCGGGGCGGCGGTTTATCTATTCTTTGGAAGGTGACATCATGAAATTATTTACAAAAATATCCTCAAGAGATCTGCTGGACGAAGCCGAGCGTGAGGAGCTTTCAAAGCGCATAAGTTATCTTACGGAGCGTTTGGGCGACGTTAGGATAACGTTCGACCTGGTGACGGACGAGCGCACTATAGACGCGTTGATCTACGAGGAAAACGCGCTGCTGTGCCGTATTGAGGCGCTTCACCGCGAAGCTCGCGAACGCGGGATATCGGTTCAGCCGTATGAAAGATAATTTTGTCGAAATTTTTGCATATTGCTGTTTTTTTTGAGTAAAATATGACTGCGGAGAGATCCGCGATATATTATGTTTAAAAGTTCACAGGAGGAACTAATCATGTCTAATCAGAATAATCAGAACCAGCAGAACCAGAAGCAGAACCAGTCCGAGCAGCAGAAGCAGAACCAGTCTGAAAATAAGCGCTAATTAGAGCGTCCCGCCGGGATAATCGGAGATTTCTTCCCCCTTTATCCCGGCTTTACATATTTTTTTGAAAAAGTACTTGACAAACATCGAAATTTGTGTTATAATTATGAAGTTGAATATGTTCTTAGACCTTTGGAAAGATGGCTGAGTTGGTCTAAAGCGCACGATTGGAAATCGTGTAACGGCTAATACCCGTTCAAGGGTTCGAATCCCTTTCTTTCCGCCACCCGGTAAGTCAAAAATACCCTCGCAAAGCGAGGGTATTTTTGACTTACCGGGTGGCGTTGTCTGCGCCGCTTCGCGGCTTGACGGCGCTCATCGCTGGGCGCGTTTTTCACTTCGCGGACTTCGTCCGCGGTTTCGCAAAGCGAAATCGTGAAAAACGCTTAGGGTTGCTCCACCCTCCTTGCGCTGCTTTTTCGAAGTTAGCCGAGAAAATCTTTTTGTTAAACGCAATGGCTTTCGCGGCTCAACTTCGGCGAACCGCGAAAGCTCATTACTAGCACTGTGTTGCTTTTTTTGTGTTTGCCGAAAAATCTTTTTGGCAACGATGTCACAGTTGAACAAATAATCCCTCGGCTTTGCCGAGGGATTATTTGTTCAACGCAATAGCGCTCATCTGCGCCGTTTCGCGGTTTGACAAGCACTCATTGCTTGCGTCATTTTGCTTGCGGGGTTTTAAAAGTGACGGATAAAAAATTTTGGTTACGAAATCACAGCGGAACGCTGCCCGTATCGATCCCTTTTATAAATTGATTAAGCTCCGCCGCCATTTCAGCTTGCTCGGTAGCTCTCGGGTGACCGCAGGTCGCGGCGGCGTTTCTGGAAAAGCGAAAGCGCATAACACGTTCACTGTTTATTTCAGTGCAGATCTCGTCGAGCACCTCGTCCCAAACAGCCTCGTGACTAAGCACCGTAAGCGTGAGAATGAACCGCGCGTCGGGATATTTACCCATAAGATCGCGAAGTATTTCGATGTACTTGTCTTTCCACATACGGCGGTAGTCGGGGCGTTTTACGCAGTCCGGGTCGGGGTGGTTATCGTTTTGCCCGATAGCGAAAATCACGAAGTCGGGAGTAAACCGAGAAAAATCCCATGTTTTCCGCGTGTAGTACGGCGTATAAGCCAGCTTGTCGTAAACGCTCTCCATTCCTGTCAGATTTTCCGCGCAGAACCAGCCCGTGCCGTCAAGAAGCGCTATTCCGCCCTGCGCTATGTCATGAACTCGCGCGTTCAGCATTCTTCCGAGAATTTGCGGATAGGCAAAATACGCGTTGTCAAACTTGTTCGCGTGCCCCTCGGGGTCGGTCTGCCCCTCGTAATAAAGAGCCTCGGTGACCTCTCCCGCCGAAACGCTGTCGCCGTAGACCTCGATATTCACAGCGTAGTCGTGCTTACACGGGATAAGCTCGCCGTCCGTTTTTAGAGAACAGAACTCGAAATATTCGTGCCCCGCCATAGTTTTGATTATTTGCAGATCGTGTTCGCCGTTTTCGAGATCTTCCGCGAGAACATATTCCTCGTCCGCGTCCGTTTCTTTAAAGAATATCTTTTTGAAAACTCCGTCCACAAGCGCACCGAAATGCGTTTCCGGCTGAAACGGAATGTTCTTTAAAACGACCGAAACGCGCGTTCCCGTAAACCGCGTTTTAATGTTGCTTCCCGCCCAGATGAACATGGGGCGGAGCGGGTCGTCGAAGTCAATTCTGCCCATATATTCGAGGGCTTTGTTGTCGGGCGTATATACGTTAAATGTGCTCATTTAAATCACCTAACCTTGTAAAATTTTTATGTATCATCCGTATATCTCATAATTTGCGCGCGGGGCTTAAATCCGTATTTTTCATAGAGATGAACAGCTTCGTTTCCTGCGATGACTTTCAGTTCCACCGCCTTAATGCCCGCGCTGCGAAAAGAGTTCATTGCCCAATCCAAAAGGCTTTTGCCGAAACCTTTTCCGCGGTATTCCTTTAAAATGACCAGATAAGCGAGATATCCGCATTTTGGGTCGAGGTCGATTTTGGAAAAACCGACTATCTTTCCGTCTTCCTCAATTACCGCGATTTTTGAGAAACCCGATGAGATGTCTTTCTTTAGATCTTCAAGCACCTTGTCGTGCGGATCTATTGGATAAACGCCCTTGTGGTAAAGCGATACGCTGTTGTGGTGTTCCGCCAGAGCTTCAAGACACTCGCGGAGTTTTGAAATTTCATTGACATTATTCATTTCGCGCAGCATTTTTCCCCTCCAAATGCGACAAAAGCGTCGCAATAATTTCATTTGACACCAAAAATCCATTTGGCGTAAGCGACAATCTGCCGTTTTCAATTTTGTAATAATTTTTCGGAATAAGCGGCAGAAAGTTTTCGACTTTTCGCCAAAGCGTTTCCGGAATGCCCTCGCAGAGCCGCAGCCCGAGCATTATACGTTCTTCAAGTTCATTCGGGTTTTCGTCCGTGACGATTTCAAGTTGATGTTCGCTTGAAATAAACTCGCGGATATCGCGCTTCACCGCGAACCGCCGTCCTTTATAAAATGAGTGCGCCGCCGCGCCTATTCCGAGATATTCCTCGCGCCGCCAGTATTTGAGATTGTGACGGCTTTGAAATTTTGCCTTTGCGAAATTGCTTATTTCGTATTGCTTAAAGCCCGCGTTTTCAAGTAAACTCACCGCCGAGAGATAAAGCTCCGCCGTTTCGTCTTCGCTTGGGAGATTTTCGGGCGGATTTTTCCCGAAAACAGTGTTCGGTTCAATTTTGAGAAGATACGCGGAAACGTGTGTTATCGGAAGTTCCGCGAGACTTTTTACGGAGCGTTTCAGCGTTTCGGCGGTCTGATTTGGCACGGCAATCATTAAATCGGCGGAAATATCGGAAAAGCCTATGCTGTCAGCCATGAGTATCGCCAGCCGCGCCTGCTCGAACGTATGAGAACGTCCGAGCGCTTTCAATTCGCAGTCGTTCGCCGACTGAACGCCCACCGAGAGCCTGTTCACGCCGCATTCGTGCAGAATTTTCAGCGTTTCCTCATCCATTTCGAGAGGGTTACATTCAACCGTTATTTCCGCGCCGCTTTTTATTTCACATTCCGCGAGTATTTGAAGAATATGTCGTGCCATAAGAATTGGAGTTCCGCCGCCGAAATATACCGTGTCGTATTCCTCGTTATAGTAATGAATATTGCGGATAACCGCTTTTGCGTATTCTTCCGCCAACTCCTCGCGGTAGCCAACCGAGTAAAAGTCGCAGTACGGGCACTTTTTTCGGCAGAACGGAACGTGAATATAAAGCCCCGCCATTTTATCGCCGTCCTTTACGTAAAAAAGCGTCAAGTTTTTGGGGCTTGACGCCTTTGGATTTTAGTCTTCTAAGGTTTTTTGAAGATTGTCGATTAATTTCTTTAATTTCGGGTTTGGGTTTTCTTCATAGATTTCTTTAAGAGTTTCAAGCGTTACACGAATAAAAGCTTTGAATTGGCTGTCTGTTTGTCCCATTTTTTCACCTCCTGAAATCACTTTCGGTTAATCTTTTCGACAGTTTAGTCGGGGAGTTCGGTTGGCTGCAATTTCAATTTAATGGTTTGCATTTTTTTGTCAATCAGCTTTACTGTTTCGACTGCGTTTTCCTCTTTTGCCATATCTCTGATGTCTTTAAGCGTCATATATTCATCTATCAGTCTGCCTTCGTATTGTCTGTCGGTCTCGCTCATTTCCCTCACCTCCTAAAAATCACTTTTGGTTTTCGCATATTTCGGCGTATTTTTCCACCAACTCCTTAAAATCCTCGAGAGTAGTACAGCTTTGCAATTCGTTTAAAAACTTTTGTTGTTCAAGCTGTCTTGCCAGCCGCTCGATTGTTTCAGCGTTGTTTGGCACAAAATCACCCCCTGTTTACTTTAATTATAACAAAGATTTCCCAAATTGTCAAGGCTTATTCGTCGTCCAATTTCAGCACCGCCATAAACGCTTCCTGCGGCACTTCCACCGTACCGAACCGGCGCATACGCTTTTTGCCCTCTTTTTGCTTTTCAAGGAGTTTTTTCTTTCGCGTGATGTCGCCGCCGTAGCACTTCGCCAGAACGTCTTTTCGCAATGCCTTTATCGTCTCCCGCGCGATTATTTTGCCGCCGATGCACGCCTGAATGGGTATCTCAAACAATTGCCGCGGGATATGCTCTTTAAGTTTTTCCGCCATTTTGCGTGCTCTGTCGTAGGCTCTGTCCGCGTGGACGATAAACGACAGCGCGTCTATAACCTCGCCGTTCAGCATTATATCAAGCTTTACGAGCTTAGACGGCGCGAAGCCCATCATCTCGTAGTCGTAGCTGGCGTAGCCGCGCGTGCGGGATTTCAATGCGTCAAAGAAGTCGTAAACTATCTCGTTGAGCGGCAGTTCGTAATGCAAGTCCACACGAGTTTGGTCGATGTACTTCATATCCTTAAACACTCCGCGCCTGTTTTGACAAAGCTCCATAATGCCGCCTACATAGTCGCTCGGCGCGTAAACATGCGCGTTCACCATAGGCTCGTAAGCTTGCTTTATCAGCGTTGTGTCGGGGAAGTTGAACGGGTTATCTATCATCTTGACTTCGCCGTCCGTAAGCTCAATCTTGTAGACTACCGAGGGCGCGGTCGTGATAATGTCGAGGTCGTACTCGCGCTCGATACGCTCCTGCACCACGTCCATGTGAAGAAGCCCCAAAAATCCGCAGCGGAAACCGAAGCCCAGCGCTACTGAGCTTTCCGGCTCGAACGACAGCGACGCGTCGTTGAGCTGTAATTTTTCGAGAGCGTCCCGCAAATCGGGATATTTCGCGCCGTCGGCGGGGTAAATTCCGCTGAACACCATGGGATTTACCTCGCGGTAGCCCGCTAAAGGCTCGGCGGCGGGATTTGTCGCCGAAGTCACCGTGTCTCCGACTTTCGTGTCTCCAATGGACTTTATAGAAGCCGCGATATAGCCGACTTCTCCCGCGCGGAGTTCCGAACAAGGAACAAGTTCGGTTGCTCCCATATAACCGACTTCTACAGTCGTAAACTCCGCGTTTGAAGCCATCATTCTTATCTTATCACCCGCTTTTATACAGCCCTCTTTCACGCGGACATAGACGATAACGCCTTTGTAGCTGTCGTAGTAGCTGTCGAAGATCAAGGCTTTCAGCGGCTTTTCGGTATCGCCTTTCGGCGCGGGAATTTTCTTGACGATCTCCTCCATAACCGCGTGGATGTTCGTTCCCATTTTCGCGGAGATCTCGGGTGCGTCCATAGCTTCAATGCCTATGACATTTTCAATTTCCTCTTTGACAACCTGCGGCTGAGCCGAGGGCAAGTCGATTTTGTTGACTACGGGCACGACTTCCAAATCGTTTTCCACGGCGAGATAGGTGTTGGCGAGGGTCTGCGCTTCAATGCCCTGAGAAGCGTCCACTATCAGAATAGCGCCCTCGCAGGCGACCAGCGACCGCGACACCTCGTAGTTAAAGTCAACGTGACCGGGCGTGTCTATAAGATTGAAAATGTAGTCCTCGCCGTCGTCAGCTTTGTATTTCAGACGAACGGCGCGCGCTTTAATCGTAATTCCGCGCTCTCGCTCGATGTCCATATTGTCGAGAAGCTGCTCCTCCATATCGCGCAGAGCCACTGTTTCGGTCTGCTCCAAGATCCTGTCGGCGAGCGTGGACTTTCCGTGGTCTATATGCGCTATTATGCAGAAATTGCGTATTTTACTTAAATAATCCAAATGAATAACCTCCGTTTATTTTTCTAAATAAAATGCAATAAAAATTGAGGGTACCAATATAACGGCAAGAGCTATCAGCACTTTCCACCAAAGATTTTTACCGTATTTAAGCTGACAGTCCGCGATACTGTCCTGCGGATTTTGACTGTCGTAATGCAGCGCGATCTTGTCTCCCGCCTTGCCGATATTCCGCTGCCATTGAAAAGAGGCGGTGCGGCGCTGCCCCCAATTATCGGTATAGGAGTAGGTTACTATATAGTAATCAGGTACTTCATATCCCCCGGAATAATCATCGCTTCCGCGGACATATTCCGTCTTGTCGATTATTCCCATTACTTTAACGGGCTTTTTAAAGCGCTTGTAAATTTTTGTATGATAGGTGCATATAAAAATTATGATACCGATAAACAGTATAAGCATCAACACCCCTATCGAGACTATTATTGCAAGTCCAAGCTGATGATCGTTCATAAATTATCTCCTTAATTATCCTCGTCATATTCGCTGTCAAGATAATGCTCAAGCCGTTCGAGCTTATCCAGAAACTCGTCCTCTTCCTCCCAGTCGGGCAGGTCGAACGCTTTCCAGTTATCGTTTTTAAGAAGCTGTCTTATTACGTAGAGGTCGTTTTTGCGCTTTGTGGTGCTTTCCTCGAAGTCGCGCAGCGGAGCGCAAACTCCGTATTCGCCCTCAAGTCTGTATATTATAAATTCTCCGAACTGGTAAACGTTAAGCCCCGTTTTGTTAAGCAAAGTTTTCACTGTGGTGTTATCCATATTAAGCGGCGTTTCGTTCAGCGTGAACATCGCGAGCGGAGCGTCGGAATAATGGATCTTGTCGTGTTCCGAGCCGACTTTTTTGTAGCGGCTTTCGTCAAATTCAAAATCGTCCGGCATAAGATAATAGTGGCTTGCGGGGTTTTGATAGCACTGTACCACAGTAAATTTATCATTGCCGTATTCCTTTTTGTAAACAGTATCTTTCGGCTCGTAGAATATGCCGATAACGAACTTTATCGCAAATATGAAAATGCCCGTGCTCACCAATACTATCAGCATTGGCAGGCATTTCAGAAACGCGTTTTTTGCTTTTTGTTTTGTAATTGCCATTTTATCACTCCTGAAACCAAGCGTCCTCGGTGAATTCGTTCCAACGGTACAGAACCTCGGCGCACATAAATTCGAGTGTGCAGAAGCCCGCGTCTTTGTTATCCTTAAAGGCGTCGCAAGCTAACGTTACCGAATTGATAAGACGCCTGAAGTCCAACACCCAAAGCTCCTGTTCCGACAGGTTTTCCATGGCGAGCGTTTTTGTGCCGCCGTCGCTGTAAAGCTCGCCCGAGACGTATGCCGCGCCTTTCAGAACCACCTCGGATTTTCCGGTTCGTTTATGCCGTCCGGTATCGTTTTGCGGATTGTCCGCGAACACATCGAAGCCGTCGTCAAATTCGCAGATAATGTCCTTACCGAACGCCCAACGGCTTATCTCGCAGTCATGCAGCGAGACGCTGCCGCAGTCGTCGGAAACGAAGCTCCAATCCACATCATCAACTCCTATTTTACATATACATACTTATTATAGCATATTTTGAAGTGTTTGAAAAGTACTTTTTTATATTTTTACACTTTTTTCAATGCTTGTTACATGGAATTGTGTCGATACCGGTGAATTCGTTCTGCATAGTTGTACGAAAACGGCTGATTTTATACGAAACCTCCGCGCTTCAAAAAAACGGAAATCCCGCACTGTAAAGCCGTTTAGCTTAACAATGCGGGATTTTCGTGTTATTCTGTTTGGAGCGGATAATGGGAGTCGAACCCACCACCTCAGCTTGGGAAGCTAATGTTTTACCGATAAACTATATCCGCAAATCGAACTAAGAACAAACCGGAGCATTTTTGCTGTAAGTTTGCTGCTTTTTCATTATATCATAATGTTTCGAAAATGTCAAGTGGCAAACGAAAAAAACATTGATTATCGAAAAATCGGAAAGTTTTCTGTAAATTTTGATCTGAGCTTGACAACAACTTGACAACAAAAGGAAAAAGTATTATAATATATGTATGTGTAATATTACGCGGCGGAGCCGTTTTTGAAAGGACGATCAAGAATGAACTTGGAAAAATTGAAAGGTCTTCGCAGAAATTTGCTGCTGCTCTCTATGCTGGAGCTTGTGTGCGGACTGTTTATGATTGTGATGAACGACAAATCACTGGAGATACTTATAGTCGTGCTGGGAATTACCGCCGCGTCATACGGGATTATCAACTTTTTCGCATGGCTTATAAAAAAGGATAAGGACAGCCCCGCGGGAGCGGTCATTATTTTGATAATGGGGATTATAGCGGGCGCGCTGTTAATAGTCTTTACAAAGCACATAACATCGTTCTTCGCGCTTATCGCGGGGATATTGGCGGGCGTGTTCGGACTTATTAAGCTGCCGAATATGGCGAGCATAAAAAAAGCGGGCTTTGAGAAATGGTGGGTGATCCTGCTGCTTATTCTCGTGATAGTCGGAATGGGAATTATTATCGGTTTGAACGCGTTCGCCGAGGGGTTTGTGCCCACGGCGTCCGTACTGTTGGGTGTTGCGTTGATTTTAGGCTGCGCCGCGGATATCTTCGCAATGGCGGGCACAAGCAACATTCAAAAGCAGCTTGTCGCTATTGAAGCCGAGATCGACGCCGACGGCGAGGAAAAACTTAACGAAAAGAAATAAGGTTATAACTTAAATAGCTCCGTTCGCTTGTTCGAGATAAAGTGAACGGAGTTTTGGCTTTTGGTATTGACATTTTGTGTAAAATATGGTATAATATAAGATATTGTGCGAAAATAATCCGCGCAGATTTCATAAGCGGAGGTCAAAAAAGCTAATGAGAATGTTTTTTGCGATATTTGTGTGCAAATTGGCATATTTCTTCGGACACTTGATAGGGCGCGGCTCCAGTCTGCCCGGAAGTATCGCGCTCAGAATTTATCCCGACGTCCTCTCCCAAATAACGCTGCCCGAATACGTGATAGCCGTGACGGGCAGCAACGGCAAAACTTCAACAGTTGAAATGATTACGCATATTTTAACATCGCAGGGAAAAAAAGTGGTTACAAATAAGGAAGGCTCTAACCTTGAGGCGGGGATTGCGTCCACGCTGCTGTATAACTGCACTTTCGGCGGGAAAATGAAAGCCGACGCGCTCGTTCTCGAAAGCGACGAGCGTTTCGCGAAGCTGACATTCAAACATTTTGCGCCTACGCATTACGTCGTCACCAATCTTTACCGCGACCAGCTTACAAGAAACGCGCACCCCGAGTGGGTCTACGAATATATCAAGGACAGCGTTTCCGATAAAAACACGCTTATTCTGAACGCAGACGATCCGTTGGTCTCGCTGCTCGGCAAAGACCGCGAAAATGTCAAATGGTTCGGAATGGACAAGCAGAGCTTCTCGACCGCTGAAAATACCTCGGTTTACGACGACGGCGCGTTCTGCCCGAGCTGCAAAAGCCGCATGAAGTACAACTACCGCCACTTCAATCACATAGGGGAGTATTATTGCGAGAACTGCGGACATAAAAAGCACGAAACCGAGTTTACGGTGACAAACGCCGACCTCAAAAACGGCATTATCACCGTAAACGGCAAAAATCATATAAAACTCAGCTTTAAAAGCATTTACAACGTTTACAACATTCTCGCGTGCTATGCGGCTTGCAGCATGGCGGGAGTTGACGAGCAGACCATTTCCGAGGAAATAAGCAATTACGTCCTCAAAAACGGCAGAGTGGTTGAGTATTATCTCGGGGTGAGCGACGGCACATTCCTTATCTCAAAGCACGAAAATTCCGTTTCCTACGACCAGTCGATACGCTATATTATCGAGCAGAACGAACCTTGCGGCGTTATAATAATCGTGGACGCCGTAAGCCGCCGCTATTCCACGGGCGAAATAAGCTGGCTTTGGGACATTGATTTTGAGCGTCTGAACGCGGAATGCGTCGAGCATATTTACCTGCTCGGCTCTCACGCGGCGGATCTGGAAACGCGCTTTTCGTATACGGATATTCTTCCCGAGAAAATCACCGCGATGCCCGACATTGACGACGCTGTGGAGCAGATCGCGGCGAAGAAGCACAACAGACTTTATACTGTCACCTGCTTCTCGGACAAGGCGAAGTTTTTGTCTAAGGTTAAAATTAAGTGAGGGCGTTAAGTTATGAAGATCTTGCATTTGTTTCACGATTTGATGAATTTATACGGCGAATACGCGAATACTTTGGTGCTTCAGCGCGCGCTGTCTGAAAAGGGCAGAGCCGCCGAGATCGAAAATATGTCCGTGGGCGACGAGCTTGATTTTTCCGAGTATGATCTTATTTACATAGGCTCGGGCACGGAGCGCAATCAAAAAGTCGCTCTGGAGTATCTGAGACCGTATGCCGAACAGCTTAAATGCGCTTTGGAAAGCGGAAAGATCGTCTTGGCGACCGGCAACTCGTTTGAAATGTTCGGGAAGACCATCACCGACCGTTACGGAAAAGAGCACGAGGGCTTGAAATTCTTTGATTTTACCGTGACCGAAGGCGCGGAGCGTATTGTAGAGGACGTGACGGCAAGCTTCGAGGACGAGAAGATAATAGGATTTATCAATAAGGCAAGCCAAATAGAAGGCGTTACAAATCCGATGTTCGTGATAAAACAAGGCGTTGGCAATTGCAGCGGCTCTCCCGATGTCGAGGGCATTCAGCAGGGCAGCTTTTACGGAACGCACATTATAGGTCCGCTGCTTATCCGCAATAAATTCATTGCGGATTATTTCGCCGATCTTCTTATAAAATAAATTAAACCGCCGAGTTACAAACTCGGCGGTTTCGTTATTATCTTATACCGTACTTTTCGATGATGTAATCCATATCCTTGTCGCCGCGTCCGGAAAGGTTGATGAGAATGGAACCCGTATCCATTTCTTTGGCAAGCTTCATGGCGTAAGCTACGGCGTGGGAGCTTTCGATAGCGGGGATAATTCCCTCCAGTCTCGAAAGCGTGAAGAACGCGTCTATCGTTTCCTCGTCGTCGACTACGCCGTACTTTACCCTGCCAATATCGCGCAGGAACGCGTGCTCGGGACCGCTTGACGGATAATCCAAACCGCTCGCGACGGAGTAAACGGGCGCGGGATCGCCGTTTTCGTCCTTGAGCATGATTGAATTAAAGCCGTGCATAACGCCCTCCGAGCCAAACGAGAGCGAAGCTGCGTGGTCGCCGAGCTTGGAGCCGCGTCCCAATGGTTCAACGCCGTAGATCTCAACGGGATCGTTCAAGAATCCCGAAAACAAGCCCATGGCGTTGGAGCCGCCGCCCACGCAGGCAACGATTGCGTCGGGCAGTTCGCCTGTCATTTCGATAAACTGTTCGCGCGCCTCGATCCCGACAACGCTCTGGAAATCGCGTACCATCATCGGGAACGGGTGCGGTCCGACAACGGAGCCTATGCAATAGATACAGTTTTTATAATCCTTGAGATAAGCCGCGAACGCCGCGTCCACAGCTTCTTTAAGCGTTTGCAGACCTTCGGTCACCTCTACCACGTTCGCGCCGAGAATTTTCATACGAGCAACGTTCGGAGCCTGTTTTTTGATGTCGACCGCGCCCATATAAATGTCGCATTCCAATCCGAAATACGCCGCCGCCGTTGCGAGAGCGACGCCGTGCTGCCCCGCGCCCGTTTCGGCGATTATCTTCTTTTTGCCCATATATTTAGCGAGCAGAGCCTCTCCCATACAATGGTTGAGCTTATGCGCTCCCGTGTGGTTCAGATCTTCACGCTTAACGTAAAGCTGCACGTTGCCGATCTTCGCAGATAATCTTTCAAGATAGGAAATGGGCGTCGGCCTGCCTTGGAACTCCTTGCGTATTCTGCGCAGTTCGCTTATGAACTTAGAGGATTTGCAGATCGTGAAGTAAGCCTCGGTGATCTCGTCCATTGCGGCTTTCAGATCGTCGGGAATGTACGAGCCGCCGTATTTTCCGAAATAACCCTCTTTGTTGGGATAGTTTTTAAAGTAGGTGTCAAAATCAATTTCGCCGTATTTCATGGCAAACCTCCGTATGATATAATAGCTCTTGGCAGTTATCCGCCTGCCGAAGACGGTTGAAGCGCGTCTATAACCACTCATTATATCAGTATAACACACTAAAGCGGATTTGTCAAGAGTTTTTAGGGCAATACCGCGCAAAGAACGCTGTTTAAATGCACAGACAGATATTTTTTTCGTCGCGGGTTGGATTTCGCTTGTATATCCGTTGCCAATTGAGTGAAATTTTCGTCAATTAAGTGATATATCTTGAAAAATTCGGCGATTTATGTTAGAATAAAAACGATTTGGTGTGTATATAAAATTTAGAGACCCCTAAAACAAAACAATAATTGTTTTTTTTTACATTTGATGTTGTCTTTTTGGAAAATTTGTGGTAAAATGTAATAAAAGGTTTTGTGAAAACATGAAAAAAGCCGTAAGGGCATTTCAAAAAAAATATGACTTCTATAATTGATCTCCGTATCTCTTCGTGGGGCGGAGGGTTAAGAGAAAAGCAGGTTTTTAGAGATTGCCGTAACGCAAAATAATATGGAAAGGAAACCAAACTCATGAATTCTCGAATAGGAAGAAAACTGCTATTGGCAATTATCATTTGTATTGTATTGACGGTGGGGATCGTGAGCACTATCACCATCTTTCGCTCCGGATCTCACACCGATTCGCTTATGGTGACTCACGCAAAAACGGGTATGAACGCTCTTATAAACGGGCTTCAGACGCAGCAGGACAGATTTCAGGACACTATCGACGTAACGGAGGCCACCCTTGGACAAAACGAGGCGCTTAATCTTGACGCGGTCTGGAAGTCACGCCAAAAGACGGAAAGTGATTTTTGCGCGCTTTTTGACGGCGAGGGCACGGTGTTTTGGAAAACAGAGAACTACGCTCTGACTGATTTTTCCGCAAATACCGTAGGCGACGGCTTTGCGGGTATCGTCGAGGATTCCGGCGCGGGGCTGACGATACAGGCCGCGGTACCGTTCATCAGGAACGGACAGTTTAACGGCGCTATGGTTGTAGGAATGTATTTAAGCGAAAACAGCTGGCTTGACGAGCTTAAAGAGAAATTTGAGGACGAGCTTACGATATTCAGCGGCAGTACGCGGTACGCTACCACGATCATGGACGGCGGAAAACGCGCCGTCGGTACGAGTATGGCAGACAGCGTAAAGGATATCGTTATCGGAAAGGGCGAGCCGTATTCCGGAACGGCTGTTATTCTCGGACAAAAGCATTATGTAAGCTATGAGCCTATGCGGGACGTCAACGGTCAGGTCATCGGCGCGTACTTTTCGGGTACGTCCTCGGCGGAATCGGACGCGCTTAGAACATCAATGATCGTAACGACGACCATCATTTCCGTTGTCGTAGGTGTGATCTCGATGTGCGCTGTAGGAATTTTCGCGGTAAAGATTATTGTTAAGCCCATTCAAGAAGCCGAAAAGCTTGCGGGCAACATGAGCGTCGGTATTCTCGACAGCAGTACTCAAATGACGCTCGCAAACGATGAGATTGGAGATTTCGTGCGAAAGCTGCAGTCCACTCAAAATACATTGAGCAGCTACATAAATGATATCAAGAATGTGCTTGCGCAAATGGCAATGGGAGATTTCACCGCTAAGCCGCAGATTCAATATGTCGGCGAATTTACCGAGATAAAGACGTCGTTTGAGCAGATAAGCGAAGCATTGCGCGAGATAATCGGCGAAATATCCGAGACTTCCAACGAGGTAATGAACGGCTCTATGCAGATATCCGAGGGTTCGCAAACCTTGGCTGAGGGCACAACGCGTCAGGCGGCTTCCGTTGAGGAGCTGTCGGCAAGTATCAACGAGATCACCATAAAGGTGGAGGAGACAGCCAAAAACGCTGCGGAGGCGGGCAGAATTTCCTCCGAGAGCGCGGACAAGATAGAGCTTCAAAACGACGAAGTGCAGAATATGCTGTCGGCAATGGATGAGATCAAGGAAAAGTCCGACAAGATACAGAATATAATCAAGGCGATCGACGACATCGCGTTCCAAACCAACATTCTTTCGCTAAACGCGGCTATTGAAGCCGCACGCGCGGGTGAAGCGGGCAAGGGCTTTGCGGTAGTCGCGGACGAGGTTCGCACGCTCGCCGCAAAGAGCGCGGAGTCCGCAAAACAGACGGGCGAACTTATCAACGCAACCATTACGGCTGTGGACAAGGGCACTCATATCGCGCAAAACACCGCCGACACGATGAAGGATGTTATCGAGCTTTCAAACCGCACGAACGAGTATATCAGCGGTATCTCCGTAGCGTCCGAGCTGCAGGCGGAGTCCATTCAGCAGGTGAAGATCGGCATAGAGCAGATATCCACGGTGGTTCAGCAGAACTCCGCGACTGCCGAGCAGTCTGCCGCTTCCTGTGCTGACCTCAATAATGAGGCCGCTCAGCTGCAGAACCAGATCTCCAAACTCAACGTGTGACAGCGATTTGTTTATAACGTATAAAAACATGCGAAGTTATTTTTAAAAGAAAGCATTACAAGCCGCGAAGCGAAAGCTCCGCGGCTTGTTTTTTGCAATTTTTTGATATAATGGCGAAAGGACGCAGCCTTATAAAAAGAAGCTCCGTGTTATTTATGAGGTGAATTGAATGTGAAAGTATTTGGCTATCCCCGCAAAAGAGCTTTTGGATATTTATTCCGATATGATTTACCGAATAGCTTATTCACAAATGTAAACGAACTCGCCGCAAATGAATATAATATAGTGAATATGGTTGATGTTATTGGTGAAAATCACCTAAACGTAACATATAATGTTAAGCAGATTTGGGAACAAAACGTCTCAAAGCCTATTGACAAGATATGCTTTAAGTGGTACAATTAAAAAAGCGAAAAAGAATTTTGAGGTTGATGTAATTGAATATAGATTTTATCCAAAAATACGCGCCGCTGTACGTTCAAGCCGCAAAGCTTACCGTTGTAATCGGCGTTATTGGAACGGTGCTTGCCGCTGCGGTCGGGCTGCTGTGTGCGCTGGCGAAATATTTTAAGATACCCGTGGCGCGGCAGATAGCTTCGGTCTACATAGAATTATCCCGAAACACCCCGCTTATCGTGCAGCTTTTTTTCTTGTATTTCGGGCTTCCGAAAGCCGGAATAAGGCTATCAAGCGAGGCTTGCGGCGTTATCGGCTTGGCGTTTCTCGGCGGCAGCTATATGGCGGAGAGCTTTTTGAGCGGTCTTAAGTCAGTCGGCAAAATACAGCTCGAAAGCGCGGAAAGTCTCGGCATGAAGCGCGGGCAGCTCATGAGATATATCGTTGTTCCTCAAGCGGCGGCTGTATCAGTGCCGTCCGTTTGCGCGAACGTCATCTTCCTGTTAAAGGAAACCAGCGTTTTCAGCGCCGTATCGCTTGCCGATCTTATGTACGTCGCTAAAGATCTTATCGGAATGTATTACAACACGGGCGAAGCGCTTTTAATGCTTGTTGCCGCGTATTTGATAATCATACTTCCGATATCCGTTCTGTTTTCCGTACTTGAAAGGAGGCTTAAGCGTGCAAGGAATTAACGTGCTCTTTATGGGCAATAACTTTTTGCGTCTCCTTTCGGGATTGTGGGTGACGGTCCGTATCTCGCTTATTTCGATCGCGTTTTCGCTGGTTTTGGGAACGCTGCTCGGCGCGGTTATGACTTCTAAAAATAAAGTTGTCAAGGTTATTTGCCGAGTGTATCTTGAGATCGTGCGCATTATGCCGCAGCTTGTGTGGCTGTTTATCGTATTCTTCGGAGTAACGCGGCTTACGGGCGCGAATTTCGGCGGAGAAACGTCCGCGGTCATCGTATTCACGATCTGGGGAGCGGCGGAAATGGGCGATCTGGTTCGCGGAGCGTTTCAGGCTATCCCGAAGCACCAATTTGAAAGCTCGCTGTCGCTTGGACTTACAAAGCCGCAGATGTACTTAAACATCATTTTTCCGCAGGCTTTGCGAAATCTCCTGCCGAACGTCATAAACCTCGCCACGCGCATGATAAAGACGACCGCGCTGGTATCTATAATCGGCATTACGGAGGTTTTGAAGGTCGGCAAGCAGATAATCGACGCGAACAGATTTGAGTTCCCGAACGCCGCAATCTGGGTCTACGCCGCGATATTCTTTATGTATTTCCTGATATGCTTCCCGCTTTCCATGATATCGAGGGCGATAGTCAAAAAACAGCAAAGGAGTGAGTAACCGTGACTGAACAAGAACAAAACGCTTCGGCGGCGAACCCCCCCGAGCATATCATTGACATTAGCGGCTTGGTAAAGAGCTTTGGAGACAACGTCGTCCTTGACGGCATTGATATGTCGGTGTCGCGCGGCGAAGTCGTGGTTTTGATAGGACCGTCGGGGTGCGGCAAGAGTACTTTGCTGCGGTGTTTAAACGGCTTGGAACCTATTCAGGGCGGTTCGATCTCGCTTCACGGCGAACCTGTCGTTTACGGGAGCAAGTCGCTGTATAAAATTCGTCAGAAGATTGGAATGGTTTTCCAAAGCTACGACTTGTTTCCGCATTTGACGGTACTGAAAAACATAATGCTCTCGCCGATTAAGGTGCAGAAGCGCTCGAAGGAAGATACCGAAAAGGAAGCGATGGAGCTTCTGGAGCGCGTCGGGCTTGCGGATAAGGCGAAAAGCTATCCGTCGGAGCTTTCGGGCGGTCAAAAACAGCGTGTGGCTATTTGCCGCAGTCTTATAATGAACCCCGAGATAATGCTTCTGGATGAGATTACGGCGGCGCTCGACCCCGAAATGGTACACGAGGTTTTGAACGTTGTGCTGGATCTTGCGAAAAACGGCACGACAATGATGATAGTAACGCACGAAATGGCGTTCGCGGAGGCTGTCGCCGACAGGATAATTTTCCTTGACGGCGGCTCGATAATCGAGCAGGGCGTGCCGAGCGAGTTTTTTAAGCGCCCGCAAACCGAACGCGCGGAGCGTTTCTTGAAAACGTTCACTTATTCCAAATAATTCCCCTTGAAAGGCAAGGAGAAATACAGTAGATAAAAGAGAGGTAACGGCTATGAAATTTACAAAGATGATCTCCGCAGTATTTGCCGCGGCAGCAATGACATTGACAATGGCGGGCTGCGGAAACGGAGAAAGCGGTTCGACTCCCGCGAACTCAAACGCGCAGAGCAATACTTCCGAAACGTCAAGCGCGTCGGGTTCTTTCCGCACGGTAGATCAGATCAAGGAGAGCGGCGAGATAAAAATCGGCGTATTCTCCGATAAGAACCCGTTCGGCTATGTTGATAACGACGGCAAATATCAAGGCTACGACGTTTATTTCGCGGAAAGGATCGCAAAGGATCTTGATGTGAAGCTCACTCTCGTTCCCGTTGAAGCGGCGGCGCGCGTGGAATTTCTGGAAACCGCAAAGGTGGATATCGTTCTCGCGAATTTTACCGTGACCGATGAACGCAAGCAAAAGGTCGATTTTGCGCCCGCTTATATGAAAGTCGCGCTCGGCGTTGTATCGCCCGATTCCGCGATCATCAAGAGCGTCGACGACCTCAAAGGCAAGACGCTTATCGTAGTTAAAGGCACGACTGCTGAGACTTATTTCACGGAAAACGCTCCCGATGTTAAGCTTCAAAAATACGACGAATACAACGAGGCGTACTCCGCATTGCAGGACGGACGCGGCAACGCGTTCTCGACAGACAACACGGAGGTTCTCGCTTGGGCGAAATCCAATCCGGGCTTTACGGTCGGAATAGAGTCGCTCGGCAGCGCCGATGCGATAGCTCCCGCCGTTACAAAGGGCAACGAAACGCTTCTTAAATGGCTCACCGACGAGATTACAGCGCTTGGCGAGGAGCAGTTCTTCCACAAGGATTACGACGAGACTTTGGCGGACGTTTACGGCGCCGACGAAACCTATAAGGAGAACCTCGTGGTAGAGGGCGGAAAGATGGATACATCGTCCGAGACTGCGTCAAATTCGGATAAATCGGCATCTGCGTGATTATGCCTTACAGCCTGTTCAGTATCTCCCCGCACGCATTTCGCTTGCATATTTTCCGCCCGATTTAGTCAATTTTTCTTGAAATACATAAAGTATTCCTGCGAAAAATTGCCGTCATCGGGCGAAAAATCTGCTGCGCAAACAGGATGGTTGTGCAGTCGCAATCAAGTCGGCAACAGGACGTTGCCGACCAAAAGCGACAGGCGCGTTCTCCGCACGTTGAGATACTAAACAGGCTCTAAGACAAGGTTTTTAGAGGCACCCTAAAGTTGTTCTCCCCGTATAAAGCGGGGAGAATTTTTATCGATCCTTATTCGCTTTTCACAAAAAGGTGTTGACATTTTCGCTATAATATGATATAATATAATTATATGGGCTTTGATAATTCATATTGCTAAAGCTGTTATAGAACTAAAGTATTGGAGAGAAAAAATATGTCAATGACGTTTAACAGAAAACTTCCTATCCCGAAAGAGATCAAGGAAATGTACCCGATCACCGAGGAGATAAAGCAGGTAAAGGAAGCCCGCGACAAAGAGATCGCGGATGTGTTCACGGGAAAATCGAACAAGTTTTTGCTGATAATCGGACCGTGTTCGGCGGACAACGAGGATTCGGTTATGGATTACATAAACCGTCTCGCAAAGGTTCAGGAAAAGGTAAAGGATAAAATACTCATAATCCCGAGAATTTACACAGGCAAGCCGCGCACCAACGGTACGGGATATAAGGGGCTTATCCACCAGCCCGACCCCACAAAGGGCGAGGATATGCTGCAAGGGCTTATCGAGGTGAGAAAGCTGCACCAGCGCGCTATTGCCGAGACACATCTGACTTGCGCCGACGAAATGCTTTACCCGGAAAACTACCGCTACCTTTCCGACCTGCTGTCTTACGTAGCTGTCGGAGCGCGTTCCGTTGAGGATCAGCATCACCGCCTTGTGGCTTCGGGCATGGAGTGCCCCGTCGGAATGAAGAACCCCACTTCGGGCACGCTTTCGGTAATGTTCAATTCGATACAGGCTGGACAGGCTAAGCACACGTTTATTTACCGCGGCTGGGAGGTCGTTTCGGACGGTAACCCGCTTTGTCACGCTATTTTGCGCGGCGCACAGAATAAACACGCACAAACTCTGCCGAATTACCACTACGAGGATTTGAAGCTCTGCTACGACCTCTATATGGAAAAGGGCTTGCAGAACCCCGCGATAATTGTTGATACCAACCACTCGAACAGCGGAAAACAGTATTTGGAGCAGGTGCGCATTTCCAACGAGGTACTGCACTCTATGCGCCACAGCGAGGAAATTCGCGGAATTGTCAAAGGTCTTATGATAGAAAGCTATATCGAGGACGGCGCGCAGAAAATCGAGGAGGGCACTTACGGAAAGTCTATCACCGATCCCTGTCTCGGCTGGGAGAAGTCAGAGAAGCTGATTTACGGAATTGCCGACCAGTTATAAGGAGCAAGCTATGAGCTTTTTCGCAAAAAGGTACAAGCAATGCGTTGTCACAATGTTCCGCGGAATGAGATCGTGGGTTTGGATCGTAATCACTTTGGTTTTCGCATTTTGGTTTCGCGGTTCTCGGCGGCGCGGTTCTTTAATTCGCTTTATAGTGGGCGCGGCGTTCGGCGCTGTGCTTACGGTACTTTTTGTGCTTATCGCGTCGATTTTCGCTGCGCGAAAGGATATAAAGCTCTACGAAGTTCTTGATAAATACGGCTTCGGGTTGGAATATCTTAAAGCTTACGAACAACATCGGATAATCGGCAAGCAGTTCAGACTTCAGTACGCGGCGGAGTATGCGGAGATTTTTGTGAATATCGGTAAGCCTCGGGACGCGCTGAACTACTTAAACGCCGTGGTTATACCGCCGAACGCGCCCATTGAGGAACTTGTCGCGTTTTTCTACGTTTACGTAACCGCGGCGCTGAAAACGGGCAACGTATCGCTTGCCGAGGAGATCTGGCGGCGCTATGAGGGAATGCTTATGCAGGCGAGAAACTCTCCGCAATACAGAGCAGTGAGCGTATTGACGGTTTTGCCGCTTATATACATTGATTGCTGCGCGGGGCGCATTCAAAGAGCGTATGAGCAGACCGTGGCGTTTATGAACAGCAAGGATTATCAAGAATGTTTATCGCCGACCATTGATATTGATATTATGTATCTTTACGAGCTTGTCACGCTCGGGCGGACGAGCGAAGCGGCGGCGTTTCAAAACGCTCTAGCGGCGAAAATACAAAAGTTTGAGCCGCCGTTCGCCGCGCTTAAAGAAAAAACCGTCGAGGATTTTAATAAAGCGGCGCGCGGGGAAATGCCTTTGTAAGCGGTCTTGATTTTATTTACCCCTTGACAAACATGACAAAATGTGATATAATTAAAAATAACAAAAAGCGTTGACGAGAATCCAGTAGCGTTGTGAACTCCTTTTCAGAGAGCCGTCGGCAGGTGCGAGACGGCAGGGAACACACTGCGAATTACCTCTCCGAGCGGCGGCGTGAAAAGCGCGGGCAGCATTTGTGTGCCCGTTCCGAATAGCGCGCACGGGTAAGCCCGTTATAGCTGTTCAAGGCGCGGTCTTGCTGTCGCGATCGCGTAAATTGAGGTGGTACCGCGGTGTTTATTCGCCCTCTGAAGTTTTGGCTTCGGAGGGCTTTTCTATTTCCCTTGAAAGGGGTGGTATTCGTGAGATGTGAACATCTCATCGGCTATAAAGAAGTTTTCCTATAATTTTTAAGTAAGGAGGACTTTTTATGATAAGGATCGCGAATATTAATGATACGGAGCGGCTTGCGGAGCTTTTTATCGAGCTTCACCGCCGCCACGTTGAAATAAGACCCGACGCGTTTTTAATGCCCGAGTGCGAATGGTTCAAGCGAAGAATTTCCGAGATTCTGGTCGACAAGGAACAGACGGTTCTGGTTCATGCGGACGGCGAAATTGACGGCTACGCTGTGGTGAAGCTTATCAACGTGAATGTCGAGGACAAGCCGCCGCGCCGAATGTGCTATATCGACTGCTTTGCCGTTTCGGAGAATTGTCGGCGGCAGGGAATAGGCACGCGGCTTTTCGACGCCGTCAAACAATTCGGAAAAGAGCGAGGGTGCGATACCATACAGCTCGGCGTGAACGCCGATAACGCGGACGCTATAAAATTCTACAAAAAAATGGGACTTAATTTCCGAACGATACAAATGGAAGTTAAGCTATGAAAGGAAATGGATATGGAACTTTACGATGAATTAACAGCACGTGGCTTGATAGCCCAAGTCACAGACAAGGACGAGATCTCAAAAATGATAAACGCGGGCAAGGCGACGTTCTACATCGGCTTTGACCCTACGGCGGACAGCCTGCACGTCGGACACTTTATGGCGCTGTGCCTAATGAAGCGTTTGCAAATGGCTGGAAACAAGCCGATAGCGCTGTTAGGCGGCGGTACGGGAATGATAGGCGACCCGTCGGGCAAAAGCGATATGCGAAAAATGCTTACAAAAGAGGATATCGACCACAACATCGCATGCTTCAAAAAGCAGATGAGCCGCTTTATCGACTTCTCCGATGACAAGGCTACTATGGTGAACAACGCGGACTGGCTGACCAACCTCAATTGGATAGACTTGCTGCGCGACGTCGGCGCGTGCTTCTCGGTAAACAAAATGCTGACGTTCGAGTGCTATAAGCAGCGTATGGAGCGCGGACTTACGTTCCTCGAGTTCAACTATATGATAATGCAGAGCTACGATTTTTACATGCTGTTCCAAAAATACGGCTGTAATATGCAGTTCGGCGGCGACGACCAGTGGGCGAATATGCTCGGCGGCACGGAGCTTATCAGGAAAAAACTCGGCAAGGATGCGCACGCTATGACGATAACCTTGCTTTTGAACTCCGAGGGCAAGAAAATGGGCAAGACCGAGAAAGGCGCGGTGTGGCTCGATCCCGATAAGACATCGCCTTACGATTTCTTCCAGTATTGGCGCAATGTCGACGACGCGGACGTTATCAAGTGCTTGAAAATGCTGACGTTCCTGCCGCTTGAAGAAATCCTCGAGATGGAAAAGTGGGAGGGCGCGCAGCTTAACAAGGCTAAAGAAACTCTCGCGTTTGAGCTTACTAAGCTCGTTCACGGCGAGGAGGAAGCGAAAAAAGCCCTCGACGGCGCAAAGTCCTTATTCGGCGGCGCGGGCAATACCGACAATATGCCCACGGCGGCTGTGGAAGCTCCCGAGGGGAAAATCGGCATACTCGATCTGCTTGTAAATACGAAACTCGCCCCCTCGAAGCGCGAAGCCCGCAACCTTATTTCGGGCAAGGGTATCGCCGTCGACGACGTGATCATCGATGATACGGCCGCTCAGATCGACCTTTCCAAAGAGGTTATCGTCCGCAAGGGAAAGAAAGTTTTCCTGAAAGTTACAAGGGCTTAATACTGTAGAAGCGAACCTCAAAATCCCTCCGTCGTAAGCGGAGGGATTTGTGTTTTATAATTTTGAGAATATCCGTCAATCGTCAAAGTGGTAAATAATGACCTCTTTAAGATCGTCTCCGCAGCCTATGCAGCGATTGTCAACTTTAAACGCCGATTTTCCGTCGTTGAGTTCGTCATAGGATTCGGCTATCATGCGTCCGTATTCGTCCGCGCCCGAAATAATAAACGAGGAGTAGATCATCCCGTCGTTAGGGCAGTAAACGAAGCAGATATCGCCCGCCTCGGCGTTATCCGGTAAAATTACCGTGCGGTCGTCGCGTATCTTTTGAGAATACGCCGTTCCGAGGTGCGATTTCAGAAGCTGCAAAAATACGGCGGATTGATTGGGATAGCCTACGTAAAGTCCGCCCGCTTGTAAAATAGCGGAAGTGTGCTCGGCTCCGTAATAGCCTAAGCCGTCGTCGGGGTTTTCTTTGGCGTATTTCAAAGCCGCTTCGCGGTCGTACTTTTCATCGGGAATTACGTAAGCCTCTTTTTCCCAAAGCATGATATTTTTGTTATTCACGACCTCTTCGGGCAAGCCGCTGTCGTCATCTTTGTAGAAGTGGTAAAAGAACACCTCAACGGTCTCGCTTTCGCAGTCGTAGCAAGGGTCGTTCAAGTCGTCTATGTAAAAAGTATAAGTGCCGCTGTTGCGGTAGTTGTGGCATACGGCTTTGAGTTTGCCATCCTCATCGGTGCCCACCATAAGCAGAGAATGTATCATAACGCCCTCATAGGAGCAGTATATCTGAACCACGTCGCCGGGACGCGCGTATTCGGGCAGGCTGATCGAATGGTCGTCCTTATTGTATTTAACAAATTGTCCGAAGCCCAACCTTGAGTGCAGAAGCTGCAAAGTTATCGAGGTGGAGCTTTCGGTGTATTCCGTGATGTTGCCCGTCGTTATGCACCGCGAGACAAACGGCGCGCAAATCCCCACTCCGTCGTCCCAATGCGCTTTGCCGTAAGCGACCGCCGCGTCCGCGTCATAGGCTTCCCATGGCTTTTCGTCAATTTCGCTGATCCACAGCGTTTTTGAGTCGTCCGTCCACTCGAAATCCGCGTAGTAGCGCCGTTCATTGGAAGTGTCGGTGACGTTCGGGTTGTAAACGAAATTGCCCGTAGAAAGATCGTGAATTCCGTAAACCTCATCGGGGGTGTCCTCGGGCGGGGTCTTGACGGAATCGGAGGAGCTTTTTCCCATCGGTCTTTTCTGAGATTTTTTTTGGTCAGAGCTGTCGGGAACTGCGGAAGCGTTTTCGGAACCTGCCGAAGAAACCGCCGAATTTGCAGAATTTGCAGAATTTGCAGAATTTGCAGAATTTGCAGATTTCGCGGAGACAGCGGCGCCCGAAGAAGCCGCGCTGCTCGGACTTTCGTCCTTGGCACAGGCGGCGAGGTTCAGAGTAAAGACTAAGATAAGAATTGAGGCAATGGTTTTTCTCATAAATATATTTTCCTTTGCAGTTGTTGAAATCATTGTATATTACAGCAATAAGCGCAATTAAAATTATACCACACAAATAGTGAAACGCGGTATGGAAATCTAAGGCAACACCGCGCAATTACCGGCTAACGCCTTTGCTGCCCGCTTGCTTGCATATTTTCCGTCATATTGCACAATTCGTCCTCGCAAGGCGTCAGCCTTGCTTCGTCCTCATTGTACAAGCGTTGAGCAAAGCTCAACCCGCTGACAGAAAAATCTGACTGCGCAATCGGACAGCAATAATTGTGCGGTGTTGCCCTAACAAACAAATTGACGGCAAATTATTCCTGAAGAAGTCCGCGTAAATACGCCTGAAGCTTGGCTTTTTGCAGATCATTCAGCCGTTTGAATCCGAAAAGCACGTTCTTTTCGGATTCTGAAAGCCCGTAAACCGATACGCTGGTTTTGTCGTCGCTGAGTTCAAGAAGATAATCGGCAGATACGCCGAATATTTCGGCAAGGCGGCAAATCGTCGCGATGTCCGGCTCCGACAAGCCCAGTTCGTATTTGCTTATCATAGCTTGTGTGACGTTTAATTCGATAGCAAGCCGCTGTTGGCTCATTTTGCGCTCGTCACGCAAGATCTTTATTCTTTTCATTGCACCACCCTATTTCTATTTTATAACTTTTTTGAGTATATAAAATTCTTAATAGTTGTAGAAAGTACTCAAATTTATTATAAGAATTTGTGAAAAAAGCCGGTTTAAAACAGCGAAAGCTGCTCAGCTTCGGGAAATTCGCGCAGATACGCAAAAATACGCGACGGGTCGCTTTCAATGCCGAACTTCTCGCATTCCTCGTCAAAGCACTTCCAAAGCCGCGGCGCGTTTGGTGAAACAAGCTCGTATGCGTTGCCGTAGGTCGAGATATATCGAGCTTTAAGTCCGGGGAAAAAACGGTCGAGCTGCGCGTAGAAATACTCGCGGTCGCCGCTGCGGAGCGTCATTCCCATTCCGAAGGTTATTATCCCGAAAACTCCCGCTTCGGCGCACAGCCGTACTATTCCGCGAACGTTTTCCTCCGTGTCGTTGATAAACGGCAGCAGCGGAGTGAGCCACACAACAGTCGGTATGCCGCGGTTCTTCATTTCGCAAAGGACTTCGGCGCGCCGAGCGGAGCCGCAGACGTTCGGTTCAACAATGCGGCATAATTCTTCGTCAAACGTGGTTATCGTCATCTGGACTACCGCTTTAGCGGTGAGGTTTATCCGCTCGAGAAGCTCTATATCGCGCATTATCAGATCGGATTTTGTAAGCACCGTCACCCCAAAGCCGTACTTTGAGATTATTTCTAAACATTGCCGAGTTATCTTAAGTTCGCGTTCCGCGTGAAGATACGGGTCGCACATCGCGCCCGTGCTTATCATACAGCGTCGGCGTTTGGCTTTCAAAGCCGCTTCAAGAAGCTCGGGAGCGTTTTCCTTGACCTCAATATCCTCAAACGCGTGCGTCATTTGATAGCAGTCGCTGCGCGCGTCACAGTAAATGCAGCCGTGCGAACAGCCGCGGTAGACGTTCATTCCGCTGCCCGAGTTCAGTATCCCTTTTGCTTGTATTTTGTGCATAAAATCTCCTGCCTTTTCGTTTTGTTGCTTGATCATGTAAAAATGCGGTTCACGACTATTGGGGTGCATGAATATTATAAATGATTTTTTGAATAAAGTCATAGAAAATCGAATAAAATATCGTGTTTTCGGTAAAAACAGTAATATTGCACAATAAATTATTAAAAAAGCCATACGAGTTTGTATATGTTTTTTGCAAAAACTCTTGACAAATGTGAAAATTTATGTTAAATTATATTTAGCACTCAGGAGTACAGAGTGCTAAATCAACCGATAACGGGGGTGGAAGCGTTGGAAGGGCGCGCGGCGAAGATATTGGGAGCAATTGTCGACGCTTATATAATAACAGGCGAGCCGATAGGTTCAAAGGCTTTGGCACAAAATCCCGAGATCGGAGTGTCGCCCGCCACGATAAGAAATACAATGGCGGCGTTGGAGCAGGATGGATATTTGGATCATCCGCATACGTCCGCAGGACGTGTGCCGACGTACAAGGGCTTCAGATACTATATTGAGAACCTGATGAGCCTCGAACCGCCGAACCCCGAAACGCTGTCCGAAATAGACGCGCGGCTGAACGACGAGATGAGCGATGAAGCGATAATCGAAAACGCTTCGACGGCTCTCGCCGAGATAACCAAATGCGCCGCGATAACCACCAATCACGTTTCAAAGTTCTCGGTGATAACAAAAGTCGACGTAGTACCGGCGGGACGGCGAATGTATGTTCTGCTGATGATAACGTCCAACGGTACGATAAAAAACAAGGTCTGCCGAATGGAATTCGATATGACGAACGAACAGATGGCGGATTTTACAAGATTTTTGAACGAGCATTTACGCGGCGTTGACCCGGAAAGTATGTCGGAGGATTACGTGAACGGACTGACAGCGGCTTTAAGCGGCTACATGTTGTCGCTTGCGCCTCTTCTGCACGCGGTTTACGAGCTTTCCGAAGAAATGCTCCGCGACAGTGTGGAGGTCAGGGGCGAAGCCAATTTGCTGGCATGCCGAGAGCTGCCGCCCGAGGACGTTATAAAGTTTATCGAGCAGAAAGCGGAGCTTTCCGGACTATTGGAAAGCGCGTTTTCGGGAATTAATATCCGTTTTGGTGAGGAATACGATACGATCGCGATATCAAATTCAACGCTCGTCAGCGCGAGTTATTATAAAGACGGAAAACCCGCTGGCGCGTTGGGAATTATAGGCCCTATGAGATTGGATTACCGCAAGGTGATCCCTTATATAGAATATCTGAGCAAAAAGGTGACGCAGATGCTTTCCGACGGGGAAGAACCGCGTTTGCCCGAAGCGAAGGAAGGGGACAACAAGAATGACAAATGAAGAATTGGAAGAATTCCGCGAAGGCGTTGAGGAGATAGCCGAAGCGGAGACCGCCGAGATGTTAGCGGAGGAACAAGCCGCGGAGAACAGCGGCGCCTCCGACGAGGAGAAAAAGGTTGCCGAGGAGCTTGCTTCGGTGAAAGATCAACTGCTTCGCACGATGGCGGAATACGACAACTTCCGAAAGCGTTCCGCACGCGAAAAGGACGCGCTTCGCGCCGAGATCGTAACGAACGTTACGTCGCAGTTCCTGCCCGTTATGGATAATCTTGAACGCGCCTTGCAGACCGAGTGCGCGGACGAGAATTACAAAAAGGGCGTGGAGATGATAAGCGACAGTTTTCTCGAGACGCTGAAAAATCTCGGCGTTGAGGAGATCGCAAGCGACGGCGAGCCGTTCAACCCGAATTATCATCAGGCTGTTCAGCGCGTGGACGATTCCGATAAAGAAAGCGGCACGGTGGTGCAGACGTTCGCAAAAGGTTACAAGATTGGCGAAAAGGTGATACGCTTCGCTATGGTGGCGGTCGCTAACTAGCATATCAACGCATTAAATAAAAACAAATTTTTGGGTTGCAGTGAAATTTGCGAAAGCATCCAAGCTGTTCACTCGGAGTAAAGCGGAGAGTGAACAACTTGAATGGCTAGCGAACGGAGCAAAGCGAAGTGAGCGGTTCGCAAATTTCCTTTAAATAAGGAGGAACTAATTATGAGCAAGATCATTGGTATTGATTTGGGTACAACAAACAGCTGCGTATCGGTTATCGAGGGCGGCGAGCCTGTGGTTATCACGAACTCCGAGGGTTCGAGAACGACCCCGTCGGTAGTGGCGTTCACAAAGGACGGCGAGAGACTTGTAGGTCAGCTCGCGAAGAACCAAGCCGTACAAAACCCCGAAAAGACGGTTATTTCGATAAAGCGTCACATGGGTTCGGATTATAAAGTTGATATCGACGGCAAGAAGTACACTCCGCAGGAGATCTCCGCAATGATACTTCAAAAGCTGAAAGCAGACGCGGAGGGCTACCTCGGCGAAAAGGTAACGGACGCTGTAATCACAGTTCCCGCGTACTTCACCGACAGCCAAAGACAGGCGACCAAGGACGCGGGTCAGATCGCGGGCTTGAACGTTCAGCGTATCATCAACGAGCCGACGGCGGCGGCTTTGGCTTACGGCGTTGATAAGGAAGAAGATCAGAATATCGTGGTTTACGACCTCGGCGGCGGCACGTTCGATGTTTCCGTAATTAACATTGGCGACGGCGTTCAGGAGGTTCTCGCGACCGCGGGAAACAACCACCTTGGCGGTGATGATTTCGACCAGAGAATTATTGATTTCCTTAAGGACGAGTTCAAGAAGTCGGACGGCATAGACCTCGCAAACGACAAGTTCGCTATGCAGAGATTAAAGGACGAAGCGGAAAAGGCGAAGATAGCGCTTTCCAACTCCACATCTGTCAACGTTTCCATTCCGTATATAACCGCGGACGCTACTGGCCCGAAGCACTTGAACGTAACTCTTTCGAGAGCGAAATTCAACGATTTGACGGCGGATCTGGTTGAAGCTACAATGGGTCCGCTGAAACAGGCGATCTCGGATTCGGGACTTGACAAGAGCGAGATACACAAGATCTTGCTTGTCGGCGGTTCTACGAGAATACCCGCAGTTCAAGACGCCGTTAAGGGCTTCCTCGGAAAAGACCCGTTCAAGGGCATTAACCCCGACGAGTGCGTTGCTATCGGCGCTTCCATTCAAGGCGGCGTTCTTAATAAAGAAGTCGGCGGTATCGTATTGCTCGACGTTACTCCGCTGTCTCTCGGTATCGAGACCGCGGGCGGCGTTTGCACGAGAATGATCGAGCGCAACACCACCATTCCGACCAAGCACAGTCAAGTATTTACGACCTACGCTGACAATCAGCCGTCCGTTGACATCAACATTTTGCAGGGCGAGCGCGAGTTCGCGAAAGACAACAAGTCGATAGGCAACTTCCGTTTGGACGGTATCGCTCCCGCGCCGCGCGGAATTCCGCAGATCGAGGTAACGTTCGATATAGACGCGAACGGTATCGTAAACGTAACGGCAATGGATAAGGGCACGGGCAAGGAGCAGCACATCTCCATTACCGCGTCCACGAATATGAGTAAGGACGATATCGACAAGGCTGTCAAGGAAGCGGAAGCGTTCGCGGCAGAGGATAAGAAGCGCAAAGAGGACGTTGATACGCGCAACGAAGCGGATTCTCTGGCGTACAATATCGAAAAGGGAATGAAAGATTTTGGCGACAAGGTTACCGAGGACGACAAGAGCAAGGTTCAGCCGAAGCTTGACGCGCTTAAGGAAGCTCTCAAAGGTACGGATATCGAGGATATCAAGCGCAAGAAAGAGGACTTGCAGAACGCGTTCAACGAGGTAGCTCAAAAGGTTTACCAAGCGGCGGGCGGCAATCCTCAGGACTTTGCTGACGCTGCAAACGCGGCAGGCGCTGCGGGCGCTGCTCCGACCGACGACGGCAACAACGGCGGCAACGATGACGGCGCAGTCGACGTTGAGTTCACCGAAAAGAAGTAATTAAATAAGCAGATGCACCGCGTAAAAACGCGCGGTGTATTTGCCGACTTTGGAGGGAACAGCGGAAAAGCTCGCGCGGAAGTCAGCCGAGCACATTTTGAAAGGATAAACATTTTTATGAACGACAACCAAAAGAACATTGCGCAAAAGGCACTCTGCGATTGGCTCGCCGAGCAAAAGGGAATGAGCGGAAAGCCGCCTAAGAAAATTGAGTACGCGTTCGCTTTAAAGGACGATGAAAACGACAACTTGATATTTTACGTTTTTAAGTTCAAAAAGAACGCGATCGGCAAGTGGCTTATCGGAGTTGCGGGAGGATTTCCCGACGAGGAGAGCACGGATTGTACCACGATATTCAGCGGTTTGGACGAATTCCCCGAAAATCGCGACGAAGCTGTTGAGTTGGCGTTCAAAATGATTGATTTTATTCTTCACTTTAACGCGCGGGAAAACATTCAGGCGGTTTTCGAGAAGAACTTAAAATATATCAGCAAAACCGAGGTTGACGTTGACAAGATCGCTCGGCAGTTCGTAAAGACCGAAACGCGCTTTTTCCTCACCGTCGGTACGGTGGATGTTCCGAACGGAAAGGTGATAGTCGCCGACCCGCTGTGCTATCTTTCGGGAGAGCATGTGATAGCTCCCGTTTTGGAGCGCGAAATTCCCAAAGGGAGTTATCCGGTCGAGGTCTCGATTTGCCGTCACAGCGAAATTGGGATTAGAATGTGTACGGCGCGGCTCAAAATAAAGGACACGAAAGCCGTGCGCTACGAGCTTGCGAAGTCCGAGGAGGAAAGTGCGGCGTTCAAGGCGAAAGACGGCGTCATGCACGGTTATCCCGTCGACGCGGGAATGATGTGCTTTATAGATGCGGGCGCGGCGCGGCATTTCGACGAGTTCATTACAAAATGGCACAAGGAAAATCCCGGAAAGAACCACTACGACGATTATTTTGCCGCGTTTTTCGCCGAGAGCGATAAAAAGCTCCCCGCGTATCAGCGCGAGGGCGGAGATTTTATAGAGTGGGCAAATCCTGATACGGGCGAACGCACGGTGATGATAAGTTCGGGTTTCGGCGACGGTTTTTATCAGAGCTTTTGGGGCTTTGACGAGAGTGGCGAGATCTGTGAGCTTATTGCGCCGCTTGTCGACCCCGACCTGTATGACAATTGACAGTTGACAATTGTCCGCGGCGTTTCGGCAGCGCGTAAAATTTGAGAAAGCGAGAGACGTTTGCCGCAGTGAGCGAAGCGAACGCAGGCAAATGTCGCTCGGCTAGCGAACGGAGCGCGAAGCGCGGAGAGAGCGGTTCTCAAAATTTTTAAAGAATAGCGCGTAAAATTTGAGAAAGCGAGAGACGTTTGCCGCAGTGAGCGAAGCGAACGCAGGCAAATGTCGCTCGGCTAG
>CANQWD010000011.1 GCA_947627465.1 uncultured Clostridia bacterium
TTTTTCTATCTTCATACTTTATATTATACACTATAATTCCTATTTTGTAAAGTGAGTTTTAAATGCTGTTGGTCTGACCATAGCACGAGCCTGTCCGTCGATTTTGCGCTTTGCAATTACCTGCTCATGGAAATGCTCGACAATCATTGTGGCTTTCTTGTTGATTGTAAACTCGCTGTTCTCCACAAAGGAACGCAGCTTTTTCTGAGCGCGCTTCTTATCAAACATCGGGTCATCTTCAACTGTTTTCATCAGCTTATAAAAGCTGTCAATGGTTGTATAGTGCTGAAGGACATCAAGAATAAAGCCCTCTTGAATAGCCTGCTTCATCGTATACACATGGAATGGGCGGTGCTTGACATCGTCGCCGTCCTGATATTCTACACCAAATGTTTCAAGTGTCTTGTTCTTCGGAGTGGCAGTAAACGCGAAGTAGCTGGCATTGGGCAGCAACTTGCGTCCTTCCATCATGGCGTTGATCTTATCCTCGTTATCCATTTCATCGTCGGAAGCAAGCCCTGAGAGGGCAAGGTTCATTTGTGCGGAGTTGCGCCCGCTCTGTCCTGAGTGAGCTTCATCAATGATGATAGCAAAACGGTTCTCTTTATGTTCCGCGCCGATCTCAGGCACAACATACGGGAATTTCTCAATGGTCGTAACGATTATTCGCTTGCCGTCCGTAATGGATTTCCGCAGATCGCCGGAATGTTCAGCCCATACTACGGTGCTTGCTACCTGCATGAACTGCTTTATCGTGTTGCGGATTTGCTTATCAAGGATCCTGCGGTCGGTGACTACGATGACCGAATCAAACATCGGGTGACCGTCCTTTTCCAATCCAATAAGCTGATGCGCGAGCCATGCGATGGAGTTCGACTTTCCGCTGCCGGCGCTGTGCTGTATCAAATACCTTTTCCCTATGCCATTTGCTTTGACATCTGCCAACAGGGTCTCGACAACATCGAGCTGATGATATCTCGGGAATATCTGTTTAACTGACTTCTTCTTTGTTTCGGGGTCGGTCGTTTCAATGACCTGAGCATAGTTCTCGATAATGCGGGCTAGCTTCGCTTTGGTGAGAATATCCTTCCAAAGGTAGTCGGTCATAAGCCCGTCGGGGTTTGGCGGATTTCCTGCGCCATCGTTATAGCCCTTATTGAAGGGAAGGAACCAACTATCCTTGCCGGACAGCTTGGTGCAGAACTTGATCCGCGCATCGTCAACGGCGAAATGCACCATGCAGCATTTGAAGGAGAACAGCTTTTCTCTGAGATCGCGGTCATCCTTATATTGCTTAACAGCATCGTCCACGTTCTGTTTGGTCAATTGATTCTTGAGTTCAAATGTGATGACCGGCAGACCGTTTATAAAAATGCACATATCCAAAGCCAACTTTCCGGCATCGGCGGAATAGCGCAGCTGGCGAGTTACGCTGAAAATGTTCTTTTCAAACATCTCTCGAGCCTTTGCGTTGTTCTCGGTCGGGGTCAGATAGAACATTATCAGATCAACGGGATAGACCTTGATGCCGTTGCGGAGGACATCAATAATGCCGCGCTTGGCAAGCTCGCTCTGAAGGCGGTTCAAAAACTGTTGCTTCTTCTGCTCGGACACGAGCACGCCCAGCTTATCCATCTGAACGGGCTGGGTTTCTTGCAAAAAACGGAACAGGCGGGGAGCATATAAAAATTTTAAGTCAGCGAGCGGGCGCGAAATTCATTCCGTTCAACGTTTGGTCGCAAGAAAAAATCACATTCATTTCCGCCGAACTTGATCGATTAAAAATCCCGTTTGCCGAGGGCGGCAACTGCATTTTCATTCCCTACTACTCCGAAAAAACTTGCGCGTCAATTGCGGCAAGATTTACGCCGCAACAAACGCAAGGAGTTCGCGCGGAAATTGCTTACGATATCGACAGATTGATTTTAAGTTCGGAAAATTTTTCGGAGCTGCTCGAAAAATTAAAACAACTCGGTTACGAAATAAAAGAGGGAAAGTATCTCGCGGTTAAATCCCCGAGAGCGCAAAGATTTGTACGTTTGCGTTCGCTCGGCGAGGATTATTTGCCGAACAATATTGAAAAACGAATAGCGAACCGCGATAAATTCCCGAATGTCGTCCGCGAGAAATCCAAGACCGCAAACGAAATCGAGCAAAAATTTTACATCACGATATCGCACACTATCATTGAAATCAAAACGCTACGTTACAAGCCGCGAAAAGCAAATCCGAAAAAGCCGTACACTTTTTCTAACGACAAGGACATTGATTTTCTGTCGGAACAGCTGCTTACGATACGCGAATTGGATTTGAATTCACGCGAAAAAATTTACTCCAAAGCCGATGAAATTTCAAAGAACATCGCCGAGAAGAATAAAAAAATCGCGCAGCTCGCCGAAGAAATTCCAACGTTGAAATCCGATATCTCGCAGATAAAATTTTTCTTTTCAGCTGTGAAATCAAAAGACGCTATGACGCAAATGAAACTCGCGGCGGCGCGTGAGAAAGCGGAAAAGTACGGTGTGAAATCCGAGGACGATCTGCAAAATTTACAGCGCCGCTTGGATTTAATTCCGATGTACTCGCAAAATTTAAAAGCAGAGTTATCCGAGCAGCAGCTTGAATTAAAGCGAGTGCAGGATTTGATTAACACTTACGAAAAAATCACCGATGACAATTACATTTCGGAACTTTTGGAAGCGCAGAAAGAACTCAAAGCCGCCGAAAAATCACAAAACAAAACTGTCTGATCCCGAGAATTTTCTCGGGATTTTTGTATAAGTTTTCAGTTTTTTGCAGTTGAGGACAAGTTATAATTTTAAAAAAACAGGAGGAATTTTTTTATGAATGCAAATTTGAACGAGATTTTTAAGCTTGTAAATCCCGCGAACACTATCGGAGCGAACCGCTTTATAGCGCACGCCGTAGGCGCGTCGGAGGCGATGATCTATTCCGCGCTGCTTGCGAAATCCGCGTACTATGAGGAGCACGGAATGGTCTCCGACGGCTGGTTCTTCTCCACCGTCGCCGACCTCGAGGAAAGCACAACTCTCACCGAAAAGCAGCAGCGCCGCGCGATAAACAATCTTGTAAAATCTGGACTTATCCGGTCGGAACGACGCGGTATGCCCGCAAAAAGATTTTTTAAAATTAACGGTGATCTCGATAATTTACGAGAGATTATTTTATGCGGAGAGAAAATTATTGCGGAAAAATTCGGCAAAGAGAAAATCAAAGCCCGCGAAAACATTGACATTATTTCCGTCGAAAATTATGAAGATTATTACAAATCTGAAAGCCGTAAAATGGCATTTCAAAGCGCTCCGCGCAGTTCCGACGAAACGTCCGAACAAGAGCCGCCGATTTCTCCGAACAAGTTCCGCCAAAACGCCGCCGTACCTTATAAAACAAAAAATAATAATCACAATAAAAAATCTTCATCAGACGATGAGGAAATTTCGAGAAATAATTTTCTTTCTGTCCTGAAAAAGAATATTTGTTACGACGAACTATGCCGTGAACGATCCAACGACCGAAAAATCATTGACGATATGCTTGAAATTATGCTCGACGTTATATGCTCCAAAAAGGAAAAAGTGCGCGCAAACGGCGACAATAAGGCGCGCCTTAAAGTCGCGGAAGTTTATCTCAAGCTGAAAAAAGAACATTTTATTTCGGCGTTGAACGCGATAAACGGCAATCCCAATCCCGTTTTTAACCGTCGAGGTTACATAGTTACCGTGCTTTACAACTCGTTCGGGAGCACAAATTATCCCGGATGTGCAAGTTCTCCCAAAACCGCTTGCACAGCCAATTCCCGAAAATCGAGCTTCGATACCGCCGAGCTGATGAGCCGCATAATGGCAAAGTACGCGAAGAGTTGAGGTAAACTATGCGAATTTTGATAGCGTGTGAAGAAAGTCAGACCGTGTGCTCGGCAATGCGGAAATTTGGTCACGAAGCTTACAGCGCGGATATTCAAAAACCATCGGGAAATCACCCCGAATGGCACATTTTGGGCGACGTTCTGCCGCTGATAAACGGCAATTGCAGATTTCACACTATGGACGGCAAGCGACATAAGATTAGCGGAAAGTGGGATTTGCTCATTGCGCACCCGCCTTGTACATACTTGACGTCGGCGGGGGCTTGTCGGCTCGTTCCAAAGGGAAAGCTTGATCAAGAACGACTGCGGTGCGGCATTGCTGCAAAGGATTTTTTCTTGAAGTTCTACTACGCCAACTGCGACAGGATTTGCATTGAAAATCCCGCTCCGCTGAAATGCTACTCGCTGCCGCCTTACTCACAAGTCATTCAGCCGTATATGTTCGGTGAAAAAGTCACAAAGCGAACTTGCCTTTGGCTTATAGGTTTGCCGCCGCTTGTTCAGACCAACAACGTTGGCAAGCCGGAAACTGCTACATATATCCGCAAAAACGGCGAGCTGCACTACAAGTGTTGGACACAGCAGCTCTCGTCGAGGAAGTCACGCTCCAAGACTTTTCCGTGCATTGCCGCGGCTATGGCGGAGCAATGGGCGGGAAATGCCGACAAACCGTGCGATGAGAACACACAGATCTCGCTGATCTGATCGGCGGACGGGTCGTGATATATTGTGGTACATTTTTTTCTGCTCTAAAAAAATTTTTAAAAAAAAGGGTTGACAAAACAAGATTTATTGGATATAATATAAGTAGAATGACTATAAGTCACTAACGTGGGGCTGACACGATAAAAAATCCGATACTAATCCCGTACTTGTGGGACGGACGGTTGGCGGGCAACGGAAAAACCCGATAGTGATGCCGTACTTGTGGGACGGACGGTTGGCGGACAACGGAAAAATCAGTCACTAAGGGGAGCGACCTTCGCTGCGGCAAGGCGTTCCCCTTTAAATTTTATTGAGGTGTTTTATGGATAAGAAAGCGGCAATTTCAATAATTTCACAAGCGGCAAAAGTGTATAACGAACAGATTAATCACAAAAACTTATTAATAATTTATGGACCACCGTCGAAGCCGTCATTTTTGGAAACTAGGGCTAACGAAACCAATTTTTTACACCTGACTGGAATGGTGTTAAACGAAAATATTAACGGTAATTCGCCCGATAAATTTTTTCAGGACGCTCTGGACGAAAGACTTAGCGAAGAAGTTTTTCGTTTTAAAGATAAAACAACAGCACAGAAATTAAATGTCTTAGTTCAGACTTTGAGAGTGGCAAGTAACGCAAGTATGATTGGAGACTATAATTTTAATCCCAGACATATTAGATTGCAAACCGATAAATTTGCAGGAAGTGTAAGCTCTTGCTTAGGACTTTTTAAACCGGATGAAAACAGTCGATACTACATTCCCAACTCGGTGCTGGAATCGGATATACGAGATGAGGTCTTTAGTGCTGAGCGCGTACTCGCTATTGTAAGCAAGAAAATCGAAGAAAAAGAATATAATAAAATTGAAAAGGTTGCAAAGAAAATCGATATTAACAGGTTACTTCAAACGATAAAGCAGAACGTTCCCATCGCATTGGATTTGATTTCGTTATCCCCCGAAAAGAAAGATGAAATAACGTTACAAAAAGAAGCCGCGGTCAAGAAGTGTGATGAAATACTTAAAGCCAATCCCGAACTAAAAGCAAAACTGAACGCTGCCGCTGCCGACTATTTAAGCAAGCATAATCTTCCACCGCTTGACAGCTCCTCGCCCGCCGATAAACGTTATGAAATGCGCAATAAAATACTTAAGGAAAATCCCGAACTTATGGAAGAGTACATAAATGCAAAGTCCGAGTATGAGAAAAAGCAGCTCGTTCCGACTGCCGCCAAACCCACAAAGTCTTTCGCGGAGGGCTTGGAAGAATTTTCAAAGCGCAGAAGCGAGAACGGCTCTCAAAAGCCGCCAACTCACAATGACGATCTTTCGCCCAAACGCCGCAAATAAAAATTGTGATATATGTCATGGCACGATTGGGTTGTGCGGATACATATATCACAATTTTCTTTTCAGTTCTGAAAGATATTGCTCATATAAAAGAAATCACTCATATCTTTGATATAGTAATTAAGAATTTCCGCTTCCTTATCGGTTATATTTGACTTTCTGCCATCAACATAAATAAAATGCTGTCCATTGTTTCCATAAACCGTATTGTTCCACTTTTTATTGCCGACAGGCTCGGGCGGATTCTGTAAGCATCGCTCTACCGCGTCATATATTTTATTTTCCAATTTATCCTCGTCTTCAAGTTCCTCATTCTTAATTATCAATAATCTTACTCCCATTGCATTGTTTTTAAAGCTAAACAGAGATTTTTTGAAATTGTCGTTGAAGATAGTTTTCCGATTGGGTTTTTCCGAATTTTCATTGTGTTCCGAACCGTACATTTCAATTGCTAAAATTGGTTTTGTAGTATCATCATCTTCTTCACTATCGGCGCATATAAGAAAATCGACGTGCATACGAAGCAAAGGGTATAAGAAAGCCAACTTGTAATCTTCGTTATTAAAATTCGGCATAAATTTGTCAATTATTTCACAAATGGCTTTTTTCTTCGGTTTGTTCTCTGCTTTTTTACTAAACGAGTCTTTTTCACCGACATAACTACTTTCAAAAAGTTTGATGAAGTCGGCTAATCTTGTATTCGCAAAAATCGACAGACTGCCAAAATCGGCACAATATTTATACGCAAAATTTTCTAATAGTGTGTACATTTTAAACTCATTGGGTGAAAGAAACGAATTCTTGCTGCAATACAACGTCGCCATATAATCGGGGCTTTCTCGCACCTGATCTGTTATATTATAAATAGGATCTTTTCTGTTTTGTAAATCCGTAGTGTCAACATCGTTGAGAGCATCGGAATAACCCTCTAGCAAGCCATCTATTACATAGTCATCTGATATATTATGGGTAGAATTCTTTCCACTTTGTGAATTTGTCGAATTAACTTTTCCCGCTTTACTCATACGGTCAGCAAGTTCCATATACCTTTTTTCCAAATTATTTTCCCGCATTTGGGACTCATGTAATCTTTGTCTATATTCCTCAATTTCGCGATTGGCATTTTCCAACCAATGCTTATAATCGTCACATTTTTGTTCCAACCGTTTTAATTCAAAGTTCGCTGAATCGGAGACATCACATTTATTATTAGAGGAAACATCAGCTAAAAGATCGGTGTATTTCCTCTTGTAATCCTCATTTTCTCTGCTTGTCGCATTTAAAGCTGATTGATAACGGCTGCATTTCTCATTCAGCTGCGAGTTTTCGGACTTTAACAATTCATATTGCTTATTGATTGTATCAAGTTCCTTCTTAAGTTCGGCTATCTCTTTACGCCCAAAAATACTCATAATGTCATCTCCTTAATAATGTCACAGTCGTGATACATATATCACAATTTTTTCAGTCCTAATACAAAAAAATCCGCCCTCGGGCGGTGCTACAATATATCACAAGAATATATCACAAGCAAATCTTTCGTCAAAACTACCAAAATTTGCATAAATTTCAAACAGGGTATTGACAAGCCGCAAATTTTATGGTATAATGGCAAAAGGGTAAAACAAAAACACCCGAACCGATACCTGTGTTCACAGACATAAGTATCGGTGGTCAGACGAGAATTGCGAGTTCCCGAAAGACTTTTTACGAGTGCCTTTTGTATGCTGTTTATTATAGCATATTTAGGATACATTTGTCAAGAGCTTTTCAGATTTTTTTGCATTCGTCTGAGGAGCTCTTCGTTTTTTACCACAAGCTTTGGTAATTTTGCATAAACCTTGTACAATTGAATTCCTCTGTTGCGAGAACAAGCTTTCTGCTGTTAGGACTTTCGCCACGACAACCGTTATCGTATTACCAGTACGACAAACACGGTCGAGCGAGTATCCCGATGGGATATCGGGTAAACAGAGCAGTCACACCAGCCGCAAAATCGGCGCGGCAAGAAAGAACGGGTGGAGCAGTGTGCGATGCCGCTGTGGACGAACCATCAAAAGCAAAAGTGTAACAACTAGGAGGTCATCTAATCGTATAATCCACGGGGCGGCGACCGCTCCAATCGGAAGTCGTTCCGTGCTTTATATATTTTTCTGCTTTGCAGAGCTTACGGCTCCAATTCGGGAACCGTAAACTGTGCAAAGCACTTGGTGCGAGTGACGGGACTTGAACCCACACGGCAATACTGCCACTAGCACCTCAAGCTAGCCTGTCTGCCTATTCCAGCACACTCGCATTTGTGACTTTATAATTATAGCACAATTCAGAAAATTTGTCAAGGGGTTTTTAAAAATTTTTTTAAATTTTTATTTGACGCAGCAATCAGAGTTTTAAACCGCTTCGCTTATTGACGATTGGCAAGACGAAAGTAAATAATCAGAGAACTGCAAATCAGCAGCGAACAGGCTTGTCAGCTATGAATTGGTTGATATCGGGGATTGGCGTCCAGTTGTTGATTTTACCGAAATATACCTCCGCGCCCTCCGGGAAACTCCTGCTGCTCGCAGCGCGCTCGAACGACGTGTAAAATCGACGTTCAGCGCGAAGCTCGGCGGCGGTTTCCACGGCAAACATATATGCGGAAATTTCCGAAATCTTAATTATATACGCGCAAAGCGGTTCGTTATATATCGGCTGTTTTTGGTCAGCGCAGATTGAATAGCCGTGTTTCATATCATTATTGTACGCGATATTATCCTCGCTTAAAACTGCGCGCCAGGATCTCTCCGCGCGTATTTCTTTGAACTTATCGAACACCCCGAAGAATTCTTGCAAGGCTTTTTTCTCGTCTCCCCCGCAATGCTCCAAAATATGAGTGCGCCAGCATGCGGAATCATCACGGTTATACAAAAACGCAGTATATTCGGTCATCCGGTCAAGTCCGAGCGGGAATAATCCGCGCTTTTCGTCAAATCCCACCTCGTCCAAAGCAAAACCGCAGCCGTTTAGAAAGTGCCAAAAGGCGGTTATGCCGTTGTCTCCGACATACATTGAGGGGCGAATTCGCAGCTTTTCTATGAACTTGTATTCTATCGGCGTTTTCATTTTATCGCTCCATTCAGGTTCTCAAAAAAGTTATCCCTCCACTTTTTCGAGTACGGCTTTACAAAGCATTTTCTGTACGATTTCCAATCGGCTTTCGGCGACGCGGCTATCTCGGGAAGCGCGTGAACCGCGTCCGTTAAATCGCATGCGTGTTCGATTTCTCCCTGTTGGATAAGCGTTTCGATTTTATCGCAAGCGGCGGCAAGTACGGCTTGAAGTTCCGTAAAATCTTCGGGCAGCGCAGAATTTGCCATGCGCACTTTCGGCAAACATTCGAGCGCGGATTTTCCGGCGTTATTCAGCAGAGCGCTCCGCAGAGCCGTCAAAGCATCCGACAGCTCCCCTATCTGCGAACAGACCGTGCCCTTGCCGAAATGCTTTTCAAGCAGCCTGTCAAACACGCCGTCGTCGTATTTCGCGGAATATGTTTCTCGCGGCTTGCTTAAATCCGCACCAAATTTCAAAATACTTTCGGGAACCGATGTCACCGCGTAAAACAGCACGTTCATTCGCTCAAAATCGGCGTTCTTCGCAAGCTTTTCGCAGAGCGTCAATCCCTCCGAAATAAACTTATCCCACCTGTTGGGGTAACGGTTGTGCAAGGTTTTCATTTGCCGAAGCCGTTTCAGCGTCTCGGCAATCATTTGCTTTTCGGTCATTTTTCCTCCAATCGGCGTTTTGGAGTGTGTTATGGTTTCAGTTCCGGGAGCGGGGGCGCGAAAAATCGCCTTCAAGCGTGCGGAAACGTTTGAACTGTAATCGGGCGATAGCCGGCGATTTTGAGTGCCCCCGCCCGCGTCCACGCTTGAGCGCTGCAGGTGCGTTCCGTGTTATGTAAACGCGCGAACGGGCGGACGTTTCAAGCGCAGCCGCGAAACGGGGAGGCTTTTCCTCACGCCCCGCTCGGGTCGCGCCTGCGGCGTTCCCCTCGGGGGCATTCGGAAAAGCCGTGAGCCGCGCCCTCGAAAACGCCGCGCTATCGCGCTGATGCGAAAGAAAGCGCAGCCGCGTCCTCAAGGCGTTTTCTCGGGCGCGGCTCACATAAATTACGAGGCTGCGGCGTTAAATCAAACGGGCACGGCAGTCTCCGAAATGATCTTCTCAACGATTTCCTCGGAGGAGACGAACGCGGTCTGCCCCGCAGCGAGGATAACGCGGTGTGAAAGCACGGACACCGCCATAGATTTCACGTCGTCGGGAGTCGCAAAGTCGCGGTCGTTGATGACAGCCATAGCTTGAGCAGCCTTGTAGAGCGCGATAGACGCGCGCGGCGAAGCGCCGAGTTTGACTTCTTCGCGATTGCGCGTAGCGCCGACGATCATCAAAATGTACGCCTTGACCTGCTCCGAAACGCGAATGTTGCTTGCGGTCTCACGCAGAGCCATAACGTCGTCCAAAGTCATAACGGACTGCACGGGCATTTTCTGCGGCATTTTCTCAAGCATCGAAAGCTCCGCCTTGCGGTCGGGATAGCCTATGGAAAGGCGCATCAAAAAACGGTCGAGCTGCGCTTCGGGAAGATGATAGGTGCCGTAGGTCTCAATGGGGTTTTGGGTTGCGAGCGTCATAAACGGCACGGGGAGTTTGTGTGTTATGCCGTCCACGGAAATTTGCAGTTCTTCCATAGCTTCAAGTAGCGAGGACTGCACTTTCGGCGAGGTTCTGTTTATCTCGTCGGCGAGCAGGAAGTTGCACATAGCCGCGCCCGCTCTGTAGGACGATTCCCCCGTGCGCTGGTCGATAACCGTGTAGCCGATAACATCCGAGGGCATAAGGTCGGGCGTGAATTGAATACGCCCGAACGTACCCGAAACGGACTTCGCGAGTGTCTCCGCAAGCAGGGTCTTCCCTACTCCCGGCACGTCCTCGATAAGCACATGACCGCCCGCTATCATAGCGCAAACTATCTTTTCGATAACGTCGCGCTTGCCGAGAATTACCGTCTCAATGTTATTTATAAGTTGTTCAATTTTTGCGTTCATTTCTTATTTCCTTTCTTCTTTTGAATGTTGCCGCACCGACGACTATTTGAGTTTGCGCGCAAATCAGAAACCCTTTCCGTGGCAGCATCGTCTTTCGCGGCGATACTGCCTATCAGCGTGGGTATTATGTTGAAGTAAAATCCAAAGATTTACGAGCGAAACGCGAAAAAACACCGCAACGCAACCTATTATTGAGTAACACAGCAGCGGATTTTTTCATGATGAGTTCTCCTTTATAGGCGCTTATAAACATTCCCTGTAATAATTATATCACCTTTACTCAACACTGTCAAGTGCCTGTAATCAGCGGCGCTCAAACAGGTCGGAAAGCGCCGTCCATACTATCGTGCAAACCGCAAGGAAAACCGTTGCGCCTATCAGTGCCACAGCAAACGCAAAACCCGCAAGTCCGCCGTAATCCGTACTCTCCGCCATATTCATATAAATGACAATACCGAAGCTTATCGCGGGAACGAACGGGGCAATCAGCGTACACAAAAAGAACTTTCCTTTGGTAAAGCCGTACTTGCCGCGGAATTTTCTGTAAACGAACATTATCGGCATATCCAAAACGGCAAGCGCAAGCGCATATATCGGAACCCCGATGCGTGAGAAAACGGGAGAAAGTATTGCCATCAACAATATTATCAGCGCCTCGCCCCCAATATTCAAAATTATAAGCAAAACCGTCGCGGCAGTTTTCTTCATAGTTTGATCCTTTCTTTGTGTATTATTGCCGCTCAGATAATCAGCTTGAGTATCAAATACGCCGCTTCCCGCGCCAAACAGCTTTTATGTCTCGGGCGGCAGCACGTATTTTACAGCATATCTCCTTACAAAAACAGAGCGGCTGAAAACCGCTCTGCAATGTGTTTGATTAAATGCTCTATTACGAGAACAGCGCGTGCTCATCGTCCTTGTCGAACAGGTGGATCTTGTTCGGGTCGATAGCGAGCTTAATGGTGTCGCCGGGACGCGCGGTGCATCTGGGAGATACGCGCGCGGTAAGCGGAATACCCTCGCAGTCGATGTAGAGATAAGTCTCAGCGCCGAGCATTTCGGTTACTTCAACGTTAGCCTCAATTATACCCGTCTTAGCCGCCGAGAGATACATTTCTTCATCGTGAATGTTCTCGGGACGAATACCCATAATGATTTCCTTGTCGATATAGTACTTGAGCGCGTCGTTATCCGCTCTGGAAGCGGGAAGTTCAACGTAGAACTTTCTGCCCGAGCCGCCTCTGCCTGCTTCCGCACCGAACTCAACAGCGTACTTGCCGTCCTGCATGATGAGCTTGCAGGAAACCTGAGCGCGGTTAGCGTCGCCGGAATCGTTCGCTTGGATAAAGTTCATCTGCGGAGAGCCGATGAAGCCCGCAACGAACTTGTTGCAAGGAGAATCGTAAAGATTGATCGGGCTGTCGATCTGCTGAATGTAACCGTCTTTCATAACAACGATACGGTCACCCATCGTCATAGCCTCTGTCTGATCGTGCGTTACGTAAATGAACGTGGTTCCGAGTTTCTTGTGGAGCTTGGAAAGCTCGGTTCTCATCTGAGCACGCAGTTTAGCGTCCAAGTTGGAAAGCGGCTCGTCGAGCAGGAACACCTGAGGATCGCGGACGATCGCACGGCCGAGCGCAACACGCTGTCTTTGACCGCCGGACAAAGCCTTCGGCTTTCTGTCAAGCAGGTGAGCTATATCGAGTATCTGCGCCGCTTCTTCAACCAGCTTCTTGATCTGATCTTTGGGCACCTTGCGGAGCTTAAGACCGAACGCCATGTTGTCGAACACCGTCATATGAGGATACAAAGCGTAGTTCTGGAAAACCATCGCGATATCTCTGTCCTTGGGGGCAACATCATTTACAAGACGGTCGCCGATAAACAACTCGCCCTCGGAAATCTCCTCCAAGCCCGCGATCATACGAAGAGTCGTAGACTTACCGCATCCGGAAGGACCGACGAAAACAATAAACTCCTTGTCCTTGATATTCATCGTGAAGTCCGATACGGCGGTAACACCGCCGGGGTAACGTTTGTAGATACCTCTTGCCGATAAACTAGCCATAATATATAACCTCCTGAAAGTAACTTAACTATTATGAGACGCGGTTTATGTTTATGTGAGATCCGCGCTCACAATTATTTTGCTAATATTATTCTACCAAAATTGAAAGAAAAATAAAAGAGCCTAAACCAACAAATATTTCCGTTAACCTTTATATACTTTCACTAACGTCTACAAAATAAGCACAATAAAACTCCAAATCTGTTGTCATTTTGCACAAAAATAACCCCAAAATCACTGCGACGGCAATGCCACAGCCAAATTTTTGGTATTTCGCACAAAGAAGCAGCTCTGAATTTGGTGAAATTAGCACAACATATTGTAACCGAATACTCGGGAAAACCTATCCGCAATACGCGTCCGCGCCCTCCTCCAACGTCGAACCAAAGGATGGCTTTTTTATCGAGCCGTGTAATATCGCGCCCCGCCGCCGCATAGATTGTACGGACAAACCTTTATTATTATGAGGAGGACGGCAATGAAAAAGAAAAAACATTCGGGAAAAGCTGCTGCGTTCGGCGCGGTTTTATTGATATTGGCGGCGGTGTGGGCGATCTTCCGTATAAATGCCCGCGGCGATGAGCGTCCCGACGGCGCGACCGCCGAACAGCGCATAGAATACATAAAATCGTTCGGATGGGACGTCGGCATAGCTCCGACGAGTATAACGGAGATCCGCATACCCGCGAATTTTGACGAGACCTATGAACAGTACAATGCCATTCAGCGCGAGCAAGGCTTCGATCTGCGCAGATACCGCGCGTGCTATGCCTACAAATACACCTACGATATCCTCAATTACAGCGAACCCTCGCCCGTGCCGATATGCGCCGATCTTATCGTTTACGAGGGCAAGGTGATAGGCGCGGACATTTCGTCATCCGAAGCGGACGGCTTGGTGACGGTGCTTGCGAAAAAAGGTTGACATTTCACGTTTATTGGTGTATAATATTCGATAGTTTTATTAACGGGAGATGTTTGCTATCAAACGAACGCTGAAATTATCGATAATATGCCTGTGCGCCGTACTGCCGCTTTCGGGCTGCGGTGACAAAGCGGGCGGTTCTTCCTCTCGTTCGGGAATATCCGCTCCGCGGCTCGTCAGGAGCGCCGAGACCGTTCAAAGCGCCGAAAGCTCTCAAACAAGCGCCGCGGAAAGCGTCCAAAATCCGACGGTTACGGAAAACACGGCGGTCTACTCCAACGACCCGCAAAACGCTTGCACGATAACATTCGGCAGTGGTTCGATAACGGTCGAAGCAAAGAATGGCGACCTGACAACGGGCGTTGAGGCGGACTATCCGCCGATGAACATTGAAGTCTCCGAAAACAACGATAAGCGCACTTTCGTTCTAACGCCTAAAACGAACAGCTTTAACAAGCCCTACGGCTCGTTCTTTTTAACGGACGCAAACGGCTATAAAGGCGTTGTTAACCTAAGACTTTCGGAGAACGGCACGGCGTTTCCCGATGTGAGCGAGATAGTTGAGGCGGGCGAGAACGCGCTGAAAGACCCGCCGACCCTTTCCGAAGTGGAGACCGCGCTGTATATTACGCTTGACGGCTCACGGGACAAGATACCGCAGATACTGGGCGATATCCGAGAGCTTTCCGACGAGATATGCGCCGGGATATCCGACGACTACGAAAAACTCCGCGCCATCGTGTACTGGGTCGCTCAAAATACCTATTATGATTATCCGGCGCACAATAACGGCATGCCGCGCGAGTGCTTGTCTCTCGAGTATATCCTCAACAACCGTTCGAGCGTGTGCGGCGGTTACAGCAACCTTTCTTCGGCGCTTTGCGCGGCGCAGGGTATACGGTGTTATAATATCAAGGGGGAGGCTTTAAAGGGCGGCGGCTGTCTTTCTCAGGGCTTGACGGGCGAATATCACGAATGGAACGCCGCCGAAGTCGGCGGCAGAACCGTAATTTTCGACGCGGGCTGGAATTCGCTGAACACATTTAAAGAGGACGGTACGTTTAACAGCGCTCCCATGCGCTTTAAATACTTCGACGCGGGCGCGGAGATATTCGCGCTCGATCACCGCGCAAATTCGGCGGAATACCGCGATTATTTCACGCTTTTGGAGGAATAATAATGATAACTGCGGATATGCACACGCATTCGAACTTTTCGAGCGACAGCGACGAACCGCTTTACGAAATGGCAAAGGCGGCTCTCGAAAAGGGACTTTCAACGCTTTGTTTAACGGAGCATCAGGACTTCGACTATCCCACCGGAGAATTTATGCTGAACGTTCCCGAATATAAAAAGGAACTTTTTCGCGTTAAAGAGCTGCTTTCGGACAAGCTTGAGATACTGTTCGGCGCGGAGCTGGGGCTTTTGGATTACGCCGCGCCGCGGCTTTGCGAATTTGCGGAGAGCGCGGATTTCGATTTCATCATCGGTTCGTCGCATCAGATAGACGATATCGACCCTTATTATCCCGAATATTTCGATAAAATGGGCGACAGAAACGGTATTTTACATTTCTTTGAAAGTATGCTCAGCACGCTGAAAGCGTTTCAAGGCTACGATATTTTGGGACATTTGGACTATATCGTGCGGTATTCTCATGCAAAAAGCTATGAACCCCTCGATTACCGCGAGGTCATTGACGAAATACTGAAAACCGTCGTTTCAAGCGGCAAAGGTATCGAAATCAACACTAAGGGGATGGATTCCCTCGGCTATCCGCATCCGCACCCATTTGTATTAAAGCGCTTCAGGGAACTTGGCGGAGAGATAGTCGCCGTCGGCTCGGACGCGCATGAACGCACGCGCGTGGCTGCAAACTTCGACAGAGCGGAGCAGGCTTTGCAAAACGCGGGATTTAAGTATTACGCGGTTTTCCGCAAACGCAAGCCTTACCTTATTAAATTGTGATTTACTTAAAAATTTTCTTAAAAGGTATTGCAATTTTAAGAAAACTGTGCTATAATATTCTCACCAAAAAAACTACACTATTTTTTGAAAGGATGTTTTTAATGAAGAAAAGACTTTTGGCGCTAATATGCGCTGTTTCGGTAACTCTGTCGCTTACCGCTTGCGGAAACAACGACAGCAGTAACGCTTCGGGAACAAGCACCCCCGCTGTTTCAAGCTCGGCGACGGCTTCCGACGCGAATTCGGCGGCTTCAGGTGCTGATTCGGCGGCTTCCGATGCAAACTCTGCAGCTTCCGGCGCTGATTCCGCGGCTTCGGGCGCAGATTCTGCGGCTTCCGACACGGATTCCGCGGCTTCGGATACTTCCGCTGCGGAAAGCACACCCGAGGGCGGCAACACTTCTACTCACCCGCTTTCCAATAAGAACGCCGACGCGACAACTCAAAAGGTTTACGATTACCTGTGCGACATCTACGGAAATCAAATGCTCACCGGTCAAATGGAATCTGAGTGGAAAACCGACAGCAAGGGCAACAAGGCCGAGTATGAAATGGAGCTTATCCAGAACGAATTCGGCAAGCTCCCCGCGCTGCGCGGTCTCGACTATATGAACGACGACTACTCCGGCGTAAACGAACGTGCGAAAGCTTGGTGGGAAAAGGGCGGTCTCGTAACCATTTGCTGGCACACAGGCATAGCGGGCAAGGGCTATGACGAATCCAAAGCCGAAACGCCCGATTTCGACAAGATCCTCACCGACGGCACAGAGGAAAACAAACAGCTTATGGCAAGATGGGATGATTGCGCGAAAGCGCTCGGAGAGCTTCAGGACGCGGGCGTTCCCGTTCTCTGGAGACCTTTCCACGAGCTTAATGGCGGCTGGTTCTGGTGGAGCAAGAGCGGTCCCGAGAACTTTAAAAAGTTGTGGATTAAAATGTACGACTACTTCACCAACGAAAAGAAGCTCAACAACCTCATTTGGGTTTATGGCTACACCGGCGATGAAAACGAGTTTGATACAAACAACGACGGCGAAAAGGAAAAATTTGCGTGGAAAGACTGGTATGTCGGCGACGAGTACTGCGATATCGTCGGCTCGGACACTTACGAGTACAACAAAAACGACGCGGGCGGACGCGTGAACAAAAAAGGCTGGGATCTGCTTGACGGAACAGGCTCGACCAAGCCCCGCGCATTCCACGAATGCGGAAGAATGGGCAGCGCGGACGACTTTAAGAGCACCGGCTGCACATGGCTGTGGTTTATGGTATGGCACGGCGGCAGCTCGCCCGACTACGTAGGCAACGCAAATATCGCTCACAACCTCGACAATTTCAAGAGCATGTACGAAAGTGATTTCACGATCACTCTCGACGAGCTTCCCAAGTGGAACTGATAACAACTTAAAAACGGGCGGCTTTGCAAATGCAAAGCCGCCTTTGTTTATTTATGTAAAAAATATATACCGGTTATCCGAAAAGGGGTTGACTTTTGGAAAAAATGATGTTATAATATATTGTATACAAAATGCACAAAAAGATTATACGCAGACAGAGTTCATTTGTGTGCTTTGATTAACAAACAGCAAAGGGGGGCGGGCACTGTGACAAAGAGTATATCCTTTGATATTGCGGGGCTTATTTTGGTGTGCCTGCTTCTTTTATCTACCGTATTCCGCAGGATGACAAGCGGAACGAGCAACAAACTGTTTCTGACTTCGGTCATAATGGCGATAATTTCGACCATGTATGACATTTTGGCTGTAACACTGGATAATATGAACAGCCAAAATTGGCCGCTGCTGTACGCCGCCCACACAGGATATCTTTTGGCGCACAATATCCAAACGCCGCTTCACGTGCTTTTCGTTATAAGTCTCACGGACACTTGGCATAAAATACGAAAAAATCCTTTTTTGATGACGATTTTGTTCTTGCCGTATTCCGTTGACGTTATTGCGCTGTTTATCAATCCGTTTACGCAATGCATGTTTTCCGTGGCGCACGGTTACAGACACGAGTGGCTGTTCAATATTCTGTATGTGAACATTGTGCCGTATGTGGTAATGGACTTGGTTTTAATTATCGTTTACCGAAAGCTGTTCAATTTAAGAAAAATTGTGGCGCTGTGCTCTATGGCGACGCTGTGCGTATTTGCAGTCGTTATTCATCTTATTATTCCAACTCAGCTTGTGGAGTGCTTTGCTATCGCGATATCATTGTCGATCGTCAGCGTCAGCATTCAGCGTCCCGAGGATTATATTGATTCTTTCACGGGACTTTTGAAGCACAGCGCTTACGGCTATGATATGCGCCGCGCGTTTACCAACGGGAAACATGTGCATATCATAATGCTCAACATCGCGAACTATTCCGCCATTCAGAGTATGATGGGCTATGACGCGGCAACCGATATTTTGAAGATAGTGGCTGAAAAGATACACTTTTTTGACAGCAGCCTGAAATGCAAATCCGCAATGTACTATCTGGACCGCGGACGGTTTCGTATGGTTTTCGACGAAAGCCGCCGTTCCAAAGCGGAGGATGCAGCGCAGCTTCTGCTGAACGACCTGAAGCTGCGCTCAAACGTAAACGGCATGGACATTGATCTCACGCCGTCGATAGTGCTTGCGCGGTGTCCCGAGGAGATCGAGAGCTTCAAGTCGCTTATGGCGTTCGGTCAGGATTTCCATGAGAAGATCCCATACAGCGGCAGCGTGCACCTTGCTTCGGACGTTTATAATTTCAAGGATTTCTCCGTTCGCAACAACATTGACGCCATAATTGAACGCGCGCTTAAAAACAACAGCTTCGAGGTCTATTATCAGCCGATCTATTCTATCGAAAACAAACGTTTCATGTCCGCCGAGGCTTTGCTTCGCTTAAAAGACAAGGAGCACGGCTTTATCTCCCCCGAGATATTGGTTCCCGCCGCGGAAAGAAACGGAGCAATTCATAAGATCGGTGCGTTTGTTTTCGAGGAGGTGTGTAAATTCATCTCGAGCGACGAATACAAAAATCTCGGGCTGGATTACATAGAAGTAAATCTTTCGGTCGCGCAGTGCATGCACGGGGATCTCGCGGATGTGATACTCGGCATTATGAACAAGTATCACGTATCTCCCGATTCGATAAATCTTGAAATAACCGAGACAGCCGCGTCCTATTCGCAGCGCGTTATGACGGATAACCTTAACAAGCTGTCCAACGCGGGGCTGTCGTTCTCGCTTGACGATTACGGCACGGGCTATTCCAATATGAAGCGTGTGATATCCCTGCCGCTTAAGATCGTAAAACTGGATAAGTCTTTCGTGGACGAGCAGCACAACCCCAAAATGTGGATCTTCCTGCAAAACACCATAAAAATGCTTAAGGATATGAAAATGGAGATCGTGGTCGAGGGTATTGAAACGCAGGAAATGGTGGACGCGTTCTCGGAGCTGAAGTGCGATTTTATTCAAGGGTTCTTTTTCTCGAAGCCGATAAACAAAACGGAATTTATAGAGTTTATCGCGGGCTTCGTTCCGCTCAATGAATGAGGAATGAGCCGCCGCTCTTTACGCTGATTTTCGCGGCAAAATTTAATTTACGGTTTGTAACCCCCCCGCTTTCGGCGAGGGGTTTGCTTTATGGCAGTTTTAACAAAATATGCTTTCTTGACAATATTTGACATCAAAGTGTAATATTTCCGAAATTTTCCTGTCTTTATATATAACGGGGGGCGGTATGCCGTCGGGGAAATTTGTCTGATTTTGTATTTATATCTTGACAATTAACGAATATTGTTGTAAAATATAAAGGTATGGCTGTGTAATTTTCGCGCTTTCACAATGCAAAGCGTTATATATAAATAATAATTGAGGTGCAATATAATTGATTTTTTCCAGTTTAATCTTCACTTACGCGTTTCTGCCGATCTGTCTCATTCTATATATGCTCGTAAAACCGCTAAAGGGAAAAAACGCGGTGCTGATAATACTTTCGCTCTTCTTCTACGCATGGGGAGAGCCTGTGCGCGTGGGACTGCTGATTTTATCGGCGGCGGTGAATTATTTCATCGGTATATGGATAGGCGACGCCAAAAGCGAAAAAGGGCAAAAAGCCGCGATCAGCGTGGGATTGGTGTTCAACATAGGTATGATAGCCGTGATAAAATACAGCGGCTTTTTGATGACGAACGTAAACTCGCTGTTTCACTCAAGTCTCCCGGTGCCGGACATCGCGCCGCTTGCGGGAATAAGCTTCTACACGTTCCAGATAATCAGCTACATAGTAGACTGCTATTGGGGCAAGGTGGAGCCGCAGCGTAACTTCTTCAAGCTGCTTTTGTACATCTCGCTTTTCCCGCAGCTTATCGCGGGTCCTATTGTTCGCTATCAGACGATCGCCGATGAGATAGAGGACCGCACTACGACGCTTCAGGATTACAGCGAGGGATTTTCGAGGTTTATCGTGGGCTTGGCGAAAAAGGTCGTGCTTGCCGATCAGCTTCACAAAATAGTTGACAGCTTTCTCGGCAGCAGCGGCGTGAGTTCGCTTACGATAGCGGGTTCATGGTACGGCGTTATCGTGTATTCGCTGTACATCTACTTTGACTTTTCGGGCTACTCGGATATGGCTATCGGAATAGGACGCATATTCGGATTTCACTTTAACGAAAACTTCAATCACCCTTACCTGTGCGCTAGCATTCAGGAATTTTGGCAGCGCTGGCACATCTCGCTGGGCACGTTCTTCCGCGATTATTTAACGCCGATAACCTTCTTCGGATACCGCAACAAATACCTAAGTCTCGCCCTTGTGTGGCTCTGCACGGGAATTTGGCACGGCGCGGCGTGGAATTACATACTCTGGGGAGTTTATTACGGGCTGTTTATCCTGTTTGAGGAGCTTCTCGGCAAAAAGCGCATTAAAAAGATACCAATCGTCATCAGACATATTTACAGCAAACTCGTTATCATAATCGGCTTTGGAATATTCTACTTCGACGATACAAAGGGCGGCATTAAAAATCTCGGGCTGTTCCTCAGAAATTTAACTCCCGCGAACCCGAACGGAGCGCTCGGCATCGCGGAGAAGATATCGTTCTGCAACAACCTGTTTCTTATAATCGCGGCGGTCGTATGTACGTTCCCGCTCATTTCTTGGTTCAAAAAGCTGTCTGAACGTTCGCTTGCGGCAAAATCCGTGATATCGGTTTCGGGAACGGCGGTCTGCGCGGCTTTGCTTATCTTAAGTTCGATACTTATGGTGGACGCGACAACACAAGCGTTCCTGTACTGGCATTTCTGAGGAGGTGTTTTAATTGAGCGATAAGAAAAAATCTTCCAAGAATGTCGAGGAGAAGCCGCGCGACCCAAAGGCTGAAAAGCGCGAGAAAGCTCTGCGTATCGTGAACGTTGCGGTGCTGACGACGATCTTCGCGGGCATCGCGCTGTTTATGACGTTCGGCAAGCGCCCGAACGTTTCCTACACGGAGAACCGCAACCTCGAAAAACCGCCCGAATTCACTTGGGAGGGATATTGGAGCGGATACGTTACCGACCAATTTTCCAAGTATTATAATGATACCGTTCCCGAACGCGCAGCGTGGAAACTCTTTATCTCAAACTTCCGAGCGCACCTCGGCGTTAAGTACGGAAACGGCGTAACGATAGTCGGCGAGGTTCCCGTTATAGATAATCACTCAAAGCCCGACGACACAAGCAAACCCGCGAATTCCGTTCCCGAGGTTGTCATTAAGAAACCTGAGGACGGAGGCGCTTCCTCTAACGGAGACGCTTCCTCGAACGCCGTTTCTTCAAGCTCCAACCCCAAAGTGCCCGCCGTAGTCATTCCAAAACCGAGCGGGACTTCGGATACAACGGAAACAACCGAGCCGACGGAGAGCGAACCCGCTCCCGACAATACCGAAAACACGAACCCCAATGTACCCGCGGTGGTCATTCCAAGCCGACCGACCGTGTAATTCAATATTTCAACAGTATTTTACTTTACATTTCCGAAAAGAGATAATAAACATGAAAGCAAAGCCACTGCTTGCGCCGATCGCGCTTTTGGTATGCGCGGCGACGTTGTCCGCCTGCACTGAGGACGTTTCGGAACCGCAAAGCGCGTTTCAAAGCGTCAAAACCGATTCCGCTCAAAGCGTGATTTTGAGCGGCGGGCAAAGCGACAGTAAAGGCGACAGCCAAAGCTCTGCCGAGAGCGATAACCGAAGCGTTCGGACAAGCTCCCTGCGGAGCGTGAAGTCGAGCGCACCGCAAAGCGAAATTTCCGCACCCGCTTCAAAGCCTGCCGAAAATGGCGGCGAGATAATAGGCGCGGAGCTTCGCACCGACAGCGGACGCTGCATAATGCTGCACACTATGGACGATAAATGCGGCGCGAATTACGCAAAATCCGTGAACGCCTACAAGAAGAAGTTCCCCGATGTGAATATGTATTCGCTTGTCGTGCCGTCGGCTATCTCGTTCTATCTGCCCGAGAAGTTCAAGCATTACGACCCCGGAGAAAAGGAGCATATTGACGGGATAAACGCGCGGCTGAAAAACGTTGCGCCTGTGGACGTTTATTCGGTTCTGGAAAAACACACGGACGAACCGATCTTCTTCCTCACCGATCACCACTGGACGCAATTGGGCGCGTTTTACGGCGCGGAGGAATTCGCCAAAACGGCGGGCGTGGAGTTCAAGCCGCTCTCGGAATTTGAGGAAAAGGACGGCGGCAATTTCATCGGCTCGGCTTACGGAAACAGCGGAAACGACCCGCGCATAAAGCAAAATCCCGAGAAATTTATATACTATGTTCCGAAAATCGATTTCAACACCACATTCTACGAGCTTGACGGCTCGGGCGGACAAGACTTCTACTATTTCGCAGCCCCCGATGAGTTCGACGACTTCGGCAAGTACTCGCTTTATATGTACGGCGACAGTCACATTGTAAAGCTGCATACTTCATGTAAGAACGGCAGGCGGCTGCTCGTCCTTAAAGAAGCGTTCGCGAACCCGTTTTGCTGCAATCTGGTAAATTCGTTCGAGGAGATATGGATAGCGGATATCAAGTACATGAAAACGACCGCGACACGGCTTATAAACGACAACAACATCACCGATTTGCTGTTTTGCTTAAGCACATTCAGCACGTCGGGCACGAACCAGGAATTTCTTAAACAAATCATGTAGTACAGGAGAATTATAATGAAAGCAACAATCAAACAAATCATTTCGGCAATCGCTTTTTTATCGCTTACTTCGGTACTTGCGGGCTGCGAGGAGAAAAACGTGCACTCAGTCGGCGAAAGCCGCGTTTCAAGTCCGCTTGAGGATATTGTCAAGAGCGAAGCGGTCTCAAGCGCCTCTTCAAAAGCAGTTTCCGACAACATTTTAACGGCGCCGCAGTCGGAATTGCCATCAGAAACGCAATCCGAAACGCCATCCGAAACTTCCTACACTCCGCCCAACAATAACCAAAAAGGCGAGGTCTCGGACGGCATTCTCGTACTGGACGACGGGCGCGGCATAATGCTATACGGCATAGGCTACGAGCCGGGGCGCAATTACGCCAAAACGGTAAACGAGTACAAAGAAAAACTCGGTACGGACGTGAACGTTTATTCAATGGTCGTTCCCACACAGGTAACGTTCTATATGCCCGATGAATACGCGGAACTTTCCGATAAGGAACTGCCCCACATAGATGACATCAACGAACATTTGAGCGGCATTATCCCGATAAACGCTTACGCCGCTCTTAGAGATCACGTAAACGAGGAAATATACTACCGCACCGACCACCATTGGACGCAGCTCGGCGCGTATTACGCGGCAAAGGCGTTCGCCGAGACCGCGCAGGTTAAATTCGACGAGCTTTCCGCTTACGACAAGCATGAACAGAGCGGGTATGTCGGCACGCTCTACGGCTCCTCAAACGAGGATCCGCGTATCGGAAACAACCCCGAAACGTTTGTGTGGTACGTGCCGAAGCGCGAGGTAAAGACTACCTATCTCGACAAAAAAGCGCAGAACGGCTATGAAGGGAACTATTTCCTTAAGCCCGACGATTTCGGTTCCACCGCCGAGTGGAACCTCACCTATATGGGCGGCGACGCGAATATCGTCCATGTGGAAACGGGGCTGAATACGGGCAGAAAGCTGATGATACTCAAGGACAGCTACGCCGACAGTCTTGCGCCCTGCCTTTTCGGGTCGTTCGACGACGTTTGGATAGTGGATATGCGCTACTGCGAAACGAGCGCGTTAAAACTCGCGCAGGATAACGGCATAACAGATCTGCTGTTTTGCAGCTGCACGTTCAGCGCAACGGCGGACAATCAATACAAATTAGCGGAGATAATGTAATATTCACACGGTTTTAACCGTATTATCACGCGCATATCTTATCATAATATAATGGAGAAACATATTCAAGGGGGAAATTCAATGAGATCAAAAAAAACAGCGGCTATCATAGCGGCGGCAACAGCGGCGCTTCTCATGCTTACGGGCTGCCAAAGCATGAACACTTCAAGCGTTCCGACAATCAGTGTAAATCCCGTGAACACGGGAAATTCTTCCGCAAACTCGCAAACGAGCGCAAAGAGCAGCAAAACGGAGAGCAATAAAACGGAAAACAGCAAAACCGAAAGCAGCAAAGCGGAAAGCGGAGCGGCTTCGGAGCCGATATCTTCCGAGACTGAAAGCAGCTCGGAACAGTCCGCTTCCGAACCGGATACCTCAACTCCGGGCGTAAAAGGCGAACTTTCGGGCACCATTATCGTGGACGCTACGGGTCGCGGTATGCCTATCTTTGGCGGCGGCACGGGAGAAACGTATGCTTCCGCGCTGAACGAGGTGGCTCAAAAGGTCGGCGCGGGCAGCGAGGTCAACGTGTTCTCGATGATAGTGCCCACGCAAGGCTCTTTCTATATGCCCGAGGGAATGAGCATGGCAAGCGAATGGGATTGCATTCAAAACGTCAACGATCAGCTTAACGGCATTATTCCCGTGGACGCGTACACAGCTCTTTCAAAGCACACGGACGAGGAGATCTACGCGCGCACGGATCACCACTGGATGCAGCTCGGCGCTTACTACGCGGCGGAGGAATTCGTAAAAACGGCGCAGATAAGCGAGCCGTTTACGCCGCTTTCGGAGTACGAAAGGCGCGATATCGCGGGATATCTCGGAACGCTTTACGGCTACAGCAACGAGAACGCCACAATGGCGGCGAACCCCGAAACATTCACCTACTACATCGCGCCAAACGACTTCTCGACCTATTATATGAACCCCGAGGATTATGATTTTACGCAGGGAACAATGTTCGTAGATCAGCCGACGAGTTCGTCTTACAGCACGTTTATGGGCGGCGACGAGAAAGTAGTTCATGTGCAGACGGACGTTACAAACGGCAGAAAACTGTTGGTAGTCAAGGACAGCTATCCCAACGCGCTCATTCCTTGTCTTACAGGCTCATTTGAAGAAATTTGGTCGGTGGATATGCGCTATCTTGAGGAAATGAAGAACTTCCCGACGAGTATTTCTCAAATCGTGCGCGACAAGGGCGTTACGGACGTGCTGTTCTGTATGGACACGTTCAGCGCCGTGGGAGAAAACGCGAACCATCTCCCGGGAATAGTTTAACAATTGATAATGTACAATTGTGGGGGTATTATGCTTAGTGAACTGTGTTACCCGTTCGACGGCGACGAGATAATGACGAAAAAAAAGAAGCTTCTGCGGCTTCTCAAGGAAAACGAGAGCGGCGGCGTGCCTTTGCGTATCGCCGTGCTCGGCGGCTCTACCACCTCGGACATCGTGAAAGTGCTCGAACTGTTTTTGCGAAACCGAGGAATTGTTCCAACGTTCTATGAAAGCGAATACGCGCAGTATCAAAACGACGCGCTGTTCGGAAATCCCGAATTGGACGCGTTTAAACCCGAGGTGGCGTTTATTCACACCTGTTCGCGAAATATTGAGGAAAAGCCCATCGTGGGCGAGGACGAAAAAAGCGTTTCGGATAAACTGGAACGCGAATACGCTCGGTATGAGAGAATGTGGACGGCGCTTTCGGAAAAATTCGGGTGCGTTATCATTCAGAACAATTTTGAGCTTCCGAGCGAACGTCTTCTCGGCAGCCGCGAGGTCGGCTGCGCTTACGGGCGTATCGACTTCATTACGCGGCTGAACTGCAAGCTTTACGACTACGCGCAAAATCACGCGAATTTCTACATTCACGACATAAACTACCTTTCAGCGGCTTACGGCTTGGAAAAATGGCACGAGCTTCGGCACTGGCACTTGTATAAATACGCGATGAGCGTTTCGGCTATCCCCGAATTTTCCTACAGCTTATCGAATATAATTTGTTCTGTAATGGGCAAGAATAAGAAAGTCCTCGCGCTCGACCTTGACAACACCCTTTGGGGAGGCGTTATCGGCGACGACGGTCAGGCGGGTATCGAGATAGGTCACGAAACGCACGAGGGACAAAGCTACCTCGCTTTGCAGAAATTCATCAAGGCGCACAAGGAACTCGGCGTTCTGCTAACGGTCTGCTCCAAAAACGACCCCGAAAACGCTCTCGAGGGACTAAATCACCCGGACGGCATTCTGAAGCCCTCGGATTTCGCGCTTATCAAGGCGAATTGGAACGAGAAGTCGCTGAACCTTGAGGAAACGGCTTCCGAACTCAATCTCCTGCCCGAGAGCTTTGTATTCGTCGACGACAATCCCGTGGAATGCGACATTGTAAAGGCGCAGCTTCCCGAGGTAACGGTGATAAACTTTGAAAACCCCGAAGAATGTATACGCGATATCGACAAATGCGGCTTGTTTGAGGTAACGAACCTCTCCGCCGACGACGCGAAGCGCGGCGAGATGTACGCGGCAAACGCTCAAAGAGCGGCGGCGGAAAAGAAATTCGCGACTTACGAGGAGTTTTTGGCTTCTCTGGAGATGTCGGCGGTTATCGGCGAGTTCGACCCCGTACATATTCCGAGAATTACGCAATTAACCAACAAGAGCAACCAATTCAACTGCACGACCAAACGCTACACTCAAGCCGAAATGGAAAGCGTGGCGCAAAGCTCGAATTACATCAGGCTCTGCGGAAGATTAACGGACAAATTCGGCGATAACGGCATAGTGTCGGTGGTTATCGGCGAGAAGCGCGGCGCGGAACTTCACATTGACTTGTGGCTGATGAGCTGCCGCGTATTAAAGCGCGGAATGGAATACGCTATGATAAACCGCCTTGTCGAGGAAGCGAAAAAAGCGGATATCAAGACGGTTTACGGTTACTATTATCCCACCAAGAAGAATGCTATGGTAAAGGAGCTTTTCGGAGATTTCGGGTTTACGAAAATATCCGAGGCCGAGAACGGAAACACTGTTTGGGCGCTGGACGTGAACGCGTATACGCCCAAGACCGTGTATATCGATATAAAGGAGAATGACAATGGATAAGCAGAAAATAACGGAGCGCCTGACAGAGGTATTCAGAGACGTTTTCGACGACGAGGAATTGGAAATTTCCGAAGAAACCACCGCCGACGACATCGAGGAGTGGGACAGTCTCGAGCACATCAGCCTTATCTCGGCTGTGGAAAAGGCGTTCAAAATGCGCTTTACAATGAAAGAGGTAAGCGGTATGAAGAACGTCGGCGAGATGATAGACATTCTTTGCGAACGCGCTAAAAAGTGCTGAATCGAAGCTCCGCGAGGTTTTATCCGCGGGGCTTTTTTACAAAACGGTTACAAATTATTACAAATAATTACAGATCGCCCAAAATCGTTGACAAAAAGGTTCTGCAAAGTTATAATATAATCAATACGGAGGATTGAACCAATCAACGAAAAGGGGGGCGTTATGAAAAATAAGCTGAAAAGGATACCGTTTACAAGAATAATCGCAATTTTGATCGCCGCGATGTTTTTGCTGCCGATCTTGTTTTGTGTGTTGTGGTGGGGCGTGTTTGGAGACAGACCGAAAAAAGCTGTTTTTGGCGAGGATTGTTTCGATATCTCGTTTGAAAACGCGCCCGAAGGAACTTTGTACCTCGACCCGCTGATAAAACTAAGCATCTCCGACCCGAACTACACCGAATTTTCCGCCGCGCCCGTTATAGAAGATCATACGGGTGAAGGAACGACAACGACCCCCGTCGCTATCGACACGGATAGCGAAATAACGAAGCTTGTCGATGACGGCTATGTCAGTATGTCGCTGCACTTTAAAGGCAGCAGCGGCGTACAAATCGTAAAGCACAAAGGTTCTCCCGAAGTAAGACTCTCCTGCGATTGGTTTGACCGCGAATGCGATTATGATCAATTTCAAAAGTACTGCAAAAAGTTAAAAGCCGCGTATGTTGACGAAAACGGACGCGTTCTGAAAATAACGAACGTTTCAAAAACGACATATGACCCTCTCGAACCGCCCGCGCTTATAGCCGACGGCGACAGGCTCACTCACAGAATTTGGGATATGGCGCCGTGGCAATACGTTACTCTCTATGTCGTTATGGCGCTTGAACCGCTCTCGTTTATCGCTCTTATCGTGTTCATAATCTTAGCTCTGATAAACAGGGCGCGCGAACGAAAAGCGATCAAAGAATTGACGGATAACGAGCGCAGATCTTAGCGCTTTACCGGAATTTCTTTCCGCGCTTGACAATATCGATAAAAAAGAGTATAATAAACGCAAAGGAGGACAAAAATGAACAACAAATTTGTTTCTTGTTTGACTTGCACGGCGCTTATCTTGCTTTTACTCGGCGGCTGCGGAGAAAAAACGGTATCGGAAAACGAACCGCAAAATCACACGTCGTCTCAAATCGCATTGAGCACTTCCGAAAACAAATCCGACATCGCCGAAAAAATGCCCTCGATCGTTTTTCTGCACAGGCTAAAAGAATACGATTCAAAAGCAAAATACGACGGGTATGTTTTCACTGATGTTGCATTTTATGACAGCAATGGGAATTACTGTAAAGTGACAAGTTCCGAAAAAATGCAGCTGACTATCAACAAACTTATCGAAGAATACGAAGCCGGGAAGCTCGCCGGCAGTATCGAGATCGTATCAAAATGCGATACGTCTGAACTTAAAGCGAACTACAAAAAACTCTGCGGATTATCGAAAAACGCGGATTTTGCGTTGAACAACGGCGATAAGGGCGAAGTTGTTCCCGCTGTTGAAGCCCCCATAGATACTTGGTACGGGATTTACTTTGACAGCGCAGAACGCAAAGAAATTCTCTTTCGTCAAAAAGACGTCGCGGGCAACCATACGCCTAACGATGAAAGAGCGACTGAAATATATGAATGGTTCCTTAAATCAATCAGGGAATAAAAAGGAGAAACAATATGTACTTTGACTGGACTTATCTTATTTTCGTGGTTCCCGCGATGATATTCGCGATGATAGCGAGCGCGGGCGTGGATTCGACTTTCAAGAAATACTCAAGGCAGCTCTCCTCGCGCGGCATAACGGGCGCTCAGGCAGCGAGGTTCGTGCTGGACAAAAACGGCTTGCAGAATATCCCGATAGAGATGATAAGCGGCAAGCTTACCGACCACTACGACCCGCGCGCGAACGTCATTCGGCTCTCCCCCGACGTTTATTCGGGAACGTCCACCGCTTCTATCGGAGTTGCGTGCCACGAGGTAGGACACGCGATACAGCACGCGACGGGCTACACTCCAATTAAAATACGCACGGCGATAGTGCCGATAACGAATATAGGCTCCAAGCTCGCCGTACCGCTTATCCTTATCGGGATACTGCTCGGTTCGCTCGGGGAGTTTTTCGTGTGGCTGGCATATGCCGGAATTATCCTGTATTCGCTCACTGTGGTGTTTCAGCTTGTTACACTCCCGACGGAGTTTAACGCTTCGCACCGCGCCTTAGTGACGATACGCGACAACGGGATTTTGACTAATGATGAACTCAGCGGCGCGCGTAAAGTCCTCACGGCGGCAGCAATGACTTACGTGGCGGCTTTGGCGGTCGCGCTCGGACAGCTTTTGCGGCTTATCATTATTGTGAACGGCGGACGTTCGCGGAGGAACTGATGGACGAAAAACAACGAATTAACGAAATATTCACGCGGGCTTACGCTCCCTACGAGCTTGAAGGCTTTGTTTACGCGCCGCGCTCCGAGAACGAAATGCCCGAGTTTAAGGATAAAAAACTCGGCGTGCTTGCATATCAAGTTGAACTTCGCCGCGCCGAGGACATACACGTCGGTTCTACATTGGCGGGGCGGGAGATTTACGCGAACCTCATTGAAATGCTGAAAACCGAGCGCGGCGTACATATTGAAAGCCTGCTTGCAGTGATAGGCTCTGTAGGCGGATATTGGCTTATGAGAGCCGTAACGCAGAGTATGAAAGCGGTGGTTGAAAGCGACGCTGCTGCGGGCGGGAACATAATAGCGAAAATTGGAGAGGCTCTTTCGATATACATTTGCGAAACCCAAGGCGGCGAAAATTATCTTTTCGGAGACAAAATTGCCTTTGAGTTCTGCTCGTTTTATATGACTGCCAAGCAAACCAACAAACCGCCCTTTGACGCGCTGAAACCGCTGTCAATTCGCTCCGCCGAAACCGCGGGTACTGCGGAGTATTGGAAAACGCCGTTCGACGAAACTGTCGGGAGATCTCCGAGGGAACTTTCGGAAATGTTCCGCGAAAAGTTCTTTGAGATATTCGAGATCTATCTTCGTTATCCGCAGGAACGTATGCTGGCGTTCGCGATCGCGGCGCAGAATGCCGTTAAACAAGCGGACAAAACTATCGGAAAAGAAAAAGCGCTCTCGATACTCGCCGAATACGGCTGGAGAACCGCTCATTTCTTTGGATAACTTTGGAATGTAACAGAATTTGCATGGCGTTTTTGTGAAAATTATCCAAAAATCCTCCCAAACTATTGCATTTTTCAATCAAATATGTTAAAATGTATATAGAATGATACCGATCGAGGTATATGGCTCGAATGCTTTCTCCAAACCATTGCCTCTGCTCATTCTAACATCTAACATGGGAGGACTGAAAATATGAAAGTTACAATAACCGCAAAGAAGATGAACATCTCGCAGTCGTTCAACGACTACGCCGAGCAGAAGCTTGGCGCGAAGCTCGACCGCTTTTTCCCCGAAGAAGCCGAAGCGAAAATAACCTTGGCGGAACGCCGCGACGTGATAATCTTGGAGCTTACGGTAAACTATAACGGAATTATCTACCGTGCGGAGCAGACCGCAAAGGATAAAAACGACGCGCTGGACGTTACGATAGACCGTATTATCCGCCAAATCAGGAAGCAGAAAACAAAAGTCGAGAAAAGTCTGCGTGCCAACGCGTTTGAGGGCTTGGCTCCCGAGACTGAGGAAAGCGAATACGAAGTAATCCGCGAGAAGAAATTCAGACTTCGTCCGATGAACATTGACGAAGCAATACTCCAAATGAATTTGCTCGACCACACGTTCTTTATGTTCAAGAACGCCGAAACGGGCGCTGTGAACGTAGTCTACAAGCGCGACGAGGGCAACTACGCAGTGCTTGTTCCCGAAGAATAAACGTCGATTATCAAGCCGATCCCTCGCTCAAACGGACGAGGGATCTTTATTATAGCACAGAGAAACGAGGTGATGTAAAATGAACGCGGAGCAAAACGCGCTCGGGCGGGTGCTTTTGATATCCAAGACGGTATACTCGGCGATATCGGAGGGTGAGATAACGCTTAACGTTCCCGCGCTTCTTGACAGCCTGTCGGCGGTGCTGTCGCATTTGAACGATGAAAAACAACCGATCGCAAAGCTGCTCCGACGGCTGAAAACGGAGATAAAGTCAAAGAATGGAGCGTTTTATCCGACCGTTAAGCAATACTTTTCAAAAATCTATCCCGTGCTCGAGTATGATTTCGTTAAAGCCGCAAAACACGTCCCCGCAATCATTTACGGCAACGACAAAATATGCGCGCAGTTCGTGGCGGGCGACCGCAGCCGCGTTAAAGCAATGTGCGAAGCGATGAAAAGCTATCCGGGCTTCCTGTTCGGAGAGTTTGAGGCGCTCTCGGACAAGCAGTTCTACGACCTTGTTTTCGGATACTATCCGAAGCTCTATGAGAATGAGGATTTTATGGGCGAGATGAAAGGGCTTTTTACGGAAAACGCAAAGGAAAAATAAACGAGCGCTCGCCGTTCTTTCCCCAAATACGACAAAATTATTCCCCCGCCGTTGGCGGGGGAATTGGTTATAGTTTTGCTTATTGCTTTATTTCGGTGCCCGCGGGGAGCATTTCGTATCTTGAAAACTCCGCGGTAAATTCTCCCAAGCCTTGAGTTATCTGACGGAGAACAGGCGAGAAGTCTTGCATTTCCGCTTCGGGAGCCTCTGCGGTAAGCTCGGTCGTACCGTCGCCGAAGCTGTTCATTCCGAGAACCGCGCCGCGTTTCTTGGAGATAACGCTCATAACGTCGCCCTGCTTGTCGTCGGGAACGAGTATCGTCAGGCTCTGTATCGGTTCGAGAAGATACGGCTCGGCGATCTTCATGCAATCCTTGAACGCCATGGAAGCCGCTGTCTTGAACGCCATTTCCGAGCTGTCAACGGGGTGATAAGAGCCGTCGAGCAGCGTGGCTTTCAGCCTTACAACGGGATATCCGCCAATAGAACCTTTCTCGCAGCTGTCCTGCAAGCCCTTTTCAATAGCGGGGAAATAGTTTTTCGGAACGGAGCCGCCGAAAATCTTCTCCTCGAACTTCAACTCCTCGCCGTCATACGGCTCAAACTCGATCTTAACGTGACCGTACTGTCCGTGACCGCCCGACTGCTTCTTGTATTTGCTCTCAATAGTGACTTTCTTCTTGATAGCCTCGCGGTACGCGATTTTCGGCGCGGTAAGTTCCACATCAATGCCGAATTTTGCTTTAAGTTTTGCCGCCGTAACGTCCAAATGCTGTTCGCCCAAGCCGCCGAGAATACGCTCGTGCGTTTCGTGATTGTGAACGTAAGCAAGTGTTCTGTCCTCCTCAAGCAAACGCTTGATAGCGGTGGAGAGCTTGCCCTCGTCGCCGCCGCCCATCAGCTTCACGGCGCGGAAGTAATTCGCTTTCGGGAACTCGATAGGCTCCAGAGCGTTCAAGTCTGCGGGGTCGCAGAGCGTGTCGCCCGTGTTCGCTTCGAGTTTGGTTACGGCGCAGATATCGCCCGCCAAAACCTCGGAGATCTCGTCCTGCTTCTTGCCTATAGTGGTGACGAGTTTGCCGAAACGCAGCTCCGCGCCCGCAGCAGACACGGGAACGCTCTTAGCGCCGAGCTTGCCCCGAACTACCTTTACATAGCTTATCTTTCCGACAAACGGATCCGCAACGGTCTTAAAGATAATGCCCTTGAACGGCTTGTTTTCGTCGTAATCGACTTCTTCGCCGTTGATCTTTTCGAGCTTGCGCTCGTTCGGAGACGGCAGCATTTTCGTCACCGCGTCAAGCAGCATATCCACGCCCGAGAGCGTGTCGTTCGCGCAGCAGACAACGGGCGTTATAGAGCCGCTTGCCACGCCGTCGTGAATACCTTTTACAAGCTCCTCCTGCGTAAATTCCTCCTCGTTGAAAAACTTATCCATAAATTCCTCGTTGGTCTCCGCGACCGCCTCCGCCATTGCCGCGCGAAGTCCCGCGATACGGTTTTCCGAAGCGGGCATCTCGACCTCGGTGGGAACGCCCTTTGTATCATATTTATACGCTTTCATGGTAAGCAGATTTATGTACGCCTCAACGTAGCCGTGTTTGTCGTAAGGCACGACAATGGGGCAAACGGACGGTCCGAAAACCGTTTTCATCTGCGTGAAAACGCGGTAAAAATCGCTGTTCTCGACTTCCATACACGTAACCGCAAGCATACGCGCCTTGTTTTCCTTTTCCGCGAGCTTATAAGCCTTAAGCGTGCCGGGGCAAACGCCGTCCTTGCCGTTCACCGTGACGATAACGCTCTCCGCTGCGCGCATACCCTCGTACATTCCGCCCACAAAGTCAAACTGACCGGGAGCGTCGACAACGTTTATCTTCGTGCCGTTCCATTCCATATTTGCCACAGACGCGTTTATCGAAATTTTCCGCTTTATCTCCTCCGGGTCGAAGTCGCAAACCGTGTTGCCCTCCGCGGTGTTTCCCATTCTGTCTGTAAGTCCGCACTTAAAGAGCATAGCTTCGGCAAGCGCGGTCTTGCCGCTGCCGCCGTGACCTGCCAGAACAACATTTCTTATGTTATCCGCTGTGAATGTTTTCATGAAAGTAATACCCCCGTGTTAATTGATAATTGACAATGGATAATGGACAATTCAATGTAATTCGAGAAAAATAATTGAGCATTGCCATTGCACGTTATCATTATTATACAACAAATTCGCACAAATTGCAAGGGCTTTTGTTGAATTTTTTGTATATTTTTAAAAAGGGGTTGATTTTGCCGCGCGAATATTGTATAATTATTATGAGTTATTATGTATAAAGGGAATGATATGTATGATAATTTTACCGCAGCAAGTCATCGAGGCTTTGGATATTCTGGAAAACTCGGGCTTTGAAGCGTACGTTGTGGGCGAGTGCGTCAGGGAACTTATGCTCGGACGTTCGCCGCAGGACTTCGACATAGTTACAAACGCCGAGATAAACGACATACTTTTCGCGTTCCGCGACTACCGCATTTCCGACGAGGGAATGAACAAGGGGGAAATTATGGTGACGGTTCTCGGAATGGTGATAGCCGTGTCGCCGTACCGCCGAGAGGTCGTGGGAAGCCGCGTGATGTACGCACCGGATTTGGATACCGACCTTTCGCGGCGCGGCTTCACGATGAACGCTATGGCGTACTCGCCTAAAACGGGGCTTATAGACCCTTACGACGGCAAAAGCGCTCTCGAAAAAGATCCGAACACGGAAACGCGCCGCGTTGTCGCCATAGGCGAAAACGTCACCGTAAACGTAAAGCAGGGCGGCAAGCCCGTCGCAGAGACGGTATACGATATGTCTAAGAGCTTTTCGATGTGCCCGTCGCGGCTCTTGGAGGCTATACGGTACTGTTCCGAGGACGAGTACGAGATCGACGAGCAGACCCGAAACTGTATGCGGGCGAATTTGGCGTGCTTCGATTACGCCGACGCGGAAACTGTTCGAGAAGAATTACAGCGTATCGTTATGGGAAAATTCGCGGCGCGCGCGCTCGAACAGAACGCAGATATTTTGAAATACATTCTTCCCGAAATAGAGCCGTGCATAGGCTGTGACCAGTGTTCGCCGCACCACGATTTCGACGTGTGGACGCATATCTGCAAGTCGGTGGGGTATTCCCTGCCCGAACCGTCCATACGCTTCGCAATGTTGTTTCACGATCTGGGAAAGCCCGATTGTATGTCGCTCGACAAAAACGGCAGAGGTCATTTTAAGGGGCACGGAGAGCGCAGCCGTCTGCTTGCCGAGAGCATTATGCGCCGCCTTGAATTTCCCAAAAATTTGAGCGGGGAGATAAGCTGGCTCGTATTTCATCACGACGTGAAAATACCCGCCGAGCGCAAGGAATTAAAGGCTCTTATTCGAGAACTGGGACCGCAGGATCTGAAAGATCTGCTTCAATGCGAGATCGCCGACAGCCGCGCGAGAAAAATCGACAGCGAGCCGCCGCAGACGCAGGTCTTGAGAAGATCGCTCGATTATTTAAACGAGATAATCTCCACGGGCGAGTGCTATGACATAAGTCAGCTTGCCGTCACCAAAAGGGAGCTTTTGGAACGCCGCTTGGCGCGTAACGAAGATGAAGCCGACAAGCTGATGAACGCGCTGTTCGATATCGTGCTGGATAAACCGTCGTTCAACAATCGGCTTATGCTTATCGATATTGCAGAGAAAAGCAAGCACAAGCTTGAGGAGATCGAGGCGGAAAAACGCCGCGCCGAGGAGGAAAAAGCGGAGCTTGAACGCACAAAGCGCGCCAAAGGCAGACGCGCGGAGCCTATTTTCTCAAAGAGAAAGAAGCCATGAGATTTTTTTTGAACTTTCTTTACAGCCGCCGCAGAATAATCGCCGTTATCTTGACGGTGGGCGCTGTTTTCGCGCTGTTTCTTCTGCTTTATGAGATCCCGCTTGTCGCAGTGCTTTACGCCGTGCTGATTTCCGCGGCGGTAACGGCTTTCGCCGCGGTCGGGGATTTTTTGCGGTATAGGCGCAAGTGCAGAATATTGGACGAGCTGCAAAGCGAGATACTTCTGACGATGGAACACCTGCCCGAAGCGGATAACGACGTGGAAAACGGCTATCGGCAGCTGATCGAGATATTGTTTCTTGAAAAGAACTCGCTTGTCGTTGCCGCTGACCGCCGCTTCGACAGCACGCGGGATTATTTCACGATGTGGGCGCACCAGATAAAAACGCCGATAACCGCAATGAGCCTTGCGCTTCAAGAAAGCGATTTCCCCGAAAAGGACGAGTTTGCCGAGTATCTGCAAAGGATAGAGCAGTATGTTGAAATGGCGTTATGTTATGTGCATTTGGACGGCGATGAAAACGATCTTGTTATCAAACAGTATCCTCTTGATGAAATTGTAAAGCAGGCGCTGCGAAAGTTTTCAAAGCAGTTTATCCGCAGAAAGCTCACGCTTGTGTACGAGCCGCTTGAAGTTTACGTTTTAACGGATAAAAAGCTGCTGCTGTTCGTGATAGAGCAGCTTATCTCAAACGCGCTTAAATACACCAAGAGCGGGAGCGTTACGATAGAGCTTGAATGTCCGAACGAGCCTATCCTGCTTATCCGCGACACGGGAATGGGAATATCCGCAGAAGACCTGCCGCGCGTATTCGAGCGCGGATTTACCGGTCAAAACGGCAGAACCGACACACGCGCTACGGGTATAGGGCTGTATCTTTGCAGACGAATTTGCGACAAGCTGGGACACGACATCTCAGCCGTCTCTGATGAACACGGTACGACTTTACGCATTGATATGAGCTCCGCCGAGGTCGATTTCAGAGAATGATTTGAAACTCGTTAAATAAGGGTTGGAAAATATACTTTATTCGCGCTCTTACGCATTATCCGCAAAGAGCGCGTTTTTTGTATCTTACAAAAATGTAAGATAAATGTAAGACGAAAGCTATGGAAAAATCGACGCGTATCTGATATAATGATAACAGAACAAAAGCGGCGTTCAAAAAGAACAACGTATAAGCAACGCTCAATAAAAAGCAACATATCGGCGGCGCATAAAATTTGCGAAAGCGAGCAATATTGCCGTAGCGAAGCGTAGGCAATGTTGCTCGGCTAGTGAACGGAGCGAAGCGAAGTGAACGGTTCGCGAATTTATTCAAATAAGGAGAAAATCATGTCGTTACTTGAAGTAAATAACTTAAAAAAGATTTATGTTGGACGTTTCGGAGGAAACAAGGTCGAAGCGCTGACAAATGTAACATTCAACGCGGAGGAGGGCGAGTTTATCGCGATAATGGGCGAAAGCGGCTCGGGTAAGACCACGCTATTGAACATACTGGCGGCGCTCGACAGAGCGACCTCGGGAAGCGTTATCCTAGACGGGCGCGATCTGGGGAAGATAAAGGAAAGCGAAATGGCAACGTTTAGGCGGGATAATCTGGGATTTGTGTTTCAGGAGTTCAATCTGCTCGATACGTTCACGCTGCGCGACAATATTTTCCTGCCGCTTGTTCTGCGCGGAATGAAGCCCGACGAAATGGAACAAAAGGTCACGCCTATTGCAAAGGCTCTGGGAATTTCCGAAATTTTAAACAAGTACCCGTACGAGGTATCGGGCGGACAGAAACAGAGAGCGGCAGTCGCGAGAGCAATCATTACCGACCCGAAGATACTCCTCGCCGACGAGCCTACGGGAGCGCTCGACAGCAAATCCTCCGACGAGCTTTTGAAGCTGTTCGGCGGGATAAACAAAAGCGGACAGACTATTTTAATGGTAACGCACTCGACAAAAGCCGCCGCTCACGCTTCCAGAGTGCTGTTTATCAGAGACGGCGCGGTGTTCCACCAGCTTTACAGAGCGAACGCCACGGTCGATCAGATGTACCGCAAAATTTCGGACGCGCTGACCGTAATGGCTTCCAAAGGCGGTGAAGCGTAATGGCGGGGCTTTATTCCAAACTCGCGGCGACGGGGATAAGGAAGAACGGAAAGTCCTACATTCCGTATATTCTTACCGCCGCGCTGATGATATCGATATTCTATATAATCACTTACCTCTCCGCGAACCCCATGCTCCAAAGTATGGTAGGCGGCAGCGGAATGACTATGATACTGCAAATGGGAATAGTCGTCATGGGAATTTTTTCGGCGATATTCCTGTTTTACACCAACTCATTTCTTATTAAAAGGCGCAAAAAAGAGTTCGGATTGTATAATATTCTCGGACTTGGCAAAGGTCAGATAGCGAAAGTGCTTATTCACGAAACGCTTTTCGTGTATCTTTTCGCGGAGGTAACGGGATTGGGCGTCGGAATACTGTTCTCGAAGCTTGCCGAAATGCTTGCGGCGAAGATGATACGCGGCAGCCTGAACTTTAAGTTTTATGTGGATCCCGCGGCGATAATAGTGTCGCTTATACTGTTCGCCGTGATTTTCACGTTTATTCTGCTGAACTCGCTGCGGCAGCTTTTCTTCACAAGACCTATTGAACTGCTCCACTCGGAAAACGCCGGCGAGAAACCGCCGCGCACCAACGTACCCGCGGCTGTAATAGGATTTATACTGCTCGGTTTCGCCTACTATATGGCTTCCGTTATCAAAGACCCGTCAATGGCTATCGGCTTGTTTTTTATCGCGGTAATAATGGTAATTATCGCGACGTATCTGCTGTTTATCGCGGGCAGCGTGGTGATATGCAGAATTTTGCAGAAGAACAAGCGTTACTACTACAAAACCAAAAACTTTGTTTCCGTGTCGCAAATGGTTTTCCGTATGCGAAAGAACGGCGCGGGTCTGGCTTCTATCTGCATACTGTCCACAATGGTATTGGTCACGCTTTCCAGTACGATATCGCTCTACAACGGCATACCCGATATGGTCGGCGAACAATACAACAACGACATCACCATTCGGATAGGCTCCCCGAACGGCAGTGCGGACGCAGATTGGCTTATCTCGCAGTCCGACGAGCTTGTAAAAGAGGCGGGTTATCCCGTAAACAACACCTCGGTAAAGCATTCTATGACATTGAGGAACGGAATGATAGAGCTTGCAATGAAGCTCAATGAACGCTTGATAGAACTAGGTATTGACCCCGAGCAGTTATCCGTAGACGGTGAATTCAGTCTGCTTGACGAAGCGGACGACAACATCAAGGCGCTTGATTTGGAACTTGGCGAAAACGATATCGCCGTGTTTGAACCCGGAATAAAACTGATAACTTCGCAAAAAGCGATATCTTTCGGGCAGTACACGCTGAACGTTATTCCTATAGAGACAACTCCCGACAGCGTTTCGGAAAAGTGGTTTTCGGAAAATGCGGAATACGCGCAGATATACGTCCGTGACAAAGACGTTCTGGATAAACTGCTGGCAGAATACCGAAAACTCGCCGACGACGCGAACCAAGCCGATATTGGCGATTACTACGTTCCCTCTCTCAGCGTGACATACGGCTTCGATATTTCGGACGAGGGCGGTTTGTTTGACAATATCGGAGAAGTGTGCAATGAACTTAGAGCAAAGCTTTTTCAAGCGTCGGATGAACACTTCGGTATGGACGGCGAATTTCACTTTATGATGGATACCGTCGCTACTCTCATCGAAGAATATTACGGCGTTTACGGCGGCTTGCTGTTCCTCGGTATCCTGCTCGGCGGGGTGTTTGCGCTGGCGGCGGCGCTTATTATGTACTACAAGCAGATAAGCGAGGGCTACGAGGACGCGGCTCGGTTTGAGATACTCCGAAAAGTCGGAATGACAAGGCGCGAAATACGCGCGGCTATAAACTCTCAGGTGCTGAAAGTATTCTTTCTGCCGCTGCTCGCCGCGGGTATCCACATGCTGTTCGCGTTTCCCATGATAGCAAATATGCTAAACGTTTTTGACTTCTACAACGTGGGACTGTTCGGCTTGGTAACGCTTATCGGCTTCGTGGTGTTCGGTCTGCTGTACGTGCTGTTCTACAAGATAACCTCGAAAACTTATATGGGTATTGTCGGCGCTAACGAGAAAAGGGAGAGAAAGTGACCGAGAAAGCGCTTGATAAGCCGACGCTGCGGAGCGTTGCATCGTTGTTGCACCGTGTTTCTTGAATATTTCGCCCGAATGTGCTACGATAATTTCAGCGGCAAAAGCCGACTAACATCTCGGAGGTTTTCATTATGGAAACAAAATCTTTAACATTCGGACAGAAGCTCAGGGAAGCGCGGAAAAAGACGGGACTTACTCAGGAGGATCTGGCGGAAAAGCTGGCGGTATCGCGGCAGGCGGTAACGAAATGGGAAAACGACAAGGGACTTCCCGACGTGGAGAATTGGAAAACTCTGTCAAAGGTGCTGAACGTCAGCATTGACTTTCTTCTCGATAACGGCGAAAATCTCGATTTAAGCGTGATGCGAGAGGAGATAGATTCCCTTAACGCGGACGGCGAACGCAAGCTTGGCGGTCGGTGGAGCAAAAAAGCCGCCCAAAAGGACAGCATAGTTCTCGGAAAGTTTAAGGGCGGCGAGGTTCACGGGCTTTTGACAAAGCAGATACCCACCAAAACGGAACGCGTTATCGACAACGTTCTTGGATTTTTAACGGACGCGCCGTTCGGGATCCCGGAATTTTTGAACGATATGAAAAACACGGATAAGGCGTTTTATTTGGTAAATTTCACCGATAAACAGTATTTCGTGACGGTGACCGACAAATTTATCGAAAGCCGTTTACTTGCCGAACGGATAACGCAAAAGAAGTTCGTTATCGGGAATATGAGGTTTACCGATTACGGCGTTATATGAACCTGTACCAACAGCCCCGGCGCACGGCTTTTCGGCAAATTTTGCCGCTTTCCGCGTCAAAGCTCCTTGGCGTACATACAGTACGCCCGCGTCGCTTTTCCTTGAAAGCGACAAAATTATGCTCGAAAATCCGCACACCTATGCTATTGGTACAGGTTCTAAAAAGGAAAGGTGATTAAAATGAACTCAAAATTCAAGAAAACAATGTGCGCGGTTTTAAGAATAGTCTGCATACCGTTTATGCTTATCGGCATAGCGGTTTGGGGCGCGGTAATGTTCGCGAAAGTCGGAATAGAAACGCTTGCGAAGCGCGGAGAGGTTCTCGCGAAGTAGGACGCTTTGGCAATTCGCCGATTTTTTGAAAAAGGGGTACGGTATGAAAAAGGTTTTGAAAGTCGTTTGGCGCGTATTGCTTGTATTGACAGCGCTTGTTGTGCTGATTACGGGCTTTTTCGCGGTAAAGGGAGCGATAATGTGGAACGATTCCAAAAAGGAGCTTTCCGTAGCGCAAGCCGCGCAGAATATCCGTGAGAACGACGAGTTTGTGAAATTTGAGGACTTGCCGCAATTCTACATAGACGCGGTCGTATCGGTGGAGGACAGACGATTTTTTAAGCACAGCGGGATAAGCGTGAAATCGATAATCCGCGCCGCGCTTTACGACATCAAAACCAAATCGCTGGATCAAGGCGGCTCTACGATAACTCAACAACTGGCTAAAAACGTTTGGTTCTCGGAGGAAAAGCAGCTCGAGCGCAAGTTCGCCGAGGTCTGGGCGGCGTTCGATTTGGAAAGAGCGCTCTCCAAAAACGAGATCTTTGAGCTGTATGTAAACACGATATATTTCGGCAGCGACTACTACGGTATCGGCGAGGCGGCGCGCGGATATTTCGGCAAAGAGCCGTCAGAGCTTTCGGATTACGAGTGCGCTATGCTCTGCGGTCTGCCAAACGCGCCGAGCGTCTACTCGCTCGACGAATCGCCCGAACTCGCGAAGCAAAGACTTTCGCAGGTGCTCGACAGTATGACGGCGAACGAAGTTCTCACCGAAGAAAAAGCGCGGGAAATTTTACAGTCGAACGAATAACGGCACAGCACTTATAAAAAGGGGATATCAATATGACAATACTTGCGGCGCTTATGATAGCGGGAATAGCGGCGGCGTTCATTGCGGACGCGAAATCAAACCGCGGTAAATAAAGGGGGATTAAAAATGAAAAAAGGTAAAATCATTTCGATCGTATCGGGTTCTGTTTTGTTGGTCGCCTTGGTTATTGCGGTCGTGTGTTTTTTCGGAGAAAAATATCAGTATTTCTACACACAAATCGACAACACGCAATACCAAACAACGATCGACGGCGATAAGACGTTATATGAATACAAGCTCGATTCATACGACGAAAAAGGAAAAGCAAAAAACGTTACATTCAAAACCACTCGCGAACTGCGTGGCGGCGCGTTTTTGAAGCTGAAATACACAAATCTCGGCGGCGTTGTCACTTGGGAGGAGGTTCAGCGGGAGGCGCTTCCCGAAGCTGTTCAAGGCGTATATCCGCAGTAACGGCAGACTCTCCCAACGAAAGCGCGGAAGGGAAAGGAGAAAATATATATGAAGAAAATACTTATCGGAACGGGTATTCTGCTTGTTTTGTTTGTAGGCGTGTTTTTTCTGTTTATCGCACCGCCGAGAACGGATTACTACACTCGGATAGACAATCTTAAATATGAAGAGAATAATTCCTCCGGAGGCGTGGCGGATTTGACGGGCGGTATGAAATATCTTTACACGTTAAAGAGCTACGCGAGCGACGGAGCGGAAAAGGATATAACGTTCGGCGCGGACAAAATACTTAAAGACGGCGCGTACTTAAAGCTGGAATACACCCTCACGCGCGGAGTGCTCGACTGGGGCGAGGTCGAGTGGGAAGCTCTGCCGCGCAATGTTCAAGCTAAGCTTCGGTAAAAAGCGAAAATCTTCGCAATTTAATTCACGTATTTGACATTTTTGAGAAATTTTATTTCTTTTTTCAAAAACCCCCTTGACAAATCCTTGCTAATGTGATATAATATTTACTGTTGCAGGAAGTTTTCCGCAACAGTACGCGCCTGTAGCTCAGCTGGATAGAGTATTTGGCTACGAACCAAAGGGTCGGGGGTTCGAATCCCTTCAGGCGTACCAATAAAAAAGCGGCAGTTTTCGACAGAAAATTGTCGCTTTTTATTTGAAAGAAATTCTGATAGAAATGCTCATACGGTTATTGTTGTCCGCCGCAACAGTGAGTTGCTTGCTTTTACGGCTCTTTAATGCTATAATTATCTTATTGGGGAATTTAATTTTTACGGAGGAAATTAACATGGAAACAAAAGAGATTCTGTTGGAACTTCGAACAAAACATGAATTGTCTCAGGAAGCGCTTGCCGAAAAAGTATTTGTAACTCGTCAAGCGGTTTCTCGCTGGGAAACAGGAGAAACGGTCCCAAATACCGAAACGCTGAAATTGTTATCTAAACTCTATGATGTCTCGATCAACACGCTTTTGGGTTCACCGATAAAGCTTGTGTGTCAGTGCTGCGGTATGCCGCTGGAGGACAGCATCATTTCAAAAGAAAAAGACGGCTTCTTCAATGAGCGTTACTGCAAATGGTGCTACGCTGACGGTGAATACATGTACAGCAATATGGACGACCTCATAGATGTCTGCGTGAAGAATATGACAGATGAGCAGTATTCCGAAGATGAGGCAAGAAAGTATCTGCGTGATTTTTTGCCCAAGCTCGATTACTGGAAACACTATGAGGAGCTTAGCGGCAGCGGGGAGTTTGAGAAATTCAAACAAGTTCTGATAAATGAGATAAACGCTTTGAATATCGAGGGTATGCCCAAGCTCACAAAGCTGAACGCACTGGTGGGAAGTTATGTCAATTTGGAATATAGACTTCCAAACGGCAGAATGGTCAAGTTTTTAGACGACAATGCGACCTATCTCGGAAATCAGCTTGAGTGTGGATTCGGGTGTGACAGATGTTTCGGTGTTCTTGCCAATAAGGATTTTATTATGGTAAGCACCTATGGAAAAAACGGCGAAAATCCCGAATTGTTGATTTTCAAAAAAAGGTAACCGGAATTTTTTTGTCAGCGTTTTATACTAATTTCTGATCGGAGTATAGACAAGATTTGTGGCAAGACCGCGGCGATAGCTGCGGGATTGCCGCAAAGATGTCTATACGGAGATCAGGAATTAGTATTACATCGGAATACTTCCGCTGTAAAATTCGGGAAAGGCCGCTCAGATCTTTCCCGTTTTTTCTTGAAACAAAAGGAACTCTTTTTTGCCGGCGTTTCACAGCCCGGTGCCCGGGCAGTCAATTCGGAAAAGGTTGCACAATCTTTCCCGTTTTTTCACGAAACAAAAGGAAATCTTATTTGTACAACGCAATGGCGTTCACGGCTCGCCTTCGGCGAACCGTGAACACTCATTGTTTGAATCATTTTTGCTCACGGATTGCCGTCCGCGATTTCGCGCTTTGCGCGAAATACCGCAAAAATAACGCGAGGTTGAGCTTCTATTCAAACGCACCTGTTTTACGAAAAAATCCGGTTGGTAACGATGTCATAAACCAAAAGCCGCTCAAACCATAGGTGTGAACACGCCCTAATCTTATTGCGGTTATCAAGGTTGAAACCGTGCTTAAGCGCGGCAGTTAAGCCGTTTGAGATTTTGGACAACTCCGATAAGACAAGCGACTTTATTTAAGAATACATCGACCTCATCTTCTCAAGCTCCGCCTTAAAATCCTCCACGAGATCGTCGGGCGAGAGCACGCGCACCCAGCTTCCGAGCGAGAGCAGATACGTGATAATTCCCGTGCCGTAAACCTCCGCCTCGATAAGCGCCACTTGATTGTTAGGGTGATAATTCCGCAGACTTTTCGTCCGGATATCCTCGGAATTTTCAACAAGATCTCCGCGCTTGACGTCGAGCACGACCGCCGTAGGCAGCCTGTCCAGAACCGCCTGCAAAGACGGACCGCAAAACTCGAACCGAATTTTGCGGCACTTTCCCGGAAACATAAACTGAATTTTCTTCCGCAATTCTCCCTCGTCGAAATCGTATTTTCGCGGTATCTCGAATTTCGCGCGGTGCTCCGTTAAATTCAAGATCCTGTCGATGCGGAAATAGATCGGCTTGTAATTTTCATCGTCCGCACGAAAAGCTATCAGATAAAAATAATACTCCGAAAACATCACGGAAACGGGACGAATTCTGTGTGTTACGCGTTCGCGCGACATTTTCAGATAATCGATCGAGATCTCGGTTCGGGAACGAATGTCGCAGCTAAGCGTCCAAAGCCTATCAATAACGCTTTCGCAGTCGCATTTTATCTCGCAGTAATGATATTTTTCTTTTGAGATCAACGACTCTAAAAGCTGCCGATCGTTCGCCGAGGTGAAACGTTTGAGTTTGGCTATTATCGTTAATAGCTCGCGCTTTGACAGCGACCGCGAGCCTATCAGAATTTTAATTACCGCAAGCAATTCGCTGTCGCGCAAAAAGTCGTCGATACGCATTACATAACACTTTTCCGAACGCGAATAGACAAGCTCCGCGTGACCCGAAAGCTCGCGGTTGTCGTCCAAAAAAGCGCGTATCTCGTTGATGTCGCGCGCGACGCTTTTCGCCGACACCCCGAATTCGTTCGCCAGCCCTGCGGCGGTAAGCTTTTCACCGCGAAGTCCGCGCAAAAATATGTACAAAATTCGTTCGATCTTTTCCACTTCATCACCCCGATTTATTATACCTTAAAAAAGGACAATTGTCCATACGTGTAAGAACCTGTACCAATAGCTCCGGCGCACGGCTTTTCGGCAATTTTGCCGCTTTCCACGTCAAAGCTCCTTTTCGTACATACAGTACGCACGCGTCGCTTTTCCTTGAAAACGACAAAATTATGCTCGAAAATCCGCACGCCTACGCTATTGGTACAGGTTATAAAATTTATATCGAGAATTTAAGGCAACACCGCACAAAGCGCGTAAAACGGTCTTTGTGCGGTGTTGCCTATAAATCAGTCCGCAAGCTTTTTCAGCTTGCGTATGTAAATCGCCCACATAAACAGCGGCTCCTGCCAGCAGAACCACAGCGCGTTGAAAAATCCGCCGTTTCCCGCTTTAATTGAGTAAACAAGCATAATGACAAACGCGATACCGAGCGCCAACGCGTTCGAAATGACGAAAACGCGCCATGCGTAGGACAGTTCGTCCGCGTCGGCGGCGGGATTTTTCTTGAACGCGTTATAGCGAAAAATACCCCAAGCCGTCGGAATTACCGCGAACTCCAAAATCAGCATAAGCACGATAAACCCGCCGACGATCATGCCGTTTCCGACAGCCGCGCACCCTTTCGCCAAAAGCGTAAAATCCGCGCCGTCAAATGTCACGCCGCTGATGTCATTCGTGTTTATCGGCGGTTTGGCGACAACGGAACAGAACCCCGCCGCTATCCACAAGGTTATCAGCGAGAGTACCGCCGCGATTATCGTTACGGCTATTTTTCTGCTTTTCGAGATCATTTTGCGCTCCTTTTTTACGCCACAGTGTAGTTGACGACTGCAATTTCCGTAAATGCTTTTTCAAGTCGTTTGGTAATATCTTCCAAACGCTTAGCTACAGACGCAATATACGAAATTTCTCCGCACTTTTTGCATTTAAAACATGGAACATTCTTTACGATAACAATTGTGCTGCCAATCTCTTGAACATATAGAGTTGTTGTTTCATGCATTTCTCCCGAACAGTAAATACACTCCATATAATAAATACTTTCTTGTTTTAAAGTCATTGACCCACCTATCTTCATCGGGTTCATAAACAGTGATCATCCAAACTGTATTTTTTTGGTATATTTATCTTTGCCAAACGCGCAAACAATATGCAGCGGACGTTCATTGGATGAATGCCCCGAAATCAGACAGCTTGGGGGTGGATAATCATCAGGATACTGTTCAATTATTTCACCGTTCATAAGCACGTCTATCAAATCGTCTAATGTTACTTCGCGTTCGCGAATACGCCGAAAAACATGAGCGGTTAAAGTTACGCTGTCTGTATTTTGTGCTGTTTTACGCAATTCATTTATATCCAGCATAAATCGCCACGTCAATTCTTAAGACTTTGCAGCGGCGCGGGAATGCGTCCGCCGCGCGAGATGAACTTAGAAGAACTGAATTTAGATACGGGCATAACGGGACCCGAGCCGAACAGTCCGCCGAATTCAAGGGTCTCGCCCTCTTTCATACCGATCGCGGGAATTACGCGCACGGCGGTGGTCTTGGAGTTCACCATGCCGATAGCCGCTTCGTCCGCGATTATCGCGGAAATCGTGTCTGCGGAAGTGTCGCCGGGAATACAAATCATATCAAGCCCCACGGAGCAGACCGCCGTCATAGCCTCGAGTTTTTCAAGCGTTAAAGAGCCGCGGTTCGCCGCGTCTATCATACCCGCGTCCTCGGAGACGGGGATAAACGCTCCCGAAAGTCCGCCGACGTGCGAAGAAGCCATAACGCCGCCCTTTTTCACCGCGTCGTTTAACAGCGCGAGACAAGCCGTCGTGCCGTGAGCGCCGCAGCTTTCCAATCCAATTTCTTCCAGAATATGCGCTACCGAATCGCCGACGGCGGGCGTGGGAGCAAGCGACAAGTCCACGATACCGAAAGGAACGCCGAGACGCTTTGAAGCCTCCGTGCCGACCAACTGTCCCATACGCGTTATCTTAAACGCAGTTTTCTTGATAACGTCCGCAATTTCGCTGATGTTCGCGTCGGGGTGCTTTGCCAGAGCCGCCCTTACAACTCCCGGTCCCGAAACGCCTACGTTTATCTCGCAGTCGTACTCGCCCACGCCGTGGAACGCGCCCGCCATAAAGGGGTTGTCCTCGGGAGCGTTGCAGAACACAACTATCTTCGCCGCGCCGAAGCAGTGGTCGTCCTTGGTGACCTCGGCAGCTTGCTTTACGATTTTACCCATCATCGCCACCGCGTCCATATTTATACCTGCTTTAGTCGAGCCGATATTAACGGACGAGCAGAGGTTGGTGGTTTCGGCAAGAGCCTCCGGAATACTCTCGATAAGCTCCTTGTCGCCCGCGGAAAAACCTTTGTGTACCAGCGCCGAGTAGCCGCCGATATAGTTCACGCCCGTACCCTCCGCTACTTTCTGAAGCGTTTTCGCATACTTTACGGGATCTCCCGAAGCCGCCGATACCATAGCTATCGGAGTAACCGAAATGCGCTTGTTGATTATCGGGATACCGTACTGCTTTTCGATATCCTCTCCCGTTTTGACAAGGTTCTCCGCCTTGCGCATCATTTTTTCATAAATTTTGCCGCAAGCCTTGTCCGCGTCGCCGTCTATGCAGTCCAAAAGAGAAATTCCCATCGTTATCGTGCGGATATCGAGGTTTTCCTCCTGTATCATCTTTATCGTTTCTAATATATCGCCCGTGTTAAGCATTTTCAACAAATCTCCCTCTTATATTTTGTGCATGGAATTAAAAATATCCTCGTGCATAACATGAATTTGCAAGCCCATTTCCTCGCCCGCTTTTTTCAGCTTATCGGCGAAATCGATATAATCTATCGTCAAATCGGAAATATCGATAAGCATAGTCATAGCAAACAGATCCTGCATAATAGTTTGCGTAACATCCATAACGTTCGCCTTGTGTTCTGCGCAAATTCCGCTGACTTTTGCAAGAATTCCCACCGTGTCTTTACCGATAACAGCTACTACAGCTCTCATAAGTTCCTCCGTTCTGCGGTCATTTTGTATAAAAAATGCCCCCGCAAATGTTAAATTTTTATATCTTCTTCTCTATTATACTAAAAAATTCAAAAAAAGTAAATCTATTTCTAGACAAATTTGAAATTTTGTGATAAAATGATAAATGTAGAGTTATGTATTGCGAATTTTATGTGTAATTTTTAGAAAATCCGCAACGCAATTAGAAAGGCAAAAGAAAAATGGAGAATTTAGTCGATATCCACAACCACTGCAACCTGTCCTCGGACAGCGCGGCGACGCCCGAGGAAATGGCGCGGCGGGCGTTCGATCTGGGAGTTCGTCACTTTGCGCTGACAGACCACATAGAGCTTGACGAGTTTCACGACGGAGAGTGGGATTATTACGCCGCCATTGAAAAGACAAAACCCACTTTCGAGAAGCTCCGAGCCGAATACGACGGCAGAATGCACATCTATTACGGCGCGGAGATAGGTCAGGCGATGTACAATCTTCACGCGGCGGAGGAGATCTTGGCGGCGCATGATTATGATTTTGTTTTAGGTTCGGTTCACCGAACGTGCCACTATGAACACATGGGCAAGATACCCGACAACGAATTTGACCGCAAGCGCGTAATGATCGAATATTGGGAGGATATGCTGAATTTGGTCGAGTGGGGAAAGTTTTGCTCGTTGGCGCATATAACGTTTTTGCTGAGGTTCACGAACGTCGATACCCCGACGGGCTTGGTGGTAGATAAGGCGGAGCGTTCTCAGGCGGCGTTTGATACCTATAAACCCATAATCGACAAGATCTTGGAAATAATCATAAGCAAGGATATCGCGCTGGAAGTCAACTCGTCGGGCTATCGCCGAGGTTTGGGCGGTCCGATGGCGGCGGCGCCGTTTATCAAACGTTACAAAGATTTGGGCGGAAAGCTGATAACCGTAGGCTCGGACTCTCATCAAGCCTCGGATATCGCCAAAGATATAGACAAGTGCTATAAATTACTGAAAGATATCGGTTTTTCCGAAATATGCGTTTTCGAGAAAAAAGAGCCGAAATTCATAAAAATTTAAGCGGCGTTTTGGCGGCACATAAATTTCAAAATAGACAATAAAAAGCCACATACCGGCGACGCATAAATTTCAAAACAAACAATAAAATGCCACATACCGGCGACGCATATATTTCAAAACAAACAATAAAATGCCACATACCGGCGACGCATATATTTCAAAAAGTGTCGAAATTTTGCTTTGCAAAATTTCGACCGGTCTTGAGTTTGGTTCGCAGGGAGCGAAGCGACCGAGAATCAAACTCAGGATTTTGAAATTATTTTAAATAAGGAGAAGATTATGAACACAAACAAACTTTTAGATCTTTTGCGGCAGAACGCGCGTCTATCGGACGCGGAGCTGGCGGCAATGCTTGGAGAAACGGAAAGCGCCGTTAAAGCCGAGATAAAGCGTCTTGAGACAGACGGCATTATAATGGGCTATTCGGCGATAATCGACGAGGAGAAGGTCGACGAAACGGGCGTTACCGCGATAATCGATTTGAAGATAACCCCCATTAAGGACTGCGGCTTTGACGACTTGGCGCATACCATTATGGAATATGAGGAGGTCGACAGCGTGTTTCTGCTTTCGGGACAGCAGGACTTGTCCGTGACGATAAGCGGCACGAGCCTGAGAAATGTCGCGCTGTTCGTGTCGGAGCGGCTTGCGGTGCTCGACGGCGTTTTGTCGACGACCACGCACTTCATACTGCGCCGCTATAAAGAAAAAGGTCACATCTTCAATGAGGACAATTTCGACGACAGGGGGCTGGTTTCCCCGTGATGGATTACGAAAAGCTTATCCCGAAGAAGATCAGCGAGATACAGCCCTCGGGAATACGGAAATTCTTTGATATCGCACAGCGCGTCGAGGGCGTTATCTCGCTCTCCGTCGGCGAACCCGACTTCAAAACGCCTTGGGCGGCGCGAAAAGAAGCGATAAACATTCTCGAAAAGGGAAAAACCGCGTATACCGCGAACAGCGGTCTTATCGAGCTGCGAAAGACCGTTTGCAATTACTTAAAAAACTTTATTCATACGGAATACGACCCCAACAGCGAGGTCATAATCACCGTAGGAGGTTCGGAAGCTATAGACCTCGCTATCCGCGCGATGATAGAGCCGGGCGACGAGGTGCTCGTGCCCGAACCGAGCTTCGTGTGCTACTCGCCGATAACCGCGATGATGGGCGGCACGGCTGTGCCTATCGTCACGAAAGCCGAGGACAAGTTCCGTTTAACGGCGGCGGCTCTTAAGGAGAAAATTACGCCGAAAACAAAACTGCTCATACTCCCCTACCCTAACAACCCCACGGGCGCGGTTATGCGGCGCGAGGACTTGGAAGCGATAGCGGAAGTTCTGCGCGGCACGAATATCGTGGTGGCAAGCGACGAGATCTACGCGGAAATGACGTACAACGGCGAAAAACACGTCTCCATAGCCGAAATTGACGGTATGAAAGAGCGTGCGCTCGTAATAAGCGGCTTCTCGAAAGCGTATGCCATGACGGGCTGGAGATTGGGCTATGTCTGCGGACCTCAGCCGATAATCAAGCAAATGCTGAAGCTTCACCAATACTGCATTATGTCAAGCCCGACCGTGAGCCAATACGCGGCTATCGCGGCAATGGAAAAGTGCGGAGACGACGTTAAGCACATGGTAGAGGAATACGATATGCGGCGGCGGTTCGTGGTAAAAGGCTTCAACGATATGGGACTTGAATGCTTCGAGCCGGAGGGCGCGTTTTACGTGTTCCCGTGCATAAAGTCCACGGGAATGACGAGCGCGGAATTCTGCGAAAAGCTGGTTTATGAGAAAAAAGTCGCAGTCGTGCCCGGCTCGGCATTCGGCAAAAGCGGCGAGGGGTACGTGCGCGTTTCTTATGCGTATTCGTTATCGCACCTCACCACCGCGCTTGACAGAATTCGTGAGTTTTTAGAGGAGCAAAAAAAGTGATAACGCTTATAGCGAACGCGAAGATCAATCTGTTTTTGGATATAATAAACAAGCGTCCGGACGGCTATCATAATCTCGAGACCGTTATGCAGAGCATAGATCTGTCGGATATCCTTACTGTGGAATTGGCGGACGAGATCTCCGTGGAATGTTCCGACCCGACCGTTCCGCAAAACGAGGGCAACATCTGCCATAAAGCGGCGGAGTTGTTTTACGCGCTGTTCGCTAAAAAAGGCGGCGCGGAAATATTCATAGAAAAGCGCATACCGCACGGCGCGGGACTTGGCGGCGGCAGCGCGGACGCGGCGGCGGTGCTGATAGGTCTGAACGCGCTTCACGGCAAGCCGTTCGATGAAAAAATACTGTTAAAGCTCGGCGCGAAAGTCGGCGCGGACGTGCCGTTCTGCATGACGGGCGGACAGAAACTCTGCGGCGGCACGGGAAACGCTATGGAAAACACGAAAGAATTTGATTGGCGCGACTATCTTATTGTGAAGCCAAGCTTTTCCTGCGATACGAAAAAGGCGTACGAAATGTACGACATAACGCCCGTGCTTCGCCGCGAACAAGACGGCGGTGTGTATAACGTTTTTCGGGCGCTTTACGGCAACGCGGAGCTGAACGATACCGTGGAAAAGCTTGAAAGACTGGGCGCCGAAGCCGCGGAGCTTACGGGAAGCGGCTCGGCGGTGTTCGGCGCGTTTGACGACAGAAAAGCCGCGATAAACGCCGCGAAAGCGTTTCCAAACTGCTTTACGGCGGTGTGCAGACCCGTTTCAAGGGGCGTAGTCTTAATTGACGGAATTATATAGAAAGGTGGATATTTTATGATAACTCTGCAAAATCACATCGGCAAAATAACGATCTCGCCGAACTACTTCACCGAGCTTATCGGAAATACCGTGGCGAAATGCTTCGGAGTAATTTCGATGAACGTGACGGGCGTTAAGGAAACGCTGAAAACGGTTCTGCCGTCGGGAAAAGAGCACGAACGCAGACGCGGAGTGCGCGTGCGGTTCCTGAAAGACAAGCTGCTTATAGATCTTCACATTTCGCTGATGTACGGCGTGAATATGAACGCCGTGATACGGTCCATCATAAATAAGGTAGGCTACACGATAGAGCAAAGCACGGGAATTGCGGTTGAGAAAGTCAACGTTTATGTTGATTCCATAAGAGTATAAAGAAAGGTAAATGGGGATATGACAATTAGCGGAAAGCTCCTGCGCGACGCGCTTATTTCGGGAGCGAACAATATTTACAACAACAAGCAAGAGGTCGATGAGCTGAACGTGTTCCCAGTGCCCGACGGCGATACGGGAACGAACATGTCGATGACAATAAAAAACGCGGTCGCGGAACTTGAAAACACCTCCGATACCGCGACGGCGGGCGAGGTGGCGAAAAAAGCTGCTTCCGCAATGCTGAGGGGCGCGCGCGGAAACTCGGGCGTAATTCTGTCGCTGCTGTTCAGAGGACTTTCAAAGGGACTGAGCGGTAAAGAGACAGCTTCGGCAGCCGATCTTTCGGCGGCGCTCAAAATAGGCGTGGACGCGGCTTACAAGTCGGTCATGAAGCCCACCGAGGGAACTATCCTCACGGTGTCGCGCGAGGCGTGGGAAAACACCGCCGCTCTCGCGAAAGAAAACATCTCCGCCGCCGAATTTATCGAGGAATATATAAACGAAGCGAAAAAATCGCTCGATAGAACTCCAGAGCTTCTTCCCGCGCTGAAAAAGGCGGGAGTTGTGGACGCGGGCGGCATGGGACTTATCGTCATTTTAGAGGGAATGCTGAAAGTACTTTCGGGCGGCGCGATGATAGCCGCCAAAGATGAAACAAAACCGCAGTCCCCCGCGGCTGCCGCCGCCGCCGAACAGCTTCCGATGTATTCCTACAACGCGGAATTCGTAGTGGAAAAGGACGGTGCGGTGCGCGACACTTCGGCACTCTGCGCGTTTTTGGAAACTATTGGCGACAATGCTTCCGTAGTCGACGACGACGGAATTATTAAGATACACGTTCACACAGATCACCCCGGCAAGGCTCTTGAGGAGGGCTTGAAGTTCGGGCAGCTTGACAATGTCAAAATAGAGAATATGCGCAAGGCTCGCGGCGGAATTATAAAAGCGGACAAGGCAGCTCGGCAGAACAGAAAGGCTCCCGCGGAGATAACCAAGGACACGGGCTTCGCGGCTGTCGCGGCGGGGGCGGGTATTGAAGCGCTGTTTAAAGATCTCGGCGCGGATCAGATCATTCGCGGCGGACAGACCATGAACCCCTCCACAGAGGACTTGCTGGAAGCTATCGAACAAACTCCCGCACGGAACGTTTTCGTGCTGCCGAACAACAAAAACATCATTATGGCGGCGGAACAGGCGGCGAAGCTCACCGACAGAAACGTATGCGTTTTGCAGACGAGAACCATTCCGCAGGGAATTTCGGCTATGATGAATTACGACCCCGACGGCGATTTCAAAACCAACCGCGGCACAATGACGGAAGCCATCGACCGCGTAGGCAGCGGACAGATCACGTTCGCGGTGCGCGACAGCGAATTCGACGGACATAAAATAAAACAGGGCGATATTCTCGCTATGGATAACGGCAAGATAGTTTTCACGGAAAAAGACCTTGAAAAAGCTCTCATAAAGCTTACCAAGCGGCTTTTAAAATCTTCATCGAGCTATATAACCGTACTGTACGGCGCGGACGTTGCGGAATCGGACGCAAACGAGGCGTTCGAGGCTCTGCGCTCCAAAATAAGCGAAGACATTGATATCGTATTGGTGAACGGCGGTCAGCCCGTTTATTACTACATCATTTCCGTTGAATAACAGCGGCGGGACATGGAGATAACCTATTTAAAAGGCATTGGACCTCAAAAGGCGGAACGCTACAAAAAGCTCGGCATTGAAACGGTTGAACAGCTTACCGAGCACTACCCGCGCGGCTATGTTGATTTCACCGAGCCAATGCCTATTCGCGAAGCAGAGATAGGCGAAACGTGCGTTATCCGCGCGACGGTCGCTCACAAAACCTACCCGTCGAACTACGGCGGGCGGGTTTTGGTGTTTAAAGCTCTGCTGACGGACGGCTTGGGCGAGATGACCGCCGTGTTCTTTAACGCGAAGTTCACGTTCGACACTTTGCAGCTCGGCAAAGAATACGTGTTCTGCGGGAAAATAACGGGCGACGCGTTTAATTTGCAGATAGCCTCTCCGCAGTTCGTTCTGCCCGAAAACGCGGGACTTCTGCCGAAATATCCGCTCACCAAAGGACTTTCCAACGCCGTTGTGACAAAGGATGTCGGAACGGCTCTTAAAGAAGTGAAACGCGCCGAGACCCTGCCGCCCGAGATCATTTCAAAATACAAACTTATGAGCGCGGACGCGGCTATGCGGAAGATACATTTCCCGAAAACGCGCGAGGAGTACGAACAGGCGCGGCGAAGATTGGCTTTCGAGGAGCTCTTAACTCTGAAGCTGGGGCTTTCGCAGCTTAAAAACCGCGGCAGAACGCTTTCGGGCGCGGTGATGTCGGACGTGGATATGACGGCGTTTTACAACTCGCTGCCGTTCGTTCCGACAAACGCGCAGCAAAACGCCGTTTCCGACTGCTTAAAAGATATGAAGCGGCTTTATCCCATGAACCGACTGATACAAGGCGACGTAGGCTCGGGAAAGACGATGGTCGCGGCGGCAGCGGCTTACTTCGCAGCTAAAAACGGGTTTACAACGCTTGTAATGGCTCCCACCGAGGTGCTGGCTCATCAGCATTACGAGACGTTCTCGGGCTTTTTAAAGCCGCTCGGGATAAGGCTCGGCATACTGTCGGGAAGTATGACCGCCGCAGAAAAGCGCGAAGCTCGAACGGCGGCAAAGTCGGGAGAGATCGACGTTCTTATCGGCACGCACGCGCTTATCCAAAAAAGCCTCGAAATAAGCCGATTGGGGCTTGTCGTTGTTGACGAGCAGCATCGTTTCGGCGTGGGACAGCGTTCGGCGCTTGCCGAAAAAAGCGAAAGCTCGCCGCATATTATGGCGATGTCCGCAACGCCCATTCCGAGAACGCTCGCGCTTATAATGTACGGCGACCTGGACGTTTCGGTGATAAACGAAATGCCGAAAGGACGTATTCCCGTAAAGACATACGCGGTGAATTCGAGTTTTCACACGCGCGTATACAATTTCATTAAGAAATACATCGCGGCGGGCAAGCAGGCGTTTATCGTATGTCCGAGAGTGGAAACGAACGAGAACGATCTGAGCGACAAGAAAAGCGCGATCGAATATTACAACAAGCTGACCGCGAACGAGTTTAAGGGGATACCGACGGGGCTGCTTTACGGCAAGATGAAGCAAGCCGACAAGGACGCCGTGATGAACGACTTCCGCGACAACAAACTTAAGCTGCTTATTTCCACAACGGTGATAGAGGTCGGTATCGACGTGCCTAACGCGGTCGTTATGCTTATCGAAAACGCGGAGCTGTTCGGACTGTCGCAGCTTCACCAGCTCCGAGGACGCGTCGGGCGCGGCAAGGACGAAAGCTTCTGCATTCTGATGACGGACAACAAAAGCGAATACACCCGTGCGCGTATGCAGGCTATGAAAGAAACGACGGACGGCTACAAGATAGCGGACATAGATCTGCGGCTCAGGGGTCCGGGCAACTTTTTCGGACACGAACAGAGCGGTCTGCCGCCTATGGGAGTGGCGGACTTGGCGGACGACGCGGACGTGCTCGGCGAGGTCGAGACGCTGTCCGAAGAGATACTCAAAACCGACGCTCGGCTGGAACGCCCGGGGCACGAGGGCTTAAAAGCGAACGTTCAAAAGCTGTTTGGCAATGTGGACGAGTTCGGGTGGAACTGACGGCAATTTGTATTTATTGGAGTGAATGAAATGGGCGAGGTTGAATTAAAGCGGGAGCGCTGGCGCTACCCAAGGTTCTTTTGCGATAACGTCTGCGAGGACGGCGCGGCGATCATGGGCGAGGACGTGAAGCATATCACGTCCGTACTTAGAATGAGACACGGCGATATCGCGGTAATATGCGACGGGCGCGGGAATGATTACCTTTGCGAATTAAACATAGCCGACGGTGTTGTCGCCGGGTTTCGGACGTTGGAAAAGTCTCCCAATCTCGCCGAGCCGAGTATCAAAGTGCGGCTGTTTCAGGCTATGCCGAAAGGCGATAAAATGGACTTCATCGTACAAAAGGCGGTGGAATGCGGCGTGAGTGAAATAGTTCCGATATTTACGAAACGCTGCGTTTCGCGCCCCGATGAGAAGTCGCTCGCGAAAAAGCTTCCGCGCTGGCAAAAAATAGCCTATGAAGCCGCCAAGCAATGCGGTCGCGGAATTATTCCGACAGTCGGAGAAGCGGTGAACTTCTCGGAACTTAAACGGCTCACGTCTGCCGAAAGCACGCGTATTCTGTTCTACGAATGCGCCGAAACGCCGCTTAAAGACGCGGTTCGGGAGTTCAAGAAAAACGTTGATATCGTGATAGGCAGCGAGGGCGGCTTTGAGGTTTCCGAAGCAGAAGCGCTGCAAAAGCTGGGTTTCGCGTGCGTTTCTTTGGGAAAACGAATTTTGAGATGCGAGACAGCCCCGATAGCCGCGCTGTCCGTTTTGATGAATGTTACAGGAAATATGTAACTTGTTTGTGTAAAACTACCAAAAAATCTTGTGAGTACTTGCATTATTTTTGCAAAAGGTATATAATAGAATTATAGCATTTTATGCTGTGATATTTCAAGGAGGTAACGGTCTATGAAGGCTTTTGGAATTTTAATGGTAGGTGCGTTGGCAGTCGCGGGAGGAATCGCGGCGGCGACTTATATCACCAAAAAGAAGATCGACAAGGAAAATGAGGAGAACTATTACGACGATTGGGATAACGATGATATCGACGATGATTGGGACTTCGATTTCGACGAGGATATGGAAATAGAGGACGAGCCTGCCGCTCCCAAGGCGGCTGAACCCACCGTTCCCGAAGAAAAGCCCACCGTTGAAGAGTCCAAGGCGGATATTCCCGAAGAGACAAGCTTCAACGATGTGTTCGGCACGGAGGAAACGGGCGGCTCTATCGACGAAGAACTCTGAACAATTGGCAGTTGACAATGAACAATGGGCAATGGACAATTGACAGTTTTGGGTGCGCCGAAGCACGGCGCGCCTTAATTGTTGATTGCCCGTTTTTGTTTGTACAATGCCATTCGCGGTTTGTGTCCTGTACATTTCGGGCGGCTTATGCTATAATATTCGCGAGGTGATTTTATGGATACGGTTAAAATCGGAAAATTTCTCGCGGAGCTTCGCCGCGAAAAAGAACTTACCCAAGAGCAGCTTGCCGAAAAGCTGGGGACTTCAAATAAGACTATCTCGCGCTGGGAAAACGGAAACTATATGCCGCCCGTTGAAATGCTTATGGAACTGTCGGACTTCTACGGCGTGAGCATTAACGAGCTGTTAAGCGGAAAGCGCCTTGAACAGTCCGAAGAAAAGCCCGCCGCCGAGGAAAATCTGAAACGGATACTCACGGAAAATTCGTTTTCGCTTGAGGAACGCAAAGCATATTTTACCAAGGAATGGAAAAACGATCATGCTTGGGAAAGGGCGTTAAATATATATGTGCCATTAATTATAATGGTTATTGGGTTTATTTTGGATAAAATTCTTATCGTTAGCGCTGCGGCGATTATCAGCGCAGTAATCAACCTGATAAACTACAATCACATGATGGGCTATGTCGATCGCAACGTTTACGACGACCCGAATAAAAAATCGTAAAACCCCTTGCAAAAAATCGCGATATATGTTATAATAATAATAAGCGGTTTTCGCAATACTTATTTGAAAGAGGTGTTCCCATTGAAGCACATAGTAACAATCAACAAGGCGAACCTTAAAAAGAGCGCCGAGAACGGCGGCTGCGGCAAGTGCACAAGCTCTTGTCAGTCCGCTTGCAAGACCTCCTGCACAGTAGCTAATCAGAAGTGTGAGAGCGTTAAGTAATTGGATTTTTGTCAAATTTCAGCTTTTCCCCCGCCTGCGGCGGGGGAAAATGCGGTTAATATAGAGGTAAAAAATGGTTCATAAATTTAAACAGTTGGGATATAATATTGTTATAGACAGCGACAGCAACGCCGTTCACGTAATGGACGACTGCGCTTTTGATTTGCTTGACAGCGTGTCGGCGGCTGTTTTCGAGGCAAACGGCGCGAATGTTCCAGCAAATTTGGCGGAGAATTTCCCCGAATACGCAAAAGAGGACATAGCCGAGGCTTACGGAGAATTATACAAATTGTATAAAGACGAGCAGTTGTTTACCGAGGACGATTACGAAAAATATAGCGAAACCAAAATAAACAGCCCCGTCAAGTCAATGTGCCTAAACGTAGCGCACGACTGCAATCTGCGGTGCGAATACTGCTTCGCGCAAACGGGCGACTTCGGCGGCGAACGCTGTATAATGCCGCCCGAAATAGGCAGAAAAGCTATCGACTTCCTTATAGAAAAGTCCGCGAACCGCGAAAATATCGAGCTTGACTTCTTCGGCGGCGAACCGCTGATGGCTTGGGACACCGTCGTTGAAACGGTGAAATACGCGCGTTCGATTGAAAAGCAGCACGGCAAGAATTTCCGTTTCACGATAACGACAAACGGCGTTCTTCTGGACGATGAGAAAATAGACTACATTAACCGCGAAATGGTGAATGTCGTGCTTTCCCTTGACGGTCGGCGCGAAACCACCGACAGAATACGCAAAACTTTGAACGGCAAGAGCGCTTACGACGTGATAGTTCCAAAATTCCAAAAACTGGTGAAAAGCCGCACAAAAGCGGGAAAAACCGACTACTACGTCCGCGCGACGTTCACGAAATACAATCTCGACTTCACCGAGGACGTATTACACATGCGCGATCTGGGCTTTGAGCAGCTTTCCGCCGAGCCTGTCGTTACCGATGAGAAAGAGCCGTTCGCAATCACAAGCGAGGACTTGCCGAGAATTTACAGCGAGTACGACAAGCTTTGTGAAATTATGGCGAACCGCACGAAAGACAAATTCAACTTCTTCCATTTTATGGTGGATCTCGATCAGGGTCCCTGCGCTATCAAGCGCTTGCGCGGCTGCGGCTGCGGCAACGATTACGTAGCCGTCGACCCCCATGGAAACATTTTCCCGTGCCACCAGTTCGTGGGAATAGAAAAGTGGAAAATGGGCAACCTATTTGACGGAACGTTCAATAACGAGATCAAAAACTACTTTGCGGGAACGCATCTTTACTCGAAGCAAGGCTGCCGCGACTGTTGGGCGAAATTCTACTGCTCGGGCGGCTGCAACGCGAACTCGTTCATTTACGAGGGCGACTGCCGCAAACCGCACGCGCTTTCCTGCGAGCTTATGAGAAAGCGTCTGGAATGCGCGCTGGCGCTGGCGGTCGACAAGGCGGTAAAGTCACAAAACGAATAACAAATTATCGTTTTAGTTTAAATATTCATTCAAAATTACTTCACCAATTTTACACAAATGAGCGTTATAATCAAATCATAAAAACAAAACAAATCAAATAATGTTACTGTTTCAGAAAGGATCGTTTTATTATGAATGATATGAATAATTTTGATATGCAGAATACTCCGTTACCGCAATATCCGAGCGTTCAGCCCTCTGCTCCTTCGGGCAAGCCGCCTAAAAACCGCAAGCCGCACACCACGGCAAAAGTCGCGGCTCTGCTGGCGGGAGTGCTGATAGTCGGCGGCGGAGCGGGCTTCGGCGGAACATATCTCGCAAACAGAACGCGCTCGACGGCTGTGGTAAGTTCGCCGAACGCCACCTCAAAGCCCTCGGCGGACAACAGCGAGACGCACACAAGCGGCACTCCCACTCTCGATGAGATGCAAAAGGACGTTACAGTGCCGCAGCACAATGTCACGAGCAATGTTGAATTTAAGACGGACGGAACTTATATGTACACCCGTGACCTTGTAAACGCGGTGCGCGACAGCGTTGTTTACATCGAGACATTTGTGGAGTACCGCGGTCAGAAACAGCAGTACGGCGCGGCAAGCGGCATTATAATCTCAAAGGACGGCTATATTGTCACGAATAACCACGTTGTTGAGGACAGCTCGGAGTTTACTGTGAAAGTGAGCGACACCGACCCCGAAACGGGCATTGTAGAGCAGGAGACTTATGACGCGACGCTTATCGGTACAGACGCCGATACCGATCTTGCGGTCTTGAAAATTGAAGCGGAGGATCTTCTCGCGGCGAAACTCGGCGATTCGGACACGCTTCGTCTTGGCGACGACGTTATCGCGGTAGGAAACCCGCTCGGTTATGAAAGTTCGGTAACAAAGGGCATAATCTCGGGGCTTAACAGACAGGTATCGGACAGTCAGCGCGGACTTACCGCTATCCAGACCGATACACCGATAAACAGCGGAAACTCGGGCGGCGCTTTGTTCAACGCTTACGGAGAAGTGATCGGAGTTGTCAACGAAAAGCGCGTTGACAGCTACGCCGAGAGCCTTGGCTTTGCCATTACCATAAACGAAGCAAAGGACGTTATAAACGACCTTATCGATAAGGGTTACGTTTCGGGACGCGCTATGCTCGGCATCACCTACCTTAAAATAGGCGAAACGGCGGCGGCTTACCGCGGCGAGACCGCGGGCTGGCAGGTAACAAAGATAGATGAGAATATGGCGGTCGCGAACAGCGGCTTGGTGGTAGGTGACACGATCGTCAAGATCGACGGTAAATCCATATTTGAGGACGATATTATGAACGTGTTCAGCGAAAAGAAGCCCGGCGATACGGTCACTGTCACGGTTATCCGCACAAACCAGCTCGGTCACGACAAGGAAATGAACATCGACATCGAATTGTCCGAATATAAGGGCGAATGATAACATATCGGATTTTCCCAAAAATCTTAAATAGCAAGAACTCCCCGAAGCTCGAAAGCACGGGGAGTTTTAGTTGTAGAAAAATCACTTAAAAAAGGCGCTTTAAAACGACGTTCTCTCCCCCGCTTCGCGGGGGAGAGAACAGATAACAATGATCTCCCCGAAGCTCGTAGGCTCGGGGAGATTTTTTATGAAATTGATTTTCTGCGCTTGATGACTTTTTGCCGTGAAAACTCCTCGCGTTCCTTTTCCTCAAGAGCGTTGGTGATAAAGTGAACCTGTTCTTTAAAGCGCGGTATCATAATGTTTTTAAGAGCGTTCGCGCGCTTTTGCGTTTTCTTTATCGCTACCGCCAAGCGGTATATGCTGTTTTCCACCTCGGCTAAGCGCACGGTTATCTCTTTCGCCTTATTAAAGCATACATACGCGTAATCGAAGCTGGAATTAGTCGCGCTCAGCGGATAAGCGGGGCGCTCGGCAGGCTCGATATCCGCGGCGAGTTTTGGAAGCTCCACGCCCATTACGCTGCGCGTTGAGAGCTTCAGCGAGTTTTCAAGCGGAATGGCTTTCGCAAGTTCGCTTACCACGCCGAGCGTTATATTGGCGTACTCGAGCGCCTTGTAAGCCTCGGCATAAGTGCCGTCAATGGTCGAACGCAATTCTTTTGCCTCGTCGGTCAGCGCCACCATTTCACGCACTAAAATGTTGCGTTTTCTGTCCATAAGCTCGTAGCCCAACTGCGCCTGAGCCAATTGCCGCTTGGATTTTATTAAGTTGCCCTTTGTCGGGAAGATCTGCTCCGCCATGACGCTTCACCGCCTTTCGTTAAAGTTAGCCCGCACTTTCGGTTTTGCCGCTGTCGCTGTCGCTTTGCGCGTTATCCAAAAAACGCGCCGCGCGCTCGGGGTCGTATTTCTCGTCGAGCAGCTTTTCATCGATACGGTCAAGCTCGTTTTTCGGAAGCGTGCAGAGAAGATCCCAGCCGAGGTCAAGCGTTTCGTCCATAGAACGGTTCTCATCAAAGCCTTGATTTAAGAAATTATCCTCAAACAGTCTGCCGAACCGCATATAAGCGCGGTCGGCGTCCGAAAGTTCTTCCTCGCCGATAACAGACGCGAGAGAACGCGCGTCCTGAACCTTTGCGTAAGCCGCGAAAAGCTGATTGGAAACGGCTTGGTGATCGGCTCTCGTGTAGCCCTCGCCGATACCGTCTTTCATCAAACGCGACAGCGACAGCAAAACGGACAGTCCCGGATAAACGCCGCGCTGATCAAGGTCGCGGTCGAAAACTATCTGTCCCTCGGTGATGTACGCAGTAAGGTCGGGGATTGGGTGTGTGATGTCGTCGTTCGGCATCGTGAGTATCGGAATCTGCGTAACCGAACCCGTACTGCCCTCAACAACGCCCGCTCTTTCATAAAGGGAAGCGAGGTTTGAATACAGATAGCCCGGATAGCCCTTACGTCCGGGAATTTCGCCCTTTGACGACGAAAACTCACGGAGCGCCTCGGCGTAGCTCGTCATATCCGTCATGATTACCAGAATGTGCATATTCTTCTCAAACGCGAGATATTCCGCCGCCGTTAAAGCACATAAAGGAGTGAGCAGACGTTCGATTATCGGGTCGCTTGAAAGGTTTAAGAACATACAAACGCGCTCCGAAGCGCCAGTTTCCTCAAAGGAACGGCGGAAGTAATTCGCCACGTCGTTCTGAACGCCCATTGCCGCGAAGACAATCGCAAAATCGCCGCTTCCCTCGCCCGTCAGCTTCGCCTGCTTAACTATCTGAACCGCCAATTTATTGTGCGAAAGTCCCGAACCGGAGAAGATAGGCAGCTTCTGTCCTCTGATAAGCGTCATAAGCGCGTCTATCGAGGAAATGCCCGTGTGAATGTAGTTTCTCGGGTACTGCCGCGCCACGGGGTTCAGCGCCTGACCGTTTACGTCGCCCATTTTTTCCGGAAAAACGGGTCCCAAGCCGTCGATAGGCTTGCCCGCGCCGTTGAACACTCGTCCGAGCATTTCGGGCGCAAGCGGTATTTCCAAAGGCTTTCCCGAAAAGATAGTGCGGGTGTTTTCAAGAGAAATGCCGTTTGTGCCCTCAAAAACCTGCAGGATAGCCTTGTCGCCCTCAAGCTCGACAACTCTGCCGATACGCTCCGTTCCGTCGTTCAGCCGCAGCCGCGCTATTTCGTCGTAAGCCACGCCCGAAACGCCCTCAAGCGCCACAAGAGGACCGTTTATGTCTTTCAGTCCAACATACTGTAAACTCATAATTTGCCCTCCGCTCAAACGGCTAAGCCGCCGATTTTCTCATCAATTTCTTTAAGATAATCATCGAACATTCCAAGCTTGTCGTTCGGAATATCGTATTTTATCTTGACCGCCTTATCGAAAAGCCCCATCGCGAGAATGTCCGAGAGCATTACGCCCAGCTTCAACGCTTCTAGCGACTTATGATAAAGGTTTACTATCACTTTCATCATCAGCATTTGCTTTTCAAGCGGAACATAAGTATCGTCCTTATGATAAGCGTTCTGCTGCAAAAAGCCGACGCGCACCACTCTCGCGGTCTCTATCGCGAGTTTTTGATCGTCCGGGAGAACGTCCGCGCCGATAAGCTTTACTATCTCCATAAGCTTGGTTTCTTCCTGAAGAATATTCGATATCTCTTGACGCAAGTCCATAAAATCGGAGCTTACGTTCTCGTTAAAGTATGCGGAAAGGTCTTCGATGTACTCCGAGTAGCTTTGGTTCCAGTCAATAGCGGGATAGTGACGCGCGTAAGCAAGCGACTTATCCAAAGCCCAGAAACAGCGCACAAAACGCTTGGTGTTCTGCGTTACAGGCTCGGAGAAGTCGGAGCCTTGCGGCGATACCGCGCCGATTATCGTAACGCTGCCCTCGGTGTCGTTGAGGTTCTTGACGTAGCCCGCGCGCTCGTAGAACTCGGAAAGTCTTGACGGCAGATAAGCCGGGAAGCCCTCCTCGGCTGGCATTTCCTCCAAACGTCCCGATATCTCGCGGAGCGCCTCCGCCCAGCGCGAGGTACTGTCCGCCATTATCGCTATGTGATAGCCCATATCGCGATAATACTCCGCAAGCGTAATTCCCGTGTAAATGGAGGCTTCACGCGCCGCCACGGGCATATTCGACGTATTGGCGATAAGTACGGTTCTGTCGGTAAGCGGACGGTTGGACTTCGGGTCGATAAGCTCCGAGAACTCCTCCAAAACCTGCGTCATTTCGTTGCCGCGCTCGCCGCAGCCAATGTATACGATGATGTCCGCGTCGCACCATTTAGCGAGCTGGTGCTGCGTCATTGTTTTTCCCGTGCCGAAGCCGCCCGGAATAGCCGCCGCGCCGCCTTTAGCTATCGGTATCAGCGTATCGATAACGCGCTGTCCCGTAATAAGCGGTCTGTTTATAGGCAAACGGTTAGCGATCGGACGCGCCTTTTTGATAGGCCATTTCTGAACCATTGTAAGCGGCATTTCCGTGCCGTCCTCGAATTTCAGCTTAATAATCGTGTCGTTAACTTGATATTGTCCGTTGTCCGCCGCGAACACAACCTCGCCCGAAACGTTCGGCGGCACCATACACTTATGCGTTATCAAAGCGGTTTCGGGACAAGTGCAGTAAATATCGCCCGCTTTCAGCTTGTCGCCGACCTTTACGGTGACAGTCACGTCGTACTTCTTCTCGGTATCAAGCGAAAACAGCGCGTTGCCCTCGGCGACGAACGCGCCGTTGAGCTTTGTCATATCGCGCAAAGGTCTTTCAATTCCGTCGAAGATGTTCGAGATTATACCGGGGCCCAAAGTCGCGCAAACGGGCTGACCCGTACTCTCGATAGGCTCGCCGATCTTCAGACCCGCCGTGTTTTCGTAAACCTGTATCGTCGTAAATTTATCCGTAACGCCGATAACCTCGCCGATAAGCCGCTTATTTCCGACGTACACCATTTCGAGCATTGAAAAATCCTTAGTGTCGGCGGCTTTCACAACGGGTCCGTTTATCGAATATATCGTGTTGTTCAAGATATTCATTCCTTCCCTGTTAGAAGTTGTAGCAATTCGCGCGATTTCAACATCACCTTAACGTCAAGCGCCGCATAACCTTTGGGAAAGCCGCTTGATAATTGTACAAACATTTCGCGAATTGCTATGGGATATTACAAGCGCAGTTCCTCTTTGTCCGTGAACGCGTCCTTTTCATTGCCGAGCGCGCTGTCGAGAGTGAAATCGGCGTACAAGCCCTTTGTCTCATCGAGCGCGGAAATTCCGCCGAGCAAAATAGTCCGCTCCGCGCGAACCTCGTGCTTTGTGAGAGCCTTTACCTTTTCAACGTCCTTTGCCGCCGCGAGAATTATAAAATCCCCGCCCAACTCTTTTTCCGCTTTCGCGATAGAACGCTTTAAATAGTCCTCATACTTTGCCGATTTCGCAAACTCCGCAAGCTCGCCGCGAATTTCCTCAAAAAACTCGTCGACCAGTTTCTTTCTGTGAGCGCGGACAGCCTTTGTGGTCTCAAACTCACAGCGCGAAAGCTCCTTTTTGAACTTCATTTCGTGAACGCTGCGCTCCGCGCGCACTTTCGCCAGTTCCTCGGCAAGAGCGCGTTCGGCTTTGGCTTTGCCCGCGGCGGAACGCTTTTCGCGTATTTCTTTCGCGTTCTTCGCTATTTCCTCGTCCGCCTGCTTATCTATTGCCGCGCGGAACATCTCCGCTTTTTCGGCGTACATCGCTTCCAAATCCATTCTTACCTCTCATTTCACAGCTTAATTCCGATGGCTTCCTCAACATAATGCGAAATGGAATTTATCACGTTGCTGTTGCCATGGCGGTCGGGTATCTCGACTATAAGCGGACGGCGGCGGTTCAGCTTTATGTCGTAAACCTTGTCGCCGCACAGCTCCACAAGCTTCTCCGTCATCAGTATTACCGCGACGTCTTTATCCTCAGCCGCCTTGTCCAGTTCTGCGATAACGTGGTCTTTACTGTGCGCCACAACGCCCTCGATACCCGCCAATCGCATACCCATCTGGGTGTCTATGTTGTCGCTTATTACAAAGAATTTCATCTTTCTTCTCCGAGTTTGAAAATCAACCGAACAGAATAAGTATGGAGATAAGCAAGCCGTAGATCGCAACGCCCTCGCCCAATGCAACGAAGATAAGCGCTTTAGAGAACGCCTTGTCGTTTTCGCTTACTGCGCCGATAGCCGCGGGAGCCGCACCGCCTACCGCGATACCCGTTCCGATAGAGCCGAGACCGGTAGACAGAGCAGCGCCGATGTACTTAAGACCGTCGCCCACGCTCAAAGCCGTCTGAACTGCCTCCGCGCCCTCTGCAAACGCGCCCGTAAGCGGCATAAGCGTCATTACGACCAACACGCCAAAGAACGAAACCACGTTCGTCAATACGGATTTTTTTCTGTTTATGGGCTTGCCCTGCTTTATGCGTTTAAGGCATACAAAAAGCGGGATCATGATTGCCGCGACCAAAACGAGCGGCATAATGAAAAGAACTGCTGTATTCATAATAAATTCCTCCGAAATGATTTTTGTATTATCGTTTCTCCGAAAACACGGAAAGAAACGTTGTTATTCCGAGTCAAGCTTTATCTCAACGGGCTTGAAGTCCGTACCGCCCGCCTCGTAGAAGCGGTTGAATATCTCGTAGAACTCCAAACGCAGAACCTGAATGCCGACCAAGAAGCCCTCGATACCCATTACAAGCAAGTTGCCGATGATGTAGCCGACGATGTTTCCGGCTCCCACGGGAACGCCCGTGCCGACTTTAGACATCATGGAAACGACGAGCATAAAGCCCGCGTGCGACAATACGAAGCCGCCTATTCTTAAGTAAGACATCGTGTTCGACAGGAAGCTTATCGCCGCCTCGAACAGCTCGATAATGTTGCTGATAATGAAGTTGCCGACCTTGAACGGTTCTTCGGAACGCTTGTGATTTATCTTGTTGATTATCGGTTCCTTAAAGAAGATCAGCACAGCCGGAAGAACGACAAGACAAAGAATATACGGCGTTGTCATCAGCGGTATTCCGTAAAGCAGCTGGCACACCATTCCGACCACGAGTGAAGCGTAAAGCACTATGCCGCAAACGCCGTTCACCTCAAAGACCGCCTCGCCCTTTTTGCCCGCTTTGAATTTCAGCACCATATTGAATATCATAGAGATCAGTATCAATATAATTCCTATCGCCAAAGCGAACAGCAAAACGACCGTCGCCACGCTGAAAATGTTGTCGGGGTGCTCGTCAACGCCGAGATTGCTGAACATCTTGCAAACGCCGTTCCAGATGTTTTCGCGGTGGTAAATGGGTTTGATTATCGTTTCAAGACCGAACACCGACCCGTAAATACACCCGCCCATCATTGAGAAAATACCCAGTCTTGTAATTATCGGAGCAAGTCCGTTTTTGGTAAGCTTTGTGAGAAGCAGACCCAACAAAACAAGCACAAAGCCTTGTCCCACGTCGCCGAACATCAAGCCGAACAGTATCATATATGTAACCGCAACATACGGCGTGGGGTCAAACGTGCTGTAACTCGGCAGTCCGTACATCTTTACGAACATCTCAAACGGACGTATGAACCAATTGTTTTTAAGTTTGACGGGTATCTTCTCCGAGGCGCCTTTCTTGTCCACGGGAATTTCCACGCACTGAACGTTAGGCGAAACCTTTTTTAACTCATTTTCAAGTTTGCCGCATTCCCTCGTGGGACAAAAGCCCGAGAACGAGAATTTCTCATCGGTTATTATTGCTTTTTTGCGAAGTTCAAAGCAATCGGATTTGTATTTCAGCTTGCATAGCACCTCGTTAAAGTCGCCTTTAAGGTCGTCGGTGAAGTAGGCAAGCTCTTTTTCAAGATTTTCTTTCTCTTTCGTTTCGCGCTCTATCGCTTCGGCGATCTTTTTATCCGCGCCCTCGGCGTTTTCCTCAAGATAATCGGGAAGCCTTGTGCGCTCGAAATTCAAAGAGGACATTACATCGTCGGCTATCTCAATAAGATTTTTCGGCGCGAAATAAATTCCGTAGACATAATCCGCAGCTCTTTCAAACGGCATAAACACAAAGCATTTTGAAGCGTAGTAGCCAAGCTTCTGCTCGTTTTCCGCGGGAAGTCTGCCGATACGTATTTTGACGTATTTCAGCGCGAACAGGTCGTGGAACGAAACGTCCAAGCCCACCAAGTGATGTAAATACGCGTCGGTGGTTTTGTGGTCCTCCAGCGTTTGATTTACTTTTTCGAGCTTGTCGTTTATTTCGTAATACTTCTTGCTTATATTGTCGAAATAATCGTCAAATTGCTCCGGCGTATCGAATGGGAGCGATTTGAAGTCGCAATATTCCGGTTCGATTTTGAGATTTACCGCCATATCGTGGATTTTAGAATAAATTCCCAGATACGGATTTTGTTCGTTTAAGTTACGAAGCACCGCGCCGCTTGTCGTTATCTGAAACTGATGACTGTCGCAGCACGCCATAAGCACGCTTTCGAGATCGTCTATAGAACCTTCTATCGACAACAGCGACATTTTTTCGATGCCCATAACAACACCCCCTCTTTAATAATTGATAATGTATAATTGACAATGTAGAATTTCAATGCGCGGCTCCGCTGCGGGTGGGTCGCTTTCATTGTCAATCGTTATACAATAAGCATTTCGAGTATCGCGCCGCCGTCTATACCGTAGCGGATACCCTCGATGACTGTTTTGATATTTTTAAGCTCTGTTCCCAGAAGCTCCATAAACGCGAAATAAACCACCGCAGAACTTTGCGAAAGGTTCATCAGCTTCTTTAAACGGTCAAGGCTTATCTTGTCCGTCAAAAGCTCCACTGTCTGCGGAATATCTCCCGAATGCAGACCGTAGCCTATCTCGTCCAATGCCGCGGCGATTTTTGAAATATCGTGCTGCGCGGCAAGCTCCTCTATCACGTCGTCGGAAAGCCGCCGCTTAAACGGGATAAGAGCTTCCTTTGCGCCTTGCGCTCCCGCTCCGAAAAGCCGCGAGTATCGGTAGACCGTCACGACGTTCTTCATATCTATAACGCCGAGTATCAAGCGCTTCAAATCTTTTCTGTCCGCGCCTTTAAGCGTTTTCTCCGCTGTTTTCAGCATACTCATATAGTATTCCGTGTACATCTGCCGCTCAATTTCGCAGAAGTTCAGCACGCCCGTGTTTTCCGCTTCAATAAGCGCGGGACAAACCGTTTTTTCATACGATGTGCCGTGCAGCAGCGCCGCCGCCTCGGTGAAATTTTTCGCAAGCCCCAGCGCGGGCAAGTCCACCTGCGTGTGCTCGGTGAGGAACATCGGCAGCGCGGCGATATACTGCATTGACTCGCCGCCCGCAACGCTTTGCAAAGCCGCCAATATCTGCTCTATCTCAAGCTCCGCTACGATATACTTAAAAAAGCCGCGGCTTTCGGTATGGTCGAACGTATGAAACCGCTCGAATATATCGAAAACCGATCTTCTGATTATCGCCTCAAGCTGACCGCGGTGAACCGTTTGCGGATTCACCGAAGCCAACGCCTTTCCGTAACGCTCGGTTTGCTTTAAATACGCGCACACGTCCGCGACGCTTTCCTTTGCGGCAAGCTGCGTGTAATCCTCGGCGGTGAGAGCGTGTCCGCAGACAGCCCTTGCTTTCGCGATAACGGCGTTTTGTGCAAACGACATATTATCCCTCCGTTATGCGCTTTATTATTTCCGACTTCCACTCGGCTTTTTTCGCCGAGAATTTCTCATCGAGCTTTCCGCATTCGTCGGCAAGCGTTTTATCCGCTTTAGAGAGCTTTTCGTTGAGTTTTTTCGTCTGCTCCCCGCAGTACTTTTCGACCTTTTCGCGCTCAGCCGAGACAGCCGCCTCGCGCTCTTTTGCGGAGCCGCTGCCCGACTCGTCCGAAAGTCTGCGCTCCTCGGCGATCGCCGCTTCCACGCGGGCAGCCGCGGCTTTATCCATATCTATGATCTGTTGGAGAATTTCCATATTATTCCTCCCTTACAATACTATTGTAACATAAATACCACCTTATTATAATATAACTTTTTGTCCAATTCGTCAACCGTGAAATTTACCAAAAAAACTTGTTTGATTTAGTTATATTTTACAAACACACAAAACTCCCCGACTTTCCGCACCGTTGGGGAGTTTTTGTGTATTATCTTTTAAAACTTTGCTCTTCCTCATCCGTTTATCAAGCCGCATATTCGTATGCCACGCATTCCACATGCCACATGCCACATTTCACACGCCACACATTTCGCGGTTCCGCGCGAAGCGCGGAATTGCGGACTTTAGTCCGCAAAGAGAAATGTGTGAGGGGGATTGACTGCCGTAGGCAGTCAATCCTCCGCGCAAAGAGAAATGTGTGAGGGGGATTGACTGCCGTAGGCAGTCAATCCTCCGCGCAAAGAGAAATGTGTGAGGAGGATTGGATGTCGTAGGCAGTCAATCCTCCGCGCAAAGAAAAATGTGTAAGGGGGATTGGCTGGCTTATGGCAGTCAGTCCTCCGCCCAGTTGTGCCAAACGTTCTGAACATCGTCGTTGTCGTCCATAGTTTCAAGCATCGCGCCCATTTTCTTTATCTGGTCTTCGTCGGTCAAGGTCGTGTAAGTACTCGGCACCTGCGCCGCCTCTGCGGAAATGACCTCATAGCCGCGCTTTTGAAGCTCCGCGGCTACGTTCTGAACCTCGTTCGGGTCGGTAGAGATCTCCACAACGTCGTCCTCGAACGAAAAATCGTCCGCGCCGCTCTCGAGGATATCCTCCATCGCCTTGTCCTCGTCGATGTCGCCGTCCTCGTTATTCAGCACGACAATGCCTTTCAGCGAGAACATAAAACTTACGCAGCCCGAATTGCCGAGGTTTCCGCCGAACTTATCGAAATAATGACGTATCTCGCCCGCCGTGCGGTTTCTGTTATCGGTGAGGCACTCGACGATGACCGCCACTCCGCCGGGACCGTAGCCCTCGTAAACGCAGTTTTCGTAGTCGTTCTTCTCCGAACCGCCCGCCGCTTTTTTAAGCAAGCGGTCTATGTTGTCGTTGGGGATATTGTTAGACTTTGCTTTTTGAACCAACGTCGCAAGACGCGAGTTATTCTCGGGATCCGCCGAACCCGTTTCCTTAATGCAAACAAGTATCTCGCGGCTTATTTTCGTGAAAACCTTAGCGCGCGCGCCGTCTTTTTCACCCTTTTTACGTTTGATCGTGCTCCATTTTGAATGTCCTGACATAAATACTCCTCTCTTGTATTCCCAAGTTTTGAGAATACGTGATCACACTAAATTTGTAAATCCTTCGCCGAAAACCTCTCCCGCGCTCGTCGTGATAACGAACGCTTTGGGGTCTATCTCGCGTACTATTCTTTTTACCTTGCTGTAAGCCGTGCGGTGAACCGCCGTCGCGATAACCTGACGTTCCTCGCCGCTGTAAGCGCCCTCCGCTTTAAAAAGCGTCACGCCGCGTTTTTGCTCCAACAGTCTTTGCGCTATCTTCTTTGAATGTTTTGAGAAGATAAACAGAAAGTGGCTTTCCTGGGTGCCGTAGACCAAAAAATCGATAAACTTCGACTGCACAAAAATCGCCACCACCGCAAACAGCACCACGTTGATGTCCTTGTAAACCAAAGCTCCGAAACCGACCACCAAAATATCCAGAACGGCGGTTATCGTGCCGAGCTTCAAATCGGAGTTGAACTTCTGAATTATCTTGATGATAATATCCGTGCCGCCCGACGTGCTCTCACGCTGATAGTTCACGCCAAGCCCGACGCCCATAAGCGCGCCGCCGAAAAGCGCCGCCATAATGCCGTTGCCGCCCTCGGCGCTGTAAATCGGAACAAACTGCCCGAATAAATCGGTAAACACGGTTATCGCCGCGACGGATATCACGGTCTTTATCATTGTGGACTTGTTGAGAAAAACAAATCCCAATATCATCAGCGGAACGTTAAACACGAAAATAAGCGTGCCCACCTTTACGGGGACGATTGAGGACAAAACGACCGCGATACCCGTAACGCCGCCCGGCGCGATATTGTTCGGCGAAATGAAGCAGTGCACTCCCAAAGAATACGCCGCGCTTGCCGCCACTGTTATCAGTATGTCAAAAATCCACCGCAGAACAGTCCGCCGCTTCATTCGCGCGGACATCAATCGCTTTTCTCTTTTCATACCTTAGTTATCACTTTCAATAGGGAGCGCTTCGCATATCGCGCCGAAAAGCTCCTCGATACGCTCCGTCTGACCCGTTAAACTTAAATATCCGAACAGCGCCTCGAGAGCCGTCGCCCTTCTGTATTCGGAGGGTTTTGCGCTTTTCGGCACGGAAATGCCGCCCGCGTTTCGTCCGCGCCGCAGAATATCCGCTTCTTGTTCCGTAAGCATAGGCTCGATAACGGATACCGCCTTGCTCTGATAGCTTGCGCGGACGCGTTCCACCGCCATATCATGCAGCTTTCCCGCACTTGTTTGATGATTTACCACCACGCGGTTTCGCACAAGCACTTCGTACACCGCGTCGCCGTAAAACGCCAGAACGTTCGGACTGTAGCCGCGCGCCTCGCTTTCCGTCAAAGTTTTCGTTAATGTCAATTTACTTGCCTTTCAATATATAGTAGACAAAGCTGTATTCCTCGCTGTGCAGGTCGAACATATAGATTTCCTTGTTTATCTCGCCAATGCCCGAAGCCTGTTCGCCGTCGTCTGCGCCCTCAATTTTTTTAACCAGAACGCTCATCGGCTCGTAGAAGTTTTCCCGCCAGTCGGACTTCGGCGCGATGTAAAAATCCTCTATCGAGAATTTCTGTTCCTTTGCATCACGCAGAACCTCGTCGAGCGCGATCGGTCTGCCGAAACGGTGAGTGACGTAGCTTTTTGTATCGGGCGACGGGTCGATAAGCCAGCACAGCGTTCTGAAAACCGCCGTGCCGCCGTGCGCCAAGCTCTCGTGTATCTGCTCCAATCGGCGCATAACGCCGTCAGGCTCGGTAAGCCCGTTGTACCAGATGAAATCCCAGCCGCCGTCCCTTTTGGCAAACTCATACGCGCCGACTTGCCGCGAATTTAAGCCCGCGTTTTCGGCGGCTTCGGCTCTTTGCTCCTCGCCGAACGTCGCCAGAACCTCCGCGCCAGTTTGCTCCGCGATAAGCTGCGGCGTGAAGATATCGTCGCCCAAAAACAGCGCATTCCGCGGCTTCATGCTCCCGCACATTTGCAGAACGCGTTTTGCCGTGTTCTCGCTTCCCGCGGTGGAACGTTCCATTTGCCCGATAATTACATTAAGGAAACCGCTCAATTTAAACACCTCTTTAAGTTTTATATCTCTATCCCGCTCGGTGTTTTTTCAAAACGATCGTTCAGCGGTATTCCTGCTTTTGTCGGAATACCGATAAACAAACTTTTTTAATTTATCTGACATAGTTGAACTCGAAATCGAATATCGAAACAAGGTCGTCGTCTTGTATTCCCTGTCTTTCAAGCTCATCGATAATGCCGCTCGAACGCAGCACTTTCTGAAAATATTGCAGGCTCTCGTAGTCCTCCATATTCACGACGGACAAAATCGGCGCAAGCCACTCCGCGTCCACGATATAAACGCCGTCCTGCTTTGTCACCTTGAACGAGTGCTTTTGCTCGTCCATCGCGGCAAGCTCCTCCAACGTCAGCGCCTGAGCCTCATATCGCTTAACGGGCGGCAAAGTATCGAGCTTCGCCATAACCGCGTCGATAAGCGCGTCCGTGCCCATTGTTGTAGCCGCCGAGATTTTAAAGAACGGCAAGTCCTTTGCCTTGATAAAGCTCTCGAACTCCGCGATCTGTTCTTCCGTCGCAAGGTCGCACTTGTTCGCCGCGACTATTTGAGGACGTTCGGAAAGCTCCTCGGAGAAATTCGCAAGCTCGTGATTTATCTTCTCGAAATCCTCTTTGGGGTCGCGCCCCTCTATCCCCGAAACGTCCACCACATGGACGATAAGTCGGCAGCGCTCAACGTGGCGCAAAAACTCGTGTCCCAAGCCCACGCCCTCGGAAGCGCCCTCGATAAGTCCCGGGATATCCGCCATAACGAACGACTTTTCGCCGCGCTTTACCACTCCCAAAACGGGTGTTATCGTCGTGAAGTGATAGTTGGCTATCTCGGGCTTCGCGGCGCTGACCACGCTTATCAGCGAGGATTTTCCGACGTTCGGAAATCCGACAAGTCCAACGTCCGCCAGCAGCTTCAATTCAAGAGTAACGTCGAACTTCTCCCCCGGGAAACCGGGCTTTGAAAAACGCGGTATCTGCCTTGTCGGAGTAGCGAAATGCGCGTTTCCTCTGCCGCCCTTGCCGCCGCGCGCTACCGTTACGGGTTCGTCGGAAACATCCGCCAAAATTCTTCCCGTATGCGCGTCCTTAACTATCGTCCCGCGCGGCACCTTAATAACGGTCGGTTCCATAGACTTGCCGAAACAGCGTTTCGCACCGCCCGGCTCGCCGTCGGGAGCAATATACTTTTTCTTGTAGCGGAAGTCGATAAGCGTTGAAAGGCTGTCGTCGGGCGCGAAAACTATATCCGAGCCTTTGCCGCCGTCTCCGCCGTCGGGTCCTCCCGCGTTTACGTACTTCTCACGGTGAAACGACACTGCGCCGTTGCCGCCGTTTCCCGCCTTTATTGTGATCGACACCTTGTCGACAAACATCATCGCGCCCACTTCCTTTCAAAATAATGTTCCCTCATCTGTCCGAAAAAATACGCAAATAAGCCGGATACGCTCCGGCTTAAATCGCTTAATTTACCAAAATCAGTCGGCGTAAACGCTTACCTGCTTTCTGTCGCGTCCGAGACGCTCAAACTTCACCTTGCCGTCAACGAGCGCAAAGAGCGTATCGTCGCTGCCCTTGCCTACGTTGTTTCCGGGGTGAATGTGCGTGCCGCGCTGTCTTACGAGAATGTTTCCCGCAAGCACGAACTGTCCGTCAGCGCGCTTAACGCCGAGTCTCTTGGACTCGGAATCACGACCGTTCTTGGTCGAACCCATACCTTTTTTATGAGCGAAATATTGAATACTGATTTTAATCATCGGTTTTACCTCCTAAAATGATCGCAAGCTTTATGTTGCCGTAGTCCTCCGAAAGCGCTTTCAAATGCTCGTAAAACGCGGCGAGCAGTCTTACGGCGGCTCTGTTGTATTCGAAAAGCCGCAGCGTTATGCGGTTCTCCTCGACCTTAACATCCGCCCTCGCCTTGAAATTTTCCGTCACGCAATTGCACACAAGCATCGTGCAGGAGCTTACGGCGGCGCAAACTATATCGTTGCCCTCGGTGCCGTAGCCCGCGTGACCGCTTATCTCAAAGCCGCAAAAATCGCAGCCCTTTTCGTGGAATACTGCTTTGAGCATTACGCGTTGATAGTCTCAATCTTAACCTGGCTGTAAGGCTGTCTGTGACCCATTTTTCTCTTAACATGCTTCTTGGGCTTGTAAGTGAAAACGGTGATCTTCTTAGCCTTGCCGTTCTTCAAAAGCGTTGCCTTTACGCTCGCTCCGCTTACATAAGGAGCGCCGACTGTTACGTTTCCGTCCTCTTTGCCTACCATAATTACTTTGTCGAATGTTACTTCGCCCTCGGCTTCAAGCTTCTCGATAAAGATGATGTCGCCCTCTTTAACCTGATACTGCTTTCCGCCCGTTTCAATAACTGCGTACATAATTTTATACCTCTTTTCGGTTCTCGCTGTGCCAAAAGGTGACGCGAAATTTGCGTTTTCGCATACTTTTCCCATACCCTGCACAAGCGGCTTTATAATTATAACACATTTTCCCCTGATTGTCAAGTACTTTTTCGAGATTTTATTGACAAGCAAGCATATTTATGTTATAATTTGCTTGCCGGCTTAAACTGAGCCTTTATAATGAGGGGATGTTGTTATTTGACAAGTAAAACACAAAAAATAAAATAAGCCGTAAGAAACCGAAAAATATCTGAAAATCGTCTGATTTTGGCTTAACTGCGCCGAATTTTCTTGCAGGAGCGCGGAATTTCATAAAAGGAACGCCCGAAAGGTTTGTCAAAACTTTTCGGGCGATTTTTTGTCAATTTTTCGTGCGGCGGCTATTTTGGCGGGATTTTTTAAAAAGCGTTTTAGAGCTTTTAAATTTTGTTCAAATGGCGGTGTTATGCGTTTTAAAAAAAACGTTCTTTTTTAAAAAGTGTGTGAAATTATTCCATTTTTCCCATATTTTAGCAACCAACTCGACCAACTAAAACGAGGTTTGCAACCAACCAGTTGGTTGACACAAAAACGTAAGCCAAAGTTATTAACTGCGGTTGAAAATTTGTGCAATTTTTACACTTATTTAAATATATTTTCGAGCGGCAAAAATCCGCTCATTTTTTTGTCCCGTGTGATACAAAAAGTGCGGTTTTCGAACATATTTTAACCAGACACGCCGATTATCATCGCCGGAATGCCCGCCGCTCGTCTGATTTCAAACAGAAAATCCCGACCGTTTTACACAATCGGGATTTCTAAAACGCGCTATAAAGCCATTTACAAGTTACTTTATGATCTCCGCCTTGCCGAGAACACGTCCCATACACACAGCACTTTCGTAATCTTTAAGCATAATCGGCTGGTAATTTTTGTCCTTGTCGGTATTGTGCGAAAGTAAGCATTTATCGCCATACTCCTTAATAAAAGCCTCACCGTCCAACACAAAAATGCCGATTTCACCGCGGGAAACGCATGGGCAGGATTCCACCAGCACGATATCGCCGCTTGAATAGTCCGGCTCCATACTGTCACCTTTGATTGGGATAGCAAAATCGGCGCGGAGAGCCTCGGGAGTTCGGACAACGGTTATCTCCTCGGCGGTGGTTTCGTCCAAAAACAAGCCTGTTCCAGCACTTGCGGGGTAGTCATAGTAGGCGATTGAGTGTGCCGTTGGAGCGTTGGACGGCTCATCGGCGGCAAGTTCAACGGGTTTTGCCGTTTTTTTCGCTTGTGCTGCCGCTCGTTCGGCGGCTAGTTCGGCAAGGGTTTCAGCACGCTCGATTACCTTGATTTTGTCTCTATCGTTTAATTTGACAAAGGTTAAAAAGAGCGATTTTTCATCTTCGTTTCCACCTAAAAATCCAGACGTTTCTCTTCCTAGCAAAACATCAACAGTACAATTTAATTCATCTGCCATTTTTATTAAAATATCAGCACTAGGATTTCCACCTTTTTTCCAACTAGTAGTATTGCCCTTGCTTAAGCCTAGTTTTATTGCTAATGCTGTTGCAGATGTGCCATTAGCTTTACAAAGCCTATCAAAAGTTGCATAATCCACAAAAACACCTCCCACTTTTTGTGCAAAACAGAGGAGTACAATTTAATTCAACTTTTCTATTGGCAGTTGAATTAAATTGTACTATAATATAGATGTACCCCGTAGGGGCAACGAAAGACATAGTAATCCACCTATTATTATAGCACAAGGTGGGAGAAAAATCAAGAGGGGGTCATTTATTGGACGAAAAGTATTTAGTTATCTTAACAAAAAGCAGATCTGTCGGACATGCTTTGGAAGAACGTTTTTCATTATCACATGATAAGCACTTTAAATGTGCATCATTTCTTACACGCGAAGAAAATCACCTAGCCGTTCCTCAAATGTATTGGGATAAGGGATACTATAAGGTGATTGTGACATTCGATCCGAAGTCACGGCGCGAACAATTGGAATTGTGGTTAGCTTAACAAGGAGGAATTTTATGAAAATTACGATTAATGGCAGTCCGAAGGAGCTTGCCGAGCTTTTAGATGCGCTCGGCGGCATGGAGAACGCGGAGGAAAATCACGAGCTGCCGCCGCTCTTGACGGAGCTTGCTAAAGATGAGAAGACCAACGATTCGACAGGGCTATTTGGAACGCAGGTACAAAAAAACACTTCGCTGGAGGACGCTGTGGATCAAAAATCAGAAGAACTTGCACGAATGGTTTTAGAATCAACGCGTATTTTTGATGACTGAATTGCTATAAGCAATGCGTCTATTTGCAGATACAGGAAGAATTTTATAAATAAGGAGAACGGGTTATGAATTTTGAAGAATTACCACTTTACGCAGACGAACTCGCTCCGGCAAAACCATACTCGCCGGAACGCGCGGAGGAGATCGCGGATCTTAACCGTGAGATCGCGAGACTGTTTGCGGAGATCAGCGATTAAAAAAAGCTTTTACGCGCTTTTAAAGGGAGGTTTTAGAATGAAATTCGGCGATATATTACGGCAAAAGCGCGAGGAACGCCGTATGACACAAGCCGACCTCGCGGAACATCTTGGAGTATCAAGACAAAATATCAGCAGCTATGAGACGGGGTTTAAAATACCGCCGCTCTCGGTTGTTGTCGCGGCAGCGGACGTGTTCCGCTGCTCCACCGATGAGATGATAGGGAGGAAAATATCATGAAAATCACAATAAATGGTAGTCCTAAGGAGCTTTTCGAGCTTGTAAAGTTGCTCGGTAGTGCGGAGAACACAGATAAAAAAGCGGATTTTCCGCCGCTTTTAACGGAACTTGCGGAAGACAGCGCTCCGTTGAAACATAAAGATAGACCTTTTTACAGTTTAAAGCCAAATTTTGAAGCCGCACTATTAAAGTTCTGCTCTGATGAAAGTCCTGCCAAAGCTATTAAGGACGCAGAACAACATATACAGCAAGTTAAGGCACAGGTGAGGTCTTTTAAAGAAGACGTTTCACAGAATAATGATGTTGAGCAAGAAGCTGAAGCATCCCAAATTCAATCCGATATTATGAATTTCGGCAAAATCCTTTTAAAGAAACGCGAAGCAAACGGTCTTTCACAAACCGTACTTGCGGAACGCCTAGGGATTTCACAGCAGAATGTTGCCAGCTACGAAACGGGCTACAAAGTACCGCCGCTCAGAGTTGTTGTCGCGGCGGCGGACGTGTTCCGCTGCTCCACCGATGAGATGATTGGGAGGGAGATTTCGTGAAAATAAAGGACAAAAAGCCCATTGTAACCGCAGCTCTCGCGGCGCTGGGCGTTAAAGTGAGAGAGCTTGAGATCGCGCCCGACAACGATACCATTGGAAACGTCTACGTCAATGGCGAGTTCTTCGGGGTGTTCGATTACGTCAAGCGGACATTTGTGGAATAGGAGGGCGCTATGACCGATACAAAGGATTTTCCGATGGCATTAAAGGAATGGCGCCAAAAACAAGGGCTTACACAAAAGGAACTTGGTGAGCTGTTGGGGCTATCAAATTGGGCTATAAGCAATTATGAGCAAGGTCGTGAGTTTCCCTCAAAGGAAATTGCTATAAAACTCGCTTCTGTTATGTGTATTAACATAAATGACGTTCCAAGTTATCGACACCAGCCGCTCCGCTGTGACGCGCCCCTTGATGAGGAGGAGCAGAGATTTGCCGAGCAACACCACGGCTGTATATATGCCTATTTAAACAAACACAGACTGTCGGAGAGCGATTGGTATGATATAGTTGTTTTTGGATATCTTCACGCGGTAAAGATGTGGTTTGTGAGGTCAGATCTGCACAAATATTCATTTCTTACAATAGCTTACAATTATATGAGATCGGCTGTTTCAACCGAGATGAGAAAGCAAAGAAACCGTTCGGAGTACAGATTGGTGAGCCTTGACGAAGTTATCCCGGGAACAAACGGTTTAACATACGCCGATATGCTTTGCGATCCGCGCGACTGCGTGGGAATATAATTCACGCTAAAGGTTTTGCAGTCGATTGCAAAATCTTAAAACACGAAAAACGAGGTGAATAATATGCCACATTGTGACGGCTGTTTCGCGAACTGCGGCGGCTCTTGCGGCGCTCTGACATGGAAGCCGACCGGTAAATGCAGATTTTACAAGACCGAGGTACAGCTTGCAAAAGAACGCCGCGAAACCGAAAAGCGGCTTAAGAGGATCGGCAGAGACGATCTTATATTTAAATACTTAGTCAAATAAAGGGGTGTAAATATGGAATTGAAAGAATCAAGTTTTTTAAGCTTTTTTATGGTGAACAGCTATACGCTTATTGCTATGGCAAACGGCTACGTTATGGGACACTCAATCACCGCTCCAAGCCCTTACGCCGTGTGGCAGATCGACGACAACGGTAAAGGCGTGTGCTGCGGTCACTATTTCGTTGACCGCGAGGAAGCCGAGTGGGATTTCTGCGCGAGGGCGTTTGAATGGTTTGAGGATAATATGTACATACATATGATCGAAGACGAGCCGCACGAACAAGATCTGCTCGGCGGTTTGCGAACCATACGAAACGATTTGACAAAAGCGGCGCAGCTTGTCGATGAGATGTGCACGGAAATGGACAAATTGAAAGAGAGGCATCACAATGATAGCAATCAACATCAACGGGTTTGAATGGAACGTACATTTCGTACCGGAGACCCACGATGAGCTTGTCGATGAGAACGGTGAGCCGTCGCTGTACGGGGTGACGCTTCTGCGGGAATGTGAGATCTACATAGACGGCGATCTTCCGGCAGGACTGATGGAGAAAATTATCACGCACGAACTTGTTCACGCGGTCGCGTTTTCCTACGACATTAATCTGGACAACGTCAACGAGGAACAAATGTGCGACTTTATCGGCACTTTTTTCGACATTATCAAGCAAAACCGCGAAATTGTTCTGAACGCGTTATAATAGCCGAAACGGACAGCTTAACTGTCCGTCCGCGGGAAATGACCTACCCGCGCTGATGATGGCAGGTCGAATGAAACCTTCGGTTTCAATCTTAAATTTTCGCGTTTCGAAAATTCGCAGAAAGGGGTGAAATTATGACAATGCAAGAATTTACGGAGAGAACGTGCGACTATCTTGTGGCGTGGTTCGACGATTTGTACGTTATGATCCGCGATGACAGAAAGGACAAAAAAATAGAGCCTTCGCAGAAACGACAGCTCATTGCAACAGCGCAGTCGCTTCTGCATGACGTTCAAGATTTCTTGGACAATGAACAAAAGGCTCTGTAATAAGTATACCAGAGCCGAAGACATTTGTCAAGAGGTTTTTGAAAATTTTTCGCGAAAGGAGAGATTTTTTTGGAGTATTTGACTACGGCACAGGTCGCGGAGCTTAAAGGGTGTAGCTTACAGTACGTCCAAAAATGCATTAAAGACGGAAAAATAAAGGCATCTGTCAAGGAAAGCGCCGCCAACAACCGAACTGAATATGAGATAGCACTATCGGATCTACCGGAAAAAATGCAGATCAAATATGAAAACAAGCAGCGCGGCAAGTTGGGACTTGAACCCGTGCCAATACCTTCAAAGCCCGTACCGAAACCCGATCCTCGTCAGCTCACGCTACAAGACCTTGACGGCGGACAGCGGCGCGACGTCGGATTGTGGTGCGAGATTATAAAGCAATGGCAAGCGACACGCGCGGCGAAAGGCACGGAATTTGGAAAATGCAAGGTCGACGAGCTGTTCTGCGCGGCGATGAAGCTGCACTACCCGGAGATCAGCATATCCCCGGATATCCTGTACCGAAAATACAAAGCATATAAAAATGGGGACATAAGTGGACTTGTGGATCACCGTGGCGGACATAACAAAGGCAAAACTGACGCTCCGCAATATATGTTGGACGCGTTTTACAGGCTGTATCTTGATGACAATAAAATCCCGATCTCGCGGTGTTATTCGCTGCTACAAACATGGGTGAGGACATATTACCCCGAAGCGGCGGGAGATATGCCGTCGGAGAGGACGTTCAGGCGCAAGGCGGAGGCACTGCCTTACGCGCTGGTGATGTTTATGCGCGAGGGCGACAAGGCGTTCGCGGATAAATGTTTACCGTACATAGAGCGAATGTACGACGATCTCCGCGCCAACGATGTGTGGATTGCGGACAACCACACTTTTGATTTCTTCACGGCGGGCAAAAACGGAAAGCCGCACCGTGTGTATCTTACGGCATTTACGGACGCGAAAAGCGGCGTTATGGTTGGTTGGAACTTGACGGAAAACCCGTGCTCGGACAGTACGCTACTTGCGCTGCGAAAAGGTATTTTGAAATTCGGAGTACCGCGTGCGATCTACGTGGATAACGGTTCGGAGTTCCTCGTTTCGGACATCGGCGGGCGCGGACACCGCCGTAAAAAAGATTGGAACAAAGACCCGCTGCCGCCGACGATACTGCAATTTCTGGATATAGAAATGCACAATGCTATCGTTCGGAACGCAAAAGCAAAGCCCATTGAACGGACGTTTTACACGTTTAAAAATCACTTTTCAAGATCGATAGAGACATTCTGCGGCGGCACGGTCGTGGAACGCAAAGAAAGCCTGAAATGGATTTTAAAATCGGGCGAGCTGCCGACCGATCTTCAAATTGCCGCGGCATTGGACGTGTTTATCGAGGGTGATTACAACGTGGATTTTTACGGCGGCAAAGAAACGCGCTACAAGGGTATGCGGCGTATTGAGGTTTGGAACGAGAGTATCAAAGAGACAACGTTCCGAAAATGCGACGAGCCTAATTTGGATATGCTGCTAAAGCGTGTGAGCCGTCCGCAGAAAATCGGCAGAAACGGCGTGTTTGTGCGCATAGCGGGCGAAAAGGTGTGGTACTACGGCAAAGAAACGATACTCCACATCGGAGAGCAGGTGTATGTGCGGTATGATCCCGCAAACCCGCTGTCGGTTCGCGTTTACGATATGGAAACCGACAAGTATTTGTGGACTTGGGAGCTTGCCAACGAGTTGATGCTCCCGTACCTTACCGACAACAAGGACGATATCGCGAACGCCGAACGCGTTATCAATGAGAACAAGCGCGTTGTTAAGCAGTTTGCGAAAGGTATAACGGACGCACTCGACCCGGACAAGCAGATAGATATTCTGGCGCTGATGGTTAAGAAAGGGCTTGAGGGTAAGGAGAAATTTAAGCCCGAGCTGCCGAAAACATTCACGCCCGTATTTTCGGAGGAGCGGTTGGGAGAAAATCCCGAATTGTCGGATATTGAAAAAATTACAATTGCACTCGATCAGATAAATTTGGCGGCAAGTGCAAGGAAAGGAAAATAATATGACGGAAAAACAAAAAAAGCTGATAAAACAGTTTGAGGAGCTTGCCGTGAAGCTGGGTTCGGAAAAAAAAGCAGGAGTGCAGATCGGCATATCGTCCTCGATCATCTCACAGCTCCGCTCGGAAACCTATAACGGCGATGTGACGAAGCAGTTTAAAAAACTCGAGGCATATTTTGATACCAAATCCAAAGCGGCAGAAACATACGAGGAAATTGAGTACGCGCCGACGACGATCTCCGAGGTCGTTTACAAGACGCTCGAAAACGTGGAAATCAAGGGCGGGTTCGCGTTTGTGACGGGCGACGCGGGTATAGGCAAAACCAAAGCGCTCCGAAAGTATGTCGCAGATAATCCGATGAACAGCGTAATGATAACAATAAATCCCTGTACGAAATCCACAAAGGCGGTGCTTAAAATGCTGGCTCTGGAAATGGGGCTGCCGATTACCCAAAGCCGCGACGATCTTTGGATGAGTATCGCCGCTAAGCTCCACGACGGAATGGTGATTGCTGTTGACGAGGCGCAATTACTTACATACGGAAGCATAGAAACGCTCCGCGCGTTCGCAGATTATTTTTCGGAGCGTGGTCAGACATTGGGCGTGGCGTTGGTCGGTAACGACGGGATACGCGAAAAGATAGAGGGTCGTTCCCGCGAACAGTACCGACAGGTCAACAACCGCGCGTGGCAGCGGCAGCAGCTCCGAACGCTTGATGTGCAGAAAGCGGACATTGAAATGCTCATTCCCGTGCTTCACGGCAAGGACAGCGAGTTAACGTTTTTACATAAGATCTCGCAGACCGCCGAGGGCGTGCGCGGCGCGGTGCGGCTTTTCGGAAACGCCTACGATATGGGCGCGTACGATTTTGACGGTTTAGTCAAAATGGCAAAAATGATGCACCTTGACTTAAAGGGCATGGAAAAGGCGGTGCGTGGACGATGAAACACGGAAAAAATCCTACGCTTAAACAGAAAAAGCTAATGAAAGCCGCTAGGCTGAATTGTGAGAATTGGCTTGTCGTTAAGGATACTGCCAATGAAATGGTCGTGCAAAATCGACAGACGGATAAAATCCGCACAATAAAAAAGGTGCTTTACAAATAAATATTCGGAGCGGTTTGCCGCTCCGCCTTAATGCGGCTATCTCGGATAACGGTTGCAAGCCCGTAAAAACGCAGAGCAGGAATTTAACGGAAAGGAGAGGATTTTATGGGGAAATTCAAGCTGCTCGATCTCGAGCATGACACGGTAATTGAGTTGGAGCTTACTACTAAGGAATTCGGCGAATTGAAACGGTTCTTAAAAGACCTTAAAACACTGCCTGCCAACATTGACTATCGTCATATCGTTGAGCAGTATAACAGTATTTGCACGAATTTACTGCCGATCCAAAAGCTCACTTTAGATCGGAAACGGATCATAGCACGGTGCATTAAAGCCGGATTTGACCCTATTGAGATTTTTCAAAAGACGGCACAAAGCAGTTTTCTAAATGGTAAGAACAAAGAAAATTGGCATGCTAACTTTGACTGGATACTTGAGCCGAAACACGCATTGAAAATTCTTGAGGGCAACTACTCGCCGATCTCCGCCGCGCCGTCGGCTCCCATAAGCGGAAATCCGTTCGACGAGTATGGATAACATAGCAAATTTAGAGCCTGTTCACATAAAAGTATTGACAAATAAGACTATTTATGCTATAATATAAATATGAAATTGACAAG